>JAMPED010000005.1:24106-72699 GCA_023665325.1 Acetobacter sp.
CGGAGGTTGCATTTTGCGCCACATATTCACCGGCATTCGACCAACCGCCCATATCATTAAACTGTTGAATCTCTTCTGCAATTTTAGCATCAACAGTTTTACCAGCATTTACAATATCAGGACGCTTGCCTTCTAAGTCATCAGCTAATTCGTTCGCACCCACTGCATCCAAAATCTGTACACCGACGGAGGTTGCATTTTGCGCCACATATTCACCGGCATTCGACCAACCGCCCATATCGTTAAATTGTTGGATTTCTTCAATAAATTTAGATTTTGCTTTTTTGTATAAGCTAACAAAAAATCCATCTTCTTCTTTTTTATCAGACATAATAACCTCCTATAAATTTTAGTATAGTTGCTTAAAAATATTGTACGTTTAATAGTAGCAGCTTATGAAAACTATAAATATTTGATTTTAAACAAAATAAAAATATTGACTTTTGCTTAAAAAAAACGTACCTATTTTTTAAGCAATTCCCCAATACTTAACAGAAATTCCTTTGCATTAGTCTGTAATAATCCTTTACAAATACTACGCCAAACAGCTAAACTACTATCTGAAAAAAGGATAAACTAATGCCAGATAAATTTTTACATCACCGAAATCTGTCAGTTTTTATATGGGTATTTATAGCGCTAAACATCACCTTTGCTTATTATCAGGCGACCTTTTTTTGGGGTAATCACGATTGGGATTGGATAAAAGGGACAACACAAGTTTTAAGTCTTGATACAGGTTTGTTTGAGGGACGTTATGCCAAGTTTATCCTAAATGTTATTCTTTTTGGTGGTCAGGTGCTACCATTATTAAATACGCAAGTTGCTTTTGCACTGTTGGCATTAGGAACAACCTTGCTCACAGAGTATTGGCAAATACAAAAAGCATCATCGCGTCTAATTGTAGCCCTAATGCCAGCTTTAGCACCGTTTATTCTTGGTTGGTTATATTTTCCCATCAATATATTGGGAAATTTTGCGACAATCCCATTGGTATGCAGCGGTTTAATTTTGGCTGAAAAAAAAGCGTTAAAATATAAGATAGCAGCAGTGATATGCTTTTTGATAGCGTTAGGCGTCTATCCAAGTGTAATGGAAATGATAGTTGTTTGTTGGTGTGCACATAACATTCTTATTCCGCAGGAAACATTGAAAAAGCTTATTCCTTCAGCTCTAACAATACTCTTGTCATTGTTAATGTTCAAACTCCTTTTAACTATATTAAGCCACGCTAACATCATTTATAGCGGACATTATAATATGCAGACAGCAACCATAAGTGAGATGCTGCAGCGCCTGCCGCAAACGATTATCTATGCTGGAAAACAATTATGGATAACATTGCCATTTTTTCCTGAAGAGTTTAGAGTGATAGGGATAGGTTTGCTTTTAATAGCAATTATAACCTCCATCCGACAACCAGTTAATCTCCTCTTTTGGATAGTAGCTTTAGGAGCAACCATATTAAGTATATTTTTAACAGCCGTTCCCGAAGAAGTAGCTTATATGCCACGGGTTAATTTTTATGGGGTAAATTATCTTTACACAGCCGCCGCCGCTGTTTTACTTAACCAAAAAGGGGGATGGAGAAATGCCGGATTAACTTTAAGTCTGCTGTTTATATTTATCTCTATTAACCAAAATTTTTATGCCCAAAAGGTCTGGCATTTTGGTAAAATCGCTGAAGAGAAATTAGCCGAACGCTTAAATGGGCGTGTGGAAGAAAAGGCAGCACAGTTCCCGTTAACCCCCATTATTGCAGGAGAGCTTCCTCTTCGTTCGCGTTATTATAAAGAAAAATATCAATATGCCAGCCCTTATATATTAAATACCGCATTTATTGTACGCCATATTCCCTCAGGAATGTTAAATTTCTATATGCCGCATCCACTGTTTACGCCTAATGCGCAGATTACAGAAATATCGCCAGAATTATATAGATATCTTAAAAATGCTATATATTCTTATCCGGCAGAAGAAAGCATTTATGTAGATGACGTTTATGCCATATTTCTTCTCACAAAAGAAGGTATAAAAGCCATTCAAGCACAACTTCCTTAAAGATAAAAATTTCATAAAAAAAATCTGTGGCTCTTGATTTTTCCCCTACCTCTTTACTACATAAAAGATAAAGGAGAAAATAAATGAACATTGAAAAGTTTACGATAAAATCACAAGAGGCAGTTAAAGATTCAATAAATATCGCCGTTAAGCGGGGTAATCAGTTTGTGGTACCTCTACACTTACTAGATGCTATATTAGATATGAATGAACCGACAATGGAAAATCTCATCACTGAAAGTGGGGGAGACCTATCAGTACTGAAACAAAGTGTCAAAACCGAAATGGAGAAATTGCCAGCTGTTAGCGGTGAAAATGTGCAAAGCTCTTTATCACAAGAATACAATCGCTTGTTGCTGGAAGCCGAAAGTTTTAGTGAGAAAAATAATGATAAATATGTCACATTAGAACGTTTGTTGCAAGTTTTAGCTCAGTCTTCAGGAAATAAAGCCTCAGAGTTGCTAAAATCAGCAGGGGTTAATCCATTGAAACTTAATCAAGCTGTCTCAAATTATCGTCAAGGACGTCTGGCAGATTCTGAAACAGCTGAAGATACATTTGAAAGTTTGAAAAAATTTACCATAGACCTCACAAGTCGTGCCAAAGAGGGAAAACTCGATCCAGTTATCGGACGCGATGCGGAGATTCGTCGTACCATACAAGTTCTGTCTCGCCGCACCAAAAATAATCCGGTATTGATTGGAGAACCAGGGGTTGGTAAAACCGCTATTGTTGAGGGATTAGCAATGCGCATCATTAACAATGATGTGCCCGAAAGTTTGCGTCGCAAACGTTTATTAGCGCTGGATATGGGAGCGTTAATTGCTGGTGCAAAATTTCGCGGAGAGTTTGAGGAGCGTTTGAAATCTGTTTTAAAAGAGATAGAAGAAGCCGCAGGTTCAATCATTTTATTTATTGATGAAATGCATACCATTGTCGGAGCAGGTGCAGCAGAAGGTTCAATGGATGCCTCAAATCTCTTAAAACCCGCGTTGGCCCGTGGAGAGCTACATTGTATCGGTGCCACGACTTTAAACGAATATAAAAAATATGTCGAAAAAGATGCTGCTCTTGCACGTCGTTTCCAGACCGTATATGTAGATGAGCCAGATGTTGAAGAAACGGTTACTATTCTTCGTGGTATTAAAGATAAATTTGAACTTCACCACGGTGTACGCATTTCAGATAGTGCTCTGATTGCAGCTGCAACATTAGCAAATCGCTACATAGCTGATCGCTATATGCCAGATAAAGCGATTGATCTAATGGATGAAGCTGCTTCATCGTTGAGAATGAGTATAGACAGTAAACCCGAAGAACTCGATTCTTTGGATAGAAAAGTTCTGCAATTAAAAATAGAAAAGGAAGCACTAAAAAAAGAAAACGATGATCAATCTAAAAAACGTTTGGCAGAAGTAGAAAAAGAATTGGCAGATTTAGAAGAACAAGCACGGGGCTTAGAGACAAAATGGCATCAGGAAAAAGCTGATTTGCAAAAAATGAATGAAATCAAGGACAAGTTGGATAAAGCTAAAAGTGAGGTTCAAATTGCTGAGCGCAATGGACAATATGAGCGGGCAGGGGAATTGCAATATGGTATCATCCCCAGTTTAACCAAAGAACTTGCCGAACTGGAGAAAAATACTAAAAAAGCCGGAGAGCAAACCGTTAATCCTGAAGATATCGCTAAAGTTGTATCAAAATGGACAGGGATTCCAACCGATAAAATGCTTTCTTCAGAGCGTGAAAAATTGTTGCATCTAGAAGACTATCTCAAAAAACGTATCGTAGGACAAGACGAAGCTGTTGAAGCTGTAGCAAATGCTGTTCGCCGCTCTCGCTCAGGAATTTCAAACCCTAACCAGCCAATTGGATCATTCTTGTTTTTAGGACCGACCGGCGTTGGTAAAACCGAATTAAGTAAAAGCTTAGCAGAGTTTTTGTTTAATGATGAAAATGCAATGTTGAGAGTAGATATGTCAGAATATATGGAAAAGCATTCCGTATCTCGTCTTATTGGCTCTCCTCCAGGATATGTTGGCTATGATGAAGGTGGTATCTTAACTGAGAGTGTTCGCCGTCGCCCATATCAGGTAATATTGTTTGATGAGATAGAAAAAGCGCATCCCGATGTTTTTAATATTTTACTACAGATATTAGATGATGGACGGTTGACCGATAGTAAAGGGCGTACAGTTGATTTTAAAAACACGATTATCATTATGACCTCAAATCTTGGGGCACAATATCTAATAAATCCATCTTTAACCCCGACAGAACAAACCGAAAAAGTGCTTGAAACCTTGCGGCAGGCATTCCGTCCCGAATTTATTAACCGGATTGATGATATTATCGTTTTCAAACGTCTTACAAAGGAAAATATCCGTTTAATCACCGCTTTGGCATTGGCAAACATTGAAAAACGTTTACAAGACCGTAATATCACATTGGAGCTGTCTCCTGAGGCAACTGAGTGGATAGTTAATAATGGTTACGATGAAGTTTATGGTGCTCGTCCCTTGAAAAGGTTATTAAAACGAGAGCTAGAAAATAAACTAGCGTATGCTTTATTGGCTGGTGAAGTTTGCGATAATGAAAAAGTAAAAGTCGGTGCCGCAGAAAATGGTTTGACATTTTCATAAAATGTCTCAAATCTATAAAAAAAAAGTCCTCCGTTATATATAGCGGGGGATTTTTTGTAACAAAATATTAACGTTTCCTCTTTTTTAAATCCCTTGCATCTTCCTAAAAATTGTGATATTATAACTTAAAAGATATAGAAAAGTATATTTTTGTGGAGGCTAAAATGAATAGAGCAGGAACAAAAACCACTTTGAAAAGACAAACTGCATCCAAGCAGAAAATGGATAATGTTTATAAAGAGGTTCAAAAGTTTACCAAAGATAAAAAAGTTGCCGATAAATTGATAGAAAAATACGGTGTTGAAAGTGCATATGCAATTGTTCGCCAGTGTATGCAAGAGCCAGGCAATGTAATGAAAAGAGTAAATCCACAATCAACTTTGTATAAAACCAGTGATGCAATCAAATATTTTGCCAATACTAATTTAAACGATGTTCAAGTTGCAAAAGGAATTAAGAAAACTTCTCAATTTGTGGCAAATAGTAAAAAAAGCAAAAATAACACCCCAAAAGCTCAAGCAAGTCAAGCCAAGGTTGAAACCAGAACAACTGTCCGTAAAACAACTAAAACCAAATCAAACATTTCTAAAGGGTATAATCGTAGTCAAGCTAAAGCAGAAACTCGCCGCACACTATTGGAGCAAAGTTCTGCAGTTAAAACGCTAACCCCTATAACAAGACCAAATACATTTGATTTTGATAAAATTGTTGAGCAATCATCTTCAACTTTTGTTAATATCACCGGAACACGAATTCCAGTACTAGAAAAAGTTACCTTAACACCAGAACAACAAGCTGAACAGATATATAATAATCTAGCCCAAACACACAAAGGAGATTTAAGTATTGAAGAACTGATGAAAAGCTGTGGAGTTAATAGAGCAGATATTCAAGATGTTTTTGAAGAAAATAAAGATTATTTTGCTAAGCTTGAACCTGGAAAAAATAACAAAAATTTAGCTACAAAAGCAAATAAAGTCAGTGGAAGATGTGAAGGTGGATGTTTAGCTGGTGTACAAAGAATGTGCCCAGAACTAGGGGGAGAAAATCCGAATTGGCGAGGAAAAAAAGAATATAACAGTAGCGCAAACTCTGCTTGTAATGCTCCTGAAGTGTTGGAAAAAGGAGGCAAATATGTTACTGTAGAAGTAGATAATCTTGCTTTTGGCAGAGGAGCAGGATCGCCAGAAGATAGAAAAATGAAAGAATTTAACAAAACTCTTCCGGCTGGAACAATTGCGGCACTAGATAATTATAAGCCCGAAGAGCTACACGGCAGACGTCCGCAAAATAATTCACAAAAGCACGGTCACGTTTGGGTGCAAGATGAAAAGGGTGATGCGTGCAGTGATGGTCGTCAACCAGATGGGCCAAACTTTAGCAGATATGGTCGGAAAATGTTTGTATGTGTGGCAAAAGATTGTCGAGTACCCAAAAAGATTGCAGTAGAGTTAATAAAAAGAAGGCAAGAAAGAGAACAAGAAAGCGAAAAATCTATATTATATGCTAAGGCAAATCAACAAGGAAGATAAAGGAGAAATGCAATGTCAATCGGGGTCGTAAAAGAAGATAGTCAAACCCTAAAAAGAATAGGAGAGTTTATCCGCCAAGGCGAGATGGATAAAGCCTATGATTTGATGGCACAAGCATTCGGACCAGCAAGTGTAGAAGCGCTAAAAAAAGCAGTTTCGTATGGAATAACACCGGAAAAGCTTGGCGAATTACTTGTAAAAGCACCGCTAGCGGTTGATAGATTCGAACAACGTCTACAACAGCGTGGCAAAGATATTGCAATGGCAGAAAAAATTGAAAAACAAATCGCCGCTCAAAAAGCAGCCGAAATTGCAGCAACCAAGGAAGCAGCCGAAAGTCAAAAAAAATTTGAAGAAAGGATGAAATATTATGAAGAACAAAAGAAAAAACTTCATAACAAAGACAAAAAATTAAGTAAAGAAGAAGAAAGCTTACTCAAAAAAATGCATAAAGAGAAAAAAGCTGAAAAACGTCGTCAGATTGAACAGAAATTGCGTGAAGTTCGTGAGAAAAAACGTCAACTTCTTGAAGAAAAGAAAAAACTAGAAGCAATGCGTCAGCGTGAAGAGGAAACATATAAACGTCCAGATTCTCAAAAAAGCGAAGTTAAACAAACGACATTGAACCAACAGATGATAAATAATGGCAATAGCCGCTAAGCGAAGATATTATAAAGAAAAGCTACAAAAATAAATAACATTAAGCAAAAGCCGATTCCTATAATGATAGGAGATGCTTTTATGTCTTGACGCAACAACCAAGCTGCACAAAAAACAGCCAGATAACAAACCAAAAAAGCGCCACTCGATAAATTGACAATTGCATTAAAGTCAAACAATAATGTTGCGAGTACAATGAGCGCGGTAGTCAAAAGATTTCCCCGTGTGCCAAAGCGCCAAAATTTTTCACGGTAAAATGCTGGTAACTCTCTGTCTTCTGAGAGGGCACGGGATATACGGAAAATACTAAAATATGTAGCATTTACTCCTGTTGCATATGCAATAAAAATAGTTAGATAAATAAGATCGAAGCCCAAATTTCCCAAAAGTTTTTTTGCCGCAATTGCCACAGCAACATTAGGATGAGCTGTAAGTTCTGAAAAATCTACAAAGTGAAGTACCACAAAAGCTAAACTGCAATATAACGCCATCACAATCAATAATGTTGCATAAATAGCCAAAGGAATAGTGCGTTCAGGATTTTTAACATCACCAGCCGCATTCGTAATTACACCATAACCAGCATAAGCAAAAAATGTTACTCCAACGCCACCCAAAAAACTTTTTGCTTGAGGAAAAAAGATATTCTGAGCAGGTTCCCTAAAATAATAAAAAGCAGTTCCAGCAAGTGTTAAAAGAATAAAAAGTTTTAAAGCAACAAGTAAAGTTTCTGTTCGACTTGAATCAGCCGCACCTAACATATTCAAAAAAGCCATACTTGTAATCAATAATATTGCAGCAGTGTTAATGATAAGCTCCGTATGTCCATAATGTTCAAATAAATGTGCCGCATAAATACCAAAAGACTTTGCCATCATAGAAATAGAAATTGCAGAAGTGAGCATATATAAAATGGTCAGACCACCAGAAAGCAAGCGATTTTTAAAAGCGATATGAAAAAAATCAGTCAATCCACCCGAAACAGGAAATTTTGCAGATAATTTGGCATATGAATATCCTGAAAAAATAGCAGCAAGTCCAGCAAGTAAAAAAGAAACGTATGTTAAACTGCCAGAAATTAAAATAACCTGTCCTAAAAGAGCAAAAATCCCAGCTCCCACAATTGAACCAATACCAATTGCCAAGACGTTAATAAAACTCATATTTGCTTTTTGATTCTGCATTATACTCTCTCCAAATTTTTCATAAATATAGTTATTCAAGAGGCAAAATAAACAGGTGATATGTAGATTTTTATTTCAAAAACATACGGTTATAATTTATTTTTTAAGTAAAAATAAGCCCTCGTTAAAAAAAATAACAAAAACTAAAAAAAACTATTGCAAAAAAAAAACTATTGGGTATATTTAAGCAAGTTTTTGGTTATGGGTGCGTAGCTCAGTTGGCTAGAGCAACTGACTCTTAATCAGTGGGTCCAGGGTTCAAATCCCTGCGCGCCTACCATAAGGAAAAGAACGGAAGTATTTACTTCCGTTTTTTTATACCTCAAAACCCCAAGAAATTTAAGTGTTTGTGCCTTGTTTATGGGAACAGGGTATATTCCTATTTTTTCGTATTTTCCGCCTAAAAAGCCTAAAATTCACCCCAAATATATACTTTTATGGGTCTAGATATAAAAAAAATTGCCCAAGAAGTTTTTAGGGAAGTTTCGCATATTTTATAGCAAAGTTTTGCTTTATGATACCTATTGCCTGCGGTGACCATATATAAACCAGATACCTATATAAATATAAGTTACTGATTTTACATAAAATAAATAAAAAATATCTTTTTTTTATACAACTTCCAAGTTGCGATGGTGAAGATTGGGATTTAGTTCCAATTGAAGAAATGGATTGATAAATACAACAGAACCTCATTATAAAATAATGGGGTTCTTTTTTATTATATAATATATCATATATGAATAAAATGTTTGAAAAAATGTAATTTTTTTTATTGATTTTTAAAATATTAAAGGTTAAAAATTAACTAAATCTTAAACTTTTGGATAGGTGAACTATGAATAGGTGTACTATGAACTATAAGAACTATTTATCTAGAAAACAGATTAGATTATCTACTTATTTATTGCTTTCCTCGGTTTCATTTGCGACTTTTGCCTTTGCCCAAAACAACAATATTGTTGTTGATACAGCAGCTCATCAAGGCGCAGGCGCACCAAATATAGTTCAGTCATCTAACGGAACAGACGTCTTAAATATCGTTAAGCCCACCGCTGGCGGTGTTTCTCATAATAAATTTTTAGAATATAATGTATCCGACCAAAATCTTATCTTAAATAACCACGCTTATAAAACTGGTATTCCGCAAGGGGAAAGTACACTTGGCGGCACGGTTGCATTTAATCCAAACTTTGGAACAGGAGATGCCGCGCGTGTCATTTTGAATGAAGTAACTTCAAACTCGACCACCGCCTTAGAGGGATATACAGAGATTTTCGGGCAAAGAGCAGCATTAGTTATAGCAAATCCAAACGGGATAACAGCAGCGGGAGCAGGTTTTATTAACCTCTCCCGTTTGACTATGGTAACAGGTAAACCGAATGTGGTTGAAGGTAAACTTGAAGATTTTGCCATTTCTCCTGTGGGAACAATCAGCATAGAGGGTAAAGGCGAGCAAGCGTTCGGTTTGCACGTTCCAGAAAGTCCTGCCGAGTTAGTTTCCAATACGGTTAAAGTTGCCGGCAATATTTATGTTGATGAAGACCAAGAATTAACCATAAAAACTGGTAATGATAAATATGATTATAATACCAAACAAATAACTTCAAAAAATGACACCACAACGCAGCCCACATTAGCATTAGATAGTTCGGCTTTGGGCGGAATGTATGCTGGGCGGATTAAAATTGAAGCTACGCAAAGCGGTATGGGTATTAAAACCGATGGCAATCTTGTTGCAGATATGGACAATCTTGAAATTACCGCAGACGGCGATATTGTGTTTAAGAATGTTGCGGCAAAAAATAATATAAAAGTTGCCTCAAAGTCTGGCTCAGCCGAACATAAGAAAGACGGCATTGCTCACGCTGAAAAAGATTTGACCATAACCGCAGGCAAAAATATTCAACTTAATGGTACAGCTTATGCTTCTAACAATATTTCAGCAGAGGCAAAAGAAAACATTGGCGTACAAGGAACAGCATTCGCTGAAAATAATATCAATTTGACTGCGCACAAAGATGTTACGCTTGAAGGAGAGTTTATTTTATCAGACACTCTCAATGTCAAAGCTGGTCAAAACGTAACTTCTGCCATGCAGATAGCTGCGGTTAAAAATGCTGATTTAATAGCAGGTAACGACTTCAACCTCACAAAAGAGTTTATCAATGCGGATACGATAAATATTGAGGTTAAGAATAATTTAACGAATGACGGTAAGTTAGTCGCAGACACAGATTTAACCGTGAATGTTGGTAAAAACCTTACGAATAATGACACGATTTTAGCACAAAATACGGCTACATTAGAAGTCGGCGGCGACAGCTTGTTAAACAGTGGCTCTGTATCTGCCAAAAACCTAACGCTAAAATCAGGAACCCTCACAAACAATGCGCAAATAGCGACCGATGAAACCTTAACCTTAAACACCACTGGCGACATCACGAATAATAGCAAAATCAACGCTGGTACAGACGCCTCGCTTTCTGCTGATAATATTCATAATTTGGGACAGATTGCGGCTAATGGCAATATAAATATTTCCACAAAAAACGATTATGTCAACCACCGCGATAGTGGTTTGCTTGCTGGGGCGGACGTTGTGATTGAGGCTGGCAAAGATATCATCAATTATTTAGCTGAAATTTTTGCTGGCAATAATATAGAATTAAAGGGTAAAGACGCCAAAATTGGAGATGTTGACCCCAACAAAGTTTATGACAACCCGAATGTTGAAAATAATCATACATCAACCTCAAATGCTAATAATAATCAAGACATACAAAATGGCGAGTTTGATGAAGAAGATGATGGATTGGACATAACTTTAACCGATTTAGGGATAACTTTGACCATGCCAGCTGAAGCTTTTGACGAAGAACCGAACTTGGGCGATAGCTACACGCTAGATGGCTATACTATCTATATTGGCGAGCGGATTGTAACTCCGTCTATAGAACCAGACGGCGAACCGACAATCACATTCCAAAATGTTGATAAATTAACAATTTTAGACGCTGACGGCAATGAGGTTAATTATAGCTTATGGGACGAAGCGGATAATAACGATGATAATGTCGAAATTGGCGGAAATACAGACAATAAAACATCGGAAACGATTAAAGACCAAATCACCAATACGCCATTTACCGCAAGCCAAGATCAATTTAATGCATTGGTAAACCTCGGCGGACGAATTGAAAGTTTCAACGATATTACCATCAAATCGGATAAACTCTATAATATGGGGTTAAATCACAATACTGGTTCAGATGCATACAGCACATATTATGATAAAATCAGAGATAAAGCGCCATATAATGCGGGGTGGTTGGAACTCGGACGCTATAAAATATCAGAAGTTCATTTGGATGCTGAAGCCGCAACAATCCTTGCTGGTCATGACCTAAACATCAACAGCCGTGATATATTAAACCAAAGCTCCACATTTTCTGCCAAAAATAATGCTACAATAAACACGGCACAACTTGTAAACCAAACATATAGCGAGGTTGTGAAATTAGCCATAAAGAAACAACGCCGCACCAAGAAGAAAAAACATTTCCGCACGAAAAAGAAAACCTATAATGCAACCGAATATTATAATGAGCGGATTTATTCCAATGAAGCCTCTCTTGTAACCGCTGGCAACAATCTCGTCATCAACGCCAGTGGTGGTAATGTTGTTAATGACCAAGTTGAGGCGGCAACAGGTTCGTTCCGTTTTGGTCGTGATGAAGTGCCAGATTTGAAATCAGGACAAGTTCCAGTAGATTTAACTTTGCCACGTGGCGATAACGGTATGTTTGCCGTATCAGACGGCGACCCGAAATATATGATTCGTTCCAATGTTGACTTTTTCAACAATATTCCGTTTGTCGGTTCGGATTACTTCTTTGATCGCATTACGCCGTTTTCAAACGAATATAACACACGCAAAATGTTGGGCGATCCTGCCTATGAAACTCGTTTGATAATGGACGCTATCCGCCAAGCGACATACGGACATTATCTCGGCAACGGCGAAATTTCAAACGATTTGGATCAAATGAAAGCATTATATAACAATGCCGCCAAAGAGTACGAGCGTTTGGGCTTAAAAATCGGTGTTGCTTTGACTGCTGAACAAATAGCTCAGCTAAACTCTGATATAATTTGGTATGTTGAGAAAGAAGTAAACGGCGAAAAAGTTCTCGTTCCAGAACTTTATCTCTGCCAAGCAACGTTGGATGATATCAAGATCGGCGGTTATGGCGCAAAAATGACGGGTAAGAACATTGCCATCAATGCTGACAATATTAGCAACTCTGGCGATATATTTGCCAAAAATGAGCTTGCGCTGAAAGCTAAAAACTTGCTTAACGAGAGCAATCGTACGCAAACAGCCCGCATTATCGGTGGCAGAACGGATATTGAAGCTGACACTTTGATAAACCGCAGCGCAACCATCGGCGGCGAAGTAACAACCATTAAAGCCAATGACATCTTGAACGAAACCAAGAAATACACCGAAGAAACTCGCCGTGGCAAAAATTATGATTTAATTGAAAAGACAGGTCAAGAGGCTGTTATCTCGGGCGATAAAGGCTTGCAGATTGAGGCAAACAGCACATACGCAGCCAAAGGTGCAAAGCTGGAAAGCAAAGAAGGCGATGTTTCCCTTAAAGCTGAAAATATTATTCTTGATACGGTTGAGTTGCATAATCGTGAAGAACGCAGCAAAACTAAATCTGGCTTTATGAGCAAAAAAACAACCACCACAGTCAAAGATAAGATTGAGAATGTCGGTTCAGCCATTGTTGCTGGCGGTAATGCCCTCATAGATGCCGTTAAAGACATCTTCTCCAAAGGCTCAAAAGTTGAAGCTGGCAAAGACGCCCAGCTCACCGCAGGTGGCGATGTTACAGCAATTGCCGCTGAAGACAGTCAATACTCTTACTCCAAAACCAAAAAATCCTCATGGGGCGGATTGAAAAAGTCAACGACCACAAACGAAGCTTATGAAGAAAAGTTAAAAGGCTCAAATGTTACAACAAAAGATGGTTTAACAATTAAGTCTGGAAAAGATACCAACATTATTGCTTCAGATGTAAATGTTGGTGGAAACGCTTTGATTATTGCTGAAAATATCAACATATCTTCGGATAAAGAGAATTCTTATCAAAATTCAAACAAAAACAAAAGCTCTCTTGGTGGCTTAAAAAGTTCAAAAGATAAAGTAAGAGATAAAACGTCAGATGTCGTAAAATCGACAATTAACGTTGGCAATGACTTGAATTTGATTTCACAAAAAGACACGAACATTACTGGTTCGGACATAAATGTTAGAGAAAATGCTAATATTTTGGCAGGTTACACCGTTAATAATGATGGAAAAGTTGAAAAATCAGGAGAAAAAGGTTCTGTTAATATTCAAAATGATGTAGCAACAGGTTCAAGAAAAACGGAACATAAAGAAAAAGACTTTACAAGTGCGGCCTTGGCAGCTACTGGAATGTTTGTTCCTGCTGTCGGATATGCAACAAATCAAGGATTTGATTATGATAGAGGCAAAATTTCTTGGTCAGCAACTTTAGGTTCTATGGAAAAAGAAAATAGTTATAAAGAATACAACGAAGCTATTGGTTCAGAGCTTAACATTGGTGGCAATTTGAATATTGGAGCAACAGAAAATATCAACATCAAAGGTTCAGATATTTACTCTCAAGGTGATAGCGTCTTTACAGCAGGTAATGATTTAAATATAGTATCTGCTGAAAACACATCGTTGACAGATTATAGCTATGAAAAAAGCCAAATAAAAGTAACCGCAGGAGTCGGAAATGCTTATGTTGACGCAGCTTATGCCGTAGATGATTTAGTTAAGGCTCAGGAAGAAGTTAATAAAGCGAAGAAGAAACTTCATGAAATGGAAGAATTACATAAACAAGGCAAAGCAACCTCTGAAGCTGTCTCGGATGCAAAAAAGAATGTTACAGCAGCAGAAGTAAATTTAGCCACTGCTACTATTGCAGCGGCCACGGCAGCAGCAACAGCAGCAAGTGGTACTGCAACAAGTTTAGGAACAGGTGTTTATGCAGATGCAGGAATTCAATACGATACAGAATCTTCTTCGGAAAAGACGTCAGCAATAGTAAATAAAGAATCAACAGTCGCCGCAGATGGAAATATTCAATTCAATGTCGGTAATGATATGAATCAGCTAGGCTCCTTGGTTGTTTCAACTGGCAATAATGTTGAGTATAATATAGCCAATGATTTAAATGTGAGTGCAAGCCAAGATTTATATTCTTCTGAATCAAAATCTGGAAACGCAAGCGTTAAAGCAGGTGTTAACACCAAAGCTGCAATATCAGCAGACGCTAGTGCTGGTAAATCAACATCTCGCTCCACATCTCGGGAATATAACTATTCAGGAACATATGCTGAAGAAGGAAAAATCAGCATAAATGTTGGCGGTGATATGAATGCAGACGGCTACAACGCTTTAGCAAAGAATGTGGATGTAAATGTTAAAGGAGATATGAATTTAGCTTCAAAACAAAATTATGATTACTCTAAAAATTCTTCATCAAACTTTGGCGTTGGTGTTTCCAGCGGTCCTGGCGGAGCAGGAATTGCAGGTGGAAGCGTTTCAGTCGGTTCAAGCAAAGGCGAACATACTCGATTGTGGACAGATAATGTTGCTTCTATTGTGGGAACGGAGTCGGTTGATGTCAATGTTGACGGTAAACTCAAAATGGAAGGTTCTCTTATTGCCAATATTGATAAAGAAGGGATAGATCAAGGTAACCTCAATATTAAAGCAGGTTCTCTAGAAACCAACGATTTATATAATTTTGAACGAAGCGAGGAAAAAGGGTTTAATGTTGCTGTATCAGTATCAAAACCTGGAACAAAGACAGAAAATGATGGTTTCCCGACAGGTTCGACAACCATAGGCATAAAAGATACAGGCTATGAAAAAGAAGGTGTAACCCACGCCACGATTGGTAAAGGTAACATTGAAGTTGCTGATGGTAGTGATATTTCAGGCATAAACCGTGATATTACCAACGTTGAAGAAATCACCAAAGACCAAATTACTGGCGCATTAGACGCAACGGTAACTCTTGATAATCGTGTTTTAGGCTTAGTTGTTGGCAATACCGATGGTGTCAAAGATATTGCAAAAGATTTTGCTGATTTACCTGAAAACATAGTCCAAATTGGCAATGGATTAAGATACAATGTTGTTACTCAGTCAATTGTAAATGCGGCGACAGATAAGGAAACTACACTGGTTCAGGCTGTAAATGATTACATTCGTGATGATAAAACTGTTCAACAGATAGTTAGTGAAAAAGAGCTTATTGCGGCATTAAACGGTGCAACAAACTTAAATCCTGAACAAGTACAGTCTTTGCTAACCCAAGTAGCAGAAATTGCCAATGACGGAAATAACTTCAAAGATTTGCAAATAGCTAATATTGATGGTAAAGAGGCAGCATTTTCATATATAGACCCGAATGGAAATCAACAAACTGTTTCCATAAACTTGGCAAACGTAGATTTAGCAGATCCGAATGCATTAGTACAAGCTATCTATCACGAGGGAACAAATTTTGACCGCCACGAAAAGAACGATCAGACAGCTATAAACCGCGGAGATACGGCGGAAGGTATTTTTAAACTGAAGAATTTTGGCAATGAAAATACGAATCCAAATAAAAATAGTGGAAAAGAATGGGTTAATACTAATAAAGACAATCAAGTACTTGTTTCTGGTAGTCAAACAATGAAAGATAATATATCAAAATCAGAACAAGGAAATGGTAAAGGAGAAGCATTTACTCCACTAGTAGCTGCAGGAACTGCTTCAAAAATATGGATAACTACGGGAGTTGCAGCAATCATCGGAGCATATTCTAATTTAGGTATTCCAGAAAAGATACAAAAATGGTGGAATAATAAAGATAATAATGAGCCTCAAACTGAACAAGTTCCAATTCACGAAAACGGGCCACAAACAGAAACTTTCCCCGTTCAACAAGATAATCAAGGATGGCAAGAAGGGTATACTGCTCAAGAAACCAAAACAGAAACTGAAACTTTCCCTTCGTTTGAAGAAGATAAAGGTTATCAAGAAATATTTACAGACCACTCTGATGATTTCAATGGTTACAATACTATGTATAATATTGATAATTCAATTGAGATTCCAGATAAAGCAAAAGCTGTTTTGGAAAAAGCCCAAGATACAGACTATAAAAATAATTTGCCGGGATTAAAAGGTGGAAAATCTTGGCAAAATAATGATGGAAAGCTTCCAGATGGTGATTATGTAGAATTTGATGTCTTTTCAAAAAACGAGTATGGACGTACAGCAGAAAGAATCGTTATTGATAAAATAACAGGAAAAGCATATTATACACCAGATCATTATCAAACATTTAAACCAATTAATTAGGATTTAACTATGAATTATTCAAAAAGAATACACTTTATATCAAGTGAAACTGAAATTCCACATGATGGAAATACTAAATTAATTGAAATAGATTGTAGTAATATACGTACTACAAGAGAATTATTTTCTGAATTTTCTAATAGGTTAGAGTTTCCATCTTATTTTGGTCATAACTGGGATGCATTTAGTGAATGTTTTTGGGATATGGAGTGGATAAAAGATAAATATTCTTGTAACAATCTGAATATATATTTTTTTAATATGGAAAATTTATTAGAAAATGCAGCAGATAATGAAAAAATAATATTTTTTAGAATTATAAATAGCGATTATGATATAGGAGAAAATGATTACCAAGGAAAATTAAATTTCCCTATAAATATTCAGCTATTTTTTAATAAAAAAGAAAAAAAATTTATATTACCCACAGAAATAACAATTTTATGGAATTCGAAGTAATAAAAAGAATGGAGAAACCATAGATTTTCAAGATACAAATAAAATCAAGAAAATCCAATTTAAATAGAGATATTGCAATGAAAAAACTAGATGGAAATATAATAAAGTTATTTGGATTGATTACACAATTACCACAAGATGCTGTTGGTATCTGGGAATTTTACAATAAAAAAGATTATGGCTCAGCACAAACACTCAAATGGTTTATTAGGGGATTATGTCTCGCAGGAGCTCTACCTGTATATGGTTTAAAAAATAACCCCGATTTTGATTGGCTACCCCAAAAGGATTAATAAAATGGAATATAAAGAACCGAAATTTATAAATATCAATCAATTAACTCAGCAATTAAATTCATCTTCATTAGATGTTAAAATTGATGCTTTATTACAAATTTTTATGAATAATATAGATTTAACATTAGCCATGTATTGGCTAAAAAAATGTTTAAATGATAATAATAAAGAAATTTTAAGGATAGGAATATTGGGTGCTTCTCATATTGTCAGAATTTATGATCAAGCTCCAGTAGAAGAAATTAGAAAACTATTGAGTAATATAAAATCAATTGAATTGCAAGGAACAATTGAAGATACTTTAGATGATTTAGAAATTTATGGACACCACTATGACTAAACGGACTTTACTTTTGGCATTCGCCGCGATAACTTTTTCAACAGCAGCTTGGGCGCAGGTGCCGCCGTCTGTATTGCAAAATCAAAACCGCATTCAGCAGGAGCAGCAACGTTTGTTGAATGAGGAGTTCCGCCGGCAGGAGCTTAAAAACGCTCTGCAACGCCCGCAGGCAACGGAAACCGCCACCACCGCCGAAGAAAAAGAGCCCGATTTAGTGTCTTCCTGCATCAATATCCGCAAAATCCTTGTAACCGGAAATGATAAAGTCAGTGATTGGACGATTAAAGGCGTTACGAAAAAATATAAAAACACCTGTATGGGGCTGCCTCAAATTAACCAAATGATGAACGAAATCACCGACTTATATATTAAAAAAGGTTATGTTACCTCGCGCGCATTTTTGCCAATGCCGCAAACCCGCCTTAAAAAAGGTATTTTAGAAATTAAGGTCGTTGAGGGTAAAATCTCAAAGTTTGAGGGCTTAGGCAAGTTGCAAACAGTAACAGCCTTCCCGTTTTTAACCGGTTCAATCCTTAATTTACGTGATATAGAACAAGGTATAGACCAACTTAACCGCTTGGCTTCCAACTCCGCCAAGATGGAAATTAAGCCCGATGACAAAAACGAATACAGCAAAATAGAAATCTTGAACGAGCCGAAAGGTACAACCCGTTTGACATTCTTTACTGATAATGCCGGTTCGGAATCAACGGGAGAAACACGCTTCGGTATGCGTGCGGCGCAAGATAACCTCTTGGGCTTAAACGAGCAAATCAATATGAGCTTTGCCAAAGCCCCGAGTAAAAGTTCTGATCACCGCGACGCGGATTATTTAACCGTCGGTGCTTCAATCCCTTTTGGCTATTGGACTTTGAACAACAATTTCTCTTGGTCTGATTACCGTACCAGCTTTTTGCTTTATAATGGCGACCGCTTTTATTCTTACGGCAACAGCGTTACCAATAATTTAAGCCTTGACCGCTTATTAGCCCGTGGACAACGCTATAAAATCTCCGCTAGTGCCGGCGTAACCTACAAACGCAACCAAAACTACACCAAAGTTCTTGATTTGAAGATGAAAAACGAAGTTTCAAGCCGTGATTTAGCCATTGCCAACCTCGGACTCTCTTCAACATTTTACTTTGACCACGGCGTGCTATACTTAAACCCGACTTATAATAAAGGCACAAAATGGTTTGGCGCATTAAATGATAATCACGGAAATTACAACCAATCAGCCCAATACGAGGCTTGGAAACTCTATGCGTATGGCTCTTTGAACTTGTTTAATATCGCCACTTATAACACCACCTTTGACGGGCAATACACCAAAGACGAACTATACGGCACAGAGGCGTATTATCTCGGCGGCGAATATTCGGTGCGTGGGTTCAGAAACGATGGTGTGCAAGGCGATAGCGGTTATTCTTGGCGAAATGACATAGATTTTAATGTCGGCACACTCGCCAAAAGCGATAATGAAATATTAAAAGGCATAGACTTCGGGCCATTTATTGACTATGGCTACGTTCATAGCAATAATAAAGATATTAAATCAGAAATCCTATCCGGTGCAGGCGGTAAAGTTTCATTCAAATATGGTTACTTTGACAGCTCTATCGGCTATGCCACAGTCCTCAAAAAGCCAAAATGGATAAATGAGAACGAAGCCGTCTATCTCTATGCTGGTTTTAATTTTAGTTTTAATTAAGTCAGATAGTTTAAAAATTGGAATAAATTTTTCCATATATGAGAGCGAGCTAGAAAAATAAATAATTAATTAACTTTACATTAAATAATATATTATATAAATACTTTGTTAAAGCAAATCGGAGTGCTAAATAACACATAGATATTCCTATCTCTGTCAAATGGAGTATCAAGGAAGACCATTTTTTTAATGGTCTTCTTGTAGATATTTTATGAAAGAGAAAGGAGTTTAATCCCCTATATATCCAAATTAAGAATAAATTTAGTTAATTTTCAGTATCAGTTGTTTTATGCGGATACGAAATAAAGGGTAATTATATTTGCGTGATATGATCGGAGAATCAACAAATATATAAATATTCTCTTCTGTCAAAGAATATTATAAATCGTTAAATTATAGATGTAGTAGAATGAGAACTATAAGTTTATTTAGTTTCTTGGTTAATAATATTTCTGACATATTGCTTATTTTCTCTTTAGACTACAATGTTTTTAGGGATAAAGAAAGTGTTATTTCTATGCATTTTCCTCATAAGTATAGCTGTATGGGGAATAAAAAAATATATCAAAAAAATTGCTGTAACGCATTATAAAAGAAAGAGTAATCACTCGGTTGATCGGGTTATGAAAATAGCAGAACAATTAGCATTGGAAAAAATGACCAATGAGGAAAGAGCATACTGTCAAAGTGCATTAACAGAAAAAGAGTATTATCAACGTTTTATTGAAGTAGTGGAAAACCGCAAAGATATAATTTATAATACATATTCTGATATTTCACAATATATTGAAGAAAATGCTTCAAAAAATAGAGATAAGTATAGTAATCAATTTGAATTACTCAATAAAATGGAAAAAATTATGCCGCTATCACAAGCGCAGTCTTATCTTGATATACCTTTTTCGTTCTTGCTATGGCAGAAAATAATAAAATATATAGATTGCATTGATAATTCGGAAAAAATATCTGAAGATATTTTAGATGTTATTATTGCATTGCTGAAATTAAATTCTGCAGGCAAAAAAGCTGATGAGGGATTTTATTTCTTAATAAAAAATATGATTCGCAGTTTATCAATGCATGAACGTAAATATTGTATGTCTGTACCAACAATAAGTGATTTTATCAAAAGAGTTTACGAATGCCGATCTGGAAATATAACAGTATTTCAAAATAGCGTCATAGAATGTTTTGATAGTATGATAGAAAAATTCGGCATATACACAAACTTTACACAATCAGATGAGAAAATAGTTTTACAGATTGCTGAGCAAATTAATCAACAAGGAATTTCACATCAAGCAGATGGTCTTGGTGGTGTATGGACAGTTTTGCAGAATGAAAAAACTGTACAACTAATAGTTCAAAAATTAAATCAACCCAAATTATAGGAAAACGGCTATGTTAAGAAAAAGCAAAAGAATATGTATAATATGTATGTTATTAAGCATTGGAACAATATTTCCAAAATTTGTAAATGCGTATTATGATAATGATGATGAAGATAAAGATTATTATAAAAGTAATGGTACAACATATAAAAGGTCTGGAAATGTTGTAATCTCAAATACTGGAAAACACTACACGATTTCGGGAAACGAAGCATATGGGAGCGATGGTAGTCATTATACCATAACTGGAAACACCATAAAAGATAATGATAGTGATAAAGTTTGTACAGTTACAAGTTCGGGACAAATTGATTGTCATTAAATTTCAAAGATAAACACTACTAAGTGGGTATACTCGGAAAACGCCCGCTTAGTAGGATTTTTTCTATCTGTCAGGAAAAATTGCAATATTGAAACTGAGTAATAGCTGTAATTAGAAAAAGCTATTGCAGTGATAGAAAGAAAATGAATGTTTTATAATAAGGTAGAAATACAGATATTTGTAATGTTTTTAGCGACATTGTGGACTATATCAGATATTTCCAAACAAAATCATAATAATGCTAACCAATTACAAAAAATAGAACAAATAACAGTTGTAGACGGCGATACAATTAAAGGAGTGATAAATAATCAAATTATAAAAATCAGACTATCAAATATAGACTGTTTTGAAAATAAAGTGAATCAGAGAGCTTATTGGCAAGCAGAAATTTATAATAAATCATTAAGCGAAGTTTTAAAAACAGGAAATGAATCCAAAACAATTTTGTTAAATTTATTAAAAAATGAAAAAGATAATATTTACGTTACATTAAAAGGACTTGATAAATTTAAGCGAACGCTTGGAAAAATATATATTATATCGGATAAAAAGAAATTAAACGTAAATCAATATATGTTAGAATATGGGAAATGCGTTCCATACAAACCTAAGCCGCAAAGCTGGAAACTGATAAAATAAGTATTGAATTAAATTTTAGATTGCAATTTGTAAACATACATTGTAACGTAAAAGAACAGTGAGAGTCATTTGACAGGGTTTACTCACTGTAAATCGTTTGAATAAGTAGCGGTGTTGGATAACGTCGTGAAAAGTATAGATAGAGATGTGATAGATGCACATCTCATATATGCTTTATTATCCCCAACAATGATTGGGGTGTTCCGAATAAGGTGTAAAACCAAATAAGAACAATGCTACTACTTGGCTAAACGAGCCCCAATCACCCTATATGGCTAAATATTAAGCAATAGAGCAGAAAAGTGAGAATGGGATTATATCTTAAAAAAATATTGCATTTTAGTTTTTTGTATGATATGCATAAGTCGATACGGATGAGTAACTTATCAAAATTATTCATTTGTATCGTCCCTGAAAGATATTTTCTAAAATATTTAGAAAAAGGGTATTTATCTTCTAGGGGCATCGATAAATAACGACAGGTGTGTGAATATACACCAATGGTATGAAGAGCAGCCGAACAATGGTTGAGGTTGTTTCGCACACCTAAACTAACCATATAAATAATTTATGGTTGGGGGTTCTAATTTTAGCTTGCTAAATGCAGAACACACCTGTCGTTAGGTGATCGACCCCAACCACCCTTTAATTTTTATCTTTTAGGAGAACGGAAAATAAATTTAATGCTTGTTTAAGATATTTTTTACCTTTAGGATGACTTTTTTTAACCTTGCTTTAATAAAAGTGGGATATTTTGTTTTATATGTTGAATATATGTTTTGTTTTGCTATACTTTGAATAGTATATAGTAGACAGAACTGTATATTAGCTTAAAAGCGGGGTTAGTCGCCTTTCTGGTATTTGGTATATAAAACTATTTCTACTCCGAACGAAATAATGTTTTATATACCTTGAAATATATTTTTCAAGCGATTGTAAGTATCAAGCGACTAACTTTGTTTTTTGGTAAAAATATATTGTATATTTGAATTTATTAGTATAGTATAATATAAAATTAAGTAGTGTTTAGTCGCCTATTTAACGATATAAAATGAGTTTTCAGTTTTACACCGTATAAGTTTTAACGGTGTGTTATGTATTTATTTTATGTCGGAGTGTCCCGAATAAGGCACGCCAAATAAGGGACAGCATCGCCAGATGCCGACTAAACTCCGACACCTTTTATTTTAAAGTAAAAGGCATTGCTTAATATCTTAAGTAAAAGAAATATTTTAAGTCGGGGTTGTATGTATTGTATATACAAGAAACATTTAGTCGAAAATTCTAAACCCCGACACCTTATTGGGTTATTATAATAAAATAGCTTTATTTACTTTCCCGACTTTTCACTCCGCACGATTTCAACAATACCAAAGGCTGAAACAGCAAGTGCAACAATATGTTCCACCAATTCGGGACTAATTGCCACCCCCAGCCCTGATAAGAAGCTGATCAAACCGCGCCATGTAGAAGGTTGGTTAAGTTTCAAGAGTTCAATAAGTTTTAGCATTTTCGTTCCTTTCATAAAAAAAAAGCCCCCAAGGGCAGAGTTAATAAATAGCATCTATTGCTTGTTGAATAATCTCGTCCGAATAAGGCTGTGTGCCATTTTCCATTCGGATAACAGCCTTAATAAAAACCGTCAAAACACCGCGTTCCTCAATATCAATAGCAACATCCGGCAACACACCAAGTTGTTTAGCAACAGATTGAACGTAAGCTGTCGTCTGGTTTTCATTTGGCGGTGCATAGCGACTTATAATCTGCCGAACAGTATTAAGTTTGTGGATTTTCTTATAGTTAATCAAGACTTTCGCCAACGCTCGAATGCCTGCAACAGGTGTTGTAAATACGCAAAAGGACGGATCTTGTAATTTTCCGTCCTTTTTTAGCCCCAACCAATCAGAACCCCAACGTATATTTCCGGGGTTGTTATTTCTTATGCCGCGTGGTAGATTCATTGTGTAAACTCCATATCATTTCTCGTAATTCATCAATTTTAAGCTCAAGGCGGTTGATATGCACCTGAGTCGCATACTCTCGCGCTACCTGAACTTTGAAATCACTTAATTCCTTGCGTATCTCGCCGAATTTGTAAACAAGCCAAACAAACGCCGGCACGCAAACAATTTGTAAAAATTGTAGCCAATCCATAGCTTTTCCTTTCATTTAAGTTTGATGTACACGTACATCTTCAATCACTGCCGTAATTTCAACCTTTGTCGAACGTGGGCGAATGCCAGTAACTCTAGCCAAGACGCTCCATTTATCCGCAGTTCCGAATGCAAAATGTGTGCGTTCAATATTGGTATCGGTCAAAATCTCAATATCGGGTGTCTCCGCCAATAAAACCTCGGTGTCGTAATCGGTTGGCGTTACAACATACGGACCAGATAACGAGCCGTCCTTTTTACGAAGTGCAAGATAGTGAGCTTGCCCATCCACAAACGACACAGGCTCGGAAAGCGTGAGTTTTAAGTCATCTTGCGCCAAAATCTCTCCACCTTGTCCCCATTTGGCCATATCATGCGTAATAGTTATTAAGTCCCCATAACTAGGGATTAAGCCCTCAAGTTCGGTGGTAAAACTCACAATCCGCCGCCGATAACGGTTAGCGAGAGCCATATAAACCGCCTCACGGTGCGCTTGGTCTTTATTAGTGCAGCCAAACAACTCTACCGTGGCCGTTTTATCAGAGCTTGAACCAGCAAAGGTTCCGGTAACTTCAGATGTCTTCCACGTTCGCTCGGAGAAATACTCCACGCAAACACTGTCCGCCGTATCTTCAGACGGCATAACATATTGGATGGATAGCGAGTTTTTGACAATGTTGCGTGGCCCGAATAAGGAGACAGGGATAGTTTTGGGCTCATCGCGCACAAAACACACAATACCTGCTTGAATAAAAGCAATCGCTCGCCCCACCTTAGCTGTTCGTGATAAGGCCTCGTAAACAGTTAATTTACTGTCAAACACAGCGTTGAACGTATCCCCCCGAGCAGCCCAAAGCTGATCCAATCGGTACAACGCCTCTAAATCTATGGATTTATCGGAGAGTTTTGCTCCATAATCAGCTCTTAGAATATCAGCCAACGCCCAAGCAATTGAACGAGTAGTAGTTAAGGCGCTCCAACCCGCTTGGGGCGACCAAGTCTGTAATTTGCGTGTGACAATACAATTAACCATACGAGAGGAGCGTTGCGAGAGGTTATCAGTTGCTCGCATAACCACCGCCAAAAGCGTAACATTGCCGTAGTTCTTTTCAGAAACAATATAGCCTTTAGCGGTTGCCCAACGAATCTCGTGTCCGGCACGTGCGGTTTCATCCTTATCATCCAAACGTGTCGCCCGAACTTCATATCTCCCTTTTGCTACCGAATAAGTATAAGTCCGATACATAGCATTGTGATTGTTAGAGGTCAAACTCTCTGTGCCAAGTGTGAACCAACTGCCAAGCGCATTATCTTCATCGTCAATAAGCCTTGCCTCAACCAGCCATTGAATGGTCTTATTGCCCATAGTACCATCATCTTTGGCATAATAACACCCACGCTGAAAAGCAACATCAATCTCAATTTTATTGATAACACTCTCAGTTGGATTAAGCACAAAAGGCCCGCAAATTGTTCCTTTAATGAGTTCTTGTCCTGCAACTTCGTTTGAGGTAACAACATCTTCCTCAAAAAGCGTATTTTTCTCTCCTGGTTTAATGATTTGGTAGGTAATTTCTTCAAAAGAACCGATTGGTGTATCTTCAATACGAATTTGTTCAATGTCATATTCGCCTTGCCCAATACAATGAAGTTGGTACACATATTGCTCGTCATTTTTATATTTATAATAGGGTTGCGAGGCAAAATCCGGATAAATCAGGTGTCGCCCATAAATAACAGGGATAGGATTACCAAGCCGAGCCTCGTTTCCTTGCGCTTGCAGGGAGTATGTCGGGCTTTGCGAATAAGCTGAAGACGTCATTCCGTTTAAGGCAGGCTTAGGTGTCGGCACAAGCGTATTGATAAGAATGCCTCCACCGATAGAAACACCTGCTGCCGCCACACCACCCCACATAGCTCCATAAGCAGCGCCAACCGCTCCGCCGGTGTAGACAGAAGCAACGACTACGGCAACCATCATAACAACTTGCAAAGGATTAGAACTTCCACCGCCGCCCCCCAATGGTAAGGTTACAAAGCTGACAATTGAGTTTGGAGGAAGAGAGATGTTCCAATCTTTCCGAAGCACAGCAGCCCCATTAACCAAGCAAATAGTTGGACGAGATAAGTCAATATTCTGCGTTTCGGTTATCTGCGAAATTGTCTGTTCATCTGGCACAATACGACTTATCATCCCTTTATGGGGGTTAAAGGGATTTGTAAAGTAATTAAAATAAATCATTGAATTAAACTTGTTTTATTTTACTCTGTAAAAGCTGTCTAGAAACCATCCTGTTGCATTGAGGGAGATAATATTTTGGAAAACAACCCCGTTGCCGCGTACACAATGCAACACACCACCGCCGTCAATATCCAGCCATAACCCAGCATGAACAGGGTGTTTAGCTTGCCGCATCAGTACCACATCACCATCTTTGGGTGCATCAACTTCTTCAAAGGCTGTAAAAGCCAAATCTGTCCGAAACGCCACCAACACATCACGCAAGCATTCGGGATTAACATTAACCTGCGGCACGTCATACCCGTACTCGTGTTTGAGGACATAACGAACAAAGCCCCAACAGTCAAAACTGTCAGGGCCTTGTTTACCAGCCACCCACGGGCGACCTATGTATTTATTTGCAAAATGTGTCATCGTGATAGCCCTGGATATTTTTTGACTGTATAATTCTCCGCCGGAAAGGACTTATTGCCAATGTCCATCATCCGAGCCGTTGCGGAGATTTTGGAAATATCTGCTGTAATCTCTGTAATCACCAAAGTTATTGGCGGGTTCATTTGCGGACCAGACAAATCATTTGATAAATACGGCCGATAAGTCATCTCTATCATATCTTGTGTTTCAACAGCACGGTCAAGGTATTGAATAATCTCAGTTGAGACGTTATCAAGCGTTAAGGTAATCTCCGGTACAGGGATAGCCTCAATCGGTGGAAGTTCCAAATCAAACCCCATAGCGATAAATTCCACCTCTTTGCCGGCATCAAGCGGTGCTGAATCTTCCAATGTACAGATATGATTAACATTATCTCGTACCACCCGAATTGCCGTAGGTTTACCGTTTTCATCCACAAAAGACGGATGTCGCAACTCAAGCGTGTGTAATAAAATCACATCACTCGGCGCAGAAGCGTATGCCTCTTTTAAGGCTTCAGATAAGGTGTTATCAGTCATATTTTTTACCAATAAAGATTTTAGAGTTTTAAACCATAGTAAACAATTTTAACATATCCAGCTTTTCCAGCATAACCAACACCTGTGTCGCTGCTTTGCGCTATGCCACCTGCGCCAGCACCATCTGTGGTATTAGTAAGAAAAGATAGATTTGTTTCTTTACCATCGGTTGTTTTGGCAATGATTGTAAAAGTTTCTTTGAAACTATAAGTCAATGTTCCAGTTGTTCCGCCGCCACCGCCATTTCGGCGTCCGTTTCTCCCAACCCCACCGTTTGCCGTAATGGTAGCCGAAACGCCTGTAATAGATGATGCACTTCCGCTATCTCCATTATGATTGCGAACATATCCGTCTGCACCTTTTCCAGCTGCTCCGATAGCACAACTGTATGTACCTTTTAGTAATTTTGCGCGAACATGAATTCCCGCACCAGCACCTCCTGCTCCATTAGAACCGCCACCTCCACCGCCGATGCACCAAATGTCATAAACACCAGTTTCAAGAGATACAGAAAATGTTCCCGCAGCAGATTTTTCTAAAAGAACCTGATTTTTATTATAAGGATCTTTTTCTTTTAATAATAAATTTTTACTCCACAAACACATCATTTTACACCTCCCACAACAAGGTGTAAATGTAAGTTATTGTAATTGCTTAAAAATCTCGGGGGGGGGGTAACCTTGCCAAGCCTTGAATTATCTAATATTTGAGACATTTATTTGCTCCTTTTATGATGATGAAACCATCGAAATTGTGATATAACCGGCTCCATTATGAAATCCTTGCGTATGTATGACATTGGTACATAATTCGGGATGAGTGTAAGAAGAGCCACCGCCACCACCATTACCTGAACCGCTTTTCCAATGCGCACGTGATGGTCTCGAACCTGAGCCGCCACCATAATAGCCAGCTCCACCAGCACCACTAATTTCACCGTATGAACCTCCAGATGCGCCATTTCCACCAAGCCCGAGAGTACCAGCTGTACCATTATTGCCACCATAGTTTCCATATGTTCCACCCGCACCACCTGCAGATTGCGAACCACCTTTAGCCGCTTGGTCACCATACCCTGTATTGGCTTTACCATTAGCACCTACTAAATCTCCGCCATTACCTCCAGCAAATACGCCTCCATTTCCGCCACCTCCACCAGAACCACCGCCGCCAGCGACGAGCACACGATGTGCATATTCATTGCCGTCAATGCGTATATCACTTGCATTATATGAAGCAGTTGTGCCACTTGCAGGAATATCTCCCACCATAATGTAAAGTGTTTGATTTGGTATAACAGTTAAATCACATTGCACACGTCCTCCATTGCCACCAGCGGCATTAGGAGAAGCTCCACGACTTGCCACGCAATCAATATGGATTTGTTCTACACCAGCAGGAACAATCCAAGATTGGAAATCGGAAGAAACATTAAATGTTATTGGTTCAAATGATGAAACAGTTTGAAACATACACATATTTTTACTCCATAAACTCACCATTTTACACCTCTAATAACAAAACACAAATATAAGTCTGTGTAATGGATTGAAAAAATCTCAGAAGGAAATTGTCTTGCCACGCATTTAATGTATCTATCGTTTTAATCATTACGCAATCCTTTGAAGTATTTATTAACTATAGATTTCGAAACAGGCTCCCTTAGAGGGAGCCTGTTGATATGAATTTCTAGTGAAAAAATTGTTTGACAATGTTATGGCAGATTTTTAAGGCTGCAGGTTGCCAGACATACAAGTAGCTTTCTGGACGTTCAGCATAGTCATCAAGAAACTCTTGGAGACGAGCAGCAATCAGGGGGCGAGTATCGCTTCTCGGCCCTAACGTGCGGAGTTGATCATCGATATCATCATGGAGTTCGTCGTCTCCTAAAAGATGATAAATAGCCATTATTGCGTCATCTGCCTTTAGCGGATTGGCCATAAGAACAGCTAGCTCTTTTGCTGATTTTTTAGTTTGAGGTAATGACCACGTTCCCATTTTAATTTTCCTTTCTTAAATTTTGGTGCGACACCGTGTCGCATCTTGTACTTATTGTTATTGCTTCTTATTTTGATATAGTCCAGTTATTATTTACAATTAAAGCATTGTTTTGCAGTATTTTACATATAAAAGGATGAACTTACGCAAAAACAAGCTTTAAGAAGAAACGCACATACAAAGTTCCTTATCAGCTTGCCTTACCTTTACTCATCACGCCAACCACCCAAGCGGACATAAGGTTATCGTAGTCAAAATACACATCGTAGTTTCCTGCTTTAATGGTTGGGGTTTCGTTATTAAAAAAATTAGTCGTTCCCCAATTAACAGTAGGCGTGCCAGTCACTTTCATCATTACTTTAATTTGATTAAATACGTTTTTATTATTGGGCGTGGGTAAAGAAAACGTTGTAGCTCCAGTAAGAGACAAAGTATAAATTTTGTTAACCTCCAAAGTAATCGTGCCAGAGGTCGCTGTTAAGGCCGTTATAGGTGGTTGAAAATTATCAACATAGCTTTTCTGAGCAGTTGAAACAGGTTTATCAATATCCGAAGTATTATCAACATCACCCAGACCTACTTGCTCTTTTGTAACGTTATGCGGATTTGATACATTTTCTGTATGTGCATCAATGTCAAATTTTTCTTCCGTATAGGGAATAAGATACTCACCACGGCTGTTTTTTAGCAAAACCTTAATCGCTGTTACTTCTTTTGTACTCATACTCACTCCACAAAAAAGGGACGTTTTGACGCCCCTTAACCATTTTTTATAAAAATTAAGCTATTTCATCGTATGTCAAAGCATCTGTGATGCCATATCCAGCAAGCGTTGTCGCTTTATCTGCCTTACCAGAGATATCTTGGTGTTCCTGAAGATAACGATTGTCTGCTTCAGATTTTGTATAGCTCTCACCTTTAAGAGCCACAACTGAAGTATCAATAGCAATGGAATTGCCAGTAATGACAATTCCGCTTCCAGCCGAATATACATCCACCAAATCACTAACCAAAATATAAATATGCTCGTTGTCTGTGTTGGCCAATAACAAATCAATATACTTGTCGCCAGCTTTATAGCCTTGAACAGGGGTATCATCTGTAACGACAGTTTTGACAGAGCCAGATTGCACAACCATATCTTTGGCAATATTGATTTTATCGCCAATAGGTTCGCCATCTTTAGTTAATTGATAGGTTGCCGAATAACCATCATCAGCGGTTTCAGATTTAGAAATTGAATAAACAGGCACACTCGGTATGGTAATGTCCACTTCTTTGGAAACAATTTCCAATTCCACACCGTTAACCTTGATTTTCTCAATTCTATTGGCCTGTGCACCTTTTTCAAGTTCTCCCAAACTTTCGCCATTCTCATCCAAAATAAGGCTTGACTTGGTAACAGGATACAGTTTGTTGCCGTTGCCATCTTTAATATAAATATGTTTGTCAGTCATAGTTTTTCCTTTCAAAATTAATAAATTATTTAATCACGCTATAAGTCATTGTGTCAGGGTAAACGAGTGTCAGGGTGATTTTATCATCGATAATTGGCTCGTACGCCACGCCGTCTAAAATGCCATAACCAGCCAAAGTATCGGCTTTTTTATCCATACGACCAGCAATTTCTGCCGCTGCTTCAGCATAATGCTTGGAAGAATAATCAAATTCTTGCACAGGGCCATCTGATTTAATAGCCCACGCCTTAGCGGTTTCAGCAGCCGTTTCTGCTTGTAAAACCAAGTCATCTGTGCCGTTTTGAATATAATTGCGAATATCTTGCACCGTTTTAGCAGCACTTGGCACTTCGCCATTTTCAGTTATCACAACAGTTGTGCTATCGCCGTGAGCAATGTCATGCAAAATCTTTGCATCAGCATCAACAACAACGCGAATATCGTTAATAGCCTTGGCAACCGAGGGAACTTTACCACCCTCGGTGTCAACCTCGGTTGTAATAGATCCGTGAACAACCTCGTGCAACAGACCAGTATCAACCTCCGCCCGATCAACGGCGGCGTTTAATCTTTCCTGCATATTTGGCATAGTTAGCTCCTTAATTTAAATCGTGAGGGCAAGTTTTATGAACAAAGATATGTAACCGATTAACAGTAAACTCTAATTTTTGGAAGTCGGAGTCTAGAATGATGTCCATTGCATCTTCTGTAATCGTCGGTCTGTCTCGGATTTCTAGCTCAGACGTGATTTGCCATAAACGTCCGGCAAAAAGGCTTGCCTCAAACTGTTGAGTAAAACGCGCATCTTGCTCAGTTAAGCCAATTCCGCCCAAAAGAGTTACCGAAAACCATTCTGCACCTTCTTTGGCGTGGTATTTGTACCACGCTTCAAACAAGCAAAACTGCTCAGGGTTCATAATCCACTTAACCGAGATTTTACTAGGTGTTTGCGTATAACGTCGCCGTTGCCGTGCGGGTCCAGATTCCATATCGGTACGGATAATCGCCTCATCCGGACGAATGGAATATCCCTCAACAGTCGGATATGGCAGTTTTTTCGGAAAAATGATTGTCATCGATAGCTCCCGTATGCAGGGTTAAGCGCATAGCGTTGCTCTAAAATCGGTGATAGACCTTCGCCTTTGCTGATATTCTTACCAATCGCACCCTCAATCTTTTCAACAATCACATCAATGGAAAGATTACCGTTTGCCTCTTGTTTTGAAGTTGCTTTTGCCGTTGTGCCGCTGGTATTGTTATGAACGTTGACATTTACCAATACTGGCGTTTTGTTATTCAGTTCTGCTCCTAATGCTGCCATTTGCCCTTTGGTAAAGACAGTTTCACCACGCTGGGCAATGATAGGGATTTCGTTGCCCACCAAACCGCCAGTATGATATCGAGGCGCATTTGCAAACACATCTGCACTCACCGTTTTAGATGATAAACTATCAGCTCCAATCACCCCACCGGTATGTGCCGTTGCAAAGCCAAAGTAACTGCTCAAACCGCTCATCAAGGGTTGCGTGATAGATTGCCTGATAGCAATTTTTGCAAAATCACTGATAATCGACTGCACCAAATCGGCAATGTTAGCTTTACCAGTCGCTACAAAATCCGCCAGAACATTCTCCATATCATTAAAAGCGTTTTTAACGGCACTTTCGGAAAGAGCAGCAAAATCTTCCAACTCGTTTTGCAGATTGACAAAGCCTCGCTTAAATCCATCAGCCAACGATTTGGAAGATTGTAAAGCCGCATCATCAGCTTTTTTAACCATATTATCGTAAACTTGATTGATCTGCTCTTTGTACTTCTCATAATCAGCTGAACTTGCATCTAGATTTTTAAGGGCATTCTTTCGCCATTCATCAGCTTTAATCATAGCTTGCTCGTATGGGGTTTTTAGCTCTAAAATCTTTTGCTTAATGTCCTCAATGTTCTTTTTATATGCCTCAACATCAATAGAGACAGTCGGCTTGACCTCGGTTTTAACTTCATTTTTGGGTCGTAAATCAGGGTTTTGTAAATATTTAAGTTCTTCACGAGCTGCCCATGCATCTTTTTCGGCCGCCTTTAAGAGGAGAAGTTTATCTTGAATCTCCTGAGCCTGTGGTTGAAAATCGGGATATTCAGAAGCTATTTCCCAAATTTGCTTTTGATATTGCTCCAAATCAATCTTTGATTGGCGTAAAATATCAGCGGTTTCTTTAGCGTAAATTTCATAATCTTTAAGAAATGCATTAGGTGTAAAACGAGTTGTGAGCGACAATCCGCCAGTCTTTTTTAGCTCTTCTCGCAAATCCCGCACATTCTGCTCAGCAGTCTTGAGTTTTAAGCCCCATTCAGCAAGCGCCATATCTTTAGTTTGTTCAGCAGAAAATCTAGCGGCTTCTTCGGTGGTTGCTTTTAATTCATCTTTAAGTTTTTGAAGTGTATCGGCATGGTCTTCAGCTGCTCGTTTGGCCACATTATGGCTATCAACCAACTTATAAATCGCCATACCTGCTAAAATTGCCAATCCCGCAGGCCCACCGATAAGAGCAAGCGCACCTTTTAAGAGGTTAGCTGCTGCCGTGGTTGCATACATCTGCACCGCCGCAAGTTTTGAAACCTGCCACATCATCCGAATACCAGCTGTCGCCGATAAACTAGCAGCACTTGTGCCTAAAAGAGCCGAATTCAACATCAAAACCGACCCGCGCAACATTGTAAAGGTTTTCACAATCGCCGCCGCGCCAAGCCGAGTTGTTAAAAGCGTGATAACAGGCTCAATGTTTTCAGCCAAGCCAAAGAACGCTTTGGATGCTAAAGAAACAGCAGTTGTTAAGGTTTTGCCGATACTTTTTGCAGCTTTATCTGAATTATCAATTAAATCATTAAGCTTTTTTAGGGATTCGGTAATAACTTGATTTAAGCCAGTCGCTCCAATAGTACGTGCCGCAGAGCCGAGAGCATCTTCAATGTTTGACATCACGCCACCCATCGTACTCATTTGTTCCATCATTGCCCCGCCAAAGTTCACGTCACCGATGTTGCGTAGGTACTGTTCAATCGCTTTGGAATTTTTCGCAACCTCGGTCGTAATGCCTTGAAACGTAAATTTAACTTTATCTCCTTCCGTTGTCGCCATAATACCAAACGAACGGAGTGAGCGAAAGTTAAACATCACAGCATTGGACAACGCCTCTGTAAAGTCCATAATATTCTTACCAAAGGCCGAAGCTGTGTTACCGTAGGATGTCAAAGCTTCCATAGATGGCTCAAGCCCAAGAGCTTTAAGACGAATAAACGCCTCAACAATTTCTTCCAACTGATAAGGCGTATCAAGTGCAAACTTCTCAATAACCGCAAAAGCCTCACGCGCACCTTCAGCCGAGCCTGTCACAGTTTTAAGAGACCCTGACAAGCTTTCAAACTCTTGGTTAATGCTATAAATACCCTTAAATGCACTTGTGAAACCTCTGAAACTTGCATAAGCCCCAACAAGTCCAGCCGTTTGTTTCAAGATATTATTGAAACTCTGCGCCGTTTGATTCATTGCTTTAAGGTTATCGTTGGCAGGTGTGATGACTTGGGTAATTCTCTGAAAAGCCCGTTCTCCATCACCGCCAAGAGACTTAAACTCACGGCGCACCTTATCTCCGCCCACCGCCTCAAGCCGTATTGATAATTTCTTCGCTGCTGTACTCATTGTTTAATCCCACATTCATCGCTGCAACTCCAACTGGCAACAGTTCACACATCAAGTCCATATCAAACCCGAGGTTTTTAGCGATAGTCAGAGCCAATAACAAATCAGGCTTGGAAAGTTTCAAAAGTACCTCCCAAGCCTGTTGGCCGACATTTGTTTCCAAGGTTGTTTCAATATATTTGCATTTATGGAACGGACACAGAGGATTTAGCTTTGAACATCCGGCACAATAGCTCCGCCCGTCTCCGAAGTACCATTCGGCTCGGGCGTAGAGACGTTTTTTTCGGCTTCTAACATCTCCTGCAATCCGCAATATTGGTGGCGAAAGTTCTCTGCCACCGCCCAGAAGTTTGAAAATAGCTCATCAATTTTGGCTTCGGTTAGAGGTGCAGGTTTATCTTCTTCTGCCTCCATCACGCCGATCCATTCCATAATTCCAGCAATGCCAAGCCCTATAAGCAAAAATTTATCTGCTAATGCCTCACGTTTGACAGGGTTTTCGAGTTCAATATCATTGGTAATACCTGCTTCTTTATTGGTTCGATAGATTTTCGCAAGCTCTGCCAATTTGTTGTTCATATAGGCTTTTGCCTCATAAAAAACGGCGGAGGTGCAAGGTTTAACCCTAACTTTCACTCCATATCCAATCTCCAACCAATACGGTTCTTTTGGTATTTTTAATCTTAACATATCAATATTCCTCCACATCATTAACAAGCGTTACAGTCATCATTTTGCCAAGAGTTTGCTCCTTTGCGCCTTGAAAATCATAGCTACATTCAATTCCACCTGGCCCATTAATGGAGCGTTTGGGTTTTGGCAAATAAACTTCATGACACGTCAGCACAATTTTTTGTGTATCTGACAACTGATAGCCAAGCTCAACATCAACAGGAGTTCCGCCACGCGCTTTATCAAGCAAGATGTTATCACCATAGCGGGCGGCGATATTACCGGTTAAACTGGCCACTCCTAAGTCAATCGCTTCAACTTTGGCATCGTCACGGATTGTTTGGATTTTCTCTAAATTATTAGTGTATGTGACGCTCGCCGTGGTAATATTGGCAAGAATTTCGCCCCCTGATTTAATAAATCCCTGAAACTGTGAGAAGCGCACGTATTTCATAACTTCAGGTGCGGTTGAAATTGAACTTTCACCGCCTGTTTCACTCTGCGCCATCAACGAAACTGTAACCTGTGCCTCACCGGAACGTTGGAAATTAAAAGCAATACTATCTGCCCGAACGCCTGAAAAACGAATATAGGTAGGAACTTCGGGCAGACCGATTTCCAAAGAATAGCTTGGAATAGATGTATTTCCGCTTTCAAAAATATGCGTGCAAACGGTTTCGTTTAATGTTGTTTTGGGTGCGCCAAAAATAGCCTTAAACCATATACCAATGTTATTTAAGTCAACGGGGACGGCTAATTCGCCATCAACATTAATAATATCTTGAAAAGGCTGGGTCGGATCACGCCCCAATCCCAAAACATTTGAAGCAATGAGGTTTTGCTCGCTGTCTAAGGTAGATGAAATAAATGGTATTTGCATATATCCTTCTTCGGGCAATACGCCATATTCCTTTTCTTCTGCAATCAACAGCTTAGCGTTCCAACCGTAAGCTCTACTCATAGTTTTCTCCTTTTAAGAAAGATTTGTTTTTAAGTTAAATTTGAATCTGATACATATTCCAAGACAATTGGAACAATCGCTGCTTTAATCGTAACGCCGCCATCAATTGGTTGTTCGGTAAATTCAGGAGGTTCGGCGTGCATATAGTCAATTTTTCCAGATAAAGTTGGGTCAACCATAATCAGCCGTCCGATTTTTGCTAAAAGCGCATCTAAGGCGGCATCAGTGTTTGCCGTTGAAACTTTTTGCATCAAAACTTCAATTTCCGCTCGGTGCTGAAACAAATAGCGTGGCGGCGAAAGCAAAACCAAAGGTTCGCCAACATTACCATCGCGCAACACCACAAGTCCTTCAGCAGGAATTTTTAACGGTAACACTTCGTTTCGGCGCACACCCACATCTTTTAAGGTTGACAACCGCTCAAACAAAGCCTGCAAAACTTCTTCTCGTTTACTCATTTGACAATCCTGTTTTTTTTACCTATATAAATATTGAACTAAATGCTAAAGGATAAAAATGTCTAAAGATACTAAAATTCAACCAAGTGTAGAGCAAAATATTGAAAACTATATTTCTGACTGCGAACAAATGCGACAAGACAGTATTAAGTCTCAGGATAAACTTCTAATTACATTATCATCAGGTGCATTGGCTTTGTCATTAAGTATATATGAAAAAATATTTAATGGAAACTGTTTATATTTGTTAATTTTCACATGGATATTCTACTTTATCTCTTTATTATCCACGTTATTTTCTTTTCAAACAGCACAAATTACATTTGATGAGCAAATAGTTTGCTTTACAGCTATAAAAGAGGGAAAGAAATATAATAATAAACGCTTTATTAAATTTAACAATTGGACTAAAATTCTGAATTATATTTCTACATTCTGTTTTATTACAGCATCGCTTTTATTTATAATATTTTCTTCAATTAACTTACTAGAAAAGGATAAAAATATGGTAACAATAGATCAAGATGGCTTAACCACTAAGATGACACACAAGATATTAACTGAAGGTTTGACACCCAATAAAGCAACTATTAAAAAGATTGAAAATGGTCTAACACCAAATAGTATTTCTAAAGTTACTGTAACAGAAAAATCTACAAATCAACCATCTAGCAAGCAAGAACCGACCACTAATAACTCTAATAAGGAAAAATAACAAATAATTATTTCCAATTCTTTAAAATCAGCTCAGGAACTTTATCCTGCCATTTTTGGCTTTCAGTTGTGAAGTTAATCAGCTTAGGCATTTTGACCTGCGGCACAAGAATAAAAGCAATAATCGTCTTTTTCTTCTGCTCATGAACAAGCAATGATACCCCGAAAGAGCGATAAACAAACCTTAGCTTAATGCCTTTCCATTGCTCATAAAGAGAGGGTGTCATCTTCTTGCCATAGACTTTCTTTTTGACAGCCTCGGTCGGTATCGCCAGCCACAAGCCATTTTTACCACGAATAACGGTTTCAAACTCAAAGCCCTCCATAATTTGCGGGGCTTTGGTATAAACCACACCAGAAGCTCTGATGCTTTTCTTTGCCTTAGGGAATACATCACCACGCCAAGTGTTAGCCAAACGAGAGCTTAAACCTGAACTTTTAACTTGCGCCCGCATAGAGCCTTTAAGACCATCTGTTGCAAGTTTAATCCCAGAGGTAACCGCCGAGGCAGCGTTTTGGTATTCTTTTTCCATAAACTCGTTAAGATTACCCTCAAAAGCAGCCTTTAAACGCATACTAAAACCTTTTTATACTTGACTTTTTATTTGTAATACAGCATAATACAATGTAATACAAATACGGAGGTTATAATGAATACCATATCTTTCAGAACAGAAGAAAGCACCAAACAAAAGCTTGATTTCTTGGCAGAACAGCAAAACAGAGATCGCAGTTATATCATCAACCAAGCGTTAGATTATTATCTTTCTTTGCACGAGTGGCAAATGGCGCACATTCAACAAGGTGTCAAACAAGCTCAAAACAATGAGTTTGCGGAAGATACAGAAGTTAAAGACGCTTTTGATAAATGGAAGAAATAATGCTAAACATTAAATATACCAAATTAGCCATTCAAGACTTAAACGATAGCTATGACTACATCTTCAAAGATAATCCCATTGCTGCACGTAATGTTATTGAAAAGGTTGAATTGACGGTTTCAAAATTAGCAGAGTTTCCACATATGGGCCACCTTGGGCGAGTGGACGGAACTTTTGAGTTTGTAGCCTTAGACACGCCATTTGTTATCATTTATATGTTTGATGAAACAACCTTAAAAATTGTATCAATCTTACATATGGCAAGACGTTACCCTTAAACGCATACTAAATCACAGCTCCACACTAACCGATGAATGTCCAAAACAGGTTCGGAATAAACAGCAAACGTTTCATCTTCAGTTTCAATCTTATCACCGACTTTAAGCTCTGGTGCATCAGACACCCTTATCCGTCCCCGATGAGTGGGGGAGTGAGTATTGACAAACCCAATCCCCACAACCTCATCAGGTTCGGTCAAAATGATACGAATACTTTGATTTTTATACCTCGCAATCTTCCCCAGTCGTTTGAATAGGCTGTCCACCGCTGTTTTCATCGGATTTGTCATCGTCTTTTCCTTGTTGGTTGGTTTCCTTAGTTATTCTTTCTGCAAAATTTCGCTCAACAAGACGCTTAGCCTCATCTTCGCTGACATCGCAAACTGTTCCGGGGGATATTTCCTTATTTTTTCCCACGACTAATGTTACTAATGCTCTAATTTTAACCATAAACACCTCTCTTAAGCGATAGTTGCACAAAGAACCGCATTTGGACGATACGGCACAACCAATGGAGCAGACTGCAATAAAAGCCACCGCACGCTTGGGTCTTCTTCAATCCAAGACTTAGTAAAGTAGCGTTGCGCTGTCCAATTGGCTTTTTCATCATGAATCGCCCCATAACAACGCGTCCCCTCCAAACCCTCTTTAGAGCCTAAAATAACAGTTTTGCTTGGCAAAAGGTTTGTTGTGATGCCTTTATCGTCAATATAGCTATCGTTGTAAACCCATAAATCAAAATCACCGATAGAGCCGACATAGCGGGCTTTGCTGTCTTTACCACGAACAATCGGGTCTTTGTTTAAGGTGTTAGAAGTGCCGCGCCGATAGTCGAGATATTTCTCAACCGAGGAGTTAGAGCGAAAGATTTTCCACGCATCGGGGTCTAAAACGACTGTTTTTGCCACCACTCCAGCTTTGTTTTGAATTTCTGCTGCCCAGTCTTCCAAATGGTCAAGCGGTTTAACGCCAGAGCTTGCCCAAGTATTAGAGCCTGTTAAGGCTTTGGTTAATCCTTTATCACGCCCGAAAGAAACCGTTTGCGAGGGATAGCCGTCTCCAGAAACAATTGTTTGTCCTGTGCGTAAAATTTCAGAAGCCATTACTTCTTCACGGCGTGTGAGGTTATCAAGCTGATCCTGTATAGTGGTTGCCAAGGCGCGCTCATAACGCTGAGAGGGGCTTAGCGTTCCGCCAATAGTTTCACCAGCAACGCGCTTGTATGGGATGTTAACGTCAAAACGGCGTTTATCTTTAACGTATGCTGGCTTGAACGATTTGGTCTGATATCCACCGCTGTCAACAACCTTACCAGGAAGTAAAGGCGATACAAACGGAGAAATTCGGGGTTTGCTGTCAGTTACGTCAAAGAAAATCTCCTCTTTATCTGAGGTTTGAACATTCGGAAAGAATGTATCTAATAAAAAAGACGAAGGTGTCGGTAAATTCTCAACCACCTTCGCCAAAACGTGCGTAGAAAAAATATCCATTTAAAGCTCCTAAAATTAATATGTCTGATTTTGTTTTACAAAAATGCTCTTGGCGCGAAGTTTATCAATCAAACTTTCCACATCAGCATTCGCTTTAAGTGCAGAGAGATTGAACTCTCCAGTCAGATACACAACTGCTTTTTTATCTTCTTTACTGGCATCAACGTTTTCAGCCAAAATTGCCTCTGGAGCGACCTTACTGATTGTCATCACGCCGTCAGAAAGTCCGCCAGACTTAAAGCCTAAAACTGTACCACGTTCAAACTTTCCGCCCGAAACCGTTGCCAATACCGCAACTCTTGGGAATTCGCCCGCCAAAAGGTTATCGGCTTTGGTTTCACCTTGAATATCAAATCCTTGTGCTGCCATTATTTGTTCTCCTTAACAAAAGAGGCAATGCGGTGTGCAATTGCCTCAGGTGTTTCATCTATAGTATCCGATGATGGGGAAATCTCTGGATTTTTCACCAACGTCATCGCTTTTTCAAAGTCTGTTGTTTTAGCCTTATCGGGGATAGTGTTCAATATCTCTAAAATATCAGTAGCCGCTAAATCCGTTTTAGATAGAAGAGCCTGCGCAGTTGCTTCCTTACCTTTGGTTACATCTGCAGCAAAAACTTGGCTCATTCGTTCTCGTTCAGTCGCTTTAATATCTTCAACTGAAATTGTTGTATTCATAAGTGTGTTCTCCTTATTAAAGTTTGTGATAATCGCCTCAAAAGAGGATAATCCGTCCGCTAAACCGTTACTGACAGCATTTGCCCCCACCGAAACATCGCCCGCACCAAAGTTTTTAATGACATCATCTGCGGTAATATTCCGATTACGCGCGACTTTACTGATAAACACCTCGGCAAGCTCGTCAACACGTGCCTGAATCTTGGCTTTACCTTCTTCGGTGTTGATATCAGGGCGTTTGTTAGGGCTTTGTGAGGATACAATCTCAATGGTTTTATCCTCATCATCCTTTTCAAAAATGGAAACAACACCGATAGAGCCAAGAATAGCCGTATCTGCCGCCCAAATCCTATCACAAGCGGAAGCAATCCAATACGCTCCTGAGCAACAACTCCCCGAAGCATACGCAACAATCGGCTTTGTGCCACGTGCTTGATAAATCATATCAGAGAGTTCAGAACAACCGTTGACTTCGCCGCCTGGGCTGTCGATATCGAGTAAAATTCCTTTAATTTGAGGCGATTGCACCGCTTTATTGAAGTCAAGGGCTAGTAATTCGTACGAGGTCGCCCCACAAATTCGTGTCATTAAATTCGCATACCGAAACAATGGCCCTGATACCTTAATAACAGCAACGCCGTCTCTGATTGAGGCGGCGTTCGTATCTTTCATCTCTCTTCCCATTTCACGGGCAATAGCTTCAGGTGTTTTGTGGCTTTCTCGCGCTATCTCGGCCATCGTTCCCATCATCTCGGGTGTTATCGCCCAGATTGTTTTGTTTAATATCTTCATTGATTAATCCCAATTCCCTAAGTTTATTCTTTTCACGAACCCGTTGCTCCACAACTTCTTCCCAATCCAAGCCTTGTGAGGCGCACTCGTTTTCAAGTGTGGAAAGCCCAATCTCCATACGAAGTTGGCAAGCTTGTGCTTCTTTGACAGGGTCAACCCAACCACGTCCTGGGCCAATCCACTTGCAACGAGTATAGGCATACCGATTGGCATAAAAATCTGGTGCATCCACCAAACCTTTGTTGACCATCTCTTCAAGCCAAAGCTCATAAACAGGTGTTGCCCAATAATCTGCCAACCACTGCCGTCTGCCGTTAAAATACCGCCAAGCCTCTAAAAGAGCCGAACGCGCCGATGAATAGTTCGTCTTTGAAAAATCTTTCAACAACAATTCGTAGGGGATATTTAAGCCTGTGCCAATGTGGCGAAGCAAATTCTCCACAAAACTACCGTATGCTGAGTTTGGACGGCTCGGCGTAAACGGCGCAACCTTATCCCCAGGGAAGATAGGGATAATAGAACCGCCCTCTAGCTTAACTTGCCAATCTTTCTTGGCGTTTAGATAGTCATCGCTTGAACCTCCAAACAGCTCATTTAATTCCTCACCACCCATCGGCGTTTCAATAAAAGCAGCAATCATTGCATTGACAATCGCCGCTTGAAGTTCCGACCGCTCATAGTGGTCAAGCATCTTAAACATCGGCATAATCGAGGACAGAATAGGTTTGCCACGAGTTTGCCCAATGCGGTTAATATCGTGAACGTGCAACACACGACGTCTGCCAAATGATGTGTGTGCAGGGATGCGCTCCCATTGCAAACTTGCCGACCAATAGTCGCCCGGATGCTCTTTTAAAATATGGTAGGCTATCGGCGCACCAAACTTGTCAATCTCCACACCACCGCGCAAGGTTTTGGTATCTGTCCGATGATTCGGATTAGAAAGTCTGTCAGGTTCAACGAGCTGAATGGTTGTGGCAACCGAGCGTTCAGGCAGCCACAAGACCAACGCTAATGCCTCGCCATTTATAAGACACGACTTGAAAATTTGTGTTGTTAAACCGTGAAAATTAAGGCTCTTACCCGCATCACACTCAAACGTCTCCGCCCAACTTCGCCACAAACCCTCAACTTTGGCTTGCCATTCTTCCTCCCATTCTTTGGTCTTGCCTAAAAGCTTATAGTCGGGCTTAGCTGATAATCTAAAGCCTGTGCCGACAATATTATCAGCAAGGGTTTGCATCGCCCCACTAGCAATCCCGTGGTTGCGAGATAAATCGCGCGAACGAGCCACCATAGTCGAGAGTTCGGGCAATAAATCGCTATCCGCCGAACCTCGCCCCGGTTGCCATGAGGCAATTTCTCGCAAAGTCTGCGAAGCCGCTTTATGTGATGTGTCTGTCATGATTTTCCTATAAAAAAAGCCAGCTTTTAGCTGGCATTATCTTTTTAATAAATTCTACCTATTTATATAACCATATATCGCAGATGATATTGATACATAATACAAAATAGCCTCTACTTTTTCTTTAGTTTGAATAGAATCATCATCTAAATTGACATCTACAAAATCTGCCATGTAGTCTCCCATTAAATCAGCATTAAATTTATCTTTTTTATTTTTAAAGACAGTATCCAATGCTTCATAAAATCTACCCATATCACAGGGATGTTTTGTATACCAAGTAGATGTACTTAAAAAATTATCAAGCTCATTATAATCTTCCATTTTTAAGGCCTTTCTAAAAAATATTATTATAAAAATTTTAAACTAAATTATATTTAGTTAACAGAATCTTAAAGCGCAAGCCTAGAAGCAAATTTTTATGATTTTTCTTCTCCCCACATCTAAACCTTCGGCTGTCGCAATCTGCGATTTAAGGCTTGAAATGTAGGTTTCTAAGGCGGTTAGGCTCGTTTGGTTATAGGTAACCGAGCCGAAATTCCCCACGTTGACCGAGACTTCTTTTGTCCCAGTCAACAATTGGTGGTACGCATCTTCAGCCTCTATAAGCCTTATTTTAAGTGTTTTGATATCTACAGCCACGGGTCATTCACCTTTGTTTGTTGTAATTGGATAAAACGTGCCGGTTTCTTTTTCGGTTTAGCTTCTGGTGTGGTCGGAATAAGAGCTTCAAGTTCTAGCCAACCTTTCTCAGAAAGTCTGTCTAAACCATAAATTGCCGCCCCCGCACGCGCATAAACACGGCAGTCCAACGCTTCGTTACGACGCAACGGGTCTTTCTCCCATACCGATTTCGGATAACCATTGGCTATCTTGATAATCTGCCGTTCGGAAGTTAGTTGTTTGAAATATTCCTCAGCATATTGTGGAAAATGGCATTGCCCAAAATTGGATGCACCCTCACCAACACGCTCCATTTTAAGCCAACGATAAAGTTCGGTCTTAATCACAGGACCAGAAACATTCCACACTTTTAAGCCTTTTTTCTTAGTGTCAGCTTTTGATGTGGAGAGGAGCATCGCCGTATCGCGGCTTTGTCCTTTAATCGCCACAACGGTGCGCGGTTGGCTCGCTCTGGCACCGCTACCACCCCAAACCGCTTGGTTAAACTGCCGAACAAAGTTATAAACATCTTGTGTTGCATAGCCAGAATCAACACACATCACACGTATTGGCATTGTAATACCGCTTTCGTGCGGATAATCTCTGTTAAGCACGTTTTCCAATCGTTTCCAAACCTCGGGTTTGGCGGTGTCGCCATCAAGCACGAAATATTCGACCGACCAACTCTGCTTATTGCGTCCCCAAGCTACAACTTCGCACTCGATACGGTCTTTTTGAATATCTACGCCCGCCGTTAAGAACAAGCCGCCCATTGGGATTGTGCCGATAGGATAAGTTTCGCGCTTTTCATACAGGCGTTGCCATTCGGGAGCATCGCTCTCAGCCTCATACGTCTCACCAAGAATAGTGTTGCGAAACCCTTGTGTTAAACTTGGGTTCGTTTTGGTTTTCTCAAAAACATCAACGCATTCTTTCCAAGAGAGCCACCCCACAGGGGAGTATAGAGAAGAGAGATGGTAACCTGCCGTCACGCCATCGCTTGGTGCAGTCGGTTGCCAATGACCACTTGCCAACATCTGGGTTTTGTAATGCTCGCCAATAAGTTTATTACAATGAATACACTCATATAAGGCATTTTTGTCTTCTACTCGTATCTGCGACCATTCAAGCCGCTGAAACCCACCACAATATGGACAAGGGACAAAATAATACCGCTTGTCAGAAAGCTCAAACTCACGTTCAATATTTGATAAGCCCTTAATGGTCGGCGTTGAAACCAAAAATATCTTCTTGCGCTTGCTAAATGTGGCTGTACGCCGTTCCGCCAAAAGAATTGGATCACCTTCGCCGTCAATATCTTGCGGATAGCCGTCAATCTCATCCATAAACAGATAGCGAGCAGGCATAGAACGTAATCCAACCGCCGAGTTTGCGCCCGTCATCACCAACACACCGCCCTGAAAATCCTTAGACAATATTGTATTGCCTTTATCTCTTGAACGAGGAGAACTCACTAAACCTTTAAGTGCTGGGCAGTCTTCAATCAAAGGGTCAATACGTTGGCGAGAGTTACGTTTCGCCATCTCCACCGTCGGCGACACCGCCATAATCGGACCAGGAGCTTTATGTATAATGTAGCCTAACCAGTTGTTGCCGCACTCCGTTCCACCAATTTGCGCTCCTTTCATAAACACGACCTTTTGAATTGGGATTTTCGGCGACAAGCAGTCCATAATCTCCCGAAGATAAGGGGTGCGGGCTGTTCGCCAACGTCCTGGCTCTGAGGCAGATTTTGAAGAGAGCATCCGGTATTCATCAGCCCAATCCGAAACAGACATATAGCTATCTGGTTCAACTCCTCTGAAAAACTCGTCCTCAATATAGCTTGCCGCCTCAAAGCTCTCGAGAAATATAGTCTTTGCTTTCAGAGAGGAGTTTTCGGACATATTCATCTAATACCATTATTGTCTTGTGTTCATCTGTATTAAGCTCTGCCGCAATTATTGCCCCATATCGTGTTGAAAAAGACATAAACAAATCTCGAAGCGACCGCCCAAGATTAAAAGCATGATTTCCAGCCTTTTTGCGGTCAATTGTTTCTCCGGTAATCATTTTGAGTTTTGCTTTAGCAAGCATTGCTCGGTAATAAATATCTGCGGTTTTAGCCTGTTGGAAACTAGACATTCCACCTTTAGGGGTATCATTAGCACCTTCAAAAAGAGGATCTGTTTTACGGCTTTTTGCTGGATCAGTATTCATAAACCACTCTTTATTAGCCTCTTCAACATCAATCTTACCATCAGCCGTTTTATGGATACGCCCCGAGCTAATCGCTGTTTGCACAGCATTCAGCCGAACTCCACGAATTCTTGCATATTCTCGTAATGATACCTTTTGCCCCATTTATTGTTCCAACAAAAAAGCCGTATTTTTTTATACGGCGGATTTTATCTGGTTGTTGTGTTATCTATTTATTTGCCCCATCGCAATCATTTTAATTTTGCCTTTTTCAGTAAAAATTGCTTGCCAAAGTTCTTTGCGAGCTTCTGCTTGAGTTATACGTTCCATTGTAAGATTGTAATTTTTAGTATAATCTGTAGAATTTGCAAAATCACAAATGCTAAATTCTGCTTTTCTAGTGTACCAAGTAATATTATCTAGTATATTTTCAAAAATATCTAATAATATTTTTTTGCAATTATAATCTATATTAATTTCTTTTATATCTGTAATATAAACATCTAAATATTGGCTCATTTTATAAACTCCTTTCTTAATTGTTACAATAACAATAACGCTCTTTTAAAATTAGAAGTCCAGAAAATAAAGTATTGATTTTTATAATTATTATTAAAATATAACTGGACTTCCAAGTTTTTCCAAGCATTCATTAACGTGTAAATTAACCATTAATGAAAGGATAAAACAATGGTAGCAGAGACATCAAAAGTTAACAAAACCGAAAAAATGCTTGAGTTGTTAACACGTGAAAACGGAACAACACTTGAAGAATTAGTCGAAGCAACAGGGTGGAAAGCAAACTCTGTTCGTGGAGCATTATATACTTATGCCAAAAAGCATAAAGAATATTCGTTTTTTTCCGAAAAAATGCAAGGCATCCGAACTTATCGCTTAAGCAAGAATGCAATTGATTAATTATTCAAAAGGCGCAGTTTCTATACTGCGCCTTTGTTCTTTCTTTTTCAATTCCCTAAAAATATGAGTGATGACATCTACCGTCCAACCGTTTCCAATGGCTTTATATCGTTGTGAATTGCTAATTCCCTCAGTGTAGCCCTCAGGAAGTGTCTGTAAACGTTCGCATTCCAAAGGCGTTAGTTTCCGAACATAATAATCACCATCAGGCAAATCTATTTTATAAAGTCCTGTTTTAGCCCCTTTGCCACCACCATTAGCGGATAAACAGACCGATTTACCACGAACAGAATAAACCCGATTGCCTTGACAAGGCTTGCCGCTCAAACCAACGACAAGCGGTGTAAAAACACCCGTAGACTGTTGATTAAACGGAGCTTTATAATATCCAGCAATTAATGCATCTGATTTTTCAGGATTAACCTTTTTAATCTCTTGAAATTTTTTTATGCATTTCACCGCAATATTAGCACACACAGCACTATCTGTTGCGACCGATGTCAATGCATTTGCTTTTTCATCTTTGCGGATTTCTAGATGTTTGCCATTTCCTCGTGTGCGTAATGCGCAGCCAATAGGCTCTGCGATCATTGAGCGTTGTCTGGCAATGAAATCATGCGTAAAAGTCGCTCCATTATAATGAGAAGTTAAACAATAGCTTTTATCTGTGTAAGGAAGTCCTGTTTCAAGGATATCTTTCAAATAAATGTGCTTGTTTTCGGGGAGACAGACCTCCCAGTTACACCAATAAAGCCGTTTGCGTTGCTGCGCTGAAACGAGAGCCGAGTTTATTAAAACAGGCTCAACTCCAAGAGCTTGGCTGATTATTTCTCGGTTTTCTTTACTCATAGATGCAACATTTTCGAGCATAAAATATTGAGGTTTAATTACCTTGACAGCTTCAACGAATTTCCAAAACAACCCTGAGCGTTCGCCATCTAAGCCTTGACGGTTTTGTTTGGCAATGGATAAATCTTGACAAGGGCTACCACCAATAATTAAATCAATTTTGCCAATAAATTGACTAAAATTAATATTACGAACATCACCAAGCCGAACAATATCCGGGTAGTTTTTTTGCGACACAATTATGGCATATTTATCAATTTCACTAGCATAATACGAAGTGATGTCAATTTCAGCACGTTCAAGTGCGACACGCCCGCAGGAAATGCCGTCAAAAAGGCTTAAAACTCTCATTGATTATCCTTATAAATTAAAGAAAAGTATAGAATATAAAGCGTACAATATACCGCACAATGTTTTTAGATCGCCACAAAAGCCGTGTTTTCGGCTTTAATCGCACAATATTCAAGAAAAGAGAAAACGGAGCTATACACTCCGTTTTCGATATACCGTTGTAAAATTGTAAGAAAGGATTAAACGCCACATTTCTACAACGGCTAAAAGTCCCTTTGTTTGGGGCTTTTATGGCTTTATAGCGGGGCGTTTCCGCCCCGCCGAGGTAACTTGAAGCTACCGAACATAGTAATTATAATCGCTGCATAGACGCTCCTTTGTCATCTTTGTTCTAAAAGCTTTTATAAAAGTACCGTTTTCAATGTCGTTGCAAAATACGCCAACAATGTGCTTCCCCCAATGGCTGTCCAGTAATTTTTGCGTTTGATTGGAATCAAGCTCGCCAATTTCGTGGACTAATATTGATGTAATAGTCCAAAGTTTTTTAGCTGTTTTTTTGCCGAATGTGCCGTAAGCCGTTCCCCATAGTCCCCATTTTTCATTTTGAGTATTTGAGATTGTAAACAATTTTTCCATTTTTTTAATCCTTTCTTTTAGTTTTTGCTCAGCGACCATCGCCTTGCTTACATACACAGTAACGCTCTTATTTCTGACTTTATCCAGTTAATAATGCATTGTTTTTAATTATAATTTTAGTATTTGGTATGTATAAATTAAAGAAAATAGCAGGGCGTTTCCGCCCTACAATAGATCTATGCCTAGCTTCTACCTATGCAAAAAGAAGCCTCTACTAGGGCTTTTAGTGCATTGATAGAATCTTCCACACCATTTAACCCACCAAGAGCGGAATATAAACGACTGCGATCATCTTCAGCCTCTATCCACTCAACACCTTCACGAGCTGCCGCTACTCGCTGTTTGATTTCTTTAAGCAGAGCTTCCATTGCTTGTACGTTACCTATTACAATTGCTAATTTTGTTTTGTTATCCATTTCATTATTTTGTTTTTCCATTTTTTTAATCCTTTCTTTTAGTTTTTGCTCGGCGACCATCGCCTTGCTTACATACACAGTAACGCTCTTATTTCTGACTTTATCCA
>JAMPED010000005.1:72799-107076 GCA_023665325.1 Acetobacter sp.
GTTAATAATGCATTGTTTTTAACGATAATTTAAGATGTTTGGTATGTATAAATTAAAGAAAATGGCGAAGCAAAACACCCCACCAGAAATTTTACTCTTCCCAAATCGGCATTAAATCACCACTGTCTAAATCGGTGTTATAACCTTGAAATCCCTCTGTGTTTTGGATTACTCCCCCAACGGCTTGAATAACGATATTGTATTTATGGCTTAAAGCTTCCAGTTCTTGACAAAAATCTTTGTATCTCTGCGGTATTTTATCACCATATTTACTAGAGGAGACATAGTAGGAATAATCGCTGTAAAGTCGTTGTTTTGTTATTCTTCTCTTAAATTCTTTTGCAAAAATACCATGTTGTAACTCATCGTAAAAGCTAACTGCGGTATGACGCCCCCAACGACTATCCAGCAGGTCTCGTGTTTCTTCTGGAGTAAAATTAGCTATTTCCATAATCAATTTAGAAGCTTCATTCCATACTTTTTGAGTTTTTTGTTCACCCATTACAATACTCCTTGTAGTTCCCCAAAATCCCCATCCTTCATTTTGTGTTTCTAAAATTTCAGTCATTTTTTAATCCTTTCTTTAAGTTTTTGCTTGGCGACCATCACCTTGCTTACAAGACAATGAATGCTTGGATTTTTAAGGAAGTCCAGTATATAACATATTGTTTTTAAAATAATTTAAGATGTTTGGTATGTATAAATGGAAAGAAAAACGGGGTATTTAACCCCGTCACATTTTACGATTAAATCCCTAGAATTATACTTTCAGCTTTTTGTTTTAATTTATCTATATCTTCTTTATAATTATTCCAAATTTTTATATTGTTAGCTAAATTTTTGGATCTATTATCGTAATAGATGCTTTGATATGCTAAATCTTTTTTGGTTTTCATAAATTCTGCGGGGATATCATAAATTTGTTTCCATTCAGTTTTATCAAAAAGCCATGCTTTGGCATATGATTGAAAATTAACATCATCTGCGTATATTTTTAGTTTTATTATTTTGCCTTGAATTTGATAGATAAAAATACAGTACGATGCCTGTGAGTTTGATCCAACAGTTTTTTCAATTACTTTAATTTCGTTATTTTTTGTCATTTTTTAATCCTTTCTTTACGTTTTTGCTTTGGCGACCATCGCCTTGCTTACAAGACAATGAATGCTTGCTTTTCAAAGGAAGTCCAGTCAATTCTGCATTATTTTTTAATTATAAATAATTGAAAATAAACAATAATTATAAAACACGCAAATAACTCGGCAATTATTGCCCACACAAGCATTAAAACTTTTTTGTCGTACAATATACCGCTTGTATAATTATACTTATCCCAAAGAGTATTTGGCAGTTTTATGACTACCAAATACTGCGGATATACCAATTTGAATTGGAGTAATTGTTAAAATTCCAAGCAAAACTCAGCATAAAATCAGCCATTGTCAAATTTTTTTGCTTTCGTGCTGAATGTAGCATTGAAACGCATAATCAAGCTCGGTTTTGAATTTTTTCTTAAATTCCTCAAGGGAGAGCACCAGATGTTCTCTGGTGCGCTTGTTGTCAACGATAATCTTCTTAGCTTTAGTCCACATCGAACCATTCCATACAGGTCGCAAGCAAATGGTCATAATTACCGCTAGTTGCTTCTTTTCGGAAAGCTTCCCGTTCTTCGGGGGGTAATTTAGCACGTCGCATCGCTGTAAGGCATCTGCTAAGTATGCTAAATGCATTACCATCCAAACCGACTAATTGTACATGAATTTGGGGATATTTAACATTATTTGTCATTTTGTAATCCTTTCTTTTAGTTTTATGCTTTGGCAACCTCCCGCCGCTATGACAATGAATGCTTGTAATAGAGGAGAAGTCCAGTTAATTATGCATTATTTTTATTTGTTTTCAGATAAATAGTCAGAAATACCAATATATCGTGGATAAGAACGTCCATCAGTTGAAACATAAATGGTTGGGTACTTATTACACTTAATTTCAATGACATAAAAAACATTTTCTGTATTAGTAGGAGTTTGGAAATCTTCATAAAAGTCTAAAAAATTATTTGCAAATTTTTCATACTCTTTAATTGACAATTCGAAAGTTTTTATAATTGTAATATTTTTTATTTTATTACAAAAGTTTTCTTTTTCCTTGATAAGTGTTTTTAAATTTATTGGCGCTGCAGTCATAAATACATTTGAAATTTTTTTCATTGTAAAATCCTTATTTTATTGTGCTAATTTTATTTAACACTGACTTTGTAGGGGATTTGTATCTTGTGGAACATACATTAAGCTACCACCTTCATCCAAATTCATAGTGCAAAATAAAATTTCAAAGTTGTACTTATAAAGTTCTGAAGCTATGCGAACAAATTCTAGTGCAAGTTCATCTTGTCTATTTTGAGCTATTTTTCCTTTAGAATCTTGATACGTAACGTCTAATGGTTTATATCCGTAAAAGTTCTCGCCATTTTTTAAGACCATAGCTTCCACTGTAGCGTGATGCTCATTTAGAGGGGCTAGTGCAGCTTTAATAATTTTAAGCTGTTCATCTTCGACTTTTTTGTTAAACATAGTTATTTTCCTTTCAAACATTAATTTCGTTACAGTCGATGTTTGCTTGGAAAAACGAAGAAGTCCAGTTAATTATCAACTATTTAGGCTAAATAGCTCTCTTCAACATTAACACCAAGATAACGACAATAACTAAATCCCTCTGGATTAACGTATAAAGGTAAAAGAGTTTGACAAGTCAATTCAATAACTAAAGTTTCTCCATTCGCATCACAGCCACCTTTGCCTGTTAAAAAATCATAGTCATTAGCGACTGGATTGGCGCAAATTTCTTGATATTGCTCTAAATTTATTTCAATCGTTTCCAATATCTTAGCTGTTTTTACTCGTTCGGGATAAAATTTACTTAAAAAAATTACTTCCCCTAAGTTATGTGGCTTTCTTACCAGATATGTTTTAACTGTTCTCATTTGTAAATCCTTTCTTTTAGTTTTGCTATGGCGACCATTGCCTTACTTACAATGCTATGAATGCTTGGAAAAACAAAGAAGTCCAGTTAATTTTATATTATTTTTTGTTTATTTTCATATAATTAACATAATCATCTATTGTATAATCTCGAGTTTTTTTCATATTCTCTAAATAGTCATCTGAATAAATTGATTTAAGAAAATTTAACTTATTTAATTTCCGGCGAATTTCATAAGAAGTTGGGCAATCAGGAACATTCACTACTGTTTCCGTGAGTAAATTAACGACTTCAAGCTCGTGACATTCAAATGAATGTGATGGTGTTTCAGGACAAGAAGTCCAATTATTTGCAGATACTGAACGCACAAAAGTGGCATATAATAAATCTGTAGTTACCCATATGGTAGAAGATTTATTTAGTCCAAGACTAACAATAACCTCTATATCATCAGGTTCATCGCCACCATCATAATAGCACACATAATCCGTTTCTATGGAAAGATATTGTTGCGTTTTTTTATGTCGTAGAGCATACACATTCATTCTAAATTCCTTTTTTTAACTGTCATTACAGATATAATGAATGCTTGGATTTTCTTAATTATCCAGTCAATTCGACATCCAAATCCGAACTTTCTACATTATTATAAATCAGTTCGGCTTTTTTGCCGGTATATTCCTCCCAACGCTTAACAATAACGTCGCAAAACTTCGGGTCTAGCTCCACTAAACGAGCTTTACGTCCGGTCTTTTCGGCAGCGATAAGCGTTGAACCAGAGCCGCCAAAACCATCAAGTATAACATCACCAACACAAGAACTGTTGTTAATAGCACGCTCTACCAATTCCACAGGTTTCATCGTGGGATGGAGGTCGTTGCGCACGGGCTTGTTGTATTCCCAAACATCAGATTGGTCTCTGTCACCACACCAATAGCGTTTCTGCTTAGCATTCCAACCATAAAGAATAGGCTCGTACTGGCGTTGATAATCTGCACGACCAAGGGTAAAGGTGTTCTTAGCCCAAATGATAAAGGTTGACCATTTACCGCCAGCTGCCACAAATGCCGAATATAGGGTATGCAATTCAGAAGAACTCATACAAATATATGCTGCACCGCTACAAAACATTAACAGATTAGAAAGACTATCGGTTAAAAACTGTGCAAAGCCATCGCCGAGATTATCATTCATAATTTTGCGTCCACCGAGTGTTCCGGCATGATAACGCAGACTGTCTTTCATCGAAGCACCATAGTTCACATTATACGGTGGATCGGTAAAAATCATTGTCGCAACATCATCTTGCATCAATTTTTTGACATCATCATAAAGCGTGCTGTCGCCGCATAAAAGCCGATGTTCGCCTAAAACCCAGATATCTCCAGCTTTGGTTATCGCTTCTACAGGCACTTCTGGCACTTCGTCTTCATCGGTTTGAGCCTCTGTTTCTGGTTCGCCAAACTGTTCAAACTCCTTTAACTCGTCTAATGAAAAGCCGAGGAGGTCTAGGTTGAAGTCCATCTCGTCAAGCTCTTTCATTTCAATGGCAAGCATTTCCTCGTCCCAACCGGCATTAAGCGCAATTTTATTGTCGGCAATAACAAGAGCCCGCCGTTGTGTTTCTGTCAGATGGGGCAAGCGCACGACCGGAACTTCTTTCAGTCCCATTCGCTGAGCAGCCAACAAACGACCATGTCCAGCAATAATAACATCATCAGCACCAATGAGAATTGGGTTTGTAAAACCAAATTCTTTAATGCTGGCCACGATTTGCGCCACTTGCTCGTCATTATGTGTACGCGAATTGCGCGCATAAGGGATAAGCTTTTCGGTTGGAAAGTCTTGAATGAATTCCATTATATTCTCCAAAATTGGAGCGAACAGAAGGAACTGCCCCTACATCTCTTGCTTGGAACGCAAGCGTGTTTCTCTTAACACTTTGTCCGCAATTTTCTTATTTAATACATATAAAAAACGGTGCTGTTTTGCACCGCTAGTCTTTTTGCAAATATGTTCAATATTAGGATAAATATTCTGCAACACAGACATTTTACGTGTTTTATGTCGGTGCCAGATAGTTATGGGATGAATTCGTTCTCCCGAGGGTAATTTGTAAAAATCCACATATATATACCCCAAATAAATAGCATTACTCGCTTTATAAATTATACCTTTATTTCCAACACTCTCATCGGCATAAGTTATTACAAATTTGATATGTGGCATTGTTTGCTTAATAAACGATAAAAGTAATGATATTACTTGAGTTTCACTATTTTTGGGTAATTCATCAGACAACCACATACGATCAAATTCACAATAATTTTTGGGCGTAATATATATAGATATATTTTTTTTGCACAGAGGGCGAATACCATATCCTAATTGCAAATATCCGTTTCCATTATTTATTTTAAATGAAAGAAAACGATTTCGAGTACATTTATGTGAATAGTGTTGTTCCTTGATAACGGTATCGGCTTCTTTTGAAGAACAGATTTGCAAGGAAATATGCCCGTTTGTAATCCCTATAACATTTTCTCCATCTTTTAATAATTTTTTCATTAAATTGCAAATACCTATAAATTTAAGAGTGACCAGCCAAAATTAAAGCCGACCAGCCGAGCAAAAACAAAAATCTCTAAAAAGCTTATCTACAAAGGCTTTCAGAGATATGGCGACCAGTAAACAAAAAGCTGTTTCGCTAGAATTATGGTGCGGCTTGCGTCCCCGCATACGGCCCGGAGCGAGGAAGGACCCGCTCGCCTTAAAGCAAGCCATTCCAACAGAGTTTTGCGAAAATTGGTTTGTTGAGGTCAAGTTCTTCCACCAACTCAAAAGGTTTCTTGTTAATTTCAATCGTAGTTGTTGTTGCTACGGCATCTTTGATAGTTTTGACAGTGGCACTCGGCAGTTTTGCTCTCCCGATACAAGACGAGAGATAAACGAAGCACTCATCATTATCTTCAAGGTATTGTAGAGCCAAACGGCGTGCATAAATGTTCAGCGTCACATCAGCCTTGCTACCGTCTTTAGTCCACGGGCATCCACCACCAATCGGGGCTGCTGTACTGTAAAAGTCGCACGCAAGCTTCCGCCCGGTAATTCCACAGTCAGCAACAGAAGAGTGGGTTTTAAAAGAACCAGTCCCATTAACAATTAGATTGTCAGGCATTGCTCCTAATGTTTTAATGATAAAAAATGTTAAATCTTCAGGTTCAAGCATTGGAATAGCCACAACAACAGTTTCAATGTGTCCGTAATGGCTAAGTGTAATCTGTGTTTTAATATCAATGCCAAGATTTTTACTCTCCCGAGCCTTGATATAAAGAGCATTGTTAAGATAACGTGCGAGATACTGTTCTTTGCTGATAAGCCCATCACCTTTACACGCATATCCGACAAATACGCCTTGGTCACCCCAGCCAGTAGCGACACCTTGTGTAATCTCAGCCGATTGCTGTCCAATAAGATTGATAACATTAACATTGCGAATATTTAGAGCATAATTCCCCCAAATATCGGCGTATCTTTCGTCATAACCGACTTCTCGCAGAGCATTTTTTACAAAATCCTCCACGTTTGTTAAATCGACATTACCTTTAATCTCGCCACCCAGAACAACCGTATTATCTTTAACCATCACTTCAACGGCATATTTGACTTGCTCATCTTGGGCAATCATTCGGTCTAAGATATAACTTGAAATATAGTCCGCCGTTTTATCCGGATGTCCGAGCGACACCGCCTCAGCAGTCTTTTTCATCTGTTTTCCTTTCTTGCATAAAAAAATGCCCACAGACAGCAATGTCTACGGACGACCAAAATATAAAAAAGGGATGATTTCATACCTCATCCCTAATTATACCTGTTTTATAAACTATTTTTTGATTTTATTTTACTCAATTTTGTTGCATAAAAGAGTTACGCAATCATTTTTGTTGAATTTAAATTTTCAATCAATTTTATAGCTTTTTCTTTTTCAGAAGTTACTAATTTGGTTTTATCTAAAATATATTTAGGAAACTTAAAGGCTAAATAATTATTTTTAAACCATTCCCTAAAAATAGGTAATACAGCTATTGGATATCCCCACGATGGTTGAGGGTTTGATTTAGATTGAGGATAATACTCAGGATAATCATGATCATATTTTATTCTATCTCCATACTCCGCTGACAAGTTTTGCTCAGTCCAATATCTACTCCAAATCTGTCCAACGCTAATATCAGGGATAACATTATCACTAATTGTTAAGCCACTCTCAATCATATCAACAAATAAACCTGCAATTTCATTAAAAACACTAAAATATTTATTTGGAACAGCATTTTTTACTAATGAAACTCGATCATGATAATACCGCCAAGATGTAAGCTGTTTTTGTTCGGGATTATATCCAACAGCCTTATAAATAAATTCCCTAAATGAGTATCTAGCGAGTAAACGATAATTATTTAACGCTTCTTTTTTTACATCTGTAGCTTCAAATGCATAATACTCAAGAATAGCCATACAAACAACATCTGGATAGGCGTATATAATTCTTCCGTCTTTTCTAGTCTCTATATATAATTTATCTTCAGTATATCCTTGGGACGCTAAATGTGATTTTATAAAATGTAGTCTTTTCTTTTTAGAAATATCTACGTTTCTTTCCTGTTCCCACTCTTTAGAAATAAATCCAATATGCGCATTTTCAATTCCGCATAATACTGCTAAACCTCGTTGGCTTAAAAATGGAGTACCATTATCTAACACTCCCATTTCTATTCCATTGACATCACGAGTTATTTCAACACCAATATCTAAAACACCCTGTTTGGGACTGATTTTCTTTAAGCCTGTATTAATAGCTAACGCATTGTTTTTAATTGTCATTTTGCGATTCCCTTTATTGTTTATTATATACGATATTATGTAGTTATTGAAACAATAAAAAGCAAGTATTGGTGAGAAAATTTTTACATGTTTTTTAAGATATAATAAAAAAAGGGGCGACATTCATACCATCGCCCCGATTATACCTGTTTTTGTAGATGTTTTTTATGAAAATGTAAACCCCAAATATGTCAATGACACTTTTTACGCCCGTATTGGATTTTGATAAGTGCCTTATCATAGAGGATAGCTAACCTTTGCCGAGAAATACCAAACTCGCGACATAGAAGTTTCCACGGAATTCTGTTCGCCCGTTTCCACAAGAGTTTCCGTTCATCTGGTGTTAACAGAGGGAGCCAGTCTAAAACCACACATTCCCAAAGAGCAATTTGCTCTTGATTGGGACGAATTTTCAGAGGTTTCCGATCCATAAAAATCATTTCTTGCTCAGTATAAACAATATCTGGCATGCAGCACCGATACTTCGGCGCGCGAACAGCTGGAAGCAAACGATCAACATAAGCGGCTGTTTCCAAATCATCTTTGATTTTTTCAATAATCTCATCCGTCATTTTACACCGCCTTTACATGACTTAGCATATCAGAACAGACGTTTGACATTGTTTCCATCTCCGAATACGACAAACCATTATCTTTACAAAACCATTTCCGAACAGCTTTTCGCCAATCCAGCGCAATATACTTCTTGCCATTCATCCAACCGCGCTCTTCGTTCCACTTCACAAAAGCCTTAACATCAATCGTATATCCACTTTCCACACAGTACGCCGCCACCTCATCTACACTCGGTGCGCCGACAAATTCCGTTTTTTCCACAGATACTGAACCTTTATCTTTATCTACAGATTCATATACATTTACAGATTCATTCTCCTTCTCCGATTCATCTGATGGGGAGCTAAGGGTGTTTGCTTGCGTTTTGCTAGAACTTTGCTTAAATTTTGCTTGACGCTTGCTTCCACCTTTTGCGCCATTTGCTTGACGCATTTCGCGCATTTCCAAATATTTAGTATTGTTTTTCTCAATTGTTTCTTGAATCATTTCAAAACGCTGCTTAACACGAGGTGGCATCTTAAAAGAAACGTCACCGTAAAAATTCATTTCGCATAATGCGATTATCAAATCAGCAATCTCGTTTTTCCTAAAATTATGCACAGCAGCAAGGAATTCAGCGGAGTAGAGAATAAATGAAGTTTTCTTATCCATTAGCACCTCCGTCCTTTGAGGCTTTTTTGATACATTTAATGCCTTGTATCCATTCTAAAGCAAGTTTTGTGCGCCGAACCTCATCTCGAATTTGCTGTTCTAACTTATCCAATGCCGACATTTCCAAATCCAAGAGATAAACCACAGGAATTTGGCGGATTTCTTCAGTTACATAGATAAATTTTTCACGTTTTCTCATCAGGTGTTCCTTTCAAAATTTGTTAATCCAATAGGAACACCCGTGAGAAGATTAAAATCGTTTCCATTATTTTAGTTTTTTGCGCACTTTTTCAAAAAACTTATAGATAGTTTTTTTACTTATATGTAAATCTCTTGAAATTTGGTCAATGCTGTTACCCTGTAAAATCTTTTGAATAACAACTTTTTCCTTATCAGAAGCGATTTTCCAAACCTTAGCTAAAACAGCTTGATTGCTAATATCAGGCTCTTCGCTTTTAAAATAAGAAAACTCCTCATCAGTGTAGTTAGCTGACGAGGAGTGTAGAAAATCGCGGCGAAGATATCTTTTTACCAGTAAGTTCGTAGCATATTGCTTTAGTGCATGTACCACAAGTGCTTCATCCGGATTGGGAACGGTATAAAATCGCTTTAAATAAAAAAGGAGAAGATCTTGGGTTAAGTCTTCTTTGTCTTCATAGTTAAACAATGGGGTTGATAACAATCTCCGAATTTGCGATAAAATTGTTATGCGGACATACTCAGGTAGTCCGTTAAAAATGTTAAGATTCATAAAATAAACCTCTTAAAATTTATGGATGAGAGGTTTATTGTCTTTCTAAAACTTTAGATATACAATTTAATAACATCAATTAAAAATTGAAAAATAACAAAAATCTAACATTTATATACTATAAATAACTTTTTCTCTTGTGTACAAACTTGTGGAAATTATTTGATAAATCCGTACTTTAGACGTTGTTCCCTCCAAAGGATTGGAATCGCAGAATTCAAGACTTTTGTTAAAGTTAGGGTTTTAGGATAAACCCCATCAATAACTGCGGTAATAATATCAGGGGCTAAGTTGGTTAGTCTCAAGATTTTTCCTACAAATTCACGGCTTAATCCCTCTTGTTTGGCTAATTCTTCAAGGATTAATCCCTCTTTATTCATTCTCTCCTGCCATGAAAAGGCTTGTATCACTGTAGCATACAAAGCATTACATTCTTCCCGTTTATATTCTTCAGGTGCAAATATTTTAACACTTCCTCGTTTACGATGTAGACTAACACGGTAGATGATTTCATTTTTTTCGGCATCTATGTTATTTGGAAATAGTTGCTCTTTCATTTTATCATCCATTAGGTTAATAGCGAGTTCTGTATATATTATTTTTATTCGGTCATTATTAACCCGCACTTTTTTAATCAATAATTCTATTAAATGCCGTTGGGCAATATTTGATAAACGAGATATAAAATCCTTTGCATTTTTCAATTTATCAATAACCTGAATATCACAAATATTAGGCTGTTTTAAACGAACTTCGTCTACAAGTCTTGATAAAATTTGGGGAGAGCGAATAATCAATTGTATTTGTTCTAATACAAAATTATCCATAATTCCTGCTGGAATACTACCCACTTGACAATGTTTATAACCTTCTTTGACTGCTCGAATTGACGTGTAATACTCATAAACATTATTATTTTTATTTGAAACCGTAGAAATCATAGCTCTTTGACAACATTCACATTCTAATAATCCTTTTAATAAAGCGTGTTCTTTGAAACGTGAGGGAGCTAACCTGCCTGCACGATTAGTATTTTTGATTTTTTGCACCTCATCAAACAGTTCTTGAGAAATAATAGCTTGGTGTTGTCCTTTATATACATTATCTTTGTATGCTATTTTTCCTGTATACAATATATTTTTTAATATCTTACTTACATTTATATGGGTAAACATTTTTTTATTTTTTGTAGTATAATCATTTTGATTAAGCCAATCTTTAACTCCTACTTCAGAACGATAAATAAGGTACTGTTCAAATATCAAACGTACAATTTTTGCCTCTTTCTCATTTACAACCATTTTTTTATTTACAATATCGTAACCTAGTGGGACAACTCCGCCCATCCACATACCTTTTTTCTTGGAAGCCGCCACTTTATCACGAATACGCTCAGTTATCACTTCGCGTTCAAATTGGGCAAAGGAGAGGAGAACATTTAACATAAGCCTGCCCATAGAATCATAAGTGTTAAAATTTTGTGTAACAGACACAAATGAGCATTGATTACGATCTAGCACTTCCATTAGCTTAGCAAAATCTATCAGAGAACGTGATAAACGATCTATTTTATAAACTACAATCATATTAATTAAACCTTTTTCCACATCTTCCAGTAACCGCTTTAATGCAGGTCTTTCCAATGTTCCACCTGAAAAGCCACCATCATCATAACGTGTTGGCAATAGTTCCCAACCTTGACTCATTTGACTTTTGACGTAGTTTTCGCCCGATTCTCGTTGTGCGTCTAATGTATTAAACTCTTTATCTAAACCCTCATCGGTTGATTTACGGGTATAGATGGCACACTTAATTGTCATTTTGTTTCCCCTTTATTCCAAAAAAGTAATTTCCTGAGATTTTTTTGCCGGTAATTTGAAATGCCACCGCTGACAAACTCTTGTAAAATTTTTCTTCAAATTGAAAACCTGCGGTGGTTACAACTACATTATATTCTTTGCCAAGATAATGTCGCACAATCCTTGTTCCGACTGGCGGTAAGTTAGAGCTTTTAACACGCTTCATACGTTTTTTAGGAGCATTATTTATTAAAAAATTTCTAATGTGATTTGGCAAACCACCGTATGCCAACTCTTGTATCCGATATGCCAATTTTACGATGTAAAATCGTTTATTATACCAAATCGGCTCACTCCTGAAATATTTTTTCCACATTTCTTGTAATTCGCTTACACTCATTTCGCTAAGAGCTTCTATATCATTTTCCACCATTATGAACTCCTTTCTTAGCAGAATGTTTGCTTGGAATTTCCTTATTATCCAGTCCTTTTTGCACTATTTCAGAACTATTATCGCCTTTAATTTGGGCTATTAATTCTGGCAGTAGTATGTCTATAATTTTTTGTATATCTGTCATGATGAACCTCCGACAGAAACACCCGTAAGAAATGAAAAATCGTTTCCATTTTATTTGATGAATTTTTAACAGATTGAATTTACACAAAAATAAAAGATATCATTATAACTGTTTAGACAATAAATCTGATAGTGAGGAATAGATGAATGGAATTTGGTCGCTAATACCTAAAAGAAACTCTGTTTTTTATTAAGATTGAAAAGGTGTTGATTTTTAATTTTCTCGTATTATAAAAATAATAAAGAAAAGGGGTGAAAGAATATTATTGAGAACTTTATTTAGTTAAAACAGTAAGATAATTGAAATATGTGTTTTTGCTTTAACTATTAAGAAGGACTACCAATAAAAAAGGACCTCGTAAGAGGTCTTTTTTTATTGGTAGATGAGAAAGGGGGGAACTCGAAGACAGGGTTCGACTACCAGCGAAAGCGAGACGAAAGTATCGCGGTCGGCTGTAAGCCGATGAGCGCCTGTGCGGCGTAGCATCGCGAAGCCAATCCCTGCGCACTATATATAAAATCATTTCAATAAATAAAAAAGGACCTCGCAAGAGATCTTTTTTTATTGGTAGATGAGAAAGGGGTTTGAACCCGAAGACAGGGTTCGACTACCAGCGAAAGCGAGACGAAAGTATCGCGGTTGGCTGAAAGCCGATGAGCGTCTGTGCGGCGTAGCATCGCGAAGCCAATCCCTGCGCACTATATATAAAATCATTTCAATAAATAAAAAAGGAGCTCGTAAGAGGTCTTTTTTTATTGGTAGATGAGAAAGGGGTTTGAACCCGAAGAAATCAAGTTCAAAATCTTATTTTCTCTTGATTTTTTTACAGAATATATATACATCATAAAAAAAGTATAAGTTATCAAAACAGGAGCAAAAATGCAAATATATCAAGTCGGAGGAGCAGTAAGGGATAGCCTTTTAGATAAGCCTTACCACGATAAAGATTATGTTGTCATTGGGGCAACTGAAGAAGAAATGTTAGCGTTAGGTTATAAAAAAGTTGGCAAAACATTTCCAGTCTTTTTGCACCCTGAAAGCGGTGAGGAATATGCTCTTGCACGTAAGGAAATCAAAACAGGTAATAAACATTGTGATTTTGAATTTATCTTCACCCCAAATATAACTTTAGAAGAAGATTCTTGTCGGCGAGATTTTACGTGTAATGCAATATACAAAGATATAGCTACAGGTGAAATAATAGACTATCACAAAGGAAAAGAAGATATCGAAAAGCGTGTTCTCCGCCACGTTTCTGAACATTTTTCAGAGGATCCACTACGTGTGCTCAGAATGTGCCGTTTTGCTGCACAATTAGATTTTTCAGTAGCACCCGAAACAATGAAATTATGCCAACAAATGGTGCAAAATGGAGCCCTTAAATATCTCAGTCGAGATCGCATCTGGCAAGAATTTGCTAAAGCTTTAAGTTCTCCGTCATTTTACAAATTTATAGAGACAGCACGTGAATGCGGTGTATTAAAGGAAATTTTACCTGAGGTGGAGCAACTATGGCAAATCCCCGAGCGTACAGATTATCATCCAGAGGGAAATAGTGGTGCCCACACAATGCTTGCATTAAAAGCTGCACAAAGCAGCGACGCCGTGGTGAATTTTACTGTATTACTACACGATATCGGTAAAACCCAAACTAATCCTGAATGTTGGCCCTCACATCGAGGACACGATAAATTAGGGGCTGAGCTGATAATGAAAATTGCTACTCGCCTTAAAACGCCAACATTTTATGCAGAATTTGCTTCATTTACGACGGCTCATCATATGTTATATCATCGTCCGCTACCAAATATTATGCAAGAGTTGGCTGAGGTGGCAATTGTATTGGCAAAGCAGGAGCAATGGGAATATTTCCGTCGCTATACAGATGTACTTAAAGCTGATATGCAAGGACGCCAAAAAGATGATTTTACTGAGGAATTTCAAGAGTTTGAAAAGTTTGAAAACTATTTACAACGTTTAATGACCACGGCTCGTCAATATAATGTTTCAGCTATCCCAGAGTTTGAGGAAATATTAGCGAAAGTGCAGAGCGGTATATTGCCACCCACCGCCCTCCAAAAGGCGCATATTACGTTTATATTAACTCAAGCACCTCTCTAATTCCCTCTGTGTAAATTTGAAATTATACTTTAAAAAAAAGCAAAATATGCTTAAATGACAACAAGAGAATTTTGTTGTTAACGGGTTAATTATGGTGTTGAGATGAAAAATAAATTATGTTTTGCCGCGGTTCTTGCTGTTTCTGTTTCTTTTTTTGCCCTAACTAATCAGATAAATGCTGAAGAAAGTACTAATTTTCAACTTGATGAAAATAAAGCAGCAGATTTCCAATTGAAAGAAACATTGGCAAAAGAGGAAATATCATCTCCGCAAACAACAGACAATGCAATAGAGGAAAATAAACCGCAGATAATCCGTGAGGAAATAGAGGGCGGATACATTGAAAAAATGCTTACACCAGATGGTAAAGTACTTGCTGAAAAGACCATAAAAAACGATGTTGCTGTAAAAAAAGTATTGAATTACTATACACCCAATGGGCAGCTTCAACGCCGAATAACTATTGGAAATGAACAAAAAGGTTTTTTTGCAGAGGAATACTATCCTAATGGAAATATTGCCGCTCAGGCAACTTTTATTAACGAAAGTAACAAAATTGGTGAAGAAAGAAAATTCGATTCGAACGGTATTTTACGACAAGAAATAGTCTGGAAATTACCTCTGAGTGATAAAAGTAAGCCCGTGGAAGAGTTAAGAACCATTCGCCACGGCGATATCATCACCTATTATCCTAATGGTGCAAAGGCAGCCATATTCTCTGTAGGTAAGGCCGGGAACAATATCTTCTATCGTCCCGATGGTTCAATTATTAAAGAAATTAAAGACAGTGAGATTTTAACTTTTGCTCGTGAGCTCACACCGTTGGATTGTCAAGAAAAAGCAGTCCAACTTAGTCTGGAAGATTTGGTTGAACTCTATGAAGATGAAGGGGATATTTCATATAATAAGTGCGGTTTACCCTATCGTGAGGCTTTTGTTTATGAAGTAATAGATGAAAGAGGGGATACAGCCACAAAAATTAGCTATGACGAAACCGGACAAATCCGCCGTATCACTCCTTACCAAAATGGTCAAAAAGAGGGTATATTACAAAAGTTTGATGCTTCAGGTAATGTCACCGCTGAAATAGCTTATCATAATGGGGTGAAAGATGGCGAGGCAATTGGATATTTCCCTACTCGAGAGCGTGCTTTTTATAAAACTTATCAAGCAGGCAAGGTAGTAGATACGCTGAGATGTTACTTCCCTACCGGAGAAATTGCCGCAGAATTTCATTATGAAAATGGCAAGAAAAACGGTACAGCGGTGATTAACAGTCCTGTTTCACAAACTCTAGAGTTTTCAGATGATCAAATGTTGAATAAACCTGAAACCGCTCCGCGTGTATTAAATACACGTTTAAGTGAGCTGGAGGTGCTAGACGAACGGTGTTTAAATGTTGGTGAAAAGACAAAAGAAATTTTGAGTAAGTTAGAAAATAATGCCACCTTAGCTGAAAGCTTATATGCTCCAAAACTTGCACAAGAATGTCAGGATATAACCAGTTATCAGATAGAAGAAAACCGCTATGCTTGTTATGATGCAGCTAATCGTTTGCGTGCAGAGTATCCGTTAAACAGTGAAACAAAAGGCTATATAACTGTAAAAACGTATGCAGCAGATGGAACACATCAATATGATATACCATATCTTAATAACCAACGTCAAGGCTGGGCAAAACAATATGATTTAACCGGAAATATTATCGCTGAAATGTATTTTAATAACAATGAGCCTGATGAAAGCGCTCGTAGTTATCATCCAAACGGTACGGTTAAAGAGCTCATATCTTTAGCAGACGGTGCAGAGCGTAAGGTCATCACAGCGTATAATACAGATGGAGAAATGATATTTAATTTGAGTTATAAAGATGGCAAAAAAAGTCAAGCGTTTATAACTGAACCAGAGAAAAATAAAGATATCTATATTCGTTTTTATGACGGAGCGCTAGATAACATTCGTGAAACCAACGCTGGAAAGCCATTTAATTATATTGAATATAATTTAGCATTAGGTGAATATACTGTCAGTAGAGAAGGGGAATTGATAAAAGGTGGATATCTCTGTCAAGAAAACAAAAATAGTCCTATTTCCGATGATTTTACGCCTATCGGTGAGGAAGATTTAAAAGCACTAGATGCCGCCGCAGAAAAAGCAGCCGCTGATTATAAGTTGAAGAATGCTCTCATTCCTACTGCTGCTGAAAAGCAACAAGCAAAGCTAGCTGCTAAAAATATCGGACCAGTTGCAACACCTGATATTGAAACATTAACTGATTCGGTAGAAAAGAAAAGTTTAAGACCAAATGAAAGCACTATCACCTCAGATGGAACAACTAAAACCGAAAAATTTAATTATCCCAACGGAGGTATCCGTAAAAGCATAAAAACGCGGAATGGTCGTACCGAGGAAATAAAAGAATATTCAAAAAGTGGGTTACTCTTAACTGATATAATGTACAATAATGATAAAATGATTATTGAAAAATATTTCGGTTCAGGATCTATCCGCCGTAAAACCGAAAAAAGCTATAATGATAATGCGATAATGGCGTTTATCTCACGTGAAGATTTTTATGATAATGCTAATCCGCGTTACACAATTACACGCCAACCAGATGCTTTGTTATTTAATGAAAAAAGATATACCCCTGAGGGAAAATTGAAACAGGAAACAGAGCAAAAGTCTCCACTGTCTTTGCTTACAAATGAGTATGATAAAAATAAACACTTGCAAAAACAAACAGAAACATTAGCCGCAAATACAGTAGTTAAAGAATATGATGCTGATGGCAAATTAACAGCTTTTAGTCTAAATGGCAAAGATATGCCGTTGGATATGGCAAAACAAAGTGATACTATATTGCGGGATAATACTAAAATTTATAATAAAGGTGTACTAAAAGCAGAGGTTAAAGCCGATAAACGGCAAAATACATTAGTGGAATATCATCCTGGCAAAATTATTAAAACTGAAATTATTTTTTATAATAATGGTGAGATTTCAGTCAAAGGGTATGCAAATGATGGTACTTTAACTAAATTCGCATATTTAGCACCAGATGGCAAATTGCATCTTCAAAAGCCAGAAGTTCGTACAATTCCAAACTATCGAGAGCGTTGGTGGGTAGATTATAATAATCCAAACTGGGTGGAAAATCAGGATAAATATTCAATAAAATCCATCAGTAGATTGTATCTTGACACTGCTGCGCATATTTTAGCCGAGCTTGAATGGGAAGTTCCAGAGATTATGCAAAGACTCTATGAAGTTTATTAAATACTTGACAAAAAAAAGCAAACGAATATACTCCGTCTCATAAAATTATATTTATGTCAAACAATTAAAAACTTACAATTATGAAAGAGAGTAAAATAAGTGTTGCAGAAATTGCGCAGTTACGTCAAGCAGCTGTTAAAGAAAGAGAAATTCGTCAAAAGATAAAGACTGAAATTAACGGACTCAAACAGGGTAAAGATATTTCCGAGGAAGTGCAAATGCAAATCCTTGAGCGTGGCAATGAAGAAGAAATTACTCCAATGTTGGATGCTTATGCCAAAGCAGGGAAGAGGGTATATACAAATATTCCGATTGTAATGTCAATCAAAGCTCAGTTGTATATATATGAAAACTGGCAAACCGGACCATATCATAAATGGTATACTTTTATGCTCAAAGAAGTTCCATATACGATAAGGCTGGCTGTTAGATGCATAAAGGATGAAAAGTTTTGCGCAGAACAAAAGCTGCCTTCGGTAGTTCATCGTTACTATCTGAAGCATATGCTTCATCATCCAAAGTGTTATGAAGCAATTAGAGGTAAATCCTTTTTTTTAGCATTTTTTAATAATATCATACAGTATTTCCAAAAATATGACCTCTGCGAAACTGCGGAAGTTTATCTGATAAAGAAGTATCTCAATCCAGAACCGCTCAGTGATTCGTATATTGATAGCTGCAAATATGTAGTTGAAAAATATATCCTCTGCAAAAAGCAGCTAACCTTAGCTGGCGAGAAAGCGCTCATCGCCTCAGGTCATCATAACTTGATTATGATGTATATCACAATTGCCAAAGAGGGACTAAAAGCTGAAACAGAACTCTTCGCCCGAGGTAATCGTGAGGAAGTAACCGCCTATTTCAAACGCTATGCAACACTCTAAACCAAATAAACGCTGCACTCCTAAAAGAGTGTAGCGTTTTTTATTATTTTTCTGCTGGACAACCATAAAAACATCTCTTATATTCCTTTTGAAAGGAACCACTAATGCACTTTAAACCAGAGAAAAATATCGAAAATTGCCGAATTTTAATAACAAATGATGACGGAATTGATGCGTATGGAATAAAATTATTAGAATATATATTGCTAAAAATCACTCCCAACGTATTAGTGGTTGCGCCTAAAGATGAAAAAAGCGGAGCAGGGCACTCCTTAACTTCAGATAAATTACGCAGTATGTATGGACATACTTCTATTACAGAGTTTCCAAACGATATTTTCCAATATGATAGTTATCATTATGCGGTGGACGGTACCCCCTGTGATTGCGTTCGTATAGCCCTAAATATGATAATGCGCGGTAATTATCCAGATTTGATTATTTCAGGTATCAATAATGGTCGCAATATTGCCGATGATGTTACTTATTCCGGTACAATCGGTGCCGCAATGGAAGGCATATTATATGGCATACCTTCAATCGCTGTTTCCCAATTTGTTAAAAAAGGGGATGAGGTTAACTGGGGAATAGCTGAAAAATATTTAGCTGAAATTGTCAAAAAGATTCGCTTAGGAACATTCAGTGCTGATACACTGATAAATATTAACTTTCCAAATATTCCGACTGAAGAACTGCAAGGAGTTGAAATCTGCCGCCAAGGCAGTCGTCGTTTTATTAAGGGAACAGTTGAAAATAGCTTACTCTGTACAAAGTTTCTTGAAGATAATGGCAGAGAAGACGCCCATATCTACCCTGCAGATAACGAAAAAATCAATAAGAACATCACCATCACCCCGCTAAAGATAAATTTGACTGATGATGCAGGGCTAGATGAGCTTAAAAAACTTTTTGCATAAAACCTAATATAAACGCTTGACAAGCGTATAAAACAGCGCCAAATTATATGCTGTAATGCAAAGAAAGGGATAAAATGTTCCGTATGTCTGTAAACACATTCTGTTGTAAGAACTCTTAAAGCTCTCGCTGCCGGAGTTGTTTATATGTATGAGAACACAAAGGGCAGTTTAAGAACTGCCTCTTTTTTTAACGAAGATAAGGAAAATTAAAATGAGCGTATATTTATATAATACCAAAACCCGTAGTAAGGATGAGTTTAAACCACTTTCAGATAAACAGGTGAGTATGTATTGCTGCGGACCAACTGTATATAATTATGCGCATATTGGTAACCTTCGTACTTATATTTTTGAAGATTTACTCGCAAATACATTGCGTTTAGCTGGTTATAAAGTTAAACACGTGATGAATGTAACTGACGTAGGACATTTAACCAGTGATGGCGATGAAGGCGAAGATAAAATGAAACTAGCCGCAGAACGCGAGCAAAAAAGTGTATTGGAAATCGCCCGTATGTATGAAGATGCGTTCTTTCGTCATACTGCAGCATTAGGGTTAAAACGTCCAACAATCGTTTGTCGTGCTACTGAGCATATTAACGATATGATAGAGTTTGTGAAAGCACTTGAAGAAAAGGGGTTTGCATACATCTCAAACGGAAATGTTTATTTTGATACCGCTAAATTCCCAAAATACGGCTGCTTATCCGGTCAAAACCGTGAAGATTTGAAACACGGCGCAAGAACCGAGCAAGATGTGAACAAGCGTAATCCTTCAGATTTTGTATTATGGTTTACCTCTTCAAAGTTTGAAAATCAAATTTTGCAATGGGAAAGTCCTTGGGGAAGGGGATATCCAGGGTGGCATATTGAATGCTCAGCAATGTCCACAAAATATCTGGGTGAGCGTATTGATATTCACTGTGGCGGAATAGACCATATTCCGGTTCACCACGAAAATGAAATTGCTCAAAGCGAAGCAAAACTTGGGCACGAATGGGTCAACTATTGGGTACATATGGAATTTTTGAATAATAAGTCAGGCAAAATGAGTAAATCTAAAGGAGGTTTCTTAACGCTTGATACATTAGTAGAAAAAGGTTATTTGCCAGTACATTATAAATATTTTTGCTTAACATCTCATTATCGTAGTTCTGCCATTTTCTCAGATGAGGCAATGGATGGAGCAAAAAAAGCGTATGAAAATTTAAGAGACTATGTGGCAGAGTTTAAGGCGTCAGCTCAAACAATAACCGCTGCAGAACAAACAGAACTGGAAACATTGAAAAACGAATTTAATAATTATCTATTTGATGATCTTAAAACCCCGCTTGCACTTTCTTATATGTGGGGTGTCGCAAAAGATAATAAAAAATCAACCGCGTTGCGTTTAGCATTTTTAATGCACGTTGATAGCGTATTAGGATTGTTCTTGAAAGATATTGAAGCTAAGAAACCTGAAGCAGTAGAAGTAACGCCTGAAATAGCAGAACTATTGGAAGCCCGTGCTGCTGCTCGAGCAGCAAAAGATTGGGCAAAGTCTGATGAAATCCGTGATAAATTAACAGCTTTGGGCGTTGGTGTAAAAGACTTACCAAATAAACAAATTGAATTGATTAAGCTATAAGGAGAAAATAATGGCTGAGGAAAATGAAGATTTATCAAATTTGAGCTTTGAAGAAGCATTGGCAAAATTAGAAAATATTGTCCGTGAGCTAGAAAGTGGGCGTATCAAACTTGATGATGCTGTAAGTAGCTATGAAAAGGCCGTAGCTCTAAAAAAACTTTGTCAGGAGAAACTTCAGGCGGCAGCCCTCAAGGTGGAAAAGATAGAAATCGCTAAAGATGGAACACTCTCCACCACACCACTGGAAGGTGTAGAAGCATAGATATTAGTCGTTGCGCAAATTATGAACCACACTGGAAGTATTGCCTAAAACAAAAGGACTACAAATGACCGAAATCGAACAAATCTTAAAAAACTATTCAGAAAAGTTTAACGCTGGTTTAGAGCAATATTTTTCTTGTTCTTCTGCACCAGAGCATCGGGCAATACAGGCAATGCACTATAGCTTAATGAATGGAGGTAAACGTCTTCGTCCATTTTTACTTCAAGAAACAGCTGCTTTGTTTGGTGTTAGTTATGAAACAGCCTTTCCAGTTGCTGCATCGCTTGAAATGTTACACACCTATTCGCTGATACACGATGATTTGCCAGCAATGGATAATGATGATATGCGTAGAGGCAAACCTACCTGCCATAAAGCGTATGATGAGGCAACAGCGATTCTCGCTGGAGATGGCTTGCTAACTTATGCGTTTGAGATTTTGAATACAGCAGATATTCCCGATTCGATAAAAGTAGAGCTTACTTTGCTTTTAGCTCGTAATGCCGGAGCAAAAAATGGAATGATTGCAGGGCAGGTCCTAGATTTATATACAGATTCGCACCAAGATTTTACAAATCCCGAAGAGATTATCAAACATACTGAAGAGCTGAAAACAGGCTGTTTGCTGCGTTATCCCTGTGAAGCAGGTGCGATTCTTGGCAATGCAACTGCCGCAGAGCGTGAAATTCTAATCCGTTTTTCACGTAATTTGGGCATTGCTTTTCAAATCACTGATGACATCTTGGATGTTGAGGGAGATGAACAGCTTGTCGGTAAAACTCTAAAAAAGGACAAAGCGCAGCATAAGCTTAATTTTGTTAGCATCTATGGAGTTAAAAAAGCTCGAGAGATTGCTGAAAATCTTATAAGTGAGGCTGAAACATTGTTAGCTCCATTTGGGCAAAAGGCAGATAGGCTCAAAATGTTGTCAAGATATTTATTAGACAGAAACCACTAAAAATGTAACATTTTTGTAACAAAAATACTTGCCAAACAGACAAAAATCTGATATACTCCAATTATAAGATAAAAATTATTATAAGAGGAGGCTATTATGAATACGGAAGTTAAAAAATTAGACGGCAAAGCATTTATAGAAGAATTGAATAAATGCGGAACCACCAAAGAACTCTTTACATTGCTTGATAAAACAATGGATAGAGCAACCTTAAAAGACCGTATGTCTAATATAGACAAATTAAATGAAAAAAATGTGGATTTGATTTTAGCTTTTCACGCGGCAAATGCCAAAGCCAAAGGTGGTATGAAAGGTGTTAAAATCAGTCATCAAGATTGCGTTAATATGGCAGTCAGCCGTTATAAAGAACTAACCGGTCGAGGATATAAAGGCTTTAAGATAGAGCTGAATAAATACCAAACCGGCAAGGCAAAAAGCCAATCTATTGAAATGGCGGTTGATAGTAAATTGTTCGCAAAAATGCGAGGTGAACGCACAGCATAAGTTTCACAAACAACCTAACTCTCATCATTACACTCCCGCAAACACCCCGATTCCTCCGTCGGGGTGTTTTTTAAGTATAAACTAAAAAGCCGCTCCAAAAGGAACGGCTATATTTGAATTTAGAGCGTTTAATCTCTTGATTTTGCAGATATTATCGCATTTAGATTTATAGATTGTTTAGAATCTGACAAGCTGTTTTTATACGCAGGAGTTAGATTCTTTGCCACAATTTCCTGAATCTCTTCGAATGTAATATCTGAGCTGGTACCTTGTGGAGAGCCAATAAATGTTGGAGAGCCACCCCAGCCATTTTCTTTTCCGGCTAAAGTTTCTTTGACTTTATTAAGGTCAACATAACCTTCCTCGTGTTGGCAGATACTAAGCTTACGGAAAGGTGTGCCTGTAGGTCCTAATTTCATTTCAGGGTTTTCAGCAATAACCACAGGGGCATACGCATAGCCAACAGCTGTTGCACACGGCATTGTTGTTTTAACATAAGCAACACCATCTTTGACAGCAACTCCAATCTCACCACTGTTAACCATATCAATAACTTTTTGTTGAGTTTGACGATAGGTGTTCATAATGTTTTCATCAATCTCACCTGTATCAATAAACTTTTCTATATCAGCAATATTTTTAGGAGTTACCATAAATACTTTAATTGAAGATGCAAGCGCACCAGTTTTATTTTCAGGGTTAAATGCTTGTTCAATAGGTTTGGTTCCCATCCATTTTTCACCCTGAAATGTATCGTGTTGGTTAATGGCAGCAATATTTTGATTATAGTCAACCGGTTTACCCGCTAAAAAGCGATCCGCTACAACAAAAGCAGCCAAAGAATCAGCATCAACACGATTTGTGCAAAATACAATATCATTACCTTTATATTGACTAAGCAGGTCTTCAGCATTTTTAGCTACTTCCCTAACGCAAGATTGCTTAACTTTTTTGTCAGTATGCTGAGGGTCAATATTTTTATCGCAAATTTCTGCCAATTCAGGAACAGTCATCTCTAAGCCGATAATAGTTTTGCCTTGAGCTTTTAACTCCTGTAGGCGAGCAATTTCGGCATTGCGAACATTTTCTTTAGTTTTTGGGTTAATAAGAGCTGGGTTAATATAAATAAAATTAGACATTTCTTTTTCCTATATATCTAGTTTTTCAAGTCTTAACGATTTTCGTATTCTTGAAACATTTATTTTATAAATGAGAGTAAGTATAACATAGACAAAAATAATGTCAAGAGTTTTTTGTCAAAATATTTTTTTTCTCATACATACTGCTCAAATATAAATTATTTTTTAGAAACTACCCCAGTGTACTTTCTCAGGGTTTAGTCTATCAGCTGGAACCTTCGGAGTTTCTTCTGGATATCCAATCGTAATAATAGCTACTGGTAGCATTGTTTCTGGCATATTAAATTTTTGACGTAGATTATCAACCACCATCGGCATCGGTGCTGCTCCACAAAAGCAAGCTCCCAAACCCTTAGCGTGGCAAGCAAGTAACAAATTTTGCGCTGCCAAAGCCCCGTCAATTTGTGCATAATTCCAACCTTCTTTCTCACGATGGAAGGTTTCTTCCTCATCCGCGCAAACGACAATCACACACGCAGCATCTTTAGCAAAAGATGTCCAAGGCTGTACCGAACGCAAAGTACGTAAAACTTCCTTATCTTCAAGTACCAAAAAGTGCCAAGGCTGTTTATTGTGTGCAGATGGTGCATAGCTTGCCGCTCTGATAAGCTCTAAAATTTCATCTTTTGTCAATGTTTTCTCAGGGTTATATTTTCTGATAGAACGGCGGCTAATCAATCCTTCGTAAAGTTCCATAAATCTTCTCCTAAATTAAAATCGTCTTAGTTAAGTGTCCGCTGTAATTTTGCAATATGCGGTAGAATGAGGTTTTCAATCAAAAACTTAAAAGTCTTCTCAACCGTTTTATCTGTGTTTAAGATAACTTCTAAAATGTTGTTAGTATCCTTTTTTTTCTCAAGTTGTTTGGCAAGCATTCCATAAACTCCAGCCATATCAGAAAGCGAGTTTATAAGTTCCGCGGCAAACTGTGGAATATTAAGCGAAGAACAACCACCCCAAAAACCTTCCACGAAGCCTTGCTCAATCTGCGCAGCTCTAGCATAACACAATGCAGTTAAATCTTTTTTATCTGCAACTGTTATCTTTGGAAGAGTGAGAGTATTAGTCTGGATAATTGTAAACATCTCATCCCAAAGCCCCATAAAAAACTTAAAAAATAGCTCTGCTTCAGCTTTAGTAGTCAAACGAGGTTGACTATCTTCTGGAAAAAGCGAAGAAATAACGTCGGTTGGACGCAAGTTATTATTTGGACTGCAAATTGCACCAGCAAATTTAAGCTTTACCACTTGTAGCGGGGTAGGGCATTGATAGTGGTCTAAAAACTTTTGGAATTTATCATCCCCAATGTATAAATTTTCACTTTGCATTTTTTTCATCTTTGTATATACTAACCAACATACATATAATTTAATGGGAGTTTTACAAATTGTCCACTCTAAAATTGTCATTGTTACTATCTTTAGTGTTAGGATTAAATGCTTGCTCGCAGTTTCAAGCGTTTGAAGACCGTCGCCGTGAACCTGGAACGGAATATGTTTACGTTGGCGCCTCCAAACCAGATGCGCCTGCACTCTGTTATAATCCTCTGTGGGAAAAAGATACCACACTGCAGGAAAAGGCGGATGCCCTCTGCCAAAAGACTAATCCTGCAACTGTTGCCGAATTAGTAGGCAAAGACTATTTTACCTGTAGGCTTTTTGTACCTTCCAAAGCATACTACAAATGTGTGGCAAAATAAACCAGTTGCCAACTTTGTGGTAAGGAGGTCTTATGAATATATATATTTTTGATATGGATGGAACCTTAACCCCCGCACGTCAACAAATGACGCCGGATTTTGCTTTTCGTTTTCTACCTTGGCTTAAAGCACATATGGCATATCTTGCGGCTGGTTCAAATTATGAGAAAGTAACCGAGCAGCTTCCACCAGATGCTGTGTCCGCCTTTAGTGGTATATACAGCTCAATGGGTAATGTTTTCCATAAAAAAGGGGAAGAAATCTTCCGTAATGAGATTAAACTCAATAAAGAAATGTTACAATGTTTAGAGCGTTTTCGCCGTAATACAACGTATGATGGTAAACTCTTCGGGAATTATCTTGAACTTCGCCCTGGAATGTTAAACTTTAGTGTATTAGGACGAAATTGCCCATTTTCAGAACGTGCAAGATATAATGAGTGGGATAATGAACACCACGAACGAGAAATGATTGCCAAAGAAATGAATGAGAAATTTCCCGAATATGAAACGAGTCTAGGGGGTAAAATCTCGCTTGATATCGTAACCAAAGGATGTGGAAAAGAGCAGATTGCGGCACGTGTGCGTGAGGCTCACCCAAACGATAAGCTGATATTTTTTGGCGACCGTACTGAAAAAGGCGGAAATGACTATACATTAGCTGAAGCTCTTCGAAAAATGGCAAATACCGAAGTTGTTGCAGTAACATCGCCTGATGATGTGCTAAAATATTTAGAGATATAACTTTAAACGGCGCAGGTTTTACAGATAAAAAACGCCGCTTCCCCAAAGGAACGGCGTTTAACTCTCGTATATAAGAATGAGTAATTGAGCCAAATAGGCAGAACAAGAATCATCTTTAGATGATTTGTACAAAACATTAATCACCTTTTGGCGTAGTTCTTATGTTGACTGAATTGCTTGAACTATAAGGTTATCTATTTTTTTGTCAAGTTAAAAAAACTCCCCCAATGTGGGAGAGTTTTTTAATAGATACCTTAATGAAGTATCATAATCTTTTCAATGCGTTTAAGATATCTTTGCAAAGGCTTAGTAAAGCCGACAAACTCGGAATCTTTGTACCGTTCTTTTATCCCTATCGGTGCAAAGTAGAAATGCCCCGTATGCCAATAACCAAGGACAGTACCGATATGGCAATTGCGGAAACACATCATTTTGCCTCCCGGCCAAAAAAAAGTATTGGCTAATAGTTTTTGGCGAATAGTGTACGGGGATACAAATATGTCATTATAATAAACCGCAATTTCGCGATTATATTCCGACACAAAATTTCCGTAACTATCAGCAATCAGTGCATTTTCATATTGAACATAATCACCTAGCGGCAAAATACCGTAGTCTCGCTCAGACTGGAGACACGCCTCATTTTCTGCGTTATAGAGGGTAGCACCAATATCGCCGCTTGAAAAATGAACAATGTAATGCCCCCGCCGGAGAAAATCAATACGATGGAAAGCACATCCTAATTCTATAGGATGACCATCATTACCGATTAGCTCTGCCTTAGATGGCGAGTAACGAAGAACAGCCTTTCCGTCTGCGGAAGTATTATCCACCTTGACATCATCCTTTAAAGGAATGAAACGCAGATCTTTATACTCAGGCGTAATGAAATACAAACGCCGCTCACCGGTGATAGTACTAACAGTAACTTCAACAGCATTTTCATACTGCAAAAGCTTGGTATCAGAGGGACAGGGGATAGGATACTGAGTATCATCGTAGTGAACGATAAGATTCTCGTGATATCGTTCGCAGATACACCCATTTTCAAGCGCAAAGGCGTTTTCATAACGGGCAATAAGCACAGCTGCATTAGAATAAAGTGATACCACATTATTCACGGTAATTGCAAAGCCACCGTCATTAAAAAACTTCAAATCAGTTCCTTGAGGAAATTTGTTGTCGGCAAAGAAACGCCAGTAATGATAAAACTTATTCATATCTAAAAAATTTAAGTGAAACAATAATATTTAATTGTTGCCAGTATATTAAAGATGTTTTTTTTGTCAAGTTATATTTGCTAGTCATTTCAAGAGAGTAAACACCAAAAAAAGCGGAGCAAAAGCTCCGCTTTGTAATCGTTTCTTCCGAAACCAAATTATCTGGAGTAGAACTCGATAACGAGGTTTGGTTCCATCTGAGATGCATAAGGAACATCTTCAAACTTCGGAATGAATGTATATTTAGCAGTCAATTTACCTGCATCAACTTCCAAATAAGCAGGGAAGTCACGAGTTTGAGATTGAACAGCTTCCAATACAACAGCCAACTGTTTAGATTTTTCACGAACTTCAATAACATCACCAGCTTTAACAACATAAGAAGGAATGTTTACTTTCTTACCGTTAACAGTAACGTGACCGTGGTTAACAAATTGACGAGCTGCAAATACAGTCGGAACAAATTTAGCTTTGTAAACCAAGTTATCCAAACGAGATTCGAGCAAACCGATTAAGTTTTCAGCAGCATCACCTCTTCTACGGATAGCTTCTTCATAGTATTTATGGAATTGCTTTTCGCTGATGTTACCATAGTAAACTTTTAATCTTTGTTTAGCATATAATTGCTCACCATAGTCAGTTGTCTTTTTTCTTCTCTGACCGTGTTGACCAGGAGCATAGTTTCTTTTCAAAATTGGGCTATTAGCATCACCCCACAGGTTTTGACCATAGCGGCGGCTATTTTTCTTTTTAGCATTTACAATACTTTTCATTTTCAAATCCTTTTATAGGTTACTTCATTTATTGTCCCGATAGTTTTGTCGTTTTAGTGCCTATTTTTCTTAAATTACCCCACTTAAAGAGTATTCTTAATTAAAAAATAACCACCTGCGCAAACGGAGCATTTTCTGCTCTCTTTCTCGGAAGTAGCCATAACATACCGCAATAATTTTATTTTGCAAGTATTTTTTTACATTTTATATACTTTAAATTCGTTAAATTTCCCGCAGCTCAAATCGTTGCCTGTGGCGCTGCTAGCACTTCAGAAATGATAGCCTGCTCGTTAAAAATCATACTCTCAATCTACTGCAGCTTTAATCGTTGCCTGTGGCGCTGCTAGCGCTTCAGAAATGATAGCCTGCTCGTTAAAAATCATACTCTCAATTTCCCGCAGCTTTAATCGTTGCCAGTGGCGCTGCCACTAGCACTAGTAGAAGTTTTTGGCGATTTTAGTTAAAATTGGCTCATTCATATTTTCGAGTTTACCATCTTGTAGACGAACCTGTTGGTTCATCCGAGCTGCCAACTCTAAATTATGCGTAGCAATCAATGCGGCCAATCCGGTTTCTTTGATAATGTCTAATAAAGCAGTAAACACATCTTCAGCGGTGTTCGGGTCAAGGTTACCGGTTGGTTCATCGGCTAATAATAATTTTGGAGAGTTAGCAAGCGCCCGAGCAATGGCGACACGTTGTTGTTCGCCTCCTGAAAGCTCCGCCGGACGATGTTTCAAACGATGAGAAAGATGTAGCTTGTCCAATAAAAAGGACGCACGTTCTTCTGCTTCAGCTTTGTTTTTACCGGCAATCAACATCGGCAGCATAACATTTTCTAATGCATTAAAATCACCAAGTAAGTTGTGATATTGATAAACAAAACCAATATAATCTCGTCTAAGCATTGTTCTTGTTTCATCACTGGCTTTACTAATGTCTTTACCGTTAATGCAAATCTGCCCCGAGGTTGGTTTATCTAAAAGTCCCGCTGTCTGCAAAAGAGTAGATTTACCCGAACCAGATTGTCCAACCAATGCCACAATCTCGCCAGCGTGAATATCCAAATCAATCCCTTTCAAAACCTCAAGACATTGCCGCCCCTGTCGGTAACTTTTTGTAATGTTTGAAAGTTTCAAAACGCAATTATCAGTTTCAATGTTTGTTGTTGTGTTATTCATAGCGTAAAGCCTCCACAGGGTCCATTTTTGCAGCTCGATAAGCCGGATATAGCGTCGCAAGGAAAGATAAACCAAGCGAGAGCAATGTAACCGAAATTACCACAGACATCTCAACTTTTGCCGGTAATTGAGAGAGGAAATAAATTTCAGCCGCAAATAAATCTCTTCCGGCAATAGATTGTAAAAACTGGCGAATATTCTCAATATTATCGCAAAATAGCAACCCTAATACAACGCCCAAAAATGTGCCAACAGCGCCAATAAATGCGCCATCAAGGAAGAATATTCGCATAATCATCCCCTTAGTAGCTCCCATTGTTCGTAAAACGGCAATGTCTCGCCCTTTATCTTTCACAAGCATAATCAAGCCGGTAATGATATTAAATGCTGCCACTAAGATAATCAGCGTTAACACAATAAACATAACATTGCGTTCCACATCAACCGCATTAAAAAAGGCGGAGTTCGTTTGCCGATAATCATAAACATATGCACGATTACCAGAACTAGCAATAGCTGTACTAATGAGTTGACGTGCATATTCAACATCTGTTCCATCCCGCAAAGTTACATCAATCCCCATTACGCCATCACCCAAAGAGAAAAACTTTTGAGCGGCTTCAAGTGGCATAAAGATATAGTTGGCGTCATATTCATACATTCCAAAATTGAAAGTTCCGGCCACAAGGTAACTCTTCATTCTCGGTACTGTGCCAAACATAGTGATTTTACCATTTGGAGAGAGTAGGGTGATTTCATCTCCTTCGGTTACCCCAAGTTTATTGGCAAGTCTTGAACCCAAAACCACCGAATCCCCTTCAAACAAGTGCATATCAAAGTTTTGAAATCCCTCACGCAACACTTTTTTCTTTTGTAAATCATTAGCGTTAATACCTCGCACCATCACCCCTTCAGCGCTGTTTCCGGCCGTCGCTAACAGCTGTTTTTCGATTATCGGAATGGCAATATTAACCCCAGGAACATTCGCTTCTAAAAGTTTGACAGCTTCTTGATAGTTTGTAAAAGGCGTGTTACGCACAGCTGCAATGCTAATATGCCCGTTAATTCCTAAAATCCGGTTCAAGAGTTCCGCCTTAAAACCGTTCATCACAGAAGTAACGATAATAAGCGTAGCCACACCAAGCGCAATTCCGATAAACGCAAACGAGGTAATAACCGATATAAAACCTTCTTTTCTTTTAGCGCGCAGATACCTTCCTGCCGCCATTCTTTCAAACTTTGAAAACATCTTCAGATACTCCTATTGCTCAAAACATACAAAAGGCAATCCGAACTTTCAACCTTAAAGCCTAAACAACCCACAAAAATCTATCTGAACAATAAAATCCATCGGCACGAATTTTCTTCAGCACATTCTTTACAAGCTTTAATAATATCTTCAATAGGCATACTGCGAACACATTTTTTTTCTACATCATCACAATAACTATCCCCATAAAATTTAAGTGATGAACTGGCGCCAGATATTCCTCCATCATCATTATAAGACTCTTCATACGTTCCTAAAGAATAAAGCATTGGAGCTAGAGGTTTAAAAACGTTATTTGTCATAGTTAAGCACAGCTCAATATTATCCACACCAGCATCTTTACGTTTAATCTGATAGTCAATATCAAGTCCTTGATTTTTGCGTGCAAAAGGAGCAAACATAGCCCCAACACTGTCTTGTATCCATACTTCTTTAACTATCCAACCAGCCGGAACAATCCCCATATTTTTTAGATACGATGCCACAAAATATAAATTGCTGGATTCATTAGCTTGTTTTTGAGCCTGAATAAAATCATCTTTATAAGCTAGATATTCTTGCATAAAAATTTGGTATTCATCAACGACTTTATTTAGTTTATACCGTTGCATAGCTTTCGAATAGCCAGCAATTCCTCCCACAGATAAAATTCCGACAATAGCTAATACACCAAGCATTTCAATCATCGAGCGCCCTAACTGGTCTAAAGATAATTTGTTCATAATAAACTCCCTTTATAAATACAAAAATAGCCGCTTTGATGAGAAGCAGCAGGAAGTTAGAACCTATTTATGGAATAGTGTAGCGTATTGGGTATATACACAAGTATAAACCTTATTAACTACCTTCCTGCCACAAAGCAAAAAGGTAGTTTTTTACATCTGCTTAACCAGATAACCATAAGAGGGTTCTAAACCTCACACAGGTAATCAACCAATGCATAAACAGATTAGTCAAAAAGAATAAGACTGTCAAGCTATAAAGTGTAATTTATCGTAAAAGCGCCTCAAACCAAACGCGTCGTCTTTCCTCAAACGGAATAGAAGCGTTAGCAGGGCTTGTCGAGGGGAGAACAGTATATTCATAATATTCCAATAAATCTCCGTGAAATCGCTTAAACAGTTGAAAAGCCTTCTGTCCATTAAAAAGAAGCCGTTTGATATTAGGGTATTTTTGAAATAATGTCTTAAAATCATTTGGTGCTACATTTTTTATATTTGTATCTAAACTTCCCTCTCGAAGGCAGCTTTGGGCAGCATCCCACAGACCAAATTGATGAGACTGCAAAAAGGAGATTTTTGTTGTGTAATCCTGTGCAGAAAATTCTTCACCAAACGCCTCAAACACAAATTTCCAAAACAGATTATGCTTGTGAGCATAATATTCTGAAGCCATTAAAGACGCCACTCCAGGCATTGATCCAATAATCAGAGTGGTTGTTTTTTCATCAGCGATATATTCAAAACTATGTAGCAAAACAATTCCCCATTATAATGATAAAGTATATCTATATCTTTATATTTATATTTTCTGCGGAGCAAGTATTTTTTATAAAAAAAAGAGCCGCCTTAGTAAAAGGGGGCTCTTCATCTTCAAAAAGAAAGGAACATTTTCAGCATTTGTTTACGGATTTTCGTATTTCCTTCAACGCAAATATCCAAGAGTTGGATATAATCAAACAGATTTTGCGAAATGTCGTCAGGTTCGTTGTGCTGAGATAACAGACCGCGAATAGTCTCTAAGGTTTGTGTCTTAGACATTCGACAGTCAAAGAGCAAATCTCTTCCCATAACGCGAAGATGCAACAGACGATTGGCAATGACACTGGGAAACTGTGGACAGTAGCCCAAAATACTTTCCCCATCTTCAGTCAAAAGTTGCTGATTTTGGAAAATGAGTTTGCCGTATTTGGTATAAACTGGCTTGCAATCGATGTCGATTACAGAACCATCTGTACTGTCATAAAGCATCTTTCTCATCGCACAGAAACAGTCATCGACAATTTTCATCTCAAAGCGCCCTTCAAGCAAACGTTCCATTCGGGCATTATAAAGATAATGCATATTATCTGCCCGAACAATAAAACTGCCATTAGGGAAGAAGAGAATTTTGTCGGCTTTAGGAACCGGTGTAATTCGCTCCATATTAGTGTTATACAAATCGGCATAGTCGCCGATATGACCATTGCGGTATCGGCGGACAGAAACAAGACCATCGACATTCTGCTCAGCAAAGAGAATCTGCTCGCTTTTGCCAAGTAAGGTCACTTTTTCCTTGTCTGCCACATCAGCAAGATAGTAATTGCCATCATTAGCAAAAACGTATGCTGAAAGATCACCACACCAGATGATATTACGACGCAACCGAGCAACAAACCGTCCGTCCGGCGCGTAAATATCAAGTTCATCAGTGCCTTTAAGGGTTGTCATATACCCATTTTTAAAAACGTGAAACGTCAGATTGGGGGTATGTGCCAGCGGTAGGCGCTTGAGGAAATCTTGAGCATAGTCATCATAGACAGTAATTGTCTTCCACAGATTGTCGATTACTTGAAAATACGCATTCCCAAAAAACTTGAGCTGACAATCATTCAAATGGCGCTCACCGAAAAAAATCCAGTAGCGCTGTAGCTGATGAATAGAATAAGAGTTAACCACTCTAGAAAATAATTTATTCATAAAAATATGTTTAAGGTGAATAATAATATCAAATCAGTGTGAAGATAGAAACAAAGTCAAGTAATGTCAATGTATATAAATATATTTATTTAAAAAAAGGGGGATAAAACACAAAAAAAGAAGACCGCCAAACTGCAGTCTTCTTTTTTAATAGAAATTTTAGAGCAAGTCACCAGCATCATTATTGGTAAAAATTTTCGCTGCATCTGCAGATGTGGAGCGCTTATCTTTTTTCTTTCCACTTTTATTAGAAAGAAAATCGTGTGTCACACGTGGCAGATATTTCTGTAGACAATAGCTGCCGTTTGCCTCTGCTAAGGAAATAAAATGCGAAATATCCTCAGCAAAAACCACCGGAACAAAAACATCTCTCACTTCATCATCAATCAGATGCAATACAGAGAAGTTCTCACTGCAGGAGCAGTACACTTCTGCATACCATCCTTTGTGGTTGACAAAATGAACCACTGCGCGCTTCTCTTCATCGAGAAAGCACCATAATGCCGGAAGTTTTCCCCCAGTATTAAGCGTATCTAGATGACGGAGCACAATTTCCAGAGCAGAAGCGGGTTCGCACGAAAATAAACAAGCATCCTCCGATATAAGCGCTACTGAAGTGTTATCACTCCAGAGTAAGCGACGACCGTTATCACGGAGAAAACTCTCCATTGTCTTAAGGTCAATTGCAGCATACGCGCGAATGAAATCTGAAAAATTGTTTACTTTTCCTTTGCGCGGGCGACCCAAACTCTCTTTCGCAAGGGCTGTCAAAAGCACCTCGCATTCAGACCAATCAATGGT
>JAMPED010000060.1:0-4435 GCA_023665325.1 Acetobacter sp.
TCAGAGCGATGACATATTAAAAGAACTCTCCTCCCCCCGTCATCCCTCTCAGGGTGCCCTGCTCCGGCACCCTGAGTCAAGGGATCTCCCGCTCCACGCGGCACCCATACTCTCACCAGATCGCTTGACTTCACTTCGTTCAGAGCGATGACATATTAAAAGAACTCTCCTCCCCCCGTCATCCCTCTCAGGGTGCCCTGTTCCGGCACCCTGAGTCAAGGGATCTCCCGCTTTAAACTTCCCTCCCCCCTGGAGGGGGAGGGTGTAGGGTGAGGGGGAAAACAATCCATCCTTACCGTCATTGCGAGGAGCGTTAGCGACGTGGCAATCCATACTCTCACGAGATCGCTTGACTTCGCTACGCTCAGAGCGATGACATATTAAAAAAACTCTCTTCTCTGTGTCATCCCTCGGCTGTGAAACAGCCGTCAAGGGATCTCCTTGCCCCAAGCGCCCCCCCACACATCCCCCTCAAAAAAACTTATCCACAACCGCCCCATATACTCCATTATATACATTTGCATTCCTCGCCCCGAAACACTACATATATGAAAAGCAATACACAATTGGAGCTCAAAAAATGAACATCAAACAACAAATCGCTAAATTAAAAAAGCAAATCCGCCTACGCGAAATAGCAGACGACGGTTACTATCTCTCCCGCCAATATCAAGAGGATAACCGCACACTCTATCAACTGCAAAAAATACTCCGCAACCAACAGCATTAAAGAAAATTTAAGCATTTTGTGCCACACTTTTCATAAAGGAAAGGAACATCACAATGCGCAAAATCATACTTTTAATCGCTCTCGTTTTCATCACCCACCCCGCTCTAGCTCAGCTAAGCACCAATCCGTGGCTCACCGCAAACGATAGCAAAGATGTTCAAAAAGTCTACCAAAAACGCCAACGTCGTGGCAAAACAGGCGGAGAACAACACTATCAAGCCGAGGGAAATACCGTCATAGACCGCACCTATGCCTATATCCAAGATGATGCTCTTCCCGCCGAAGAGCAAGACGCCAGCCTTCTGGATAAAGTGAAAAACCTCGTTTCCAGCAGCCCCCAAAAAGAAACCCCGCTCATCGCCAACACCGCAGATAACCGCCGCAAACTTGCCCAACAAAAACAACAAAAAGCCAATGCTGAGGCAAAAAAAGCCGATTCGCCTCTCCTCCCATCACTCGGCATCAGCAGCTTGACAAATAGCTTTAAACTGCCTAATGTAAACGCTACCGGAATGATAAAAAAGTTTGAAAAAGCCTCCGGAATAAACCTTAAAGCCATTGGGAACAGTTTAAAATAAAAGGAAAAGATAAAATGAAACCGGCAATCATCTTGGTCAAGTCACAGCTTGCTGAAAATATTGGTATGGCAGCTCGCGCAATAAAAAACTGTGGTCTAGAAGAGTTGCGCCTCGTCGCCCCCGAGCAAAGCCCCACATCAGAAATCGCCTTAAGAGCCTCATCAAATTCTGAAGAAATTTTGCAAAACGCCAAAATTTATCCAGATACCAAATCCGCTCTAGCAGACTTAGAACTAGTTTATGCCGCCACTGCTCGCCCACGCCATCAGGTTAAAGAAGTCCAAACTGCCGAATACGCAGCACAACACCTCCCCAAAGAACAGCGCATCGGCTTTATGTTTGGCTGCGAGCGCACAGGACTCGAAAATGAAGATATCTCATTAGCAGATAAAATCATCGAAGTCCCCCTAAACCCCGCCCATTCATCATTAAACCTCGCCCAAGCCGTACTAGTGATTGGCTATGAATATTACAAAACAACCATCACCCCCCAAGGCTCAAAATTTATCACCAACGGCGGAGAAATTGCCAGCAAAGAAAAGCTATTCAAATTTTTAGAAATGCTCAATGGCAAAATCAAACAAAGCCCGCGCCTAAAAGATGAAATGCACACCCAAAGCCTGCTGATAAATATAAACAACATCTTCACCCGCGCCGGCTTAACCGAACAAGAGCTCAACTCCCTCTATGGCATTGTCAACATCCTCTCCGACCATAGCAAATAACCCTCTTCTTACGCGTCATCCCCCGAGGGGGAGTACACCACAAAAAGGAAATAACTAATGCCTCATTATCGCCTAAATAATATCAAAGCCGCCCTAGAAACGCCAGTAGAAACCGTCTTGCAAAACATCCAGCGCGACCTCCCTCAAGATGTGACGAATTTTAAACTCGTCAAAAAATCACTCGATGCGCGCAATAAAAACAACCTCCACTTCGTCTACGCCATCGAGTTTGACACCGCCACCCCACTCCCCCAAAACCATCATTACGAGCCACAGCTCATCGCTGTCCAACCAGTTGCAGATACCGTTGGCACCACCATCGCCAACCACTCCGAATCGCAACCAAATCAGACACAAGCAACATTTCCCCCCATCATCGTCGGCTCAGGACCCGCAGGAATGATGGCTGCCCTCTGCCTTGCTGAAGCCGGCTTAAATCCTATTATCATCGAGCGCGGCAGTAGCGTAGAAGAACGCCAAACCGCCGTCAATAAGTTTTGGCAAACTGGCGAACTGGATGAACAAACCAATGTCCAATTTGGCGAAGGTGGCGCTGGTACATTTTCAGATGGCAAACTAATGACCGGCATCAAAAAAGATGAATACACCGCCAAAGTATTGCACGAATTCGCTGCCGCTGGCGCCCCAGAAGAAATTTTATACCTCGCCAAACCCCACATCGGCACCGACAAATTGGTAACAATGACCCAAAATATTCGCAAAAAAATCATTTCCTTAGGCGGAACATACCTCTTTAATACCCAACTCACCGACATCCACCCCAACGAAAACGGCACCATCACCCTAACAACCCACCCCACCTCCGCCCATCATCACAAGGAGCAAAGCACACCTCTCCTCATAACAAACCACCTCATCCTAGCCCTCGGACACTCCGCCCGCGACACCTTTAAGATGCTCTACAACCGCGGTGTTGAAATGAGCCAAAAACCTTTCGCCGTCGGTGTCAGAATAGAACATAAACAGTCCGCCATCAACCTCGCACAATACGGCAAAAAATATCATAATTCTGCCTACTTGGGCGCTGCCGACTACAAACTAGCCACCCACCTCCCCGATAATCGCGCCCTTTATACATTCTGTATGTGCCCCGGCGGTGTCGTAGTTGGCGCCACCAGCTTAAAAGGACACGTTGTCACAAATGGAATGAGTGAATTCGCACGAGATAAAGAAAATGCCAATTCAGCCCTTTTAGTAAACGTTGATGAACGCGATTTCGGCTCCACTCACCCATTAGCCGGTATTGCCTTCCAAGAAAAGCTCGAGCAAAAAGCATACGAGTTAGGCGGCAAAAATTACTACGCCCCCGTACAAACTGTCGGGGACTTATTGCAAGGAAAACCCACGCAAAAACTAGGCAGCATCACCCCAAGTTATCGCCCCGGAGTCACCCCATCAGATTTCAGCAAACTCTTCCCCCAAGCCATTTACGAAACCCTGCAAAAAGGCATAAAAGAAATGGATAAAAAACTACACGGTTTTGCCGATAAAGAAGCAGTTTTAACCGCTGTTGAAAGCCGTTCATCATCCCCAGTGCGAATGTATCGAGATGAAAACCACGAGAGCAACATCAAAGGTATCTACCCCATCGGTGAAGGCGCTGGCTATGCTGGTGGCATCACTTCAGCCGCCGCCGATGGTGTCAAAACCGCAAAACTCATCCTCACCCAAGGACATAAGCTTATATAAAACAATAAAATGTTGAAATTTCATTTTGCAATATTTAGTTAATATTTTATTTATTGACAGCAAGAAATCATTTTTATATAAAAAAAGAGCCAAGGGGTTGGAGCCCGAGGCTTTTTTCCAAATCGGAAAGAAGTTAACCAACAACTTCCTACCTGATATTGGAAGTATTGCATAGAATTTCAAAAAAGTCAAATACTTTTTTCTCTATGCAGAGGTTGACTTCTTTCCTAACCGCCGAAACTCGGCTGAAAGGATAAAGATGACTAACCTTATCAAAGGTTTGAGTGTCCTCGTTTTGATACTTAAAATCATCATTATAATCTTAAGATAATATGATGAAGCGGGGTTTTCAAGTATTTTTTGTTAATCCCGCCCTTTGATTTTACTCCTCCAAATCCCGCAAGGCATAAGGCGACCATCCGAGCCATAAAAGACCTATCTGAAAAAACAAACTTCAAGTTCAAATCCATAACCCCAATACAATAAAAAAAGGCGCCATATAGGCACCCTTTTTATTGGTCGGGACTATAGGATTGACCTTCGGCTTTGCAAGCCTCGTTCGCACTGGCGCTCATCAGCTTGCAGCTGAACGCGATACTACCGTCTCGCTTTCGCTGGTAGTCGAACCTACTCTCCGGTTCAAATCCATAACCCCAATACAATAAAAAAAGGCGCCATATAGGCACCCTTTT
>JAMPED010000060.1:4535-5763 GCA_023665325.1 Acetobacter sp.
TCATTGGTCGGGACTATAGGATTCGAACCTACGACATCTTGCTCCCAAAGCAAGCGCTCTACCAGGCTGAGCTAAGTCCCGTTATCATCAACGCTCCCCAGCATAACCATAAAAAAATATTTTGCAAGTACTTTTTTTAATAATATCACATTTTTTTTATCTTTCTCTTTTTTACTTCATCATCACCACCTGCGATAATATCCCCCCATCAACAAACATCCCCCTCATTTTACAAAACTATCCGAAAAAAACCACTTGCCACTTCAAAAAAAATACGCTATAAATATCGCCAAATATTAACCAATCGAGGCAAAAATGGCAAAATTAACCAAATCGGCAAAAGAAGTTCGCGGACGCAAAATGCTTACTGTTCGCTTAAAAGACGGACGTTATCACTCCTCGTCCTCAAATCGTTGGCTTGAACGTCAGTTAAATGACCCCTACGTTGCCGAAGCCAAAAACCGCGGCTACCGTTCTCGTGCCGCATTTAAGCTGATACAATTGGATGAAAAATACAAATTTCTAAGCAAAAACAAAACCATAGTAGACCTCGGCTGCGCCCCCGGAGGTTGGTCACAAATTGCCGCACAAAAACTAAAAGGAACAGGAAAACTCGTCGGGTTAGACATTTTACCAACCGAACCACTTGAGGGAGCAACGTTTATCTGTCAAGATTTTACCACCGACGACGCCACCGAAAAACTATTAGCGCTCTTAGACGGTCAAAAAGCCGATATCGTTATGAGTGATATGGCGGCAAACACAACAGGTCACCAACAAACCGACCACCTCCGCACCATAGGTTTAGTAGAGGCGGCTTACGAATTTGCCAAAACCGTTCTCGCCCCCAATGGTATCTTCATCGCCAAGGTTTTCCAAGGCGGCGCAGAAGGAACTTTACTGGCAGATATGAAAAAGAATTTTGCCAAAGTCACCCATTATAAACCTGATGCCAGCCGCGACAAATCCCCCGAAACCTACGTCATCGCTCAAAACTTCCGCACCCCACTCTAATCTCCCACCTCCCCGCTTTTTTGTGTCATCCCTCTCAGGGTGCCCTGCTCCGCTGCCCGAGTCAAGGGATCTCCCTCTTTTCTGGTCATCCCTCGGGGCAACGCCCCGTCAAGGGATCTCCATCTACCCGCCGCAGCCCTAATCGTTGCAAGTGCCGCTGCCACCCATACTCTCACCAGATCGCTTGACTTCGCTACGCTCAGAGCGATGACAT
>JAMPED010000061.1 GCA_023665325.1 Acetobacter sp.
AGACATTCCGCTTGTTGGAGAAAAGAATATTCAAAATATTTTGGCAGCGGTTGCAGTTGCGTGCAGTTTACGGGTGAAACCAAAGTTTATTCGTGCGGCGGTGGCTGGGTTTGAGCCGCCCAAACATCGACTTCAAATGCTGGGCAAACTTTCTAATGGAGCGGTTGTAATTGATGACAGTAAGGCGACAAATATATCGTCGGTTGAAATGGCACTTGAAAGTTTAGCGGGACAAGAAGTGGTGCTGCTTTTGGGTGGGCTTAATAAAGATTGTGACTTTGCATCATTCTTTAATAAGCATTTCCCGCTTGCAAGACTGATTTGCTTTGGAAGTGCAGGAGAGAGCCTTGCCTCCCTTGCCCGAGCATATGGCTATCAGCCCGAAGTTTTTGCAACCATGAAAGAGGCTGCCGTGTTTGCGCGGGCAGCAGCACAGGAAGGGCAAATAATTTTGCTGTCGCCGGGCTGTGCAAGCTTTGATGAGTTTTCATCATACGCAGTTCGAGGTGAGATTTTTAAGGAGATAATGTTTGACCAAACTACGCTTGAATAGGCGAGCAATACTGCTTGTATGTTTAGTTTTTGCACTGGCAATCTTTGGCTGTATCATGGTTTACAGTGCAAGCTTTTATAGCGCGGAATATCACTATGGCAACAAATATTTTTTTCTCTTTAAGCAGCTTATGGGTGTTGTTATGGGCATATGCGCAATGGTGTTTTTTGCACTATTTGATTATCACCGATTAAAGAAATTACGCTGGTGGATTTATGGATTTACTATGCTGCTTCTTGCCCTCGTGTTTGTTCCGGGAATTGGTATGGAAAGTTATGGCGCAAAGCGCTGGGTGTCAATACTTGGGTTTTCTATTCAGCCATCTGAGGTTGCCAAGTTTGCCCTTGTAATCTTTGCGGCAAGTTATTTATCTGACAATCATGACAAAGTAAAGACTTTAAAAGGGCTGCTGCCTGTGCTTGCTGTGGCGGGCAGTTTGTGTGTTATGATTATCTTAGAGCCTAGTATGTCAGTGACTATGTGTCTCGCATTTGTTACGCTGTTTATGCTGATAATCGGTGGGATGAGTAAAAAGCATACGCTGATGTTCTCAATCCCGGCTGCTGCCGCTGTGCCAGCACTTATTCTTCTGGAGCCCTACCGCTTAAAAAGACTGATGGCATTCCTCGACCCTTGGGCATCACCGCAAGGCGAGGGCTTCCAGCTTATTCAATCATTATATTCACTCGGGTCAGGAGGATGGTTTGGTGTTGGGCTTTTTAACTCTCGTCAGAAATACCTCTTTCTGCCCTTTGCCGAGTCAGATTTCATTCTCTCAATTATTGGGGAAGAAGTAGGGTATATTGGAACAATTCTTTTAATGGTGGTCTTTGCAGCATTGGTTATCTTGCTTATTAAAATTGCTCTTAACGCAAAGGATAGATTTGGAGCACTGCTTGCCAGCGGAATTGCTTTTATTATTGGGGTGCAGACGCTTCTTAATATTGCGGTTGTAACTGGTTCTATTCCGCCAACAGGTTTGCCGCTTCCTTTTATTTCAAGCGGAGGCACAAGTGTTATGGTCTTTATGGCGGGGATTGGCATCGCTTTAAATGTGCTTAGGCAAAGCAAATAACAGTCAATTATATTAAAAATATTCTAAATCCCCCTTGACATCTTCCCTATTATATGGTACAATTACCATGTACTAGGAGGGGAATTATGAGTACAGAAGTTTTAGATAGAAAGAAGATTATTAGGGATTATTTACTTGCAATCTCAGGTGCAGCAAAATTAATAGATGAAAAGAATAAAAGCTGCAGTGAAGAGCAAAAGGCTCTCATTAACGAATTTCTTGATGCTGTTGCAGAGGCAGCCGTAAAGAAGTTTGAAGATGTTGGAGATGAGAAATTCAAAAAGATAAGTGACTCTGCAGTGGTTGGCGTAGGTGTTGCTGACAAGAATTGGGCGACTCCTATCAGTGAGGCTATTGATGAGGTTGCAGCCACTGGTGAGAAAGTTATAGAAATGCCAGCATGGGCAGGCGAAGGACTTATTAGACTTACAAAGGGAAGTGCTAGCGTTGTTATTCTTAATGACCATAAGGATTCAAAGAAACATGAACTTCATATCAGTACTGATGAAGAACAACTTGCATTGGGTGACGATTATATCTTGTCTACCACTCATGATGAGGAGGGAAACATTAAGTCAGGTTCAGCTCTTTATCATGCAAACACCACACACTTTGCTGCAGACATCAAGGCAAGAACTGTCACTATGATGGGAACAAAATACACAATCTACTGCATTAAGAAAGCTGCATCAGATAACTATGATGTATATATCGTGGACGACAATGGCAAGGCAGTTTTAACAAAGGGTGCAGTCGAAAAGAATAAGCCAGCAAAAGACCTTGCAAACATTGTTGGAAGTGATGAGAAGGCTGCATTATATCTCCTTGATGCTCTAGATAAAAATCAAGAGGGCGGACTTACTATTGAAACTCTGTTCAAGATGGAAACCCCTCACTTTAAGAGTCAAGCAGTTGTAAAAGCTTGGCAGAAAAAGATTGCTGATAAGGTGGAAAAATATCTTAATGAAGAAAAAGATGCCGGAAAGCAAAAAGATTATATTGAAAAAGTAATGGGAGACCTAAAAAAGAAAATCAGTGATGAGCAGAAAGAGATAAAGAAACAAGAAGAACTTGATAGGCAAGAAGCTGAGGCAAATAGAAAGAAAAAAGCGCCAGTCAAGGTTGACGGAAGCGAGCCTCCTAAGAAAAAGGGACTTAAGGCTTGGTGGGCAGAAAGAGCAAACCACAGAAAAGTTAAAAAGCTTACGAAAGTTACTTGGAACTATGTTGAGCCAGAAGAAGAAAAGAAGAAAACACCAGTAGCTCCAGAAACTCCTAAGAAAGAGGGAGAGGGCGAAGGCGAGGCTTAATTTTAGAACTTGATATAACAAAAACGATGACCGAGGTCATCGTTTTTTCATACCATATATTATGGAAAGGTTTTATATATATGGTGGACGGCAGCTTTATGGAGAGATTAGGGTGGAGAGCGCAAAGAATGTACTGCTCCCAATAATCGCAGCAAGTGTTATGGTGGACGGGGTGACTGTCCTTAAAAATGTGCCTGCATACACCGACATATGTGCAATGAATGAAATTCTTGAAGATTTAGGGGCGGGAGTCAATTTTGATAACGAGACCCTTGAGATTGATACTCATGTTCTACAGAGACATGATTTTACGGTGGAGCAGGCGGCAAAGATGCGCTCCTCTATATTTTTATTAGGACCTCTTCTTGCGAGGTGCAAGGTTGCCAAGGTTGCCTATCCTGGCGGTTGCAATATAGGCTTGAGACCTATTGACATCCATATTGCAGGGTTAAGGCAGATGGGGGCAAAGATTGTTGAGAAGAATGGTTACATATACGCTGACGGGTCAAAGATGAGGGGCTGTGATATAATTTTAGATTTCCCAAGTGTTGGGGCTACGGAAAACCTAATGATGGCGGCAGTATTGACTAAGGGGCGTACTCGGATATTCAATCCGGCGAAAGAGCCTGAGGTGGTCGACCTGCAAGACTTTTTGAATAAGTGTGGGGCGAAGATTGTTGGTGCCGGATGCAACATGATTGAAATTGAGGGGGTTAAGCGGCTTAAAGGCGTAAAATATCAAGCTATTCCTGACCGAATAATCACAGGGACTCACCTTATTGCTGCTGCCATGTGTGGCGGTGATGTTACCTTAAAGAATGTTATTCCACAGCATAATCAAGCAATAATTTCAAAATTAGCCAAAACTGCTTGCCAGATTGAGTGTAAAAATGATAAAATTAGGATAAAGTCAAGGGGTAGGCTTAAAACTTTTGGTGAAGTTGAAACCGCGGTCTATCCGGGACTCCCTACCGACTTGCAACCACAGGTCATGGCACTTCAAACGATAAGCGATGGAACTTGCATAGTGGTTGAAAATCTCTTTGAGGCGCGTTTCAAGCATGTGGCAGAACTTATACGGCTGGGCGCGGACATCAAATTCAAAGGTTCGGTCTGTGTGGTCAATGGCAAGGAAAAACTCTATGGTGCTGACCTATTTGCGTGCGATCTTCGCGGTGGAGCGGGATTAGTGCTTGCGGGGCTGGTTGCTGATGGTTACACGAGGGTGCATGGTGTGGAGTTTATCGACCGAGGCTATTACAAGCTGGAGGAGACCTTAACTGGGCTGGGCGCAGATATTGTGAGGGAAGAATATTGAAAAGAAAAGGACTTTGGATAACTTTAGGTGCAGTGGCGGCAGTAATAGGAGTGTTTGTTATCCTATGTTTTACCTTATTTGGACTTAAGACAATCAAAGTTGATTTTCGCACTTCAACTTTAAACCTCACAGGGCAGGAAGAGCAGATTGTTGAAAGTGGCAAATTTGTACGCGGTGGTAGTGTACTTTTTATGGGGAAGAAGAGCGCAATAGAGAAAATTGAAAAAGCACATCCATACATTAAGGTTGTAAATATTGAAACAGTGTTTCCGTCAACCTATGTTATTCACGCGGCAGAGCGTTTAGAAGTTTATGCCATCCCAGTTGAGGGGGGAACATTGATTGTTGATGATGAGTTTAAAGTGCTGCGTCATGAAGAGGGAGAATATCAAAGCGGTGCGGACAAGCCTATCCTTTATAACGGTCTAACTATTGCAAATCCAGAAGCAGAGCCAGGGCAGTTTTTGAAGGTTGAAAACAATATTGATATTTACTCAGCTTTTCTTGAGAGCAACAGACTTTTAAATGCTCAGAAATCACTTATCAAAGCTATGGAAGTTGGAATGCTGCATGATGATAATATAAATGCTGACCAACAGTATATTAAGTTGTCGCTATATGATGGACAAACTTATCTTATCAAAAATGCGACTTATGGACTAAAATACAAGGTTGCTAAGTTGATAAGTGTATATTCCAACATATTTTCAATCGTTGGACAGCCAATAGATGATACTGACCCAAGTGCTGGGGTTTGGACGATTGAACTCATCAAAAACAGCACTATTGAAATTAGCAACTACTATAGGTCGGACATATATAGTGAAAATGAGTGCTATTTTGTGGTAAAACCGCCTCAAACTGCGTCAAATGTTTGACAAACACTAAATTTTTGACTAAACTAATCGTATAGAGGCAGAGTATGGCAAAAGATTATGTTTTAGTTATTGATATAGGCTCTTCTAAACTTCGTGCGGTGATTGCTGGCACGGGCGTAAACGATACTTTTATCGTGAAAGCTCAGGCGGCAACAGAATACGACGGGTTTTATGAAGGGCGTTTTTTAAATCCTGATGCGATTGGTGACAACATTAAGGCTCTTCTTGCTGAACTTGACTATGTTGGCACTAAAGGAAATAACAAGGTGTATATCGGT
>JAMPED010000062.1 GCA_023665325.1 Acetobacter sp.
AATGGTACTGCTATCTCTGTTGATACCGATGGTTCTTCCCTCGCTTGTATGACTGATTGTAAACAAGATGCTTACTTCCTAACTGTAACAACGCATATAGATCGTTATACTCGTGGAGGTAAGGAACAACGTGGTTCGTATGAATTAGTTAAATTTAAGGTATCTACAACCGATTCAAAAATTTCGACTATCAGCATCGCATCAAGCGGTCTATATACCAATATCGAAACACTGACACCTACAGGCAATGGCACAGAGGAACGTACTAATAATACAGCTTCTGATACCAGTTCATTCTTACAAAATGTTACCTATGCAGCAGGAAAAACTAGCGGTTGGAGTGACACTTATATTCAGTATGCGCAAGTTGCAAACCTTTATATCCAAGAGGACGGATCATATACACGTTCTGGTGGAATAGGTGAGGTTCGACAATTAGTTATTCCATACACATCGATGATAGTAAATGGAAAAAGTGTCTTTACTGATAAAGTTCCTTTTACAGGTATTCGCACAACAGACAGTTCAAAATTGTTAGGTGAAGGCGAACATACCATAATCGCTGATGGTAAGACATATAACATTACTGTAGTAACAGAAACAGAAGAGATTACTTGTCCGAATAATTCAGATATTGTTCCATCATTTAGTAAATCTCCATTTAATGACTACTTTAATGTTAGCTACGTTAAAGATAAAGTCTGCGGTAATCTAACGTCTAAAGGAACAACAGGTGACTATATTGAATATACTGAAAATACAAAAGGTTATAAAGGAGAATCCAAAACACACGAGTATTTTATGAATATTGAAGTCGAAAAACAAAAAGATTCCGACTATATGCAATTTAATCAAAGTTTTGTATTAGCTAAAAAAACAACAGATGTTCCGGATATATTTTTTCAATTTTATACGAGAGGAACAGACTATAAAGATGATGGTAGTATAGAATCCCAAAATGATATAGCATCATCATTTGTAGTAGCCACAAATAGAGGGAGTAGTTATTCTGAAGATTACTATTCAAATGGTAATATAAAATACTGTGAAAAATTTGATTATATTGAAATTAGAGAAAAAAATGAAGATGGTATTTTAATGAAAACGGTTCATAATGTCAGACCACTTTATAACTGCGGTGAGGAACCTTCATCTTTTGAATTCTCATATAATAATGAAATATATAAAATTATACCTCAGGTAATTAAAGAAAGCGAAAGTGAACAATGCCCATCTGACTACTTTGAGTTAAAAAAAGAACCGGATAGTAATTATTTCAAGTATGAATACAAAGATGTCGGTAGTAAGCGTTGTTATAAAGTAACAGGATGTAAAGAGAAAGGATTCTTTTCTGCAACGGCTGATAGAAGTTGTACAGGTCCCCATTGTATAACCCCGACACCTTATACTTTTGGAAAGCAAACCTGCTACATCAACTGGCCAAGCTATCTTGTTGTAGATGCATATATGCACTGCGGAAATGGTTGGGCAGTAGGAGGGGGAACTTGCAGTGATGCTTATGGAGGTGATCTGTATTGTTGCCTAAATGATAAAAAATCAGGTGTTTATTGGGCACGAGGAACAAAAGCTCCAGACTTTGAAAATTTAAACGAAGCTTCATATAAAGTTTCAGTAGATGAAGTAAAAAATATGCTATATTTGGATTCAATTAATATACCAAACACCTCATTCAGCCAAAGCTTAGATTTTCGTACAATGTTTGGATTCGGTCGTAATCACCAACCAAGTTATTGCCAAGAAATTATTAGTACAGCTAGTACAAGTAGTTTAAAAGATATTGGTAAAATAACAAATTTACTCCCTTGCGCTCCACGGTGTTACGTTAATACAGATGTAGGGAATGAATATTTTATATATAGCTGCCGCGACAAAAGAGGATTTTCGTCAAGTGATTTAGCCGATGACCAGTTTACGATTATTGATAATATTACTAATACAGAAGCATCATACCGCCAAGTATCCGGTAGTAAAGTAAAACTTTGTCTTATAACTAACAATGGGAATAAATGTGAGGATGTTCCATTGAGAATGCATCTTAATGGTTATCCCGAAAATCAATTATAGGCAGATATCCCCCTATAGCGATGTTCTCGCTATAGGGGGATATTGTTTGCGAATCGGTCATAATTTTACAAATACCCTTAAAATTATAACTCATTATATGTTTTTAAAATTCGAATTATAAAAAATAGCAAAATTCACCTAAAAAGACTTCTTTTTTATAAGTGGTTATATCAAATAAAAATTTGTATTTTTTGATTACTTTTGTATGTCATTCTAAAAGTTTTTGTAAAAAAATACAAAAACTTGTTGATTTTTTAAAGTTTTTGCATATATTTATATATGGAGGATAAAAATGATTACAAGATCTTTATATTTACAAAAACTTATAAACTTTCAAGATAAACCGATTATTAAGGTTATTACAGGAATACGCAGATGTGGTAAATCAAGTATTTTGCAAAGCTTTGCTACTCATCTTTTACAACAAGGAATCGATTCGCAACATATTATTCAGATGAATTTTGAAGATTTGCGCTATGATGGAATGGACTACAAAACCTTAAATCAAACAATACTTAATCATTTACCACAAACGAAAAATAAAGTTTATGTGTTTTTAGATGAAATACAACGAGTTGATAAATGGGAAAAAGTTGCCAATTCACTCATTTTGGATGAGCGTATAGATTTATATTTAACAGGCTCTAATGCTTATTTATTATCATCAGAATTATCTACTTATTTATCTGGTCGATATGTGGAAATTAAGATGTTACCTCTATCTTTTAGTGAATTTCTTGATTTTTATGACTTTCCAGAAAATATGGGAATCTCTGAGAAATTATTACGCTATATGCGATTTGGTGGTATGCCCTCACTTAAAGATTTTAACTTTGCCGAACCGCAAACTAGTGAAATGCTAGATAGTATTTACAATACGGTTTTAATGAAAGATGTTATTTCTCGCGCCACTGTACGAGATGTTAATACTTTACAAAAGCTTATTAGATTTATGGCAGATAATATTGGTAATATGACATCAGTTAATAAAATTACTAATGTACTAGTGAGTGAAAAAAGTCTATCATCTCCTAATAATAAAATGATAGAAAATTATGTTACTCTGCTAGAAAATGCCTTTATTCTTTATCGGGCTGAACGTTATGACATTCGTGGTAAAGAGCATTTACGTAGCCGCGAAAAATATTATATTGTCGATAGTGGACTCAGAAGTTATTTACTTGGGCGAGTAAGTGATACGGGAAGAATCCTTGAAAACATTGTCTTTTTTGAGCTTTTACGACGAGGATATCAAGTATCCGTGGGTAAAATTGATGACAAGGAAATTGATTTTGTTGCAACTAAGATGGATAAAAAAGTTTATGTTCAGGTGACAGAAAGCTTAGCAGGTGAAGAAACGAGAACACGAGAGTTAGCACCATTGCAGATGGTTCGTGATAGTTTTGAAAAAATTGTTTTAACTACCGATTCGCTGTTTACAGGAATTACAGAAGACGGGATACAAATAATCAATGTTGCCGACTGGTTAATGCAAGAGAGAGCATAGATAGAAGTATTTAGAAAGACATAAACGCCCCTTGGAAAATTCCAAGGGGCGTTGCTGTTATAAATCTAATTCTTCAAGTTTTTCAAGGAATTTACAATATTGAGTTTCATCATTTTCGTAATCAACTTCATAGTCTATACCATTTGTGATCTCAATATCATATGGTCCATAGCCACTACCATCATATTTATTTCTCAAAGTATCTGAAGGTACATTACCTATGTAGGTGCCATCAATATTCAAACCAACGGCACTGCTACTACCGTAATTAGATGGTTTAACTTCACAGCCGTTTATACAGTATGATGCATTTTCTTCATACTCTATAAAATATGTAACATCTGTTTTATCTGGCAAATTACAGTCACCAACAAGGTTTTTCTGACAAGCACAGCCGGAAATTGTTCCGAATTTGTATTGCATAGTTGCCGTAATAAGAAGATCTGCATTAGCTCCTTTTATTTTTAAGTTAGGTATAATATCTGTATTTGCTGTTGAAACATCAATGAAGAAATCAGCATCTTTCTGACAATCTTTAACACAGGTGAGTGGCGTGCCATCTGTCTCAACCGAGATAGTCGTACCAGAGTATCCTGCAGGGCAAGAATCTTTGTAGCCATAGGTTGAACAAGTTGCACTAGTATAGCAACTAAGTGTTTCTGGTGTTGACTTGGTTATACCGTCAATTTTACCATATTCGTATGTTGTGGTTGCTACCTTTTTAGCTGGTTTATTTGCAACTGAAAAATAAGGACTTCTACAAGATATATTCTTAGTGCAAGTTAAAGTATTATATTTGTTAGCAGCATAATCAAAGTCAGTATCTATTGTTTCTGTTTCAACATCAAAGTAATAGTTATAACGTTCATTATGTTGTTCATATCCCTCTTTACATCCAGTTGTTTTATAGCAACCATATTTATTTTGAATATATGCAAAGGGCTCACTAGGTGGATAATCATATTGACCAGCAGATTTATAACAGATAAATCTCTGACAAACTAATTGAATATGACCAGATGTGATTGTACAACCATCACCTACGTATTCAGCATCGCTTGGTCCACCAGCAGAAAAGTAATTATTTTTCAGCGTATACTTTCCACAAGTTGTATTAACAAAACCTTCAGCATAATATGTCCAATCAACAGAAGCTGTACCATTAAACCACGCGTGTGTACTAGTATAGTCAACAAAGATACTGCTGGTACCACTAGTAAAATAATATTCAGGACATCCTTTTGGTGTACAATTAGATTTGCACGAACAGCAGCTTACGTCACCGTGTGTATGGCAATCTATTTCACAGCCAGCGCCACAATTTTCATAATACCCTGTATTACATCCTGTAGCCTTGTAGCAGGTAATACCGAGTTCTGATATTGCGGTAACGTATGCTATTTCAGGCTGTGGCGGCATATCATCAAAATATCCATCCGGACAGATTTGGAGACATTTGCTACCATAGCACATTCTTTCATTTACAGGAAGTTGATCACTCCAAGGAAGCTCATAATCTTTTGTGTCATAACCTGACTTACAATGTGTAACTGTAGTGCTATATCCGTCACCAAAGTATTCACTACAAGTTTTAAACCTTGGATAATAACATCCGTTAGAAGCAGACTGAGCAATGGTGTACCAATCTGGATGAGATTTGTATTCATTCGTATTCAGAGCCTCAACTCTTGTCGCGAAGTAACCATCAGGGCACTTAATAACAGGTTTTCTACAAGAGAGTTTTCCAGCTGTTGGGGTTTTGTCGCTATTTAGCTGTTCTACGTTACCAAGGTAAGCGTAGCTA
>JAMPED010000063.1 GCA_023665325.1 Acetobacter sp.
CAAAACGATGCACTCAAGTTTGAAAATCTTATCATTTGTGGCACTCGTGGATGGGTTGTGCCCGACCGAGAAGAGCTTAGTCCTGAGGATGATAAAATTTACAAGCGTGAAGTAATAAGGCTTGAGCTCACCCTTAAAGAGGCAGAAAAACTGCGAGGTGAGGGGGACAAGCTTATTTGCATGATGCACTATCCGCCCGTTAATTTTCGAAGAGAAGATAGCGAGTTCTCAAAGCTTCTTGAAAAATATAAAGTTGACGCCGTTGTGTTTGGGCATTTGCATGGGTATAAGAATGCACAGTTAGAATTTATCAAAGGCGGAGTGCCATATTATCTAACCTCTTGTGACCTTACTTGCAATAAACTTGTTGAAATTCGAGAGGTTTAATCACGGCATTTTGGACAATAATAATTGACAAACCTCTTAAAAAGTAATATACTAAATCAATCTTGGACTTTTGGAGCAGAATTATGAAAAAAAATATCTTAAAAATACTCAGCTTTGTTTTTGTATTTGCGTTTATTCTCACAGGTTGCGCGACAGTAAGTAATATCAAAAATGACAGTGAAAAGCTTATCTATAATGGTGGTCATGTAGCGCTTGTGGGCAACCATTTGTATTTTGCAAATGCATACACACCGGTTGGCGATTCAGATACTGACTTTGCTTATGGCAACAGCGCTAAAGTTTCTTATCTCAATAGACTTGACCTTACAAAGGACTTTGAAACAGAACTCCCTATTGAATCACCTAAGGGTGCAGAAAAGGTCAATTCAAAAGTTGTAGGCTATGAAAACCAATATATGTTTGTTCTTGGTGATTACGTTTACTTTACTTCAGCAAATACACACAAGACCGATAAACTGCAAAACACTTATAAACTTGTTACTTTCTTCCGTAGCAGATTGAATGGTGATGACCTTAGCGAAATTTTTACGACCAATCAGTTTGACTCTGCAACTGGAACAATCACAACCATGAAAGGCGCTGATGATAAATATTATTTAGTAGTATTTGATGGAAACGAGCTCTCAACTATTCGTCTTGGCAACAGTCTTGGCAAGCGTCAGGTTGTGGCAAAAGATGTGCTTAGCGTTGCAGTTCCTGGAGAGGGAGAAGATTACAGTGTAAAGGAAGTATTCTACACGGCGACCCATAAAGATGAGGACGGGAATGCCACTTCCGAGGTTGATATTTTCAGCGTAAACTATGCAACTGGTGTCAAAACTAAGCGTGGTGCAGCAGGGGCGGGCTCAAAGGTAAATTTCATTGATCGCGTTGGCGATACAATATTTTATACTAACTCAGCTGTTGTTGGAGGCGGAAATGAATGCTATAGTGAAGATATTTCACTTACCTCAAACTTTAATGGGGGCAACAGATTCTATTCAAGCACAACTCTTAAAAATGTCACTCGCGTAATGCAAGGCGACCCACTTACTGAAGGATATATCTTTGTAAACGGCAACGACAGCGCAATCATGTATAAGAACACTGTAAGCGGAGCGGAAACAAGCCTCCTTCTTCCTAAGACAAATTATACTGATATTCTCTTTGTCGAGGGCGACTATGTTTATTATTCAACAACCACAGGAATCTATAGAATCAGTGCAAGAGATAAGTCAATCAATACTATTGTTGAAATGGACAGCATTGTTTCAGGTAAATGCTCCTATGTGAATGAATATATTTACTTCTATGGACAACTTGACCTTGAAGAAGAGGAAGAGGTTGAGGGCGAAACCAAAGTTGAATACGAGGAAGATACCAACAACTATATGTATCGCATCAAGTGCGACGGCAATGGTGGCTACCAAATGCTTTCTACCTATACAAGGGTAGAGAAAAAGTCGTCGACAAATTAAAACAGGATAAGTCATAACCCGAGGTTTTACAACCATGGTTATGATTTTTTTTGTTGCATTTTTGTGCTATCTTTGTACTAGTTTCAATTATTTAGTTGAAATGCGTTGGATTTGATAATAAAGGAGTAAAAAATGGAAACAAAAAAGAAAATCTATCTTGCAGATACTGAAGATGAAAAACTTGCTGATTACTTCGGAGCAAATGAAAAATACAATTTAGTTGGTCGCAGTACCGATGGAAATGAAGTTGTTAGGGATGTTAGGCTTTTAAAGCCAGACTTTCTTGTTATGGAGGTTATGCTCGCGGGCATGGATGGGTTTATGGTTATGGACAGCCTCAAAAAAGAAATGGGAGAAGAAATGCCGAAAATTATCTTTGTTTCCAATCTTTCACATAGCGGCTTTGTGGCAAAAGCGATTAAGGAAGGTGCAAGTTATTTCATGGTTAAGCCAGTATTGCCTGAGAATCTTGAGCAAAGGCTTCGCGATATAACAAGCACAAAAAATAGTCCTGCACAGGGAGAAAAGCAACTTGATGAAAAGATTTCAAACATATTTATCAGTATTGGAATTCCTGCTCATATCAAGGGCTATCAGTTCTTGAGAGAGGCGGTTAAGCTTGCTGTGGAAGAGCCCGAGATTATCGGCGCAATCACGAAGAAGCTTTATCCAACCATTGCTGAGAGATTTGACACCAGTTCCAGCAAGGTAGAGAGGGGGATGCGCCACGCAATAGAGGTGGCGTGGAACAGAGGAAAGATTGAGAATATCAACTCGCTGTTCGGGCTTAAAATTTACAATAGTAATGAAAAACCAACTAATGGTGAGCTCATTGCACTTATTGCCGATAAGATGATTATGGAGGGTTAAGCTTGTAGATTGCGGTTTTTCTTTGCTTTTTGATAGTGAATTGTGATAAAATCCTCAAAGAGGAAGATATGCTTAGATTGATAAACTTGAAAGAAAACAGCCCAACAGTCGATTATGCCCTTGCAGTTGTGGAGATTGAAATAGAGAATGCCTCCAAAGAAGGTGTAAGCGTAATAAAAGTTTTGCATGGATACGGCTCTCATGGAAGAGGCGGGGCAATCTTAATTGCCTTGCGGGCAAGACTTAGAGAGCTTAAGAAACAAGGAAAGATTCGTGACTATTTCGGCGGAGATAAATGGAGCCATTTTACTGAGCCAGCCAGGCAGATGTTGCAAACGGACAAATCAATCGCATCTGATGAGGATTTGGGGAAAGCAAATCCGGGTATAACTTTAATTTGGGTGTGAGGCGCGATATGAAATGTTTACAATGCCCAAAACACTGCAACATTGATAGGACTGCTCGAAAGGGGTTTTGTGGCGAGAGCGATAAGCTTCGTGTTGCAAAGATAATTGAAAACTTTAAATGGGAAGAGCCTTGCATAAGTGGGAACAAGGGCGCGCTTGCAATTTTCTTTTCAGGCTGTAATCTTCGTTGCAACTTTTGCCAGAACTATGAAATTTCGCATAAAGGCAAGGGGAAAGAATACACACCACAAGGTTTTAGAGAACTTTTGGAAAGTTATGATATGTCAAAGTATGACAGTCTCGACCTTGTAACTCCAACACAATTTTCGCTTCAGCTTGTGGATACATTTCACGGTTACAATAAGACGCTACCGATTGTGTTTAACTCAAACGGCTATGAAAGCGAAGAGACCATAAGAAAGGTTGCAGAGTTTGCTGATGTGTTTTTAGTAGACTTAAAGTTTTATGACAAGGAGCTTTCCACTAGACTTGCTGGCGCGCCGAACTATTTTGAGGTCGCCTCTAAGGCGGTAAAACTTATGAGTAAACTTAAGCCCAACAGATTTAAAAATGGCATATTGACTCAAGGAGTGCTGATAAGGCATTTGATTTTGCCGGGACAGGTGCGTGATAGTATAAGACTTTTGGACTATATTAAAGCAGAAATTGAAACCCCATTTGTCAGCATTATGAGTCAATTTACGCCGATCGGTAAGGGGGAACTTAAAAGAAAGATAACTCCGCTCGAATTTAAAACAGTGCTTGCTCATGCAGAGAAGTTGGGTCTTGATAATGGTTACTTTCAAGACTTAGACAGCGCTAATGAATGTTTTATTCCGAAATTTTAGTTAATGATTTGACATTGCTGTTGTAAATAGCTAAAATGTGGATAAAGGATATTTATTATGGATATTTATGAGAAACAAATAAAAAGCAGACTAAATTGGGCGCGAACAAACGGGTTGCTTACTGCAGCCATCGGTGTTACCGCAATCTTTTTATACTTTTTCAAGGTTGTCAACCCTTGGTTTAGTGTGATTCTGTTATCTTATTGTATGGCAATGTCGTTCTATCAAAACTCTACTTATCAGGAGCTTAAGGTTGGTAGGATTTATGGCATTATCAACCTTATTTGTGCGGTATTTTTCCTTATCGCTACGATTGGGATTATTGTTTACAGCTTTGTGACAGGAGAAATTAGAATATAAAAAACAAGCCTTATGGCTTGCTTTTTTAATAAAATCCTTCAACGCGGTAGACATAATATTTTTCGCTACCTTTTTCACGAGTAAAGGCAAGAGTGTTTGTTGAGGTATTAAAGTCATAAGCGCCAGCTTGGTTTATGACAAGCTTATTTCCGTCGACTGTGACGGTTACTTTTAAATAGTATAATTTATTTAACAGTATGCTTGACGACATAAGAGTAAGGTCGGTATATTTACGGCGGTCAAGGTATACAGTGGAAACTGCGTCATTATTATAGATTACAGCAAAGATGCGTAGGCGCTTGTAGGCGTCCTTTGTAAATTCAAATGAGTCGCCTCCCACCATGCCGCTTGTCATACCGCGATTGATGTTGGGGTCAGAGCTGTCCATGTCATAAAGCACCTCAAAGCGTTCCCCAAAGTTTTCAGTGAGGGAATTAAGCTGTTGACTGATGGATGAAAGTTGAGTTTCAATCTTCGCCAGTTTTGAGGTGTTGTTTTTTACACTGCTTGTAAGGCTTGCGAGGTCAGAAAGTGATAGACTCCCAAGTTCTTTGCCAAGATTTGGAATGGACACGCGTGCAATATGCCAAACCTCTTTTTTTAGTTGTTCGACAGCGCTGTTTAATTGTTCTAATGTTTGCATATATTACTCCTTTTTATAAGGAGTTTACCACATGACAAAACGGCAATCAATACTGACTGCCGTTTATTTTATTTTTTTTCTTT
>JAMPED010000064.1 GCA_023665325.1 Acetobacter sp.
CAACGCGAGCATAATAAATTGTTACAATGCTGCAAAGATTGAATCGCTAAGTTATATTGGTGGCATTGTAGGGGATTGTATCTATACCACAGTAGAGAATTGCTATAACAAAGGTGCTCTTAGTGGAAGCAGCGCAACAGGAGGAATTGTGGCAACGGCATCACAATATTCGACTATACGAAACTGTTATAATTCTGCTACAGTTTTCGGTATCGGTGGTGGCGGAATCGCCGGAAGTATGAGTAACTCTTCAACTATGAGTTACTGTGTAAATGTTGGGACTGTGGGGCTAGAGCCTCCTAATAGTGGAGCTATCGCGGGCACGACAAGCGGGACCACTTATACATCTTGTTACTATGGTGGAGCTATGTCATCCTCCGACCCAGCATCGAGCTCTGGCTCGATAAATGGTTGCTCATTTGTTGATAGCCTTGCAAGTTATATGACAGAAGAGTGGTGGGTTTATTCCGTAATGAATTGGTCAAGGGCGACTTTTGTATTAAATGGCTCAAATGGTGGTTACCCTGCATTGTGGTGGCAAACCTATGACAACTGGGGAGAACTCTCTTATGCACAGTGGTCAGGCAACGGCAACAGTGAATCTACAGCCTATATTATCGACACACCTCAAAAACTTGCAAAACTTGCTACTGATGTAAATAATGGCAACAGCTATACAGATAAATATTTTAAGCAGACAGCGAATATCTCTCTTGGTGGGGCAGAGTGGCTCCCGATTGGGTTTGATGGGGATAAGAATTTTCATGGTTATTATGATGGTGGCAACTTTCTAATCACCGATATGTATATTAATGGTAACTATGATTATGCAGGATTGTTTGGAAGAACTGGTAATGCAATATTTAAGAATATAACTATTAAAGATTCCTATGTTAAGTCGTCTAAAAACAATGCTACTGTTGGCTCAATCGTTGGGTATCCCGATTATGTAGAGATGGATAATTGTCACTCTAATGCTAGAGTTTATGGGCTTATTGCTGGTGGATTAATTGGAAATGGTGATACGCCGATACTTGTTAAAAATTGTACTTTTTCAGGCTATGTTGAAGGTGGAAATGGCGCTTCAGAAACCGGATCGGCTGGAGGGATTGCAGGGTATTATGCAAGCCCTGGCAGTGATTGTATTATTGAAAACTGCATTAACTATGGAGACATAAAATCTGGTGGTGTTGGCGGTGGAATTGTTGGAAATATAACCGCAAATGGTGGACAATGCTATGTAAGAAACTGTATCTCTTATGGCAGCGTTGAGGGCTATATTGTAGGTTCTATTGTTGGATATACTGATTACTTATCTATTACAAATTGTGCAGGAGGTGGACAACTTATATTCAATAAAACCAGTGATGTATGCGTTGCAGGTGGACTCGTTGGCACAGCTTTATATTATTCTGTCACAATGAACAACTGCAGTTTTGACGGCAGTTGCAATGCTAAGATTGAACCATTTGTTGGCTCGGCTTATAGTATGGAAGTGACTAACAGTTATGCTCGATTTAAGAATAGCAAGGCGGTTTATTCAGGTGGCAGTTTCTCAGAGTTTACATTGTGCAGTGGTATGAATGATGGTTTGCCAATGCAAAAATCCTTATATGCCGTTGCTCAGTTTGGCGACAGCGTAAGCTCAAGCTGGTTCTCAAATAACGGGTTTAGAAGAGTGTATTAGAATAACAAAAAAGACGACTTTGTCGTCTTTTTTTTGTTGTTATGAATAAGTATTTTCTTCTATTTATATGAGATGTCATGCAAGAGACTTCACCCAAAAACACACAAGGTGTTTTCGGGGACCCGAAGATTCTTCGCTTCACTCGTTACACTTGTTCCGCTCAGAATGACGACTTATGGGGATTGCTATAGTGTAAATCTGTGAAACCCAGTAGCCGTCCCTAGTCGGTGTCATATTTGTCCACATCTTTCAGTATATTAGCTGTGAGGGATAAGCGTTGGACATAATCGCATTGATTATTTTGGGTATTGTTCAAGGTGCAACCGAGTTTTTGCCAGTGTCCTCAAGTGGGCATCTAGTTATGCTTGGTAAGTTTTTTAATGTGCCAGATTCGCTTTTTGTCAGTATTATTTTGCATTTGGCAACGCTCCTTTCAATTTTAGTTGTTTTGCGCAAAGAGGTATTTGCTCTTGTTCGTAGGCCTTTTTGTGAGCAGTCAGTAAAGCTTATGGTGGCGACTATCCCAACTTGCATTATCGCTCTTATTTTGATGCCTATTATAGGTGATGCCTTTTCGGGTGCTTTTCTTGGGCTCAGTTTTTTAACAACTGCCATTGTTTTATTTGTTAGTGAACGCATTTCAAAAAAGAAGAAAATGACGGAAGAGCTTACTTACAGACAAGCGTTTGTTATGGGTATCGCGCAAGGGCTTGCAATATTTCCGGGGATTTCACGGTCTGGGGCGACGATAAGTGCGGGAAATCTATCGGGTGCAAATCGAGAAAAGTCAGCTAAGTTTTCTTTCATTATGAGTATACCTGTGATACTGTTATCGCTTGTGCTTGAGGTCTATAAGATTATATCGCAGGGCGAGATGATAAGTGTAAATATCTTGGGGCTTGTTTTGGCTTTTATTGCCGCGTTTTTAGTCGGTGTGCTTTGTATAAAAGGGATGCTTAAGCTTACACAACGGGCGGGGTTAGGCTGGTTTTCAATATATTTGTTGGCACTTGCCATATTAAATATCTTTATTTAAAAGGGAGGAGCATGAAAGAGTTTCATAATTTGACAATTGAGGAGTCGCTTTTGCAATTAAACTCTTCGCGCGGTGGGCTCGATGAGAACGAGGCGTTGGCGCGGCTGGCTCATAGCCCAGTTAAGGATATTGAGAGTGACAAAAAGACTTCGCTTTTGCGTAAGTTTTTAGAGCAGTTTAAAGACTTGATGATTTTAATTCTTCTTATTGCCGCGGGAGTGTCGATATTGATAGGTGCGACTCAAGGGGCGATTAGTGAGATTTTGGATGGAGTTATCATCCTTGCGATAGTTCTTATGAACGCTATTTTTGGTGTAGTTCAGGAAAACAAGGCGGAGAAATCCTTGGCGGCGCTTAAGAAATTGACTTTGCCGGAAGCTGTTGTTTTGCGTGGCGGAGAGCCCATAAAACTTGGTACTGACAAGCTGGTTGTGGGAGATGTTGTAGTTTTGGAGGCGGGGACGATTATCCCTGCCGATGTGCGAATAATTGAAAGTGCGGCGCTGCAGATTGATGAGGCTTCACTTACTGGTGAGAGCATGGCTGTGCGTAAAGATGGGGCGCAAATTTACAAAGTAGAAACCCCACTTGCTGACCGTCGGAATATGGCATATCGTGGCACAAGTGTCACAAATGGTAGGGGACTTGGACTTATTGTTGCTGTTGGAGAGGCTACTGAAATTGGGAAGATTGCAAGGGCGATTAAGGAGGTTGATAAAGAAACTACTCCACTGCAAAGAAGCATCAAAGATGTGGGAAAACTTCTTACTGTCCTTGTGCTTGCAGTGGCGGCGATAACTTTTTTCTTGGAGGTTGTGGCGAGGCCAGGGAATGTGCTGGAAGCATTTTTGACGGCAGTTGCAATTTCGGTTGCGGCAATTCCTGAGAGTATGCCAGCGGTTATCACTATTATCATGAGCCTTGGTGTTGCTCGTCTTGCAAAACAAAAAGCGGTCGTCAAGCGTATGCACTCGGTGGAAACGTTAGGGTGCTGCGATGTGATATGCTCTGACAAGACGGGGACAATCACGCAAAACAAGATGACAGTGATGGCTGTCTATTGTGACGGGAGTTTGCAGAGCGGAAAGCTGAATAAAACTGAAAGTTTTGATTTGCTGCTCAATGCAATGCTTTTATGTAATGACACTAAAAGGACTAAGGGAAAGTTCGTTGGTGATCCTACTGAAATTGCGCTGGCTGACTTTGGAACAAAGTTTGGTTTAGATAAGGTCAAGCTTGAAAAAAGCTATCCTCGCCAGAGTGAAATTCCATTTGACAGTAGAAGAAAATTGATGAGTGTGGCAAACCAAGTGAACGGAGAAAAGTATTGCTTTACAAAGGGCGCTGTCGACAGTTTAATGTCAAAGTGCAATCGGGTTTTAATTAATGGCAGGGTTTATGAACTTTCCGCACAGCAAAAAGACGCGATTTTGCATGCAAATTCTGTTATGGCGGAAAAGGCGCTTAGGGTGCTGGCATTAGCGTACAAACCTATTGAGGGCGGTGAGTCACTTAGGGAAGAGGGGCTTATCTTTATTGGCATGGTGGGGATGATTGACCCGCCACGCAAGGAAATATACTCGGCAGTTCAAAAGTGTTTATCTGCAGGTATGCGCCCAGTTATGATTACTGGTGACCATAAGGAAACGGCATTTGCGATTGCTAAAGAGATTGGTTTTGTTAAGCACAAGAGTGAGGTTATGACGGGAGTGGAGCTTGACAAACTGAGCGATGATGAGCTTGTAAAAGTGATAGGGAATGTCGGAGTTTTTGCACGAGTCAGTCCTGAAAACAAAGTCCGAATCGTTGATGCACTTAAAAGCAAGGGGCATATTGTTTCAATGACTGGTGACGGGGTGAATGATGCTCCAAGTCTGAAGCGCGCAAGTATTGGCATTGGTATGGGGCAGACGGGTACTGATGTGACCAAAGAGGTCTCTGATATAATAGTCACTGATGACAATTTTGCGACAATTGTTATTGCTGTTGAAGAGGGGCGAAAGATATATCAAAACATTCAAAAAACGGTTAAGTTTCTCTTTTCTGCGAATATGGGAGAAATGCTTTCATTGTTTCTTGCCACTGTAATATTCCCTCAATATGTTTATCTTTTCCCGGTGCAGATATTGTTTGTTAATCTAATCACAGACTCGCTTCCTGCAATCGCGCTAGGAGTGGAAGAACCGGAGAA
>JAMPED010000065.1 GCA_023665325.1 Acetobacter sp.
ATTCTTATGCCAATCGTAAAACTGCGTACTCATTACCTTAATTCAAAGTCCAGTGTGCTTACCCTTGACGATGTGCTTGTTGCACTTGCAATCTCTTCCTCAGAAAATCTAAAAGCAAAGCGTGCGATTGAACAGCTTGACAAACTTGCAGGCTGCGAAGCGCACTGCACCTATATGCTTAGCGGCGCAGAAGAAAGCACTTTGAAAAAACTTAAGATTAATATCACTTGTGAGCCTCAATTCTTAAACAATAAACTTTTTAATGATTAACAAAATAAAAAACAACCCTACTTAGGGTTGTTTTTTTTGTTGCTGCTAGTCAATCCAAATTACTTTATCCATAACTACAAGAGTGATAATGTCCACAAGCCAAAGGAATGGTATTCCAATGATTATGAGCAGCACTCCGAGAACTATGCCTACAACATTGTTCTTTGCAATGCTGCGACAAAGACGATATATTACCCATGCAATATCAAGAAATGGTATCGCAAGAATAATCTTAACAAGCTTAGGCAAGCTGTCAAAAGAATTTATTAATCCGTTCATGTTTTCTCTCCTCTTTTATTAGTCTATTAAGACAATAACATTGTATTCCAAAACGACAAAAAAAGCAAGCTTTTTGCTTTAGCGAACGATAACTACTGAAAAATGTATAAATAATATCAAAATTTTAGTTGACATATTTTTGACAAAAAGAATATAATAGTTAGCGTACTAACTTTTTAGGAGGTGCTATGTTTGTTCATGATAATATAGCTTTCGAGATAAGGAAACTTAATCTTTTGATTAAGCGCGAGTTTGATAGTTTTAACAACTCTCACTCAAAAGCTCCAACCAAGCTGCAGGCTGCTGTTGTATTCTTCCTACACCAAAAACAAGCAGAAGGAGTTGATGTATATCAAAAAGACCTTGAAGAAGAATTTTGCATTCGCGCCTCAACAGTGACTGCGCTGATTAAGAATATGGAAAATGCGGGACTGATTGCAAGAGTCAGCTCTTCCCATGACGGCAGGTTGAAGAAAATTATAACAACGGATAAAACGAATTTGATTATACAGCAACTTAAAGCCCGAGCTTTAGCAGTCCGAGAAAAACTTTTAAGGGGGCTGAGCGAAGAGGAGCTTTCAAACTTTGTTGCCCTTATTCACAAACTGCAAAATAACTTGGAGGAAACAAAATGATTAAGATTATCTTTAAACACTTTAACTGGAAACAGTGGCTTATGATTGCCCTATGTGCTGGACTTATCGCCGCCATGGTTTGGCTTGACTTGAAGCTGCCCGAATATATGAGCACCATTACCCGCCTTGTGGAAACAGACGGCAGTAAAATGAGTGATGTATGGATTAATGGCGGCTATATGCTTGCTTGTGCACTAGGCAGCGCCGGGCTATCGGTAATTGTAGGATTCTTTGTTGCTCGTATTTCATCCAGCCTTGCAAGAGACCTTCGTAGCGAGGTGTTCAATCGTGTACAAGATTTCTCAAAAAGCGAAATCAAACGTTTTTCAACGGCAAGCCTCATTACCCGCTCCACCAATGATGTTATGCAGATTCAACGTTTTGTTGCAATGGGACTGCAAACCCTTATCAAATCACCCATCCTTGCAATTTGGGCAATCGTAAAAATTTCAAACAAAGGCTGGCAATGGTCTCTCACAACCGCTGTTGCGGTGGTCGCCATTCTTGTAGTAATGATAATCGTGCTTATGATTGCTCTTCCTAAATTCAAGAAGATGCAAACTCTGACCGACAATGTCAACCGCGTCACCCGTGAAAACTTGACAGGACTTCGAGTTGTCCGCGCTTACAATGCAGAAGGTTATCAAGAAGAAAAATTTGAGCAATCAAACACCGACCTTACTAAAACAAGCATGTTTGCCAATCGCGCCATGATAACTATGTCGCCATTTATCAGTCTTATCATGTCAGGCTTAAGCCTTGCAATTTACTGGATTGGTGCAGCCATAATCAACAGCTCAGGCGACTTTGCAAAATTGACAGTTTTCAGTGATATGGTCGTATTCAGTTCTTACGCAATGCAAGTCGTTCTTGCCTTCATGCTGATGGCAATGATTTTCATTATGCTGCCAAGAGCTTCCGTTTCTGCAAAGCGTATCAACGAACTTCTTGACACCGCCCCTTCAATTATTGACGGAAATGGCAATACCACAACCGACCTTCAGGGCAAAGTTGAATTCAAAAATGTTAGTTTTAAATATCCTGATGCCGACGAGTATGTGCTTCATAATATCAGTTTCACCGCACATCAGGGCGAGACAGTTGCCTTTATCGGCTCAACCGGAAGTGGTAAGTCCACACTTATCGACCTCATTCCGCGTTTCTATGACGCAACCGATGGGGAGGTACTTGTCGACGGAATAGATGTTAAGGATTATAAAATAGCAGACCTCCACAACAAGCTTGGGTATGTTTCACAAAAGGCATTCTTATTCAGTGGAACAGTAGAAAGTAATATTACCTTTGGCGACGATATTGACGGAAAAGCGTCAGAGGAAGAAATAAAACGCGCGGCAAAGATTGCACAAGCGAAGGACTTTGTTGAAAAGATGCCAGAGGGGTACAGCTCTCAAATCACACAAGGCGGAACAAATGTATCGGGCGGACAAAAGCAACGCCTCTCTATCGCCAGAGCCATTGCACGCAATCCTGAGATATTCATCTTCGATGACTCGTTCTCAGCCCTAGATTATCGAACAGACAAGAAACTTAGAAAAGCACTTGATAAAGAGCTAACCTCATCGACCCGTCTAATCGTCGCTCAACGTATCGGCACAATCAAGAATGCTGATAAAATCATTGTGCTTGAGGACGGCGAAATGGTGGGAGAAGGCACTCATGACCAGCTTATGAAAACCTGCAAAGTTTATCAAGAGATTGCCCTATCACAGCTTTCAAAGGAGGAACTGGCATGAATAAGAATAACAACACCCGTCCACGCGGACCGCATATGGGACCAAGAATTGCCGAAAAACCTAAAAACTTTAAAAAGTCTCTTGGTAAACTCACAAAGTATTGCAAAAGATATATGTGGTTTATAATCGCAGCTCTCATCTTTGCAGCCGCAGGCTCAGTGCTTACCCTTATAGGTCCAAGCAAACTGCAAGAGCTTACTGATATTATCACAAAGGCACTTCCAGTTTTTAATGCGGACACAGGCATTTGGTCAAACCTCGGCATGTCGGTAGAAATGCAGACAATTGCAAACATTGCCATCTTCCTTATAATTCTCTATGTGCTGGGGTCTCTCTTTACCTATATTGAAGGCTATATAATGGCAACTATCACACAACGCATGTCAAAACGCATGCGTCGCGACATCACCAGCAAGATAAATCGCCTACCTTTAAAATATATGGACTCCACCCCTTATGGAGATGTTCTCAGTCGAGTGACAAACGATGTTGATACAATAGGGCAAACCCTCAACAACAGCATCTCAACCTTGGTAAGTGCAATTACTCTCTTAATAGGCTGCATCATAATGATGTTTGTCACAAATTGGATTTTAGCACTCACTGCAATAGCTGCAAGTTTGTTAGGTTTTGTACTGATAATGGTCATTATGAAGTTTTCACAAAAACACTTCGTTGCCCAACAAAACGAACTTGGCAACATCAACGGACACATTGAAGAAGTTTATTCTGGGCACGACATCGTCAATGTCTATAATGGTAAACGCGAAACCCGAGAAGAGTTTAACAAAATAAACAATAGGCTCTATTCCAGCGCTTGGAAATCTCAATTTTTATCTGGGCTTATGATGCCAGTTATGGACTTTATCGGAAACTTCGGCTATGTTGCGGTCTGCGTTGTTGGCGCAGTGCTAACCATGAGCGGACAAATCACCTTTGGTGTTATCGTAGCATTTATGATGTATGTTCGCCTATTCACCCAACCCCTCACCCAGCTTGCACAAGCGTTCAACAATCTTCAATCTACTGCCGCGGCAAGTGAACGTGTATTTGAGTTCCTCGACGAAACCGAGCTTGCAGACGAAAGCAGCAAAACTTCTCTTCTTGCAAACATTAAAGGTAATGTAGAGTTTAAAAATGTTAAATTCGGTTACAATCCTGACAAAACCATCATTAATGATTTTTCTGCCAAGGTAAAAGCTGGGCAGAAAGTCGCCATCGTTGGGCCAACCGGCGCAGGTAAAACTACAATGGTAAACCTCCTTATGCGCTTCTATGAAGTTGATAGTGGTGAAATATTGATTGACGGCATTCCTATTCAATCGCTAACTCGCGAAAATGTACACGACCTATTCTCAATGGTATTGCAAGACACCTGGCTGTTTGAGGGAACTGTGCGTGAAAACATCGTCTACAGCAAACAAGATGTCTCAGACGAAGAGGTGCGTGCAGCTTGCAAAGCGTGCGGCATTGACCACTTCATAAAGTCTCTGCCTCATGGCTATGATTCAATACTTGACGACAACACAAGCATATCTGCTGGACAGCGACAGCTTATCACCATTGCAAGAGCAATGATACAGAACAGTCCAATGCTAATATTAGATGAAGCAACAAGTTCTGTCGACACCAGAACAGAAGTTCTTATCCAAAATGCAATGGATAAACTGACCAAAGGTCGCACATCCTTCGTTATCGCTCATCGCCTTTCAACAATAAAGAATGC
>JAMPED010000066.1 GCA_023665325.1 Acetobacter sp.
TTAGCTGCAATATATGGGCGAACAATGTCCATTGCTTTTATTTTTCGCAGTTTTAAACTCGCAAGTTTACCCATCTGCACATAAACCCCTGAAAATAGAGCCGTAAACCATGCCTTCATAGGCACAATACAAAATGTCAAAGTTATCGCCAGAACCAGTACTCCACCAATGGCAATTAAAGCAATATAGCCAGCACCAATAGTATTCAAAAGAGAAAGATAGCTCATATTTTCACCTCGTCTTGGGTTCCCCCAACTTTACAAGTCTAGTATACCATAAATCCCGAGCGTTGTAAATACCCTAATTTAACAATAGAAAATTGCCCGACATGGGCAACTTTTATTAAACTGATAGCTTTTTGAATTGTTTTTCACCTTGAGTGAATAAAATGATAAGCACCACAACAAGTAGCACAACTAAAACAACTGCATAAATGAGGAGCATCAGCCATGTCGCAATATTCGCCATAGGCAACACACACAAGAGAATTAAATTGATAAGTAGTCCGCTAAATATTGCTAGAAATACTGAAAGGCTTTGCTTCACTACCTCATTTATTGAAGTGAATTGGAGTTTTGGGAAATACAAGTTTAGTACTAACCCTAAACTTGCAAACAAGATTATTGCAACTGGAGGCAAACAAATAAGTGCCAAAATCTCAAACCATACAAAACTATTAAGAGACAGCAACAAAATATCACACACCACTATTGATGGCAAAGTGAGCAAAATGTTGAATAAAATCTTGTTCAAAAATATCTTCATCGGGCGAATAGGTAAACTCTTTAATAGATTTATCTTGCTGCCCTCGATACTAATGGAACAGGCTGATGAGCTTGTCATTGAAAGCATTAAACACAAAACCCCAATATAAACAAATGCAGGTAGCGGCAAGCCAATAATATATTTTAAGAATGGAATTATTAAAATAAATATTGGGCCAATAATCGTGTTAAATACATACATAGGCGTTGAAAAATATCTTTTAGCTTCAAACTTAAGCAATGAACTTGTCTTGTCAAACTCCAACTTCCCGTTTTTTCTAGCCGCCGAGCCCGTTCCTCCTTGATTTATAAATCTATATGAAAGCGTGACTAAGACAAGTGCAATTACAATCGCTCCTACTCCTAAAAGCGTTGAATATAAGAGGTATAGCCAGTCCCCCGCAAGACAGTTGAAGAAAAATGCTATTGAAGGGAATACCCCCTGCAACACATTCATATCCGTAAGCGCAAACTCTGAAAAGAGGTAGAACGATGCAAAGCACGCCGCAAATAATATTACCATTAAAATGTAATTAACGAGAGTTCTTAATCGGGCTTTAGTAAGTATTAAGTGCATCAACATACTTATAACAAAACTTACTGCGAGAGGAAACAAAGGGAAAACAATAAAGCACAATAAAAATGCAAAGAATACGCTTACTTGAAAACCTGCAAACATACTATAAACAACAAATGCTGGTATAAGAATGATTGACTGATAAAGATAGCAAGTGCAAAGCGCTGCCACAGCCTTTGAGATAACTATAGACACCTTTGAGATTGGCATTGATGCAAGCATTTCATAGTCTTTAGTATGAAAAAAGTAATTCTGAGACTGCAACACAAGCGCAAAAATCAGAAAGAAAAATGTAGCCATCCCAGCCATAAAGAATAGCAATGTTGCATTTGGAAGTTCTAAAGCCATATCATAGCATTGACAACCAAAACACACCGCAACAAGCAAAAACAGAAGTACAAACAGAATTGTCCCACGCTTACCATTCCGGCGCATTAAACTTGAAAATGAACTTAGAAAGTTTATTTTTATCAACTTAATCATTGCTGCCAATCTCCAAGAAAAGTTTTTCAAGACTCTTATCACCTTTAACCTTCCCAAGACTGCCACTTGCAACCAATTTGCCATCTTTGATTATTGCAACATGAGAACATATCTTTTCTGCCACCTCAAGCACATGGGTGGAATAGAAAAATGCACTACCCTCCTTGCACTCTTCTTGCATAATTTCTTTAAGCTCATGAGCTGAGGTTGGGTCAAGCCCAACAAAAGGCTCATCCAAGAGATATAATTTGGGCTTATGAATAAGCAAACTTAAAAGTGCCACCTTTTGTTTCATTCCATGTGACATCGACTGAATCGGCTTAACCAAATCAGCTAGAATTTCAAGGCGCTGCCCATAAGTCTTGACACGACTTGAAAAATCTTCTTTGCCCACTTTGTAAACGTCTGCGATAAAACTAAGGTAATCAATCGCCTTCAAATGTTCATAAAGGTCAGGATTGTCTGGCAAATACCCAATAACTTGTTTAGCTTTCATGGGCTCTGCCTTAACATCAATTCCGTCCACTTCAATCTTCCCATCAAAAGATATGATATCACAAATGGCTTTAAGGGTTGTTGTTTTCCCCGCCCCATTATGCCCAATAAAGGCACAAATCTGCCCTGCCTCAACTTCAAGATTGAGGTCGTCAACTGCAAATTTTTCACCATATTTTTTTGTCAAATGTTCAATCTTTAACATAATTAACTCCCATTTTTATTTTACCATTTTACTACCATTCTTACAAAATTATTTTTATATAAAGTAAAATAAAAGCACAAAATACAGCTAAAAAGTCAGGGCTTCATTGCCCTGACCTTTGATAATAAAATAAATATTGTTGTGCGTAACCTGAAAGCTGTCCAAATTCTTCAACGAGCGCACCTCGAATCTTCTCCCTATTTTCAAGCGGAGAATAATACTGATTATACATTTGCGCTATCCAAGTATCAACCGGAAAGACATCCCCTCTACCATAGCCAAACAGAAGAATACAGTCAGCCACCTTTGGCCCTACACCTTGCAGCGTCAAAAGTTGTTTGCGAAGTGTTGCCGTATCCAGAACCTCCCAAAGTTTCAAGGTCTCTGGAGTAATTTGTCTTAAAACCTTATAAAGATAGCTTGCGCGATACCCCGCACCAACATCTTTGAAAAACTGCTCGCTTTGCGTCTTGAGTTTTTCATAACTTGGGAAAGCATATACATCACCGCATTTTTGACCCAACCTTTCACGAAGTCGTCCCAAGATAAGTTGAATACGCTTAATATTGTTGTTTGCAGAAATAATAAATGAGAGCACAGTCTCAAAAAGGTCTTGTTTTAATATTCTAATGCCGTTCCCAAACTTAAGCGGTTTCTTAAGAATATTAAACTGCCCTAGCTTTTGTTTTAACAGCGAATAATCAGTTTTCAAATCAAAGTAGTCTACAAAGAAATCAACGTCCTTTGTAATGATTTCATAGCCACTTCCAACCTCTATAATCTCGGCATATTTATCAAGCGGAAAAACTTTATAGACATCCCCCTCTTTACTGAACGAGAAAACCTGCCCACACTCCAAGATATGTTGTGGCACAAATTCTTCCCGTGATGGAATTATTATTTTGTTCTTCTCGATTTTATATCTAAGCATAATCACTCCTAAAAAAGGCGCGGACACTTCCACGCCTTAAATTGCTTTCTAAGCAAGCTTATTTTTTATTCTTAATTACGCTAACAATCTTCTTTGCGTTTTTAGTATCAAACTTAACAGTTCCGTCGCAAGTTGCAAACAATGTATAGTCCTTACCAAGGCCAACATTCTCACCTGGATAAACTTTAGTCCCGCGTTGTCTAATAATGATAGAGCCAGCAGCTACTTGTTCTCCAGCGTAAGCCTTTACACCTAAACGTTTGCTTTGTGAGTCACGGCCGTTCTTAGTACTACCGCCACCTTTCTTGTGCGCAAAAAGTTGAGCATTAAACTTAAAAGTCATTTTTTACCTCCAATTTTGCATATTTTTCTTCACCAATGATTATAGAGCGGAAGGACTCATAACAAGTGTCAAGCAAAAACTTAACCTTGTCATTCTTTGCTTTCTTCTCATCAACTTTGATTTTAAGATAGCCATCTGAGATTTCAACGAAAGGCTTAAACCCTCCAACCTCTTGAATCCCCACCACCGCGAGTTGAGCCACAGTTGAAAGCTGGCAGCAAAGCAAATCTCTACCACGCGCCTCTTTTCCTGTATGACCAACAATTTCAAATCCAGTGAAACATTCTTTTTTATAAAAAGTAATCTTTGTCATTTTATTTCTTTATAGATAAAATTTTGAGTTGTGTGAACGGTTGTCTGTGACCTTGTTTCTTTCTTTCATTCTTCTTAGGCTTGTACTTAAAAACAACAATCTTGTCGCCTTTGCCATGAGCAAGAACTTCTGCCACGCATTCCGCGCTTTTTACAACAGGGTTTCCAGCAACTACTTGTCCGTTATCGCTAACAAGCATAACTTCAAGTTTAACTTTGTCACCTACAGCGTTCTCAAGTTTTTCAACTGAAATAACATCGCCTTCGCTAACTTTGTATTGCTTTCCACCAGTCTGAATAATAGCAAACATTTTGTATACCTCCTCTAACCAAACTCGCTGTTTAACGGGTGTTGTTTCGGCTGCCACTTAACAGTCCAACAATCTTAAAATACCCTACACATGCGGATACTGGGATATTCTATCAGATTAAGCGAAAAAAGTCAAGTAAAAAATGCAAAAGTCAAGAAAATATCC
>JAMPED010000067.1 GCA_023665325.1 Acetobacter sp.
AATTTTCCTCCACTATGGAGTTTATAAGGCGAGTCATTATGGCTCGCTTTTTTGTGTGTTATTGCGAGGAGTGCGGTGGCGCACAGCCAACGTGCGGTGTGGCAATCCAATGGGAGAGGGGGTGCGCTTGGAGCGGGAGATCCCTTGACGGGGCTTTGCCCCGAGGGATGACAATGGAGGAGAGTATAGTTTTGTTTCTTTTAATATATCATCGCTCTGAATGTAGTGAAGTCAAGCGATCTGGTGAGAGTATAGTGTGATTGCGTCACCGGTTTATGGATTGGTGGCGGCGTCACCTGCAACGATTAGGGCTGCGCTTGGAGCGGGAGATCCCTTGACTCAGGGTGCCGGAGTTGGGCACCCTGAGAGGGATGACATAGAGAAGTGGGGAGCTCCCTTGACTTGGGCAGCTGCGCAGATTGCCTGAGAGGGATGATAGGGAAATATCGAGGGATGACAGGGAAAAGCCTGAAGTTTGATGTTTCGGGCGTTCCATTATTTCAAAATATATTTTTTGCTGATATCGGCGTTGCAATAAGTTTTGAGTAGGTGTTCGTATTCATCTAAGGCGGCACTTAGTTCTTCCGGAGTTCCGAAAGAATAGATGACGGATAAAATTTCGTGTGCGCTTTCAGTAACCATAGTGCGGTTGCTATCTGAGCAGGGGTTGCCAAATGCGCCGTTTTCATCAAACAATACAGGGAGGTTGCCAATATTTACACTGGCTTTGCCGATACCCTCATAATGATCTCCCTCTGTTGCGTGGCGGAGGGTGATGTTACCGCTTATTTTGTTCAAATCATACGAGCCGGCGGAAAAACCGGTGAGGAGAGAAAATAAGTTTCCGCAGTCTACTACGTTGTTAATTTGGTATAACCCTAAACCTTTGACGGAGCGGCGGAGCATTGCTTCGGCAGAGTTGCGATATTCGCTAGGAGATTTGCCAAATGCTTTATAGGCAGTGCGCGTGTTGGCAATCTGCGGGAGTTTGGCGATGTCTTCTAATTTGTAGCGGGTCTGGATGTCGTTTATTGTGGTGTTGATTGCCTCGTTTAGCTCTGCTGAAGTTGGTGAAACTTTTGCTGTGTAGCGTAGAATACCTAAGTTTGTTGGTGAATATTTGGTGATGAGCTCGGGGGAGATTGTAATATTGGTCAGCATTACTCCTCGCTTTGTTTTTTTAGTTTTTTTAATATCATATTACGTTTTAAACGGCTGATGCGGTCAATATACAATACACCATCAAGGTGGTCGGTTTCGTGTTGGAGGATTACGGCTAAGTAATCTTCTGCTTCCAATGTTTGTTCAGCACCGTTATAGTCTAGATACTTCACCGTAACAGCATAATGACGCTCAACTTCTGCACTTTGCCCAGGGACGGATAAACATCCCTCATTGAACCAAATTTTTTCTTCTGACTTTTTTATGATTTCCGGATTAACCATATAGAGTGGATGTGGTCCGGGGGTGCCGTCTTCGGTTACTTTATCATCTATTACGATAATGCGTTTGGCAAGTCCAATCTGTGGAGCGGCAAGTCCAACACCTTTATCCGCATACATCGTTTCAAGCATATCATCTAAAAGGCTACGGATATCATCATTAACTTCCGTTACTTTTTCGCATTTTTGGCTTAAAATTTTGTCTGGGTAGGTGTAGAGCTTTAATATTGCCATTGCTTATATCCTTACGTTTTTCGCAATCTGGTCCAGAAGAGCGTTAATCATTTTGGGTTCGTTTTTCATAAAGAAAGCATACGCTAAATCCACATATTCTTGGATGAGAACTTTAGCATCAACATCAGTCGTATAACCGAGTTCATAAACAGCGCAAAGTAATAGAGCTTGCATTGTGGCATTCATATGGTCATAAGCTGAGGCATCTTTTAAGTAGGTACGTAGGGCGTTTTCTAAATCTTCCTTTTTAGTGTGTACACCGCGGACGAGTTTTTCAAAATATGGTTTATCCATTTCTTCTAGCTCAACCATTTCTTCGTTTGCCATACCGTCTTCTTCAATTGCATAGCGGCCGACTTCACCTTTTAAGAAATCATCAATTACTTCATCTACGCTTAAGCCTGAGAAGGCGGTCATATAAGCGGCTTGAACGGCAGCTAAGCGCGCACCGGATTTTTTTCTTATTTTTTCAGAAACGTATTTTGCCATTTCTATACTGTCCTTTATTTACGATTTAATGTTACTAACAAATTCTTCAAAGTCTTTAGCGACTTTAAAATCTTTATACACGGAGGCAAAGCGGATGTAGGCAACTTTATTGATGGTTTTTAATTTATCCATCACTTTTTCACCGATGTCTTTAGAGTTAATTTCGGCGATGCCGGCGTTTTCAAGCTCACGGCGAATTTCTTCAACCAAGCGTTCAACCTCATAACTTGAGATGCCGCATTTGCTGACGGCCAAGCTGATGGAACGCAAAAGCTTATCTCTATCAAACGGGACACGCTCGCCATTTTTTTTGACCACGGTTAAATCTTGCAGTTGAATATGCTCATAGGTTGTGAATCTGCCTCCACAGTCTGGGCATTCACGTCGGCGGCGGATGGCGGTTTCATCAATCGTATCGCGAGAATCTTTAACCTGCGTGTTACTTTTTCCACAAAACGGGCATTTCATACTCTTTGCTCCTTTGTTATTTCAGATTGGGAATATACGACGGATTGTCTAAAAAATCAAGCTTTTTTTAGCGGGCATCCTAACTGCATATTAACTTTTGCGAATGATAATAGTGCAAATAGTATATTCTTTGAGGAAGAACGATAATGATTGCATTAAGTGCTGAAAAAATTGCAGAGATATTGGGATATAATAGAGAGGTTGTGGCAGCGGAGATTAGAGAAGTTTCAACTGACAGCCGCAAGGTGGATGAACATACCTTGTTTATTGCAATTAAAGGGGAGAAATTTGACGGGCACGATTTTATTTTAGAGGTGCTTGCAAAAGGTGCGCCGTTGGTGGTTTCTGAGCATTTGGTTCAAGGTGCTGATGAGCGTCGTGTGATTGTGGTGGAAGACACGCTTAAAGCCTTTGGTAAGCTTGCACAATATAACCGTCGGCAATATAAGGGAACACTTATTGCGTTGACTGGTAGCTCAGGTAAAACGACTACTAAAGAAGAGTTGAAAGCGGCTCTTTCTGCGTATGCGCCGACGTATGCGACAAGTGGGAACTTTAACAATCATATCGGGGTGCCGCGGTCGCTTTTGGATTTGGATATGAATGCCAAATATGCGGTGATTGAGATGGGGATGTCTGCTCGTGGAGAGATTGAGTATCTGGCGTCATTGGCTGAGCCTGATGTGACGCTTGTTACTAATGTTTACCCGATGCATATTGAGTTTTTGGGGAGTTTGGAAAATATTGCTTTGGCAAAGGCGGAGATTTTTTCTGGGCTTCGCAAGGGGGGCGTGGCGATTTATAATGCGGATACGGCGTATGCGGAGATTTTGCGTGATGAGGCGCAGAAATATGCTGCGCAGGTTTTTGATTATGGTAGGACGGAACATCCAGCGGTTGAGCTACATTTGCAGGATGATGCGGAGCATTATTACTATAACGCTTGGGCGGTTTTGAAGGTGGTAGAAGTGTTAGGTTTGCCACTTGAAAAAGCTGTGACGGTGGTCAATGAATTTGGCGCTTTGGATGGACGCGGGAAAAAGCATTTCTTAAACCTAAGAGGGCGGAAAGTGGTGTTGATTGATGATAGCTACTCTGGGCAGCCGGATGCTATGAAGCTGGCGATTAAGGCGCTGGGGGGGATAGCTGTTTCCGGACGGAAAATCGCCCTTTTAGGGAAGATGGCAGAGCTTGGGAAATATTCCAAACAAGCACATATTGAAGTGGGGCAAGAATTGGCTGCCAATAAGGTTGATGTGGTTATTGGCGTTTGTGAGGAAACGAAGGATATGTTGGCAGAGTTGCCGGCGGAGGTTTTGCAATATTATTTTCCATCTGTTGATGGGGTGGCAGAGTTGCTTAATGATATACTCAAAGATGGTGATGTGTTACTTATTAAAGGTGCGCATTATTCGTCGCAGGTGTTCAAAGTGGCAGCCGAGTTGATTAAGCAGGGAGAGAAGACGACTTGACATTTTGAGGAAAATAGGTTATCTTTAACTTACGAAGGAAGTTAAAGGGTGAGTTTAACCCCTTTGAAGTTAATAAAAGTCCAGTGTTAGCGCACCGGACTTTTCTTTTATATAGGATTGGTTTTAAAAGTCAAGTAATTGTTTTTGTTTTGTTCTTACAGGAGATCCCTTGACTCAGGGTGCCGGAGCAGGGCACCCTGAGAGGGATGACACAGAAACGACAGAGGAATGACGGGGAACAGCAAGTTCTTTTAATATGTCATCGCTCTGAACGTAGTGAAGTCAAGCGATCTTGTGAGAGTATGGGTGCTAGCAGCACCTGCAATGACGAGGGGGAGGGACGCAAAAAGAGGGAGATCCCTTGACTCAGGGTGCCGGAGTAGGGCACCCTGAGAGGGAT
>JAMPED010000068.1 GCA_023665325.1 Acetobacter sp.
CAGTTATGGAAGCTGCTGATTTATCTAAAATGTTAGAAGAAAAATGGGGCGTTTCTGCAGCTGCTGCTGTTGCTGCTCCTGCTGCTGGTGGCGCTGCTGCTGCAGCTGAAGAAAAGACAGAATTTGACGTAGTTCTCGTTGAAGCTGGCGCAAACAAAATTAACGTAATTAAAGAAATTCGTGGTATCACATCTTTGGGCTTGAAAGAAGCTAAAGATTTGGTTGATGGCGCTCCGAAGACTGTTAAAGAAGGCGCTCCGAAGGCTGAAGCTGAAGAAATCAAAGCTAAGCTTGAAGCTGCTGGCGCTAAAGTTGAACTCAAGTAATTGAGGACGTGCTAAAGCACTATCATTGAGGCGAATTCCCTTCTTTATGTACTAATTTGTACACCGCAGTCGGGAATTCGCCTCAAGCATAGCACTTTATCCCATCCATTGTAAAACCACCTTGGGTGGTTTTTTGTTTTAAATGAAAAATTATTGTGATTGAACTCCGAAATGGAAGCCACTCGGCAGTTGGGTCAGTGCGAGCCGCACAGGCATAACTTATGTACGCTCCCGCTCCTTTGGTGGACATCCGCGATTATTTGTCTCAAATCTCGAATTCTTACACTACTGGAAAGCGGAGTTTTGTTACATTGATAGCACTTTATCCCATCCATTGTAAAACCACCTTGGGTGGTTTTTTGTTTTAAATGAAAAATGTAAAATTTTATCGTTTATTTAAGCAGGGTGAAAGCTCTGCTTTTTTGTGGTTTTGAGAAGGGAGCGTTTGGGGTAAGGAGATCCCTTGACGGCTGTTTCACAGCCGAGGGATGACAGGTAAGGAGTGACTGCGTCACTGGTTTGTGGATTGCCACGTGCTTGTGCCTTACGGCGGCGCTCGCAATGACGGGGCGGGATGACGGGGAATATTGTCGAGTTGATTATTTAGTGGGTTAAAAAATATTTTTCTTTATTTTTTTCTTTTTTATTTATAAAGTTTTTAGCGGATGAAGTGATAACTCATCTGGGGTGTGGTAGCCTCTCCGAAAGCGTCTAACGTGTAAAGACGAAAGTTTTGCACGCCTGAAGGTCTATTTGAATGACTGGAAGGCGGCAAAATATGTTTATTTTCAGTCAATATGTCGCACTATCTTTCGGTAGTTACCAACTTCCAGTCGCTTTTATCAGGCGGCTTTATTTTTTATGCTTAATGATATCGTGAGGAAATATGAAGTTGATGAATTTGGGGAAAATTTTTAAGCGTCGTGAAAGTAATATTCGTGGACAAAAAGGAAATTTTGTTCTTGGGACTATGCCAAAACTTGAAAATTCGAAGATTGTTTTTAAGGGGAACGGTAATGTTTTCTTTTGCGAAGACGGGGTTGAAATTTGTAACTCACAAATATTTTTTCACGGTGATAATTCACTTATTTATTTAGCTAAAAATAGGCATCCATACAAGCTGAACGTGGGAATACATAATAATTCTAATTTGAATTTTGGCGGAGATACGTATATTAACCAAACATTGTATCTTATTTTGTCTGAGGAAAAGAATATTTTTATAGGTAAGGGATGTTTGGTTTCTATAAATGTTAAATTTCGTAATGCAGATCCGCATTTGATTTACGACGCGGAAAATGGAGAACGACTTAATGATAGCAAAAGTATTTATATTGGTGACCATATTTGGATTGGGGAAAATGTCTATATCTTGAAAAATACACAAATTGCATCGGGAAGTATTATTGGGGCAAACACTGTTCTTTCGGGTAAAAAAGTTTTTTCTAATACTGTTTGGGCTGGTAATCCTTGTAAAGAGGTTAAATCTCATATTTTTTGGGAAGGAAGTTGTGTGCATAGTTGGACAAATGCGAAAACAGAGAAATTTAGGCGCAATACGACAAATGATTATATTTATTCGGAATGTTTGGATGAACGGTTGTTGTTTGAAGATATTGAGAAATCACTTAATGAAACCAAATCAGCTCTTGAACGGTTGACTTTATTACAAGAGATTAACCATAAAAAGCAGAAAAACAGATTTTATAATCCTTGGAAATGACATATTGGTTTTGATGGCGGGGCAAGTCGAGGTATGACAGTGGTGGCAAGTATGGATTTGTTTCTTTTAATATGTCATCGCTCTGAGCGTAGCGAAGTCAAGCGATCTCGTGAGAGTATGGGTGGCGGCGCCATCTGCAACGGTGCTAGCAGCACAGGCATAACTTTGGGTTGCGGCGTGGAGTGGGAGATCCCTTGACGGCTTGCCGAGCAAGCCGAGGGATGACACAAAAAAGAGAGTTCTTTTAATATGTCATCTCTCTGAACGAAGTGAAGTCAAGCGATCTCGTGAGAGTATGGATTGCCACGTCGCTAACGCTCCTCGCAATGACGAGCTGCTGCGTGGAGCAGGAGATCCCTTGACTCAGGGTGCTGGAGCAGGGCACCCTGAGAGGGATGACGGGTAAGGTGTGCGCTTAAAGAGGGAGATCTCTTGACGAATGGCGTTGCCATTCGAGGGATGACACAGAAAGGAGGACGCAATGACGTAAAAAAGCAAGGGATGACAGGGATGGAAAAAGGGGGAATATTTCATTCCCCCTTTGATTTTAGGATATTTTGCCAGTAAGGCGGTGGAGTGTTTCTTCCTTGCCTAGAACGGCGGCGATTTCGCTTGCGCCTCCAGGGGTGGTTTCCAAACCAGTTAATGCGATGCGTACCGGATATAAAACCTGACCGTTTTTCAAACTGTTTTCTACGGCAACGTTTTTGAGGCATTCGAAAATGCTTTCATTCGTCCACTCATTTAAGCTCTCTAATGCGGGAACAGCTAAAGCTAAAGACTTTTTAGCAATTTCTACATCGGTTTTCATTTTTTTATTCACGAACAGTTCATCGCTATAAGCAGGTAGGGTTTCGATGAAACTTGCGATTTCAGCAATGTCTTTTAATGTTTCGATACGTGGTTGGAGCACTTTTGAAAGCTCTACGCGGTTAACTTCGCGCGTTAAGAATGTATCATACTCCTTATTTGCGAGTTGATGAAATGTCTCAAAAGGTAATGCACGGATATAACAACCGTTCATCCATTTGAGTTTGGTGATATCAAAAATTGCTGGTGATTTATTGAGGCGCTTTTCATCAAATATTTGTTCTAATTCTTTTAATGAAAAGATTTCTTGTTCGGTGCCTGGGTTCCACCCTAAAAGAGCGATGTAGTTTAGAATTGCTTCTGGTAGGTAGCCTTTTGCAACTAAATCTTGGAATGAGGCATCGCCATTGCGTTTGGAAAGTTTATGTTGGGCGTCTTTCATTACCTGTGCGACGTGAACATAAATTGGTGGGGTCCACCCAAATGCTTCGTATATTAGATTGTATTTGGGGGTGGATGAAATATATTCGTTACCACGTACAACGTGGGTAATGTTCATTAAGTGGTCGTCTACAACATTTGCAAAATTATAAGTTGGGAAACCATCTGATTTTAACAATACACCTTCGTCAAGCTCGTCATAATCAATTTCAATATCACCATAAACAACGTCGTTAAAGGTGGCTTTGCCTTTTTTGTTAATTGTTTGGCGGATGACGAAAGGTTCACCAGCGGCAACGCGGGCTTTTGCCTCTGCTAAAGAAAGCTTAAGGCAGGGGTCTTTAAACTTGATGTTGGCTTCTTCGTCTTTTTGTTCATCTGCTTCAGATTTTGAGCAAAAACAATAATGTGCGCTACCGAGCTCAACTAGTTTATGAGCATATTCTTGATAGAGCGGTAAGCGTTCGGACTGGATATATGGACCGAAGTTTCCCCCGATGTCTGGACCTTCATCCCAATTCATTCCGACAGTTTTTAGAGTGTTATAGATTATATCTGTGGCACCTTCGACATAGCGTTTTTGGTCAGTATCTTCTATGCGAAGAATGAAATCACCGCCGCTTGCTTTAGCGATGAGGTATTCATACAATGCGGTTCTTAAGTTGCCGATGTGCATATAGCCGGTTGGGCTGGGGGCAAAACGTGTTCTTGCTTTCATCTTAAAACTCCTATTACAAAACGTTTTGAGTTGTTTTAGCACAAAACAAAAAAATGTAAAGTATAATTTTGGAGTAAAGGGGGATTGCGCTTGGGGAGGGGGATCCCTTGACGGCTTGCGGGGCAAGCCGAGGGATGACTCAAAAAAGAGGGAGATCCCTTGACTCAGGGTGCCAGAGCAGGGCACCCTGAGAGGGATGACGGGGAAGAGCGAGTATGATTTTTGTTTCTTTTAATATGTCATCGCTCTGAACGAAGTGAAGTCAAGCGATCTCGTGAGAGTATAGAGTGGTAATGTGTTTATTTATGGATTGCGCCGCTACGGAAAACGTTGTTTTCCTACTTGCGCGA
>JAMPED010000069.1 GCA_023665325.1 Acetobacter sp.
CCGCATTGTTGGCAAATCAAGCTACAATGTTGAGGACTATGGCATTGCTCTTGCAAAGGTTCATGGTGCTGGGCTTTCAAAAGCTGCTTTCACAAAGCAAATCGCTTCTGCTGACAACATCTCTGACGAAGAGAGAAAGAAAGTTATCAACAAGGGTGAATTTGCACCAAGCTATATGTGGAATGTGAACGGCTGGCTTTGCAGCAAGCTTGGACTTCACGTAACAAGACAAACTCAAAAATGCGTTCCTCAAATTGCAAAAGAGGATATTCACTCCAACACTCTTGATATGGACATACCTAAGGGAAGATGCACTGGCATGAGTGCTGTTGTCACTACTGAAACCAAGGAAGGCATCACCATTCAAAGCGAATGTATCGGCAAGGTTTATGACTCAACTGAGTTTGACCAAAACGATTGGACAATCGAAGGGGAACCAAACACCCGCGTAGTTATTGAACGCCCTTCAACTGTAGAGCTTACTTGTGCAAGCGTAATCAACCGCATCCCAGAAGTACTTTGTGCCCCTGCTGGATATTTCACAACCGAACTTATGCCAGAAAACTTCTACAAGACTGTCAACCTTGATAAATATGTAGAAGAAGTGGATAGTTGCTGCGATTGTGACTGCGATTGCGACGACTGCAAACACTAATTTTATCAACTTGCTTAAGTTTTCCTTAGCAAGGACTAGGAGAACAAATGGAAAAACGAAAAGGACTTTTTATCACCTTTGAAGGTGGTGAAGCTTGTGGCAAAACTACTCAGATTGAGCTTCTTAAGGAATATTTCCTCGAACATTCCGACAAAAAATGCACCTTTGTTAAAGAGCCAGGAGGAACAGCTCTTGGCGAAAAATTGCGAAACTTAATGCTGCATGACAAGACGGTTAAGTTGACTGGCAAGGCAGAGCTTATGGTGTTTCTAGCATCTCGCGTACAACTGTATGAAGAGATTATCAAAGGCGCACTTGCAAACAATGAAATTGTCATTGCCGACCGCTATTATGACTCCTCTATTGCCTATCAAGGGCAAGCGCGTGGAGTCATGGATAAAGAGGAGATTCTTAAACTTAATCGCCAGCTTCTTGATGGACTCACTCCAGACATAACTTTTTATTTACGGAATAAACCTGTTGACGCATTTAAGAGAAAAGGCAAAGCAAAACTTGACAAAATTGAGCTCGAAGGTCTAGAGTTCCACAACAAAGTCTATGAGGGCTATGAGTGGATTACAGCAAAAGAGCCCGAACGCTTTTACATCATTGATGCAAATTTACCTATTGAGGAAATCCATAAAAAAGTAATTGATGTTATAAAATATATGTATTAAAAAAGCTGTAGCGTCACGCTGCAGCTTTCATTTTTTCAAGTTTTTTGACATAAATTCGTTTGACAACATATACAACAAGTGTTAAAATATTGTTGATTTTAATAGGAGGGTTTATGAAAAACTCAATTAAAAACACAATCAAAACTTTGGCGGTTGGGGCTGTAGCAGTTCCTTGCGCACTTTTACTTACAGCTTGTGGCGATAGTGCAGTTAAGGTTGACACAAAAGGCAACTATACTGACACAACTGTTGCTGAAGCTACCACATACTTCGAGGAAGTTCAAGCGAATGAAAAATGGGACTTTACTGGGCTTAAATTTACAGCAAGAATGTTTATGGACATGAACGCTATGGATGGCGAAGAAAGTTCTAGCTTGGGAATGACTATGGATATGACTATAAACGGAGTCGTATCATATGCAGACGAAATTCTTGCAAAATGTGACACTACAACAAAAACAAAAATGACTGTTGCAGAACAAACTCAAGAAGCAACTCTTAAAGGAAACGTTTACATTAAGGACAACTTCATCTATACAAACAATGGTACAACCAAAATTAAAATGCCTTTAGAGCAATCTGACTCTGCCGGCCCAGACGACATTACAAATGTTATTCCATCAACTGACCTTGTAAATGGATACTGGGATCAAATTGAAAATGGTACAGATTCAGTACTTAAGGTTGCAACAAAAGGAACAACTGTTAAGTATCAACTTGCAACTGAGGTTGTGGAAGGACAAACTATTGAAATGTATTTAATCTTTGAAAAAGGACAGCTTACAGCATTCAAACTCAATGTTGAAATGAAAGGAGCGAATGATGCAGTTATCTACAGCATTTCAATAGATGCAGTGACAACAAACGAAACAGTAAAGATTACTGAGAACCTTGATGAATATCTTGATTTCTCAGACCTTTCAGGAACACTCATTGGATAAATTAAACTAAATAAAAAAGAGAGAAATTTCTCTCTTTTTTATTTTATTTAGACTTTTGAAACTTTCCATCTTTTTTATGAACTACTACTCTAGCATCCTTATTTTCGCTCAACTCTTCAACTCGCTTTAAAGCCTCTTCCTTGGTTGGCTTGCTGTCTATAATACGTTTAGCCCCGTCTTTCTTAATCTTCCAAAGTCTATCTGTTTTGTCATAAACAACACGATAAACTCCCTTGCTTTCCTCTTTCTTCTCTGTTTTAGGAGCTGTTTTTGCCGTTGTTTTTGGTGCAGTTTTTGCCGTAGGCTTTTCTGTTTTTGTAACTGGCTTTTTAGCATCTACTTTCTTAGCAACAGGTTTAGTTTCCTTTTTTGCTGGTGCAGACTTTTTAGACTCAACTTTTTTCGCCACTACTGGCTTTGTGCTTTTAGCCAATTTTACCTCTGTACTCTTAACTGCAGGCTTACTTTCTGTTTTCTTTGCTATCGACTTTTTCTCTACGCTCTTTTTAGCTGTAGTGTTTTTTGTTGTGGATTTTGCCTCAGCGGCAGGCTTCTTCTCCACATTCTTGTTTTCTTCTTTCTTTTCTGCTTTTTTAAACCATAAAAACATAACATCCCTCCATAGTTTTTTACACAAGAATTATATCATTTTCGACAGAAAAATCAAACAAAACTGACAGAATATTGTTTAATATGGGGTAAAAAATATAAATTTTATAAAAATAGTTTACTTTTAGTGTAAAATTTGATATAATAATCTCGCTTAATAAAACCAACACAAAATATGTGAACGCAAGCTCAGCTGGATAAGAAACTCCGTTTCTTGCGAACTTGATAGTCTCTGCAAGCAAGCCTGCTTCCCCTATCTGCGTCCTAATGAGCGTCCGCTCTTTCTAAATATAAATTATTAAGCCTGTTACTTAAATAAGATACAAAATATGCGTTCGTAGCTCAGCTGGATAGAGCGTCTGTCTACGGAACAGAAGGTCAGGGGTTCGAATCCCTTCGGACGCACCATGTCTAAAGACTCATTCAAAATGAATGAGTCTTTTATTTTTCTCACAAACCTTGTTTCTTGCATATTATTACTGTGAAAGGAGTAATTAATGAAAATAAGAAAAGTAAAATTTAGTGATAAAGAATTCATAGTAAAAGCGAATCTTGAGATTGACAAAATCTCAGGCACAACAGATGAAAGTTTTTTAGATAGAAATTTTGAAAAGGACTTCGTGGGAAAACGCCCTAAATGTAAGTGCATTGTGATTGAGGACGAGCAGAAGCCTATCGGCTTTTGCATATATTCCTATGTATATTGGTCAAACACGGGGCTTGGGATATATTTATCAAACGCCTATATATTGCCAGAATATCGCAAAAAAGGAGCTTTAAACAAGATGCTTAAATATATAAAAAACAAGCATAATAATGTTGTGTTCTTCACCGGCATGGTGGGTAAAGGCAACAAGCTTATGCAAAACATTATGACTAAGAAATATGGGGCTGAGGATGTCAATCTCATCACCTATAGCATACGCTTTTAGTCCCCTCTTTGCTTGACAATTTTTCGTCAACTTGCTATCATTTACATATGAAAATATTTGGTTTAGAAAAACTATCAATGGTGGATTACGAGGGGCATTTATGTTGCACCGTCTTTACTGCAGGGTGCAATTTCCGTTGCCCATACTGTCACAACTCTGACCTTGTGGAAGGCAAAAACCTACATCAAATAAGTGAGGAAGAATTCTTCGTATTCTTAACCAAGCGCAAGGGGCTACTTGACTCCGTTTGTGTAAGTGGTGGAGAGCCTACACTGCAACCCGACCTTATTGACTTTCTCAAAAAAATAAAAGCCCTCGGTTTTCAGGTCAAACTGGATAGTAACGGCACCGCTCCAAAGCTTCTAAAGGAGCTTATTGAAAATAAATTGGTTGACTATATCGCAATGGATATAAAAAACTCTCGTGAGAGCTACCATAAAACTGCGGGAAATGGTCATTTTAACCTAAAAAACATTGAAGAGAGTGTGGAGTTCTTAAAGCAAGGGAAAGTCCCCTATGAGTTCCGCACCACCCTTGTTGCAGGC
>JAMPED010000006.1:0-46831 GCA_023665325.1 Acetobacter sp.
AAAACAAAATTTCCTCTCAACCTCAAAAAATCCCCGTCTTTATGGCGGGGATTTTCTTAACTGATATTAACAATTTTTTACTTGCAATTCTTAGAGTTTGCCTGTAGAAACAAAGACGAAAACGAATTTTAATTTTAGGAGATAACAATATGCCTTCAGTTGTAAATGGCGATTTGTGTATCAAATGCGGAACTTGCGCAGGCGTTTGCCCAGTAGAAGCTTTCCACGTTTGTGATGAACAGTATGTCGTAGACCCAGATACTTGCATTGATTGTGGTGTTTGCATTTCAGAATGCCCGCAAAGTGCGATTTCTTCTGACGATGAAGCCGAAGAACAGTGGGTTAAAGTAAACGCAGAACAAGCTAAAACTTGCCCAAGCGCTTAATTTTTAATCACAAAAAGTGTGAAAGGCTTAAAAGAGGATAACCTTTTTTAAGTCTTTTTGTTTAAGAGGGAACAATGCATCCATACACAAATGATTATTTACTGGATAAAAAAGTTAAAATTTTTCAGCCGATAGATGGTTACCGAGCTTCAACCGATGCGGTTTTCCTTTCGTCATTACTGGATGAAACAAAAGTAAAATCCGGAGATACGATTCTTGATGTTGGTTCAGGAACAGGAGCAATTTCTTTGTGCTTAGCTGAACGACTAAAAGAAAAAAATATAACTATCACCGGAGTAGATATTCAAACTGATCTAGTTGAGCTTTCAAACTTTAGTGCCAAAGAAAATGGCTTTGCAGATTTTCTGAATTATGAATATCTAGATATTAGGGAAAAAACAACACTACAGAGTGGTAGCTTTAGCTTTGTTATCAGTAATCCACCATATAGCGATCACGATATGCCCTCACCAAACAGAAGCAAACAATTAGCACATAATCATCAAAATTTTAATCTTACCAGTTGGCTTACATTCTGTTTAAAAATGCTTAAACCTCAAGGATATTTGCTGATAATCAATCGAACAGAGGCAATCAATGAAATCCTAGCAGCAACACATAATAAAGCTGGTGATATACAGATTCTGCCGATGTATTCTAAAGAAGGACAAGTGGCCAAACGTGTGGCAATTATTGCCAAAAAAGGTGCCAAAGGTATAACCAAAATACTTCCACCGTTTTATACGCATAATACAGATGGAACATATACTCTCAAAGCCCAACATATTCTCCGTTTAGGTCAGGGATATTTTGAATAAACAAAAAACTTGACAAAATGAGTGCGAAATGATACTTTCCAAAAAAATAATAAGGAAAGTAAATGAAAGCACTTGCAATTCCAATAACAACCCCGAAAAATCCGATTAAATGTCATAATTTATTGATAGATATTAAAAATGGCAAAAGAAAGTTTACGCCAGAGTTTGCGCTTGAGTTTTTGCAGTCTACAAATAATCGTAAGAATATAGCAGATTTTTTGGATATACTAGAATCACATTTGGCAAATCATCCTGAAATGGCAACTAATTATCAATGCATTTTATTTGGCATAAAGGAAAGGAGTGAGTTACCTGAAGAAGTTATCAATAAAGCAGAAGTGTTGCGCCAAACTTATAACATCGCAAGCGTTGAAATAGAGATTTCAGATAAAAAATATGAGGTTAAAGGCGAAGATTATCGTTCTATTTGCAAATTAAAATTTCCTAAAGGTTTAGCAACTCTAAAAATGGAACAATGTGATTTGTCAGAAACCGAAATCGATTTATCACAATCAACGTTTGTAACTTATATGGTATTTAATGCCTGTAAAATGCCATCAAAATTAGAATTAAAGCCTTCGAATATTTGGTCACTTTATTGGTTTGATATAAATATGGAAACTCTTGAAATAAACTATCCCAAAGAAGTACATTGGCTAGATTATAACGCTAAAACCAAACTGCCGAAAATATTGGATTTATCCAATATTGAAAAAGCTAATTCAATAATGTTCAATAATTGCGATATGAGTAATGTGCAAGAAATAAAATTTCCTCAACAAGTCAAAGACATTTCCTTTTACAGAGTTGATATTCCCTCGACAATAGACATAGAAAAGTTGAAGAAAAATTACTATATTATACTAAATGAATGCACTCTTCCTAGTAAAAAAGAACCAAAACAAATAGAGTTATTATCCAAAGAAAAATCTGTAGCATCAGCAAATTTTAAAAGCCGATTAAGCAACTGGCTGAGGGAAAAGTTAAAAAATGGAAGATAAAGACACTATAGAAATTATTACTCCGAAAAATCCAATTAAATGCCATAATATGTTGACATAGATTAAAAAAGTACAGATGAGTGTGAATGAGATAGCAGAAGATATAGCGCTAAAGGTTATTGAAAATAAATATACAGTCCCAGAAATTTTAAATTTCATACAACTGGAAATCACCGAAAAAAAGAAGAAAATAACATTATATTTTAAGTCTTCTTCACAAAATTAGAGTTAAAAATATGTATTTCAATAGCAAAAAAAAGCTCCGCAAAAACGGAGCTTAGACATTCAATAGAAAATTTTTATACATTTAAGACTGTATAAATCTCATCAACAGAGCGCGCTTTACGTAGTTTATCACAACTTCCCTCTGTTTTTAAAATACGAGAAAGAGCAGCCAACGCAGTCAAATGATCTGCACCGCTGTTTTCTGGACTAATTAACAAGAAAACCAAATCTACCGGTTTGCCGTCCAACGAATCAAAATCAACAGGTTCATCTAAACGAGCAAACATACCGCAGACCTTATCTAACCCTTCGATTCTAGCGTGCGGAAAAGCAACTCCTTCACCATAACCAGTAGAGCCCAAATTCTCACGCTCCCAAACAGCGTCAAAAATAATACGCTCATCTAATCCAGCAAGAGCGGAGATTTTTTCAGCTAGGTTTTGTACTAGTTCACGTTTACTAGCCGCCTGAATATGATCCAGTACCGCGCTTTTAGAAATTATGTCTGCAATATTCATAGTGTTAATCCTCAAAATTAGTTATCTGCTTTCGGTTCAACCCAACCGATATTACCGTCTTTACGGCGATATACCATACTAATATGATTGTTAGAGCTGTTTCTGAACATCAATGCACATTCATTGCTTAAATCCATATACATAACAGCCTCGCTGACTGTACAAACCGGAATATTGGCATCAGTCTCAGCAATAGTTAATGGAGCATCAACGTTAACATCAACTTCCTCATCTTGTTCAACTAATGGCAAAACAGCAGAATAAGCTAATTCAGCCAAGCCAACTTTGCTTTTATGAGCACTTAATTTTGTTTTATGCCGACGAAGACGAGTTGCAATATGTGCGTTAGCATTATCAAATGCAGAATAAGGATCAGCAGCTGAGCCTGAACCTTTCAAAACAACGTTTTTCGCTGGGTGAACAGTAATCTCAGCACCAAACTCTTCACCTTCTTTAGAAAAAGCAACCGAACAGCTAATTGGTGCACTAAAATACTTCTCAACCGAAACGCTGACCGCATCTTCAACGTGCTTACGCAATTTATCGCTGACATCAACTTGTTTTCCTGATAATGTAACTTTCATCTCATATCCCTTCAAATATTTACTGTTTTTCTAATTTAAAGCATATCTCGAAAATCTATAAAAAGTCAATAGAAAAGCCACAACTATATTGAAAAATTATCACCGAGATAAACTTTACGAACTTCTTCACTCGCTACAATCTCCGCCGGTGTGCCTTCCATCAATACTGCACCACCGTGTAAAATATATGCTCTATCGATAATATCCAATGTTTCACGAACATTATGATCTGTGATTAACACTCCCAGACCACGGTTTTTTAGTTGTGAAACTAGTTCCCGAATCTCTCCAACTGCAATTGGGTCAATACCCGCTAGCGGTTCATCCAAAAGAATATAATTGGGCTGTCCAGCTAAAGCTCTGGCAATTTCCAGACGTCTTCTCTCACCACCAGATAATGCTATGGATGGAGATTTTCTTAAGTGTGCAATAGAAAATTCATTTAGCAGTTCTTCGAGCATTTGCTCACGCTTTTCCTTATTATCAACCACAATCTCCAACACAGCTTTAATATTATCCTCCACAGATAAATTACGAAAAATAGATGCTTCTTGCGGAAGATAACCGATTCCCATTCGCGCACGTTTATACATTGGCATATAAGTAATGTCTTGTCCGTCAATATGCACATCGCCATAATCAGGCGTAATCAATCCTGTTACACAATAAAAGCAAGTAGTTTTCCCCGCGCCATTCGGACCCAACAAACCTACAGCTTCACCACGACGAACATTTAGAGATACATTACGTAAAACATTGCGGTTTTTATATCTTTTACCAATATTAAAAACTTCTAAAATTGAATCTTGAGTCTGAGCACATTGTACCATAATACTATTTTCCTTTTTTACTTTTAAAAGAGGCTTCATTTAGTTTACCAGAAATACGTCCACCATTTTTTGCAATCAATCGACTTTGAGAGGTGTTGAAATCTGAAATCGCTTTATCACCACGCACAGAGTTGCCATCTTTTGTTATCACAACATTGTTATCTAACTCAGCAATATTTTTCTTGATATAATAAACACCATTGTCAGCAGTGGCGGTTCCACTATCTTGTTTAACCTTAACTCCTCCATAAAAACGCAGCTCATCTGTTGTTTCAAAATAAATGGCCTTTGGAGCTGTAATTACATTAGTTTCTTTTGTGATTTTGACATCATTTTCTAGGATAAATGTTTTTTGAACTAAGTCATAAATACCATTTTTCGCTGTGGCAACATATCCGCTTCGATCAACAATTTTAACATTTCCAATAAGTTTAAGCTGTTGGGCGGTCGCATCATATTCTCCTTCATCTGAGAAGGCCTTTTTTCCATCAGAATGAAGTTCGGTATGTCCTGAACTATAAGCGTTTAAGAGCTCAAATTGTTTCATATCTTTAAAAAACGCTGTAACTACATCCCCTTTTAAAATATCTCGTTGTTTAGTAATAGTTGCTGTTGTTGAAACAAATTTATTATCATCCATAAAAAGGATTGCTTTATCAGGTGAATGTAACTCATTGTCTCCACTTTTCATAAATACATTACCGATGAGTGTAATAATGTTTTTCTTTTTATCAAATGTAAATTTATCTGCTTCGAAACTTCCTTTTTCACCATTTCCAATAACCTTTTCATTGCCGAAACCATATTCTTTTGCAAAATTATATGCGCCGCTATTGGTTTTAATTTCCATCTGTTTGTTATAATTTGCAATAACATTTGTTTTAAGGGTTAGTTCTTGTTTATTTTGATTATATGCACCGGTTTGAGCCGTTAATGTAATAATTTTGCCTTTGTCTAAAGTTTGAGCATCAGGACGAACAAGATCATAAACCTTTTTCCCTGGAACCATTTCTTCAACGATATCTGCTTTTAAAACGCTAAATTTCCCATCTCTGTCGATAATTTCAAAAACCGTATTTTTCATTCGGAATTTTTCAAAGTACAGTTTTTCTTCATCGGCAAGCCCCAAAGACGTATCAGCAGCATTATCAAAATCAAATAACACCACGCCCAGTCCTAATAATAAAGCAACTAAACACGGCAAAAATAATTTGAAAAAACGTACAACCTTCATACGCCTACTCATAAAAATCTTTTCTTCTTCATCTAAAAGATTTTTATCAACATTGAAAAAGCTATCAATTTTTTGTGTTTCAAACACGTTTAGGCTACTCCAGCTTTCAAACAATCGTGAATATGAATAACACCAACAGGTTTCTTATCTTGAACTACAAAAAGATTAGTAATACCGCGTCCAGTATTATTCATAATATTAACCGCATCAACAATCAGAGCATCCGGGGTAATAACTTTGGGATTCTTTGTCATAACATTAACAACTTTTTCAGTAATCAGACTAGGTGACATCCAGCGTCTTAAATCACCATCAGTAATAATACCGCTCAAATAACCATCATTATCAATAATTCCAACACAACCAAGCATTTTTTCGCTCATAACCAATAGAGCTTCTTGCATATTTGTATCTTCATTCAAAAGTGGCATTTCATCACCTTTGTGCATAATATCTGCAACACGACATAAAATTGATCCCAACTTTCCACCAGGATGACGTTGACGAAAATCTGTTGCTGAAAACCCACGTCTTTCCATCAAGTTAACAGCTAAGACATCACCTAAAACAATTGTTGCTGTTGTTGACGAAGTTGGTGCAAGTCCAAGAGGGCAGGCTTCACCATTATCAGGAAGTTTCAAGACCAAAGTAGAATTTTTGCCCAAAGCACTTTCAGGATTTCTAGTAATTGCTATCAACGGAATGTTGCGCCGTTTTGCATACATTAAAATATCTGAAAGCTCTTTCGATTCACCGCTATAAGAAATAGCAATAATAACATCATCTTCAGAGATCATTCCTAAATCTCCGTGACTAGCTTCTGCTGGATGAACAAAAAAAGATACAGTACCAGTAGAAGAAAATGTGGCGGCCATTTTTCGTCCAATATGACCAGATTTACCCATACCAGTCACAATAACTCTGCCTTTAGCATTTTGCAATAAATCTAACGCATCAGAGAGATTTCTATCCAAATTGTTTTTTAAAATTTCCAAAGTTTCTATTTCACGGTCAATAGTTTCAACAGCGTGCTTTAAGTCATCATATTTAAGATTTCCGTTAGCGGCGTTTAAATTCTCCATATCAGTCCTATCCTCATAAAATATTCCAATGCACAAATACTTTCATATTTTTTCTAATTGTGCAAGTTTTATTTCAGATTACGCAGTATTTATAACGTATGAGTTTGAGTTGGTAAATAAGCCGCACAATTAAAGAAAAGTGAAATAATTCACGAGTTGCAACATATTGTAATTAAATAAAATTATTTTATAAGCTGCTATAGAAATACGTCCTTTTTTGAGCAATTGTCAGCAAAAAAAAGAAAGTTAGATTATCGAGAATCTGCTCAAAAAAAGATACAATTAAATTATCCAAATAAACATTATGCTGTTTAGAGTGAATAATCAAAAGCAGTGCCTACCATTTGGTAGGCACTGCTTTTTTATACTTTTTGCTCAAAACTCCCGTTAGCATTTTGTTGCCAATAATGTAGTTCTCCACCTAAAGTTTTAATTTCTTTCCAGTACGTACGTGCATTATTGAGTGCAATTTCATCGTTGCCATCAAATATATTTAAAACCCGTTGGTATATACTTAACTTCTCAACACTAATCTGTGCCCCATCTGCTAAAATAAGTAATGTAGCATTATTTTCATTGTTATCGTCTGCTGAAATAAAAATGGGTTGTTCTTCAGCAAAGCCATCACGCTTGCTACCGTGGGGTAAGAAGGATTCTTCACTATAAGTCCATAATAAAGAGTTGATAAATTCAACGCGTTCAGTGTTACCTAGTAATATTTTTATATGTTGTCCGGTTGCATACGCTTTTTCACATAATTTAGGTAAAACTTGCTCCAATGGTGCTTTTTGCAGATGATAAAAATCAACTCTAGTCATTTTCAGGCTCCATTGTTATTGTCGTGTAAAAAGTATTGTCAATACCTTGCACAAAAAATGTAATTGGACGAAAATCATCCATAACAGCATTACGAATATTTTCTAATAAATTATCTGTAGTATATATGTCAGTCCGATCAGCTTCAAGTAAAATATCTCCCTTTTTTATACCTGTACCATATAAGGGTGATTTTCTTTCAATTTTCATCACCATTAGCCCACGAGGGCTAGCTTCCTTAACGGCAATATGTAACTCAGAAATATAAAATATACCACTTTCAATATTTTCATTATAATATTTGCTGCTCTCTGTTAATGCTTTATTGGTAACATTTTTTAATGCCTCTGAGGGCATTTCTTGTACGCGTACAACATTTCTAATTTCTTCACCAAAACTAATCGTCTTCAAACGCAGAGCTTGTCCTGGTTCCATTGTTTCTGTAAATCGTAAAAAGGCATCAATGTTTTCAGCAGGGATGTCATTATAGGCAATAATAATGTCTCCGACGCGAATTCCTTCCTTATAAGCATTAGAGTTTTCGTTGATTTCGGTTACCACAAAACCCGCTTTATTTGTATATCTGTCGATTCCGTTTGCAACCGACATCCCAATCCAACTACGTCTAACCTTGCCGCTGTCAATAAGTTGTTTAGATACCCAGTTAGCAATATTAGAGGGAAGTGAAAACCCAACACCGCTAGCCCCTTTAGTTGTAAAAATGGCAGCATTAACTCCGATAACCTCTCCATTAAGATTAAACATTGGGCCACCTGAATTACCTTGATTGATAGCAGCATCTGTTTGAATGTATTGTTGCTCGTTCAATCCTATATTACGTGATTTTGCAGAGATGATTCCTTGTGAAACACTAACCCCTAAACCGTATGGATTACCAAAAGTTAAAACTTTATCGCCAATTCTTGCGTCATCAGCATCTCCAAATTTAACATAATGAAAAGTTTCTTCTTTTTTATTTTTAACATTGCCAATCTTCAAAACAGCTAGGTCACTAGGTTTATCAATGCCAGCAATTTTTGCTTCGTATGATATACCATTATTTGTGATAACAGTAATTTTTTTTGCGCCGTTAATAACGTGTTCATTCGTTAAAATATAACCATTATCACGAATGAAAAAGCCAGAACCAAGAGCTTCACGACCATCCAAACTTGGTTCTAACATTACATTATCAATATTTTCATCATCTCCGCTGATTGTTTGCCGTTCAGTTGAGATGTTAACAACTGCAGGCATTAACTCTTCCACTAAATCTGCATACGATTCCATTGCGTTGGCTGGTATTATAAAAAAGCAACAGAGAAAACAAATTAAAAAGCGCATACGTTCTAATCCTTACCGTAAAGATTTTCCAAAATAGTTGAAAAATTCTCCTTCAGGTGTAATAACCATAGATGTCTCATTATCAAATGAATTGCGATAAGCCTCTAGGGAACGATAAAAAGAATAAAACTCCGGATCTGAACTAGTTGCTTTATTCCAGATTTCTGTGGCAATTTTATCACCTTCACCTTTAATTTTTTGAGCTTCTTTTTCTGCCGTTGCAACAGTTATAGTGGCTTGTTTATCTGCTGTTGCACGAATCTCCTGTGCAGCTTTCTCGCCATCAGCACGATACCCTTTAGCCTCGCGGATTCGCTCTGTTTTCATTCGATCGTTAATAGCTTGAGAAACTTGTATCGGTAAATCCGCTCTGCGAATGCGAACATCTACAACTTCCACACCTAACTGAGCCGCGTCAGCTTTTACTGCCTGACTGATGCGTTTCATAATTTCTGTTCTTTTCTCAGATAATAATTCTTTCAGTGTTACAGTTGCTAATACATTTCTAGCAGATGAGTTAACAATTTCTTGCAGCCGATTCTGTGCTTGATACTCGGTCCGTACAGTCCGGTAAAATGTCAATGGTTCGGTAATTTTATAACGCGAAAAAGTATCAACATCCAAACGTTTTTTATCCTTCAATACAACTTCTTGTGCAGGTGGTTCAAGATTAAGTAAGCGTTTATCATAAAAAATAACATTTTGAATAAAAGGAATCTTAATTTTAAGTCCTGGCTCTTGCACTAATCGTACGGGGTCACCAAATTGTAGCACGATTGCTTGTTCAGGCTGTTGAACGATATAAAAAGATTGTGCGGCAACAATTAAGAAAAGTACTGCACCGATTAAAATAAAATGTAAATTCTTTTTCATTATAAGCTCCGTTTTCTTATTTCAAAGGTAATATCGGCATCATATTGGAACCTTTTGCGCCAGGCTCCATAATAACAGTTTTAGACTTTTTCAAAACATCTTCCATTGTTTCTAAATAAAGTCTTTTAGCGGTAACCTGACGTCCAGTTCGATATGCTTCATAAATTGAAGAAAAACGTTTTGCTTCACCTTCAGCTTTGCTTATAGCTGCTTGTTTATACGCCTCAGCTTCTTGTGTACGCTTAATAGCCTCACCTTCAGCCTTCGGTAAAACTTCATTGGCATACGCCTCAGCTTCATTTTTAAAACGCTCAGCATCAGTTTTTGCACGTTGAACCTCGTTAAACGCATCTACAACCTGTTTTGGTGGATCAGCTTTCTGTAATTTAACACGAACAATATTCACACCAGTTTGAAAACCATCAAGCAAACCTTGTAATTCTTTCTTGGTATCATTCTCAATTTTATCACGATCACCGGTAATAACATCTTCCATTTTAGATTGTCCGATAATTTCTCGTAATACAGATTGTGCTGCAACTCTTACTGTCGATTCGGGGGTTCTTGTTTTAAAAAGGTAGTCTTTAGCATCTTTAATGTTCCAAACCACAGTAAGGTTAATATCTACAATATTTTCATCACCAGTAAGCATATGACTTTCAGTTAGTGCGTTAACAGAGTTTCTTAAACTGGTTTCATTTTCAGCAACGCCAAGATTGATGCTTCGTTCTTTACTGATGTCAACAATATAAACCGTTTCAATTGGATATGGAATATGATAGTGCAATCCGGCATCTGTCGTTTCAACATATTTACCCAGCCGCAAAACAACACCTTGCTCACTAGGTTGAACTTGATAAAACCCCGAAACAAGCCATAAAAACAATATTACAGCAAAAATAACTTTGAAAAAGCCATCAAAATTATCTTTAGAATTTTGCATCTTGGCAATTTTTGTTGTAAAGTCTACAACATTCGGTTTGGTTGTGGAAGCCTCATTGGAGGTATCCCACGGATTCATATTGTTTAAATCTGTTTTTTTAACCATAAATAAAAACCTCTAAAGTTCTATAAAATAAAAAATATATAAAATTTATACATTTATTGTAGAAAAATAATACAAAGCTTGTATAAAAACAATATTGAATAAATTATATCCACATTGAGGAATTTGCTATGGTTAATAAAACTGAAAATCAAGATTTGGTCTTAAAGTATTATAGTGCGGCAGAAATAATATCCATCAAAGAGATTGGAACTCGCTTGATTGTAACATTGAATGCAGAAAGTGATGAAACGAAAGTAACGGTGTTGAAAACTGAACTAGAGCAAAATAATCCTAATAAAAAAGTAAATGTGGTTTTTGTAAAAGAAAAAAAGGAAGAAACAGTAGTTTCTGAAAAATGGAATATCAAAGATGTGAAGCATATTATTGCTGTCTCATCTGGAAAAGGTGGTGTTGGAAAATCAACTACAGCTGTCAATTTGGCTTTGGCTCTAGCAAACTTAAATTTGAAAGTGGCATTATTTGATGCTGATATATATGGACCTTCAGTTCCGACAATGTTGGGTTATGCATCTGTTCCTCCGACATCCTATGATGGTTCAACTTTTGAACCTTTTTATGAATGTGGCATCAAATCAATGTCAATTGGGAGTATGATTGCTGGAGATACAGCATTGATATGGCGAGGAGCTAAAGCTTGTGGAGCAATCCAGCAGCTATTAACAGAAACCAATTGGGGAGAAATAGATGTGATGGTTGTTGATATGCCTCCAGGAACGGGAGATATACAAATCACAATGTCTCAAAAAATAGATTTTTCAGGTGCGGTTATAGTTTCAACACCGCAAGATATAGCCTTGATTGATGCCGTAAAAGGGATTAACCTTTTTAATAAAATTGGCGTTCCAGTATTAGGAATTGTGGAAAATATGAGCTATTATATATGTGAAAAATGCGGTCATCGGGCAGAAATATTTGGACACGCCGGTGCAGAAAAAACTGCTGAAAGATATGGAATAGATTTTCTAGGAGGTATCCCTTTACATTATGATATTCGTTTAAATGCTGATTCGGGTACACCAATTGTTCAAAGCGAACCAAATAGCGAATATACCAAAGCCTATGAGACTATCGCTCAAAAAATAGCTGAAAAGCTAAAAATGCTTTAAAACAAAAGACAGACTACTTGTTAACTCTATAAAATTCTTTTCTATGTTTGCGTCCCATACCCCATAGATTGCCCCAGCCATTTATGGGCTGCACAATATATTGGGATTTAAAATTAAAGTCACGGCTTAAAAATAGTGAGGTTGTTTTGGTGTAATTATTCATTGGGCAAAAGCCGTAAAAATCAATCTGAATTAAATCTCCTTTTTTGAGGTTGTTAACGGCATCAATGTATTCTTGACTAGTGTTAATTCGGTCACTATCATCTAAAATAATCATTCCACCCGCATTAAGGCGTTCGAGAGCTGTTCTGGCACAATCCGCCCGACGTTTGCCATCAACAATAATAACATCATATTTTTTATTATCTTCATAAATAGCGTTAAAATATCCTTCACCTTCATCGCGCCACCGAATATCTAGATTCGCTTTGTTAAATTCTTGTTTCCATTTTTCAAACCACTGTAGGTTGTCTTCAATACTAGTAACTTGTTTTGCTCGATTTGCCCAAAAAAGTGAAGAATTACCGCAGCCAAACTCAAAAATTTCTTTGCCTGAAAAATCTAGTTGAGATAAATATTCAATCGCAGGATAAGTGTACCACGGAATAGGATTGTTATCTTTATCTAAACAAACTTTTTCGTTAATGGTGCGTTCAATAGCAAATTCTTTTTGCCACATCTCAATAAATTTTAAAAATTTTTCACTATACATTGATAACCCATCTAATAAAAAAGATGCGAAATCAATCCTAACCCGCATCTCTAAAATCGTAAATATGTAAAATTAGAATTTCTTACCCGGTTTAACGTATGCTACTGCTGCGTGTTCTTCGCAATATGTTTGCCCTGTTTTAATTCTTTTTCCACAGAAACAAAAATCATCATCACGCGGATCACCCATTGGCCAGCGGCAAGTATGATTATCAAGCTTAACTAACGGAATATTTGTTTTTTCAACAATTTCAGGCTTTTCAACAGATTTTACATCTTTAGCTGTGGTAGTTTTAGAAGAAGTTTCTTTTGTTTGTTTGCGTTTTTCTTTAATTTTAACTGCTTTTTTATCTTCTGTCTCAGTATCACTTTTTTTAATCGGAGAAGGTCTAGCCGTTAAACATAAGCGATGCACTTTTCCAATTATTGAGTTCTTTGTAACATTTAGGGCTTTGGCTATTTGACCGGTGGTCATTCCTCTATCCCACATTCTTTTTAATTCTTCTACGGCTTCTTCGGTCCAAATCATATTTGTAGCTCCCTTGTCTGGTTAATACTTTTAAAATCACAATAAACGATTCGGTTTTAAATTGCAAGTATAACGTTTTTTTAAATTTTATAAAATAAAATATTACTAACCAATTAAAAGGAAAGAAAGTTTATGCTTAAAATCATTTTTACAGCCCTGCTAATTTGTGGAATAAGTTTTAATGCGTGTGCAGACGCTTCTAAATATATCCATAATTTTGATATTCAAATGGATATGGACTTATCTAATTTAGATAAATATATCCTAAAACTAAAAAAAATGGCAAGAGTGTATGATAAAGGCTATGAATCACGTTTTTATATGGAGAAAAAATTTAATAAAGAATTCAGTCGTGTAATAAAAGCCTATGGTAATAGTGAAAGTCGTATAAAAACAAGTTATGAAGATGATTTGCTGCAATTGATACAAATGTTGCCTAAAGAAATGTATCAATATATAGGGCCAATGTTGCACGAAGTTCCAACAATGCCCGAAAAAATATTAAATCTTCCGGGAATAAAAGAAACAAAAAATAAATTTCCCGATGATATTGCTGAAAAATATAAAGGTGTAGAGGATTTGGAATATCTATCTCCCGCTCTTTACGTGGCGTTAATGCCGCAAATGTGGGAAAAAAGCAAAAATCTTGATGAGCCCGAAAATTTACCAGCTGAGAAGCCTAAAAAGCCAATACGTATACCTGATTATCTAAAGGAAAAAGTCGATTCGCCAGTACCTCAAGCGGAAATGACGCCAGCATCAGCAACAGTGAAACTTAAGCCAAAAGTAAAAGCGGATATGTCGCGTCGAACAATATTCCCAACATTAACATCACCGCTAACAACAAAAGATGCTGAAGATTTTATTGCAACATTGGATAAAGTCAATGAATGGGGAAAAAAGAATGATATGAAAAATAGTTTGGCAATTATAGATGCTGGTTTTTTGCTAAATTTAATGGAGTTAGATAAAGAAAATGGATTATCGCAAAATGAACTAAAAGATTTAGTGAATCCGTGTCAAAATCTTATTTTAAAAACGCGAATAGCGGGTATTTATGATGATTTTAGGGGGGTTGTCGCGGAAGAAGGATTTACTCCTGAAGAGTGGGCATATACCTGTGATAAAACATTTAAAGCGTTTCGAGTGGCAGAAATAAATCACGGAGTAGCTTATGCGATACGTTTTCATCGTCGCGGTTATTACAATAAATATATTAAAATGCTTCCGGAGAAATGGCAGAAACAGATGTTTGAAACTGAGGCGGCAATTATTGCAATGTATGCAGTTTTAAAAGAAGATGTGGAAGCTGTTAGACCAATAAAAGGGAAAATTAGGCAAAAAATACTTGAAAATAATGAGTTGCTACTGACATCTCCAATCGTTTATTAAAAAAAACAAAAAAACAGTTGCATTTCAAAGATGTGTTGTGTATAAGAAAACACAAAATATAAAATTCAAGATAAAGGGTGAATGAAATGGCTCGTGTAACAGTTGAAGACTGTATTGAAAAAATTCCAAACCGTTATGAACTTCTGTTGGTTGCAGCTCAGCGTGCAAAAGATATTGCTGCTGGTTCACCAATTAAAGTTGAACGTGATAACGATAAAAATTCTGTAGTATCTTTAAGAGAAATAGCTGAAAATAAGGCTGATATAGAAGAATTACAGCGCTCACTGGTGATGGGATTGCAAAAGTATGTTGAAGTAGAAGAGCCAGAAGAAGAGGAATTAGAGATTCTGGCTGCTGAAAAAGAATTATCAGAACTAGATGCACAGTTTGATGGTGATACAATCTTAGATGCAGCATTAGCTGAAAGTATGCAAATCGAAGATAGTAACGGTGAAACATTAGATGTTGATAGCGTAGATGTATCGTTAGATGACGCAGATTTAGATGATGATTTGCTCGATGTTAAAGATGATTTTTCTGATGATATAGAAGATTTCGAAGAATAAATCTAATTTTTAAGAAAATTTAAGAATTCATAAAGCAAGATAAGGATAAACAAGTCTTGCTTTTTTTATATTTTGCGCTATAACTAATAAATGGGATGAAAAGAGGTTAGATGTTAAGACAATATGAATTAGTAGATATCGTTAAGTCGTATGATCCGAATGCCGATGAAGATGCATTAAACCGTGCCTATGTTTTTGCGATGAAAAAACACGGTGCGCAATTGCGTACATCTGGAGATCCGTACTATTCACATCCAATTGAAGTTGCAGGTATTTTAACAAAATTTCGACTTGATAGTAATTCCATTATAGCAGGATTATTACACGATACTGTAGAAGACACAGATACTACAGTTGAGGAAATTAAAGAGCTTTTTGGCTCACAAGTTGCCGCAATTGTTGATGGGGTTACAAAGTTAGCAATTATAGAGCAAAAGTCAGGTTCAAGCAAACAAGCTGAAAATTTTCGTAAATTGTTATTAGCAATGTCCGAAGACATTCGGGTATTGCTCATTAAACTAGCAGACCGTTTGCATAATATCCGCACGTTACATTTTTGCGCAGAAGAAAAAAGAAAAAGAATCGCGAAAGAAACACTAGATATCTATGCTCCGCTCGCAGAGCGTATTGGTATGCAGGAAATTAAAACGGAATTAGAAGAAATCGCTTTTTCAGAATTACACAAAGAGGCACACGACTCAATTGTTGCTCGTCTAAACTTTTTACGAGAGCAGGGGAGTAATTTAGTTCCGAAAATTATCAGTCAATTAGAAAAAGATATGGAGGAAAACGGCGTTAAAGCTGTTGTGACTGGTCGAGAAAAGGCGCCATATTCAATCTGGCGTAAAATGCAGCTAAAAAATGCTTCTTTTGAACAACTGTCAGATATTATGGCATTTCGGATTTGTGTAGATGATATTGCCGCTTGTTATCAGGTTTTAGGGGTTATTCACAGTAAATATCATATGGTACCGCGTCGTTTCAAAGATTATATTTCTACACCAAAACCAAATGGATATCAGTCAATTCATACCGGAATTATCGGGCCAGAAAATACGAGAATTGAAATTCAGATACGCACCCACGAAATGCACGAAATTAACGAAAAAGGCGTGGCTGCGCATTGGGCATATAAGCAAGGACAAAAAGTTGCCGGACGTAGTTTTCGTTGGATACGTGAGTTGTTGGAAATTTTGGAACAAGCGCAAAATCCGGATGAGTTTTTGGAAAATACCAAACTTGAAATGTATAATGATCAAGTTTTTTGTTTTACCCCAAAAGGTGACTTAATTGGGTTACCTTATGGATCTACTCCTGTAGATTTTGCATACGCAGTACATTCAAGTGTAGGGGATAAATGTGTCGGCGCCAAAATCAATGGTGAAATTAAACCATTACGAAGCGTTTTGCAAAATGGTGATCAAGTGGAGGTATTAACCTCTAAAGCACAACACCCCTCCACAGAGTGGGAGCGCTTTGTTGTAACCGGTAAAGCAAAAGCCGCGATTCGCCGTTATGTTAGAGCGTGTAAACGCGAACAATTTTTGGCACTAGGTAAAGACATATTAGAAAAACTATTTAAGCAGGAAAACTTAGAGTTTAGCGAAAAGGCTGTATATGGCACACTTCCACATTTTGAATGCGAAACACTTGAGGATTTATATGCCAAGGTAGGTGAGGGGCTGGTTACAGGTTGGGATGTTTTAAGAACAGTTTATCCAGCGTATAAGCAGTCAAAAATTACTCAAGTTGTAAATTCAATAAAATTATCAAAGCCCAGAAAGAAGAAAAATAGTGCTTTGAAAATTGAGGGACTAATAACCGGAATGGCTGTTCATTTCGCTGGCTGTTGCCACCCAGTTCCAGGAGATAGAATTGTGGGTATCGTAACAACAGGCAAAGGAGTTGCAGTCCATTCACTTTCTTGTAAAGCTCTGGAAAAATATGCCGATGAACCTGAACGATGGTTGGATATTTCTTGGGGAAGTGATGCTGAAAGCGATAATCATACTGCTCGATTAAAAGTGATGATTAGTAATGAACCAGGGACGCTGGGAGAATTATCAAACTTAATTGCTCGACAAAATGCTAATATTACGAACTTGAATATTGTTTATCGAACGATTAGTTATTTTGAAATATTGGTAGATATAGATGTTAAAAATACAGATCACCTGAATGATATCATTTCTGCGTTGAGAGCGTCTAAAGTCATAAGTTTTGTTTCCAGAGTATAGGAGGTTTAATGTCCCTGTTGAAAAAAATGGGACTTGGACTACAAAGAATATATCAAAAGACAATAAGTAAGCTCGATTCTCTAAAAGGAACACCTCAAAGCATTGCTAAAGGCTTTGCAACTGGTGTGGCAATGTCATTTACACCATTTGTCGGTTTTCATATTTTGCTGTCACTTATTGTTGCTAAAATAACAAAGCAAAATGGTATTGCGGCTACTTTAGGAACAATAGCGGGGAATCCGTGGACTTTTCCTTTTATATGGTATGCCACACTTCATCTGGGACACTTTTTGTTAGGAACTGACGCACCAGAAATTCCTATTAATTTTAAAATCTTTTTTAGCAAGTTATTCCACGCAGTGATAACACTTGACTTTAATGCGTTTTTAAATGATATTTTACCTGTATTTATTCCGATGCTAATAGGGTGTATACCTTTTTATATAGTCGTGTGGCTTTTATGTTCGCGGTTGATTATAAGGGTGTTAAACAAAAAGATGGATGATGGAGTTAAAAATAATGATTCTCGGACTGGGATGTGATATTGTACAAATTTCTCGCTTTGCAAAAGGAGAAGCATTTTTACAGCGTTTTATGCACAAATATTTTACGATAAATGAAATAAGAGAAGTTGGAAGAAAACACCATATCCCAAGTTATGAAGAGTTAATGGTCATCGTTGCTACCAGATTCGCAGCCAAAGAGGCTGTTGTAAAAGCATTAGGCACGGGGTTTAGTCGAGGGATAACCTTGAAAGATATAGAAGTTTGTCACGATTCGCAAGGGAAACCAGAGATAATTTTATACGGAAATGCTCTCGCTAGAGCCTATGAAATGACAAGCAAGCAAGCCTACAAAGTATATTTATCTTTATCTAACGAGCGCGAATACGCAAATGCTGTAGCAGTAATTGAACAGCAATAATTATAAAAAAAATCGGGTAAACACCCGATTTCAAAAAAACAACGTCCAATTAACCTTGACGAGCTTTATACTTAGGCTCTCTTTTGTTAATAACATAAAGACGCCCTCTGCGGCGAACAAGCTTACAACCTCTAACACGCGCTTTTTTAGATTTTAAAGAGCTATATATTTTCATTTTTCTTTTTCCTTACACAAAAGTTTGAGCGCAATATACGGTACTTGTTTTAATTTGTCAATTCATTTTTTAGCTTGAATTCGATTTATTTATCGTTATAATCTCAAAAAGTCATAAAATAGCTAAAGAGAGAATGATGAAATTTATCATAAGTCTATGTGCTGCAATATTTATGGTTGTTTGCCAAGCAATTGCTGCAGATAACTATTTAGAAGATGTTCGAACCTTGGGATATGTTTCGGGGGAAGGTTTAGCCTGTGGAGCAGAAAGGTATCCATCTTACGAACTAGTTGCAAGAGCATTTCTTGTTAGCTCTGCTCGTTCAGATAAGGAGCAGGCCGATGGAATGTATGCTTATAATTCAGCAAAAGCGCGGGCATATATGAATAAACGACGCGAAGGTCTAATGGGGTGTGAAGAGGTTAAGGAACGCTTTAATAAGCTGAAAATATTTAATGCAGCATTATATAAAGATGGCCGAATTAAAATGCCGGATGGAAAATTAATTAAACCACGGCAGAAGTATGACCCTCGTTTATTATATAATCGTAACGAAGACGAACGGAGTCGTCTGAATGCATATTATGATAAATTACAAGAAAAGAAAAAAAGACAAGCCCAAAAAGAGGGTATATTTAAAAAAATTAGAGAAGAAGAGCTAAAATCTCAATACCGGTAATTAAAACCATAATTCAAGTAAAGGAAATATCAAATGGCATCATATCAATATATCTATGTAATGCAAAACTTAAGCAAAGTTTTTCCTGGTGGAAAGGAACTATTTAAAAATATTAGTTTGTCTTTTTTCCCTGGAGCAAAAATCGGTGTGTTAGGTGTAAACGGTGCCGGTAAATCAACACTTCTAAAAATTATGGCAGGAGTCGATAAAGAATTTAATGGTGAAGCTTGGGCTGCAGAAGGAGTAAAAGTTGGTTACTTAGAGCAAGAGCCAAAGCTTGATCCAAATAAAACTGTTATGGAAAATGTTATGGATGGCTTGGGTGAAACAGTAGCCTTACTAAAGCGTTTTGAAGAAGTTTCAATGAAATTTGCTGAGCCAATGAGCGATGATGAAATGAATGCTTTAATTGAAGAGCAGGCGTCATTGCAAGAAAAAATAGATGCAGCTAATGGTTGGGATATTGAAAGAACTGTGCAAATTGCAATGGATGCACTACGTTGCCCGCCAGCAGATGCTGATGTAACAAAACTTTCTGGAGGTGAAAAAAGACGAGTAGCCTTGTGTCGTTTGTTATTATCTAAACCAGATATGTTGTTGCTTGATGAGCCAACCAATCACTTAGACGCCGAGTCCGTGGCGTGGTTAGAACATCATCTGCGTGAATATAAGGGAACCGTTGTGATGGTAACTCACGATAGATATTTCTTAGACAACGTCACAGGGTGGATTCTCGAATTAGACCGAGGGCAGGGGATACCATATGAAGGAAATTATACATCGTGGTTAGAGCAAAAGCAAAAGCGTATTGAACAAGAAAGCAGAGAAGAAAATGCACGTCAAAAAACTTTGGCAAATGAGCTGGAGTGGATTCGCAAAAATCCAAAAGCACGTCAGGCAAAATCAAAAGCACGTATCAATGCTTATGAAGAATTGTTGGCCGAGTCGTCTAAAGAGCAAATTACACAAGCGTATATCAATATTCCAATGACAGAACGCTTAGGTGATATGGTTATTGAGGCTAAAAATCTATCTAAAGCGTTTGGAGAAAGAGTATTGATTGATAATCTGTCCTTTAAGATTCCGAAGGGAGCTATTGTCGGAATTATCGGACCGAATGGTGCCGGAAAAACAACACTGTTTAAGATGATTACAGGTCAAGAAAAGCCAGATTCTGGAGAAATAGTTATTGGCGAAACTGTAGATTTAGGATATGTTGATCAAAGTCGTGATGAGTTAAAAGCAGATAAAACAATATGGGAAGAAATATCTGATGGATTAGATATTATAGAATTAGGCAAAAAACAAATACCTTCACGTGCGTATGTCGGACAATTCAATTTTAAAGGAACCGATCAACAAAAGAAAATTGGACAGCTTTCAGGAGGTGAACGTAATCGTGTGCATCTAGCAAAAATGCTTAAAAAAGGTGCAAATGTGATTCTTCTTGATGAACCGACAAATGATTTGGATGTTGATACACTTCGTTCACTGGAAGAAGGTATAATGAATTATCCAGGCTGCGTACTGGTAACATCCCACGATCGTTGGTTTTTAGATCGATTAGCCACACATATCCTCGCGTATGAAGATGAAGGGCACGTCGAGTGGTTTGAAGGTAATTTTGAAGACTATGAAAAGGATAAAATCCGCCGTTTAGGAGAAGAGGCCTGCAAACCACATCGTGTGAAGTATAAGAAATTAGAAAGATAATAGATATCATTAGATAAAACTGAAGTTCTTGGAAAGGTACCTTTTAGGTGCCTTTCTTTACAATTTTAAACAAAGTTGACCTAAAGTACTTTATCCTTAATACTTTACATAGTTTTTAATTATTTCTTCATTCGCCCCACGTTACAGATGAAGTATCCCGTTGACGAACTACATATTCATCCACCACTAAAGTTGTGGTTTTCTACAAGGTTTTTATAAATTGCTTTAAAAAAACGTTCCTTTTTTTAAAGCAGTCCTTGAAATATTAAATGTGTGTAAATTAAAGCCTTTACGATTGACCAAAACTAAAAAAACTGCTTTAAAAAAAGGAACCTATAATTTAAGCAGCTAGGAAATATAGATGAAGATTGATGCGGTCAGAAAAATTTTAAAAGTGAAATCACTTATTTTTTTGTTGGTAATTTTAGGCTGCGTCGTCAGCTATGCTGTTCTCAAAAATCCTAAGGTTTCTATTGTTATGCCGGTGTATAATGGCGCTAAATACTTGGATAGAACAATTAGTTTTACATTGGAGTCAACGTTTAAAGATTTCGAATTTATTGTTATTGATGATGGTTCTACTGATAATTCTTACGAGATATTGCAACGGTGGGCGGAAGAAGACAGCCGTGTGAAAGTATACAAGAATTTGCAGAATATGGGGATTGCTAAAACCAGAAATAGAGGATTTGAATTAGCACGTGGTAAATATATTGCCCCGATGGATCAAGATGATATTTCATTGACAGAAAGGTTGGAACTGTCAGTGAAATATTTGGACGAACATCAAGATGTAGATTTAGTTGATGTGGGGACAATTTCGTTGGTTGGCTATAATAAAGGTATTAAAGATGAACGAGCGGGCGCTATTTCATATTTGATTGGTGATAAGGCAAAGGAGAAAAATTTATTTACATTAGATGAGCAGGATGAAAATATTAAACTTAATTTATTCTTTTCGTTAGCTTATCCTGTGCAATCTGGGGCGTTGATGCGCAAGGCGTTTTTTATTGAAAATAATGTGTATTATCGTGAAGATATAAAATATGCGGATGATTATGCTCTGTATTTGGATATGATAAAAAAAGGGGTGCGCTTTCATCATATTGACGATATTCAACATATTTATAATGATGTTCGGGAACATTCCTCTGCTTTTTTGCAAGAGCAATATGACGAATCAATACGAATTAAAAGTGAGCTTCATCAATGGGCGGGGCTTAACTATCGTGATTATATTGATTTGGGTATTGGAGATTTTATGTGTGCCATTCTTAAAGACTTGAAAAAGACAAATTTGGAGCTTAAACGTTTTTCGCAAGCGTTGATAGAAAAAGATTATGATTTGCTCTGCGTTAAAAAAATACATAGTGAAAAATAAAGCGAGCGAATTTGGGCAGAATATCAATTACGGAATGCCTATGCTTATTAAAGCCGGTAGTAAATATACCGGCTTTAATTTATATCATAAAATTTGAAATAAGATATCCTTTATTTTTATCAATCTTAAAAAACCATCCATCATATAAAATCTGATGTTCATCTAAAAAATTCTGAGCTTGAGAGGTAGAAAGCGTTTCTTTACCTAATTTAATATTTAGCCAATATTCTTCTCCACAGGTATAAATATCTAAACTGTAGATTAGCCCACTAAAAAGGGTAATATCATAATGTCTGTTTTTTTGACAAATTTTTGGATTAAAATGAGTAATATGTTTAACTTCTTCTGCATTCAAAAACCACAAATTGTTGATAAGTTGATTGATATGTATAGCAGGTTTATCAGTGTCAGTTAATTTTAATTGTTCATCTGAAAATCGTCTGTAAATCGCAAAATCGTGAGTATCGATTCGCTTGATGGTATTCTTATCAATTTGTAGCAATGGCATTTGAATCCAATCCATAAGAATATTGGAAGGTGAGAAATTACCGTTAATCTGGTATAAATAAGGGGTATTATTTATGCGAGCATAATGATAACGATTTGTAGACTGTTTTAAAGAAATTTGAGCATAATCTAATATATTTCCCTGATTATCTAAATTAGTAATTTTGATACTATTTGTAAATTGTTCAGCGATATCAGTATCATTTAGTTTGTCAGCTCGATATATAACGGTATCCGTAATAAATCTCATCAATGCATTTGCTTGTGCATAAGCAACAAAATAGTCATCAGCTTCTTTAAGACGCCAAAAACCATCCTGTAAGTTAAAGGTAAGTTTTTGATTATTTCCAAAATCAAGAACAATATTCTCAAGTTGAAGATTATTTCTACTGTGTTGAAAAAAATAGTTCCCCCTAGACAGTGCTAAAAAGTTTTTGCTATTTTTGAGAAATCCGATACAAAAAAAAGGAAGAATGATGCATATAAGCAATAAAGCAATTTTAATGTGATGACGCATTACATTATCCTCCTTATTTGAGAGAGTTTATATTTTCGATATAAACGAATAAATAGAAATAGCAATCCTACAAGAATTCCCGGTATAAACAAAAGTATAAAAAATGTTAAACTACTAATTGCAGTTTGATAATTGCTCGTAATTAACCGATTGAGTGAGCTATATTGACTTTCTATTTCTTCTAGTTCTTGGGTTAATTCGCTTATTTTTTTGATATTTTTGACAGATGAACCATTAGTAAAAGATAAAATATTTTTAATAGAGGCAATTTTTTCTTCTAATTCTGTTAAACGAGTGTAATAAGTTTTATGCTGTAAATTGTATATGATTTGCCCGATACTTAATAGATTCATAGGGTAATGATGATAATCAAGTCCATCTTCGGTATGGCTGTCAGTTGCTTTATCCATTAAACGCAAGAAAAACAAAAGATTGTCAGAAAAAGAAACAATTTGATAGAAACCATTTCCTTTGGCATATTCGTTAATGTATAAATAGTCTTTTAACAAGTCACTGTCATAAAAAAAGAAGACTTGTCCTTTTTTAACAGACGAAGATAATAGTTCAGAGGTTTCTGCAGCAAGAGTTGGATAATTTGTGCTATATAAACCCTGCGAATGAACCGCAATGGAGCTATCATTCAATTTTAAAATTGGAACAGCCGTAAATGAAACACTTTCTCTAGTTTTTACCTCGCCAGCATTATTAACCAAAACTGTTAAAATATCTTTCCATTCTTCATTATTCGACGGTTTAGCAATTCCTAATGCAGAGTCGTCATCTAGAATAGAATTAGTAGAAATTAATTTTATACCATAATTATACAGGAAATCTTTAATATAAGAATTATCATAATCATCAGTAAGAGAGGGCTCGTAAAAGAAAATTAGATTTCCTCCATTTAATATATATTGATCGAGTGCCAATAAAAGTTCTGATGTAACATCAGTAGGGTTTACTAAAATAACAGCATCATAGCTGGAAGGAATGAAACGAGTATAGTCATTAAGAAAGGTCAATTCATAAAATTCATTTAGAAAATTATGAAATCCTTGCATTTCTGCAAATTGATTTTGTGATGCTAAAACAGCAATATTCTTTTTTTCGTGTCCAAATAGACGAATAAGCCTCATAATATCGGTTTCAAGCAAATTTTCTCTTAAGCTAGATAAAGAATTGATTCTACGAAAATTTCCATTATTATCAGTCAAATCAAGAGCCATATAGATTTTATCACCTAACTGATTTTCTTCATAAGGGATTTTTTCACGTATCAGACGACGCTCTAATTCACTGTAAGCCTCAACTCTTACAACTGAAAAACGAACAGAACCCAGAGAATGTCTTTCAATCTGCCGCAAAAGTTGTTCAACATATGCCGCATATGCAGCGTAGTGAGAATTTCCATTTTCACGTTGCGTTTTAGCTTCGTATAATGTGATATCGATTCTTTTTTCGTATGAATTTAAAAATTTCTGATTGTTTTTCGAAAGAGTATAAATCTTATTATCTGTAACGTCAATAAGACGATCAAAAAGAAAAAAAGAACTCAGATTGCCTAAGATAAAAATTCCAGTCAAAAGACATATAAATAAATAAAATAAGTGTATATCCTGTTTGCTTTTTCTTTGTTGATACAATAACATCACTACATTAAGCCAAAGTATTAAACACGTTGCTAAGATGAAGTAAACAATATTTCCGCCTATAAGAGTTCCAGCTAAAAAAGCGCTATAATTGCCTGAAAAATTAAAAACATCTAACGGTAAAATTTCATTTGGCAAATTGATTGGTGTAAAGTTAAGTTGCAATATAAAAAATAATATTGCTACAGTACAGACAAAACTTGTGATGTTTCCTTTGCAACAAACTGAGATAAAACAACCAATTGCAGTGAATAAAGCTCCGCAAAGAATTAACCCCAAATATGTGGAAAATACAATTCCCCAATCTAAAACAGATAGTGCATTAGTAATAATTAAAACAGGTAGAGAACTCAAAACCAATAATAAAAAAAACATATAAGCAGCGCAAAACTTTGCCAATACTAACGTAGAATAACGAATAGGTTGAGTTAAAAGTAGTTCAATTGTTCCACTTTTAATTTCTTCCGACCATATCCGCATAGTAATTGCAGGAATAATTAAAACTAAAACGGTTGGTTGCATAATGAAATAAGCATTCATTACATTGGTAACACGTAAAAAATAATCTCCCAAATAAAGAGCAGAAAAAAACGAAAGAAGATAATAAGCAGGTATAAGGAGATATGCATTATAGCCACTAAAATAAGTTGAAAATTCTTTACGATATTGAGCTAAAAACTGTTTCATTTTTTTATCTCCGTTTTTTCAGTCAAGATACGAAAAGCTTCACTGATATTTTGGTGTTTTGATATTTTTTTAAAATCAGCAAGTTTTGTGTCTTTAATAACTTTTCCGTGAGCAAGCATAATAATTCTGTCAGCATCTTCCGTATCCTCTAAAACGTGTGTTGAAAGTAAAACAATATTTTTTTTCGCATATTGTTTTAGAAACTGTCTGATATAATGTTTTTGATTAGGATCAAGACCATCTGTAGGTTCATCTAAAATAAGAATATCAGGACAATGCATAATTGCAGATGCAATTTCGACCCTTTTTTTATAACCTTTGGAAAGAGTTTCAATTTTTTGAGATAAAACATCCGTAATCTGCATCTTTTTAGCCGCAGATAAAATTGCTTCTGATGAAGATGAAAGATTCCAAATTGTAGCTATCCAATTTAAAAAATCATAAACAAGCATTTCACCATATAAGGTCGATATTTCAGGTACATAGCCAATATGTAATAGAGCTTCAATTCTATGTCGCTCAATATCTTTCTCCCAGATTATAACTTGTCCTGAAGAGGGGGGAATATAACCACAAATAATGCGCATAAGAGTAGATTTTCCAGCTCCATTTTCTCCAACTAGGGCAACAACTTCTCCAGAGCGAAGTGTTAAAGTAACATCTTCCAATGCAATTTTGTTATCATATTGTTTAGAAATGTGTTGTATTTTAATCATAAATTATCCTGCAAAAAGAATATATATTACTTACATATCGGAAAATGTTTAAAATTTTCACAATTTAGCGGAAATAAATCAAAACAATAGTGACAAAAAATTATTTATAAGATATAAACAATCTGACTATAAGGTAATCCCTAATGGAGCAAACGCGTGGAAGAAAAATATTCTAATGAGGAAACAAAATCGATTCGTACCGGAATAATGGCAACAGTCATCATCTTATTGGTTGTGTTTATAACAATTTCACACAATGCCTCAATCAAAAATCACGGTATGGGTGATACATACGATATATATGCGAGTTTTGGACGGACAGACGGATTAAATGTTGGTGATGCTGTGCGTCTTTCTGGAGTTGATATTGGACGTGTTTCAAAAGCAGAATTGGATGAAAATTTTAACTCTCGGCTAACTCTGAATATCAGTAAACAATACAAAATTCCTGATGATAGCAGTGCCTCAATTGTTAGTTTCGGACTAATTGGAGGAAAGTATGTCGAAATTGAGATAGGAGGATCAGAAGAGTACATCCCCAATCGAGGTAGCATCAGTTACACACAAGATGCAATTGTGCTTGAAGAGTTATTAGAACGTATTATTGCAATGGGAAAAAGTAAGCGAAACACCGCTAATCAGACAGAAGATAAAGGAGCGAATGATGAATAAAAAACCTGTAGAAACAATTATGGGACTGGTTGTTTTAGTTGTTGCAGCATTGTTTATGATGTTTGCATACCGTGTTTCAGATTTGCAAGTCGTAAAGGGATATGAAATAAATAGTAGATTTATAAAAGTAGGTGGACTGAATACAGGAGCGGACGTACGTATAAATGGAATAAAAGTTGGTACAGTTCTATCGCAAAGTGTAAACCCACTAGACTATATGGTTGATGTAAAATTAAGTATTATGCCGCAAATATCTCTTCCGGTTGATAGTCAGATAACAATTGCTGGAGATGGATTGATGGGGGATAAATACATAAAAATAGAACCGGGAAAATCTAATGAGAAGTTGGCACACGGAGCAACGGCTTTGAATACTAAAGATGCCAAATCTTTAGAAGATATGGTTGGTGAAATTATCTTTATGGTGACAAATAATGACAGTGAAAAATAAATTTCAATATACGGCAATAGTTTGTAGTTTGTTGGCATATTCGTCTCAAGCTGCAGAAATTCCGACAAATGCTGCGTTAATGCAGGCTATGGATAAGGTGACTGGACGTGTAAATAAAATTACAGTTCCTGTTAATTCCAAAATTAGCTTTGGTGATTTTTCATTAGTGCTGCGTGCGTGTAAAAAACGTCCAGCAGAGGAAACACCTGAAAATTTTGCTTTTGTTGATGTCACGGATAAGAGCTTTGGTACCGAAGAATATAATATATTTCGCGGCTGGATGTTGTCATCCACTCCAGGAATTAACGCCATCGAACATCCTATTTATGATGTGTGGCTATTAGAGTGTATTGATACTGAAGTTGATGCTTCAAAATTATTGAACGAAGAGGAGCTAGCGCAAAGAGATAAATTGCCAGCAAAATCCACACTAATAGAGCAAGAAACAGCTGTTGAAATGCCTAAAGAAGATGCTATTGATAATGATAAACAAAAGGTAATTAGAATTAAGGAATTTATCAACGAAGACAGAGATATAGAAAAAGATATACACGAAACACCAGCATATATTTCAGAGACATCCACTTCGTATGTTAGTGATATTGAAGAAGGTGCAGAACCTGAAAATTTGTTGTTATTTACTAAAATGCAAGAAGAAAGTTCTGCTGTAGAAAATACAGAACCTAAAAATAAAGTAACAAATTCGGAAGATGATTTAGTTAATGCAATTGATGCAGAGATAAATGGATTACACAAAAATTAAATTCCGAAAACATAAATAAAGCAACTAAGTACCGTATATAATATTGTTAAGGCAAAAAGTACGGTACTTTTTTTATACAAATCAAAAATATGAGCTAACAATATCACTTCAGGCAAAATAAGCTGTGCAAATAAACGGAAATTAGCTGAACAAATATAAGGGTAATCTACTGTATACTTTAAAGAATACCCCCAAAGAGTCAAATAAAGTAAACAGAAAAATCCTAATAAAGGTTTTTTCATAGCTGATTTTAGGGATATCATACAACTAATCAAAGCTAAAATTTTAAGTAGAATATTTAATATATAAATCCCTAATGCAGGAAAATATATAACGCGATGCAATATACTTAAATCCCATTCACCAAAAAGTTCTGTTTTGATAATTGCTAAGAATATATTTGTATCACTAATTGTAGGAGCGTTAATAAAAGGAACGCTTATCATAGATAAATCACCGATTCGCTCTAATAATGTGAGATATTTAAAATTTTGCCCAGCAGGTGAGGTGTCAGGAATATTATAAAATTGCATATCGAATAACAAATGATTACGTATAATCCAAAATAAAGCAATAGGAACAGCTATAAGTATAAAATAACATAGTTGCTGCAATGTATCTTTTCGATGTGCAGAGATCAATAGTTTATGGGCAAATAAAAAGCTAAGAGAAGGAACCAACATTAAAGTTGATAATTTTGTTAAAACCCCAAAGCTAAATCCTAATGCTAATAAAACAATATATTGTATTTTCTCTTTTTGATACCATTGAAAAGCAAAGTAGATAGAGGAAACACTCCAAAAAATTGTTGGGACATCATCTGAAATATAGCCAGAAAAAAGGGATAATGTAGGATTGAAGCAAAAAAGTAGTAGCCCAGCATAAAAAGATGTCTTCTCTATAGTGAACTTCTGCAAAATAATCGCGGCAATTACAGAGGTTAATGTAACATAAAATAATGATAAGTATTGTAAATTTTCTAAGGACAATGAGCTAGGCAGTCCCCAATATAAACCAATCTTAAATAGATAGCCTGCGACAAGAAAGTGTAATGGTTGATGAAAAAGGTAGTACATATACCACGGATTAAATTCCCAAAAGTTAAATCCATTTCGAGTAATTTCATTCATATATAAAATAACACCACTTAAATCGTGCTGACGAATATCCGTTGTTGTGTTCAAAATATAGTTTAGATGGAGTAAAAATGCTGCAATAATTATGCTAAAAATATAGATATTATGTTTGTGTCTATTCATCCAAGTAAAACATAATAACAAAATATATTCAGCGATGAGGAATAAAAAAGTGGGAGCATCAATAATGAATAGATTGATAAAAAGAAAAAGAGAAAGACTGCAAAGCTTGATGCGAGAAACAAAAGATTCCGCTGCAAAAATAAAAAATATTGTAATTATAAAGTAAGATGAGGAATATTCATCTAATGGTGAACTATTAAAAAATGTGCTTGTTGCTAAACACAACAACAAGCACAAACTAAATGTAAAGCTAACAAAATGTTTTTCTATATAGTCAAACACTTGCTAAAACCTTTAAATGTCATTCTTAGCACAAGGAGCACCAGGAGTACATTTATGGTAAACTTTTGCTCTTCTATATCCTGTCAATCCTTTATATTCCATTGTTTGAATATAAATATTATCAACAGTAATAGTAAAGCCAAGGACGGCAGTGTTACCGGATTTATCAAGAGCATAAACCTTAATACGATAATCTCCTTCATCATCTAATGATGGATGACCAGTAAAAGTACGAGTCTTTTCATCATATTTCAGCCAAGATGGCAATCCAGCATCATCCAAAGAGCCAGCTACAGTCGTATATTGTCCATCTGCACTAATCTTTTCAAAAGCTGTATCAGGAATAGAAATATTAACATCTGTACCAGTTCCAACAACCACATTAGGCATTACTGCGGCAGAAGAAACATCAACAGGGGGCTTGTGCCCAGCGGGTTTAATAATAGCTTTCTTTGTATCAGAAGAGAAAATACCATTACGCCAATTATCAAATGCTTCTTTAATTTGAACAGCCAAAACCGAAGGATTCTCATTTAACATATTAACTGAAATTGTATCCATCCCAACGCTAGCATAAAGTCTACCAATTGCGTCTTGAACATCTACGTATGATAAAAACGCATTAGCTTCATCAATAATAGCACGAGCCGATTCTAAATGACTAATAGCCTTATGAGCTCCCTCTCTGCTTGTAATATCTTCAGCAATATCTTCAGATGTTGCTGCAACGCCCATATTCAGATAGTAATCTTCAACAGCAGCTTGATACATCGCCCAAGAGAGATAAACTTGGTTCAGTACAATATGAGCCATTCTTTGCCGAGCCAATGAGTTGTATGTCAATTCATTATTGACTGCAACTTCTTCAAATACCGTCATCGACAAATCATTCGAATTCTTAGCCCACTTTCTATTATAATAATTTGGATCCTGACGATAATCGCTATTATCAACATCATCAAATTCTTTAATAACAAGTTCTAATTCATCTTTGGATGTTCCTAAATCAGAAATTCTTAATTCAGGGCGATTCGTTAGGGCAAGCCACTCTAACTGCTGAATTTTAGCACGAAGTGATGGAACTGGGAAATTTCCATATTCAGCACCAGCTAATTTAATCTCTGTAGATGGATATAATCCAAGCAAACCAACAAACTCTGTTTGAGCTGTGTCAAATTTCTTTTTGAGTTCAGTCAATTGCTTAATATTTTCTAAGTAACTTCTTTTCTTCATAAGCAGATTCGTCGAGGGTACTTTTCCTGCTTTGGACATTTCAATAGTACGAGAGTTTATTTCATCCACAACCCGAACCAAATATTCACTCATATCATCAATAACAGGCAAGAGTCTTTGTGCAGCCAAAGCTTTCCAATATAAAGAACGTGTTTCTAACATAATGTTGTTAACAACTTTACGTGTTTGTTCCTGAGCGGCTATCTCTGGAGTAGAAACACCGTTTTGATAGTGAAGAGCAGACAAATCCAACAAATTCCAAGAAATTTTCAAATCAGATGGAATAGCAGCGGAATGGCTAGCATTTTCGTAGCCCAAATTTTCTGCCATAGAAGGTAATGCAGCAGTTGAGATATTACTCATTGCCAGATTTTCTTTGTAGCTTGCAAGTCTTCTTGTGTAATTATATTTCAAAGCTAAAGCCATAGCCATATACATATCAACAGGCTTAGTAATCTGAGTTGGCGTACCAATATACATATTCTGCATATCAACATCAGCTCTAACAGCTCTGTCCCAATCAGAATAGTACGCAGATAAAACCGGAGCTTCTTCTATTTCCGGTGGTGTCGTAGTTGTAGAGCAAGCGGTTAATATTCCTGCAAAAGCTCCCATAAAACAAACAAGTTTTTTCATTAGTTTTCCCTCAAACATTATTGTTCAAGTAAACATTTACACTAAATATTTTTTAATTGGTAGTATTTTATTTGATTTTATACAACTTTAATGTAAAATAGAAATAATTGGAAATTTAAGATGGCGGTGGAAAGATGTTTGATTTATTTTATACACTATTCAAATATAAAGAAAAAGCTCAAAAAGACGAACTGGGATATTATCCTGAAAAGGTGGATGTTCGTGCTTTTCCTGAGCGCCGCTTTTTATGGACTTCGCGTTTTTTTGTTGTCGTTTCAGCAATCAGCCTATGCTTAAATATGATACTTGCAGGAACTTTGACGATTCTCATTCCTCAGCAAAAAGTAAGAGTGATGCCATTGCAAATAGATTATAATTTATACCAAGTTACAACAATGCAACCTTATGAAACAGTTGAATATGCAGGAGATTTGGTCACAGAAAGCCTTATGGCTAAATATATAATTTTACGCTATACAATAGGTGAAGATTTTGATGAGTTAAAAACACGTTTAGGCGAAAATAATTTTGTATATTTAGCCTCTGCAGATGAGGTGTATACAGAATTTGCTCAAAATGAATTACCATATTTTGAAACACTGCAAAAAAGAAATATACGAAGACAAGTTAAAATAAAACGAATTTATCCAGTGTCATTTGATTTTTGGCAGGTAAGATTTGAAACAATCGATATAATTCCAAATCAACCCGAACCTTTAATAAGTCGCTGGATTGCTACATTACGAATGAATTTTAATTCCGCAAAATATGAGGATAAAAATTTAGGCTTGATAAATCCGTTTGGTATTACAATAAATCGCTTTAGCTTATCTTATGTAGGAAATAACAAAAAAAATATGGATAAAAAATGATTTTGCAAAAAAGATAAATTTTTTGGTTTTGTTTACTATTTGTTGAAGAAATATTTATATTATGACAAAAGTAAAATAATTTAAATTTAAGGATTTAACACAAATGAATAAAAGTGCATTGGAAGTTTATGATAACACCCTTGTCCCGATGGTAATAGAGCAAACATCAAGGGGAGAGCGTTCTTTTGATATTTTTTCACGCTTACTAAAAGAGCGTATTATTTTCTTAACCGGAGAAGTAAACGATGAGGTATCATCATTGGTTTGTGCACAACTCTTGTTTTTGGAATCTGAAAATCCTAAAAAAGATATTTTCTTATATATCAATTCTCCAGGTGGTGTCGTAACTTCCGGTTTGGCAATGTATGATACAATGAAGTATATTTCTTGTGATGTTGCAACATTGTGTATTGGACAGGCTTGCTCAATGGGGTCATTTTTGCTCGCAGGAGGTACTAAAGGGAAAAGATATTCATTGCCCAATTCCCGCATTATGATTCACCAACCATCAGGTGGTGCACGCGGAATGGCATCTGATATTGAAATTCAAGCACGGGAAATTTTAGAATTAAGAAAACGTTTGAATAAAATTTATGCAGACAATACAGGAAATAAACTATCCGTAATTGAAAAAGCAATGGATAGGGACAATTTTATGAATCCAGAAGAAGCAAAAGAATTTGGGTTAATCGACCATATCGTTAAAAATCGTTTAGAAGTTATAAAATAGGATAAAATTATGAGTGATACGGAAGAAAAAGTTTTACATTGTTCATTCTGCGGTAAGAGCCAAAACGAAGTTAAAAAGCTTATTGCAGGACGAGGTGTGTATATTTGTGATGAATGCATCGATGTTTGCATAAATATTGTTTCTCAGGAGGTCAAAGAGGAACATAAATCTGAAGAAGGAGCAGTCCACGAACATTTGCCAACTCCATCTAAAATTAAGGAATTTTTGGATCAATATGTAATCGGACAAGAATACGCAAAAAAGGTATTATCTGTTGCAGTTTATAATCACTATAAACGTTTGAATAATAAGCGTAATAATCCAGATGTTGAAATTTCTAAATCAAACGTAATATTGATTGGTTCAACAGGTTCCGGTAAAACCCTACTTGCACAAACATTAGCCAAAGTGCTCGATGTCCCATTTGCAATTGCTGATGCAACTACCTTAACAGAGGCTGGGTATGTTGGTGAAGATGTTGAAAATATTGTTCTAAAGTTAGTGCAAGCAGCAAATTATGATATTGAAAAAGCAGAGCGTGGAATTGTCTATATTGATGAAATTGATAAAATTACGCGTAAAACAGATGGTCCATCTATCACGCGTGATGTGTCTGGTGAAGGGGTGCAGCAAGCGTTACTGAAAATAATTGAAGGCACAGTTGCAAATATTCCGCCACAAGGAGGCAGAAAGCATCCTCAACAAGAATTCTTGCACGTAGATACAACTAATATTTTGTTTATATGCGGTGGTGCTTTTGCAGGGCTTGAAAAAATAATTGGACGACGCGGTCAAGAAACATCCATTGGCTTTGGGGCGCAAATTAAAGATGCGGAAGAAAAAAGCCTCGGTGAAATCTATAAAGAAGTTCAGCCTGAAGATTTATTGAAATATGGGCTTATTCCAGAATTTGTTGGTCGCTTACCAGTTATCGCAACACTTGATGATTTAAATGAGAAGGCATTGATTAAAGTTTTAACCGAACCCAAAAATGCTATTATTAAACAATACAAAACATTGTTTGATATGGAAGAGGTCGAGTTAACAATAACAGATGACGCACTGACCGCAATTGCTAAAAAGGCAATTGAGCGTAAAACAGGTGCTCGAGGTTTACGTGCAATAATGGAAGAAAATCTTTTAGAATTGATGTATGATATTCCAGATAAAAAAGATGTTACAGAAATTATTGTTGATGCATCAGTTATCAATGATGGAAAAGCTCCAACATACGTTCGTAAGCGTCATAAAAAAAGTGCTTAGTATAAAGAAAATAAAACCGCTGAAAAGCGGTTTTATTTTTATGGATATTTTAATAATTAGTCAATTGAAAGAAGATTTTTAATTTTTTCAGATAACTCAGGATGCTGAAGTGTTAAATCATTAAAAAGTTTTTCTGCTTCAATCTTACAATAAGAGTCATTTTCAAGCCGTAGAATAGCATAACTAGCTACTCTGAAAATATCTTCAAAAAATTCAGGATGATGTTCTAACATTTTTGAAAGAAGTTGATACAGATTAACAAGCTTTCCCGCGCTCCAGCAATTAACTTTTAGCCATTGTATCAACAGTTCAAAAGCTTGCGGAGCATAGGTATTATCATTATGCGCAATGTTTATAAGCAAAGTTAAAGGTGTTCGTTGATATTTAGCATAAATAATTTGTAAAATTTCTAATATCTCAGAACAATATTCATCTGTTTGTTGCAAAATATATTCTAAAATTGTGCACAAGTCACCAGCATAAGCACTATCATTATCTTTCAATGTTAAACGTGCTTTAATAACTCTTAAAATGTTTGGGCACTCCTCTGGATGTGCTTTAATATAGATTCGAAAAAGCATCTTTTGAGTATCACTTCCAAAAGCATTATCGGAAACAGGCTTATTAAATATCTTGACCATTATCTAAATCTTTTAACTCCATTTGCAATGCGTATTAACGTAAAACTAACAGCTTGTTCGGCTGGAAAATCAGTCGTTTTGCACTCCCTTTCAGTCTGATAAAAAAGTGTCAAAGCACTCATAATTCGCGCTTTATTCCATATACGTAATTGATTTAAAAAAGCATTTTTACGAAAGAACATTAAAGGAGGACGTATTCCAAAGACTACTTTATCAGCTGTTTCACCTTTTTCCATTTTGATAGCACAATCCAAAAGTTTTATAAAATGATAACTCACTGTGCGGATAATAGAAACCGGATTCTCTCCTTCAAAAATAAGACGATTATATGAGGCTAAAGCTTTATCAGTTAGTCCTTGTGCCACAAAATAGCACAAATCTTCTTGAGAAGATGCTGAAGTATCACTGATAACTGTTAGAACATCCGTAATACCAATATTTTTATTGTCTCCCATATAAGTTACAAGCTTATCTAACTCATTAGCGCTAATTTTGCGGTCATTAGATAAACGAGAGCATAAAAGTTGAAAAGCGTTGTTATCAATATTTATACCATTCTTAGCCATAAATTTTGAAGCAAATGCTGTAATATCTTCATCTCTGTCATCATAGCAGCCAATACCATAAAAATCCGTTTCATCTTTCGCCATAATAGCTAAGGAATCTTTAGTTTTAAGAGAAGATGAAGTTATAACTAGTAAAGTGTCAGAATGACTTGAAGCCAATAATTCTCGCAATGGTTTTGTTAACAAATTCGTTGCTTCTTTAATAACAACAACTCTACGCCCACCCATTAAAGATTGTGCATTAAATTCTGCATACAATGCTCCAATGTCATTACTCACATCTGCCATTTCTAAATAACTTACGTGAAATGCATCATAAACATCAGGCGATACAGCTTTAATGAATTGCTGAGAAAGTGTCGCAATCATTCCTTCGTTACTGCCATAAATGACGACACCACGCAATGCCGGATTTAATGATTTAACTAATCCCTCAACTTGTTCCGGTTTAATATTCATCCGGATTGCCTCTCTTAGTTTGCAGAGAATGGAAATATGCTCCTAAACGTAGAGAAATATCATTAGCAATAATCTTCGCCGCATTTTTCTCAAGCTTTTTCTGTGCAAATGTGGTAGAGTAGGGGTCACGTAAAATATCATATCCCAAATAAGCTACACTATTACCGCTAATAAGTTCATAATGTTCCTGATTTTTTAGAACATACGTAACACGATAAATAACTTTTTTACGCGTTGCAGTAATATCATTACGTAAAGCTTGATCAATTTCTTGCTTTTTAATCCCTGTTACCTTGAGGTAATATTTAGGATGTTTGGGTTGCCCTTTGGGAGAAAGCTTATCCAATAAATCATTACGTATTAACTGCCCGATACGATCTTGAATAAGCTCTACCTTTACACTAGCCATTTCTTCAATAATTCCAGTGTCAAACTCATTGTCATAATACCATTCACTAGATGTCTTTTTTTCCACATAAAGTGGCTCAAATCCACATCCGGCAAACAAAAAGACTAACGCTATAACAGCTATATTTTTCTTACTATAAAACAATATTTATAATCCTATTAGGTACAACAATTATTTTCTTTGGTTCAACATCAGCCAACTGCTTTGCAACATTATCTAAAGACTTAGCTAATTCAATAACTTTTTCTTTATCCATATCGCGTTCAGCTTCAATTGTTCCACGCATTTTACCGTTAATTTGAACGGCAATGGTGACAGTGTTATCTTTAGCTAATTCAGGATTTCCCTTCGGCCATCCTTCGTTAGCTATAAGCGATGTTTTATTCATACGAGCCCACATCTCATCGGCCAAGTGTGGGGCAAAAGGCGCAATAAGCTTTAATAATGTAGCATATAATTCTTCAGGAATTTCAGGTCTGCTAGCAAGATAGTTAACATAAGTCATCAAAGACGAAACAGCAGTATTAAATTTCATCTGGTCGATTCTTTCACTAACCTCTAAAATGCATTTGTGCATTACCTGTAAATCTTTACCTGTTGGAGCAACAGCAGTTATTTTATTAAATAACGCAAAGATTTTATTTACAAAACGATATACTCCATTTAAGCTTTCATCAGACCACATTGCAACTTGGTCAAATGGTCCAATGAACATCTCATACATTCTGAAAGCATCTGCACCATATGTATCAATTACCTCATCAGGGTTGATAACATTTCCTCGAGATTTTGACATTTTTTCCCCATTTTCCGCCAAAATCATTCCGTGAGAAGTACGCTTATTATAGGGCTCAGGTGTAGGAACATACCCACAATCATATAAAAATTTATGCCAGAAACGAGAATATAATAAGTGTAATGTTGTGTGTTCCATTCCCCCGTTATACCAGTCTACATTCATCCAATATTCAAGAGCTTCCTTAGACGCAAATTCTTTGTCATTATGCGGATCACAATATCTTAAGAAATACCAAGAAGATCCAGCCCAATTTGGCATAACATCAGTTTCGCGACGAGCTTTACCACCACATTTCGGGCAAGTTGTGTTAACCCAATCAGTAGCTTTTGCTAAAGGTGAATCCCCTTCATCATTCGGCAAAAAGTCTGAAATTTCAGGAAGTGTCAAAGGTAATTCGCTCTCAGGTATTGGTTGCCAACCGCAATGTTCACAGTAAACCATAGGAATAGGCTCTCCCCAATATCTTTGACGCGAAAATACCCAGTCACGAAGTTTGAAGTTAATTTTAGCATCGCCAAAGTTATGAGCTTTTGCATATTCAACAGCAGCCTTGATGCCATCTTCTTTACCCAAGCCATTCAAAAAGTCAGAGTTAATATGAAGTCCATCTTCTTCAAATGCTTTCTGAGAAATGTCACCACCATCTAAAACCGGAATAATTGGCAAATCAAACACTTTAGCAAAATCATAATCACGTTGATCGTGTGCTGGCACCGCCATAATTGCACCAGTACCATAACCAGTCAAAACATAATCAGAAATGAAAATCGGAATAAGCTTACCATTAAACGGATTTCTTGCTTTAATTCCTTTTAATTCTACACCAGTCTTCGAATCATTAGCAGTCCTCTGTAAGTCAGATTTTTTCGCAGTTTCTGTTACATAAGCTCGTATTTCTTCCCAGTTTTCAAATTTCTCTTTCAACTCTGAAATATACACGTGCTCAGGGGCTGTTACCATATAAGTAACGCCAAAAGCAGTATCAGGACGAGTTGTAAATACTGTCAGTTTTTTCTCTAAGGAAACACCATTATTATCCGTAATTTCAAAATCAAGTTCAGCACCTTCCGAACGACCAATCCAATTAGTTTGCTGAGATTTTACTCTGTCGATAAAATCAACATCTTTTAAATCATCAATGAGTCTGTCAGCATATTTGGTAATAGCAATCATCCATTGTTCTTTGTCTTTACGAACAACTTCTGCACCACACCGCTCGCAATGTCCGTTAACAACTTCTTCGTTTGCTAACCCAACTTTACAAGAAGGACACCAGTTAATTGCTGTTTTTGCCTTATAGGCTAATCCTTTTTCAAAAAACTTTAAGAACATCCACTGCGTCCATTTATAATATTCTGGATCACAGGTATTAAAACATCTATCCCAATCAAAAGATAAACCGATAGATTTTAGCTGACGAGTGAAATTCTCAATATTTGCCTTCGTAGAAACAGCTGGGTGAATACCAGTTTTAACTGCATAATTTTCAGCAGGTAGTCCAAATGCATCAAACCCCATTGGATAAAGAACATTAAAACCCTCCATACGCTTTTTACGCACAATCACATCCAAAGCTGTATAAGAACGAGGATGCCCCACGTGCAAACCAGCACCAGACGGGTATGGAAATTCAACCAATGCATAAAATTTTTCTTTCTCAGGGTCAATTTCTACTTTATAAGCTTTTTCATCTTCCCAAATCTTCTGCCACTTATCTTCAATCTTTTTGAAGTTATAGCGTTCTTCAATTTCCCAGTCTTTTTTCCATTCATCAAAACTGTCTTTTCCATTATATCTGGCATTTGCAACCATCGTTAATATCCTTACATTACAAATTATCGTTTCTAAAAGTTACGCATAATTTATCATAATGAAAAAAAAATACAACGCATTTTTATGTTTTTTAGCAATCTTAAAATTTATAGCCAAAACTAAATTTCAGCTCTTTGTTGAAAGGCTTTTTCGTTAGCACGAACTTTATCATCAAATCTATCTAAAAACCAGTTAATATCTTCCTCTTCTTCCTTAATCATCTGGTAAAAACGTTTGCGATATTCAATAACCATACTAACTTCTGAAATTTCAACATCAACCGCCTGAATAGCATTTCCGGTTCCACGAATGAGCTTAAATTTTACTGGAATTTTTTCAATTTGAATATTTTTGAGAATATTACTCGCATCAATAGTGCATTGTACAGTTGTAAAGCGCGGATGCTCAGTTACTGTATCTATAGAAAATTTGATATCACTAGCGTTAATATTTAAATTAAATTGTTTGTAAACACTTAAAATATAACGTTGAAAAAGATGCTGATAGCGTTCTTTTTGCTCATTGGTCATAATGCGGGCATACTTTCCAATAACAAATTTTGAAACATAATCCAAATTAACATATTCTGTCATCATTTTATCAAGTTTTGAATATTTGATAATTGGATCCGCTTCAGATAATACCTGCAATAATTCTTGTCCTTTACTATTTGCCCACATACGCGCATCAGTACTGTTCACCGCAACAGTATCAGCCAAGACAGACTGCATAAACATAAATAAGCCAATTAAAGCAATTTGAAACGATTTAAACATCAATAAAATTCCTAAATTATCAACATATTAAGAATAGCATCAAAAACTTAAAAAAGCATAAATTATTTTAAAACCACCAAACTTTCAAAAGGGGTAGGGGCATACAATGCGTTGATGATTTCAGGGATGAATTTTTGGGAATATTTACGTTCACCATAAGTTCGTAAAGCACGTAAATCAACATAATCTCTGGTGTAAATAAACTTCGGGCGAAACTGAAGGATAAGCTGATTGATATCAATTTTATTTTCGATACCATATTCTTTTTCCATTACTGGTAGAAGCATATCCAACCCAAACCAGTAATAACTAACATCATAACGGTAAACATTAAAATTTTTATCATACCCATTCATTAGTAAATCTGTTGGTTCAGAATTTTGATGAATATAATCTACCATTTTGTAATAGGTATAGCTGTTATGTCTTGCTGATGTTCTATCTACTTGGTTGAAAATATTGCCTAGATATAAAAACAATCCGATAAGCATCATAAGGCAAAGAACTTTGTGCTGAGGCATTATAATTTTGTTTAGTCCTGATAATATAAGTGCTGCAAGCATTGTCAATAAGGTATAATAATTAGGATGCGGAGCAAAATAAAAACCACGCATAATAAACTCCGCCCAATAAAGTATAGCCAAAATTTTGAAGTATCTATTTTCTTTTCGAACTAAATAGAAAGAAACAATAAGTGCTATACCATAAATACTTAAAAATAGGTTTTTATACCAAAAAGCACCACGTTCAAAATATGCAACCATTGCTTGGTTGAAGTGGATGTTTAATTCAATATATTCTAAGAGTCCACCTTGGAAATATAAAAATCCCATAAATAAAAACATAAGTCCAACAGCAGGCAAAGCTGCTAATGTTGCAGATTTTAGTTGCATTTTTCTTTTGAAAATCAAAAACAGCATAATTACTTCAACAAAAATAAGCAAAAGAGAGATTTTTTGTAAAAATAATGCAGAAAAAGTAAAACTCAAAAAAGAATAAACAAGAAGTCGCGTTTGCAAAGTCCGTAAATAGCAAAACCAATAATAAATCCCAACAATAAAAAATAAATTCATATAATTATCAGGGCGGAATTGTGAAAAATTATAAACAGTAATAATGTTACACAATGTAAATGCAACAGCAAACCACGCACCAGCTTTGTTTTCAAAAAATAAAGCGATTCGGTATATATACCAAACCGTGAGGCAAGAACAGATAAAACTCATCCCGCGCATAACATAAAATATGCTGACATTATCATAAAAGATACTGACAACAGGGGCACTCAAATACCATAATAGTGGATTGTGATGTTCAAAAAAATCCAAATAAGGAACTTTGCCAACACTTATTAGCCACGCAGCGTGCAGATGCTCAAATTCATCAACAATTTGAAAACCTGAAAAAACAAATGCATATAAAATAACCAAAAGAGCAGCCCCACAAAGAATTTTCAAAACTCTAATAAGCGCCGCATTGTCAAATTCAAATAGTTGCTGCTCTATGAATTTACGCATAATTTTAAGCCTGTTTTTCTTCGTGATAATCCGATTCGGTATTGACTGACCAAATTTCTTCCTTATCTTTACACTCTCCTAAAATATAATCAACAGCTCGCATCGCAGCTAAAGTAGAGTGATCCATATTGTTATAACGGTGCATACCATTTCTCCCCACCAGATAAAGGTTAGAAAACTTGTTAGTAAAGCGCTTAATTTCATCAAATTTATCATAAGAACCAAAATACGCCGGATAAGCTTTTTTGACGCGATGTGTATAAGCATCTAACACATCTTTTTTATCAAAAATTCCAATCTTATCAGCTTCGTTAATGGCAAAGTCAATAAACGTTTTCTCATCATCTGTCCAGATTTTATCCTGCTCATTGCAGAAATACTCCAAACCAATCCATACTGTGTTTTGAAAATCATTCACTAAATATGGACTCCAGTTATTAAATACCTGAATACGTCCTAGCTTAACTTCACGTTCCTGTACATAAATCCACGTATCAGGAACAATATTGTTAATTGTTTTAATCGCTGTTGTATTTTTTAGCTTAAGCTTATCAAGTAAAACCCCAACAACTCTAAAGTCACGATACATTAAACCTTTTGCGATTTGATGAATATCTCTCGGAACATTATTCATCGATTCGATAAGGTCTTTTACAGGCATTGTTGAAATGAAAATATCTCCCTCGTACACAGTCTTGTTGCCATTTTTATCAATAGTTTCAACCGAGGAAACTTTAAAATCCTTTCTGACAATATTAGTAACTTTCTGTCCGAAAATAATTTGCCCACCTTTTTTTTGAATTTCTTCAGCAACACTTTGCCACAAATGTCCAGGGCCAAATTTTGGGTAAAAGAAACTCTCAATAAAGCTTGTCTCAACCGCACCACCTTTTTTACCGGTTAAGTTTTGAGCCATCTGTTTTAAGACCTTTAAGATGGAAATTCCTTTAATTCGTTGTGCTCCCCATTCTGCAGAAATTTTATCACAATCGATTCCCCAAAGTTTTTCTGTATAGTCCTTAAAAAAAGTTAAATAAAGCTCTTTACCAAAACGGTTAATCATAAAGTCTTGTAAAGATTTCTCATCCTTAATTGGGAATGCAAGGGCTTTCATATAAGAACAGCCGATTTTAAACATTCTCCAAAGCCCAAGCCCTTTAATCGTTTCCATATTAAGACTAACTGGATAGCTGAAAAAAGTTTTAAGGTAATAAATACGAGAAAGGCGATTCCTTTTTAACATCACTTTATCAGTTTTTTCGGGATTTGGCGCATCTTTTTTGTCAGAGAGTTCAACTTCTCTCTCTAAAATAATGTCATCTTTAGAGGGCTTTCCCTGCAGTGGCAAAATATCCAGCCACCAGTTCATCACTCGCTCAGATTTAGAGAAAAAGCGATGTCCTCCCATATCAATTTTGTTATTTTTATAATCAAGCGTAGCGCTAATTCCACCCACAAAGTCATTCTCTTCTAAGATAATAGGTGTAATATCAGAGCGTGTTAACAGTTCATATGCAGCAGTCAACCCAGCAGGTCCCGCACCGATAATGATAGCCTTCTTCCCCATACGTATATCTCCTTTGTAATAATTATATATATAAAGCCTATATCAAAGAATTAAATATTTTGCAATGATAGAGATAACAAATGTTGATATATATTACCATTAAAAGCGGATGTAAAATACAGTAACACGCATAAGAGATAATTATCGACCGCAATGATGTTCTGAAGATGTAAAATGCTTTACAAATTTGCGAAGTTTGCCTTTTCCGCGTTGGGATGCAATATCGTTTGTAATAAGACCATTGGCAATAAGTTTTTTTCTCAAAAGGCAAGCACATTTTTTTATGGTGTTATCGACTTTTCTTGGTTCTTCCCAACCTTTAACTTGATGTTGCATAGCACGTAAAATCTTCATAACGGCAGCTTGCTTTATATCTGTTCCGGCAAGTTCATTGGCAACATTAGGGTATGAATAAACCATAGACACAGGGAGAAGAGGCTTGAATTTTTCAGGATATTTACCAAGCATTGAGTCAAAACGTCCACCCGCATAAACACGATAAGGGTGCGCTAAACAATTTCCGATAATAATGTCCTGTGCGATTCCATCTAAGTTATCATAAGATAAATATCTGTCTTTTTCTTTTTGAGATACCGGAACATCAGGGATAAAAAAGTTAGTACCGGCAACTTTTCCATCATTTTCTAGCTGCTGAAAGCCAAAAGCAAATTCGGACGCAATTCGTTTTTGATAAGCAGGGTAGCCAAACATAGCAAAATTAACATCTTTATTTTTATCAAAAAATTTATTACGAATTTCAGCTAATAGTTCAATATTATCCGCCGTGGAAATATCTTTTGGCGTAACCAAACATTCTTTAACAAATTTTTTATGCACACCGCACGCCTTAAAAAAGCGCACATACATCTCTACTTCAGATTTAACATTAAATTGCAAATGCTCATTGCTGAAATTTGTATTTCCCTGATTATCATATAATCCCAAAAAGATAAGTTTCTTTGGCGTTTTATTCTTTTTAAAATCATTATACCAAGCCTCAACAGCGGCAGCGCCAGACCCAGGATGACCAGAAAATATCACAAACGCATCAACCTCTTTAGGAATATCTAAATAGTCAATTCCTCTAATTTCACGATTATATCCCGCATAAGTAATATTTTCACCATTTTTAATTCGTCCCAAATCTTCAGCTTCAAGTACAATCTGCTTTTCGTCATCGGTGAGTGAAAATGTTACAATATCTTTTCTATTTTTAACATATTGTTTTGCAATATTCGCAGCTCGCACCACATTAAAGTCTGGTTGTTCCGTTAGTTCAACAGCATATTTAATATCGTCAAGATATTGGTTAAAATCATCTTGAGTATACCCCCGCATTATCCATTCGGAAGAATATTGCTTAAAATCTTTTAAATTATGGGATAGATAATCTTGAACAATTTTTTCATATACCGTTGGCTTATAATCCATAATACTCTCCTTGTTTTCATCCTTTTAATGTAGTATAACAAAAAAAATCTGTAAAAACAAGAAAAACCCTCTCCTAAGTAGGAGAGGGTTAATTTAGAATGTAAACTCTAACGGGAGATTGTACTTCTCAGCTAAGCTCGAAAGCTCTGCTGAGATATCGGCCTCCCAAGCCAGATGCTTTTCTTGGAGAAAGGTAATCAACTCCTCCGCTGCTGCACAAAGATTTTGTGCTTGTTCTGGAGTTACACTGTTAAGAACTCTCTCCTTTGCAGAGCCTGAGCCTTTTATTTTCTCACAGACTTTATCTTCTGTGAAAATTGGCTCCACTTGACAGATAACACATTCAGAGACAACAGATAAAAGTTCAGCGAGGCTGAAACTTGGTTTGTCTGCTATGGTATTGGCCTGATTTGCTAATGCTTCCAACTCTTTTGTTATTTGCTCATTATGAGCTTTGGCTTCCAGAGCTTTTTTACAGGAACAAGGCGTTGGTATAAGCTCACTTTTCATAGAGAGTTTTTCCCCGCACAGAGCACAATAACAATTATTGCATACCCAGTCATAAAGTTTTATGTGGCTTTTCATATCTATACTGCCACGGACTAACAATGTTAGTTTATTACGTGGCCCTTTTAAAATAATAATATTTTTTATCTATTTAAAATATACCACAATTTCCCCTTTCAGTCAACATAAATCGTACAAAAAAGAGGGCAAAAAGCCCTCTTGAAAATAGCTTTAAGCATAAATTATGCTTATTTCTTCATTACAGCTACACCTGGAAGCTCTTTGCCTTCCATCCATTCAAGGAATGCGCCACCAGCGGTGGAGATGTATGTAAATTTGTTAGCAACGCCAGCGTTCTCCAAAGCAGAAACAGTATCACCACCACCCGCAACAGATGTTAATTTTCCTGCTTGGGTTAATTCTGCGGCGTGCTGTGCAACTTTATTTGTTGCATTGTCAAAAGGTTTCATCTCAAATACACCGAGAGGACCATTCCAAACTAAAGTCTTGCATTCGTCAAGTTTAGCGTTAATAACAGCAATTGTCTTTTCGCCAACATCGAGCAAACTCCATCCTTCTGCAGGAATATCAGCGAGTGCAACAGTCTTATGCTCTGCCATAGGCTTAAATTCTTTGGAAACAACTACATCAACAGGCAATACGATTTCACAGTTATTGGCTTTGGCTGTTGCCATAATTTCTTTTGCTGTGTCCAACATATCCATCTGAACCAAAGAATTTGCTTCGTTAATAGTATCAATACCACTAGCTTTCATAAAGGTATGAGCCATACCGCCTGAAATAACCAATTTATCAACTTTCTTAACCAAATTGTTCAAAAGATCTAATTTTGTAGAAACCTTAGAACCACCAACAATAGCGATTAACGGACGAACCGGATTATTCAAACCAGTAGAAAGCGCATTAACTTCTTCTTCCATTAACAATCCCATTGCAGATGGGAGCAATTTAGCGGCAGCAACCATAGAGGCGTGAGCACGATGAGCTGTAGAGAAAGCGTCAGAGACATAAACATCAGCCGGTTTAACTAATTCTTTCGCAAAGTTTTCATCGCCTTTTTTCTCTTCATTGTAAAAACGAAGATTTTCTAACAATAAAACTTCATCAGCTTTCATATTTTTAACAGCTTCTTCAACTTTTTCGCCAATGCAATCATCAACAAATACAACGTGTTTTCCCAAAGCTTTTTCCAAGTCTTTCACAATATGAGAAAGAGAGTTCTTCATATCGCCTTTGCCTTCAGGACGACCAAAGTGAGAAATCACCACAACTTTAGCGCCTTTATCCATCAATGTTTTGATTGTTGGAACAGTGCGGTCAATACGTGCCGTATTTGTAACGTTAAAGTTTTCATCCATCGGAACGTTTAAGTCTGCACGAAGCATAACAACTTTGCCATTCAAATCGCCCAAATCTTTAATTGTTTTATATTCTGTCATCTATTATCTTCCTTAAATAAAACAATCCCCGCCATATATATCTCCGCAAAGCAAAACCTTGCGTTAATAATACAACGGGGAAGTTTAAATATTATCCGTTAACTTTTGCCATATGAGCAACGAGGTCTAATACTTTGTTAGAATAACCCCATTCATTGTCATACCAGCTAACAACTTTAACAAAAGTTGGAGTTAACTGAATACCAGCCTTGGCATCAAAAATAGATGTGCGAGCATCACCCAAGAAATCAGAAGAAACAACATCATCTTCAGTGTAGCCCAAAATACCTTTTAATTCGCCTTCAGAAGCTTTCTTCATAGCTGCGCAAATATCTTCATAAGAAGCAGCCTTAGAAAGGTTAACAGTCAAGTCAACAACAGAAACATCCAAAGTAGGAACACGGAAAGACATACCTGTCAATTTGCCGTTCAAAGTAGGAATAACTTTACCAACAGCTTT
>JAMPED010000006.1:46931-49075 GCA_023665325.1 Acetobacter sp.
AAGACATACCTGTCAATTTGCCGTTCAAAGTAGGAATAACTTTACCAACAGCTTTTGCAGCACCTGTAGAAGAAGGGATAATGTTGCCAGCAGCAGCGCGACCACCTCTCCAGTCTTTAACAGACGGGCCGTCAACAGTCTTTTGTGTAGCAGTTGTAGAGTGAACAGTTGTCATCAAACCATCAGTAATGCCAAAAGCATCGTTCAAAACTTTAGCGATAGGAGCTAAGCAGTTTGTTGTGCAAGAAGCGTTAGAAACAAACTGTGTACCTTTAACATAAGAGTCTGTGTTAACACCACAAACAAACATTGGAGTGTCGTCTTTAGATGGAGCAGACATAACAACATATTTTGCGCCAGCGTCAATATGACCTTGAGCTTTTTCTTTTGTGAGGAACAAACCTGTTGATTCAACAACATAATCAGCTCCAATTTCGCCCCATTTCAAGTCAGCCGGATTCTTTTCAGCTGTAACACGGATTGCTTTGCCGTTAACAACGAGCTTGCCATCTTTAACTTCAATCGTACCGTCAAACTGACCGTGCATTGTGTCATATCTCAACATATAAGCCATATATTCAACATCAATTAAATCATTGATGCCAACGATTTCAATGTCATTTCTTTTCTGTGCAGCACGAAATACCAGACGACCGATACGTCCAAATCCGTTAATACCGACGCGAATAGTCATATTATTATCCTTCCAAAAATTGATGTGCGGACAGCCCCGCACGGCATTTTTAACTAAAATCGAGGTTAAATTAACACTAATTCTATATTTTTCAAGCTAAATTTTATATAAGCGGTATGAGATGGGGAAAGTTATCCACAAAATGTTATCGTTTAAAAAAAGAAGTCCCGTCATATTTCAGACGGGACAGTGGTGTGCAAAAAAACTAGATTATCTAGAATGAGAAGAGGTAATTCCTAACAAAGCAACAGTTTCTTTATGAACTTCATCAAGATGTTTCTTTATCTCTTTTTTCCCCATCTTTCTATACTTTGTACTCATTTTTTTAGCTTTAACTTTTTTGTCTTTAACTTGAGTTTGAGCTACTTGGTCTTGAGAAATATTTTCAACAACTTGACCGTCTGTTAAGCCTTTGCCTGTTTCTGAATTTCCTCTTACCAAAACAGCATCTGTATCAACAGTTGGAGTGGATGCTGCGTATATGGAAACCTGTCTGTCTACAACTTCAAATTGAGTATCAGCAGGTAAATCTCTAATCTTTTCACCATCTGTTAAGCCGTGTCCAGTTTCAAAGTTTCCACGATGCTCAGTAATCTGAATTTTGAGAGGTTCAGGTTTTACATAATCAAAAGAAACAGTAGAAACGTATGGCTCAGATTTTATTGGTGTTCTAATAGTATCAGACATCATATAATATTGTCCAAATTTTACACCAGATGGATGGGTGGATTTTACAGGATTATCAGAATATGATGCAGTATAGGTCATATCTTCACCACAACCATTATATTCAATATCTAAATTTGTAACATTTGTTTTACCGATAACGCCATCAATTGAGCTGTCTTTATTGACTCTATCCATAACGTTTTTCAAAGCCTCAGCTTTTTCAATATCTAAATGTTCTATACATCCGTTTAATAATTGATTCATTGCTGTAATAGTAACTGCAAATTCACCATATTTATCATTTCCCCATTTTGCCTGAGCTGCGTGTTTGTGCAATAAAATTTCAGGGTTGACACCTTCAGCAAAGTTACCTTTTTCAAAAAAGTAAGAATTTTCTTCATCTTTAAGCAAATCAATAAAGTCATCATATGCACCTTCATAAAAGGTTTTATCATACCATACTTTGTCTTTTTGAATTGCGTCAGCAGATAAGCCTGTACCATCAATACCGCCACGTTCTTCTGTATAAAAAGCAGATGGAGTGCCAGTAGGAATGCTGTCAGCATCAGCAACAACTCTTTGTGTAATTTTAACATTGTCACTTAATTCAGCTGAAAATTCAGCTAATTGCGCATCAGTGAATTCTGATGTAACATCAAGAACATCGTCTTTTACATTTGTTGCTGTAATAGTATCAGCTTTAGCGGTTTCAGCAGCAAATAAATCTGTAACATCAAGAACATCGTCTTTTACATTTGTTGCTGTAATAGTATCAGCTTTA
>JAMPED010000006.1:49175-49281 GCA_023665325.1 Acetobacter sp.
GCGGTTTCAGCAGCAAACAAATCTGTAACATCAAGAACATCATCTTTTACGTTTGTTGCTGTAATAGTATCAGCTTTAGCGGTTTCAGCAGCAAACAAATCTGTAA
>JAMPED010000006.1:49381-105946 GCA_023665325.1 Acetobacter sp.
TTTGTTGCTGTAATAGTATCAGCTTTAGCGGTTTCAGCAGCAAACAAATCTGTAATATCTAATACATCTTTAGCTTTAACACTGTCAGCAGCTAGAGTGTTTAATGTGTTAGTTTTAATATCCTGTTTCACTGTTTTCGGAGTTGTGTTCAAAACAGAAATAGTGTCATTAGGAATGCTATCAGAAACAATTGCAGCAGAAGTCTTAGCTGTATTTTCAAGCGTAACAGTCTTCGTAGCTTTTGGTTCAGTATCTTTCTGTGAACTATTGTTTCTCATAAATGGTGTACAAGATTGTGTTAAGGATGAGAGTGCTACGAGAGACAGAGTAGCATAAGTTCCTACTTTTCTGAGAAATGCTTTTGCTCTACCCATAGATTTCTTTTCTTCAGCAGCTAATGTTTGTACAGACGTAACCACTTTTTTCTTTGGATTAAATACATCACGTAATTTCGAAACTTTGTTTTTAAAGAAGCTATGGCTTCCAGACTTAACCGCCTGAATAGTGTTGCTAAATGCTTTCTGCACAGCCTTGAGACGAATGCCAAAGAAAGTTTTTTTAACAGAGCGTTTCATCTCTTCAACAACACGTTCACGCTGCAAGTCATTTGACGCCTGAGCAAAATCTGGAGTGTTAGCCAAAATGGCTGTAGAATCAACTCTTGCTTGATTGATTACAGATTCGCGTACTTCTTCAGAAGTAATCTCAATTCCATCTTCACCAATTACAGGTGTGTTTGTCACCAACTCTCTGATTTCATCGTTATTAAATACTTCATCTTGAACAGTAGTATCATTGGAAAGAGAGGTGATAGTTTCAATATTTTGAACAATATCTTCAGTAAAAACAGAGTGTTCCTTTGCAGATTTTTCAAGCTCTGTACAATACATTTTATATTCTTGGACATATTTCAAAAATTCAGGATCTTCTTTTTTGAGCAGTTTCAAAGCACGGAAATAAGCATCTTTGTCAACACTTTTATCTCCACTGATAATATCGTATGCATCAGATAAGGAGATCATATCTTTTAAACTTGTATGTTGTTCAGAACGAGCTAAATCTTTCAGGCTTTTTGCAAATTCAGCATCATCTTTTTGTACCATACGCATTGCACGAGCATAGATAACCTTTGCCAACTCAGGAGAAGGAGCTGTAATATCTTTATAACCAGCAACAATCTCATAAGCGTCAGCAAGAGATAAGCGATATTGTGACTGAGATAATTTCTTAACGTCAGCAAGCGAAAGTTTCGTTTCTCCTTTAGTCTTTCTAGAACTATTGTACGAATTGTTTTTCACTGGTTTTCTCCTAAAACACGTTATAAGTACCTAAATTTAAAGACATTATACAATATGTAATCAATAATTTCAATAGGAAATTTTGTCGATTTTAAATATTTTTTAAAATATTGTCAAAAATGGTGCGAAATATAAAAATAAGTTGCGGAATTTAACTCTTTATAGTATAGAAAATACAAATTTAGAAACAAAGAGGACATAATGCGCGTAGATTTATTTGATTTTGAACTAGATAAAGATTTGATAGCGAAGGAACCTGCGACTCCGCGAGATTCTTCGAAACTTCTTGATTTAACAAAAGAAAATACGATTTCTGATCGTCATTTTTATGATTTGCCAGAGATATTACAAAAGGGAGATGTACTTGTTTTTAATAATACAAAAGTTATTCCTGCGCGTTTATATGGAAAAAGAGGAGAAGCAGAGGTTGAGGTTACCTTATATCATCCTGAAAATGGATTGGTCTGGTGGGCTTTTGTTAAAAATTCAAAGCGATTGCATCCAAATGATATTATAACGTTTTATACATCGGAAATTTCAATAGAGGAGTCATCATTTAAAGCAAAAGTAGTAGAAAAACACGGTGAAGATGGTGTCTTACTCGAATTTCTCTGTTCAGCAAATGATTTAGCGAAATTATTGGAAATTTACGGTTTAATGCCTCTACCACCATATATAAAAAGAGAAAAACCAGCTGTGGGAATATGGAATAAATATAATGATAAAGAGAATTATCAAACAGTTTATGCTAAATATGAAGGTGCTGTAGCAGCGCCCACAGCTGGTTTGCACTTTACAGAAAATGTGCTGCAGAAATTGGAAGAAAAAGGTGTAACCAAGGTGTTTTTAACATTACACGTTGGAGCAGGGACATTTCTACCAGTCAAAACCGATGATACAAAAGATCATAAAATGCACGCAGAATATGGTGTAATAACTCAGCAAGCTTGCGATATTATCAATCAGGCAAAAAAAGAGGGGCGGCGAGTTATAGCTGTTGGCACAACTTCCGTTCGTTTACTGGAAAGTGCAGCAGATGAAGATGGAATACTGCATCCTTTTAATGGTGAAACCGCCATTTTTATTACACCAGGATATAAATTTAAGGTGATTGATTATATTATTACCAATTTTCATCTGCCTAAATCTACGTTATTTATGCTAATTTGCGCAATAGCTGGTACAGAACGGATGAAAAAGGCATATACACACGCTATCAATCAAAGATATCGTTTTTATTCGTATGGTGATAGTTCAATTTTAAAATGTGTAAATAAAATTTAACCTTTGCGCGCTATAATGCATAAATAATGCAAATTTGCGGAGCGTATAGTGTTAAAATTAGGGTTTGAACCGGAGAAAATATTTTTATTTTGTAAAAAAACTCTCTTGCCAGAATTATTGACTGGTGGCTTTTTTATATACTTTTTTACAATATCTGAATTTTCAGAAAGCTCATACAATAATATTCATACATTTTTTATTACAGCGACACTCTCCGCATTATTGATAGCAATATATTTTCGTATTATGAGTGTAATTACCGCTGTATCAGTAATTTATATAAGCTATATTGTTATTAGCGCGCAGCGTTATTTATATGGCGAAGATTATGTTTTTTCGGCAGGATATAATATATGGAGTATGCTTATTTTTCCTAATTTGTTAATGTCATATTTTTTATTTAATCGAAAAAACACCAGTAAACATTGGAGCTGGTTCTTTGTTTTTTTATTTGCGGAAACAGCCATAATTGAAAAATTACAAAATCCTAATCTAAATGCCGATTCGTATTATTTTTATAAACATATTGGAATGTTGAACTATCCTGCATTATACTTGGCTATTATTTCATTGTTTATTTTCTTTTCCTATTACATAAAAAGAGGGAAAATACTTGGAACAGCTGCTTTTTTCTCAACTTTAATGGTTTTTATGGGAATATTATGGTCTGATAATTTATTCGCATTTAACTTATTTTTATTTGCCGCAGTAGCTGTAGAACTTGTTACAATGCTATGCTACCTTCATTATGTACGTTTTAAAGATGAAGAATTAGATATTGCTGGTTTGAGGGCTTATGCCTATGAGGCGGAGCGTAAATATCCGTTAAAATACAGCATATCCTTAATGTATGTCGATGACTATGAACGATTATTAAAACGTTTTGGATATCGAAAAACTATTCTTTTAAAAAAAATGTTTATCAATAGAATAAAAAAAGTTAACCCTGAAGTGCAAATTTATAACTATAAAGATGATGCATTAGTACTTGCATTTCTAAATTTTAATGCTCCAGAAAGCTTTGAAAAAGCAGAAGATATTAGACGGTCGCTAGTGAAATCTATTTTTGTATTTAATGAAAATAATCATTTACAACTAAGTGTTTCTCAGTGCGTTAGTGAGAAAAAAAGAAGCGACATAGATGCTCTTGCTGTATTAGAAAGAGCAGAAGAAAACTTGCAGAAAGCGTGCAAATTTACACGTAATATTACAATCAAAGCTTAAATATTAGCTCTGTTTAAGCTACGATGCAAAATGTAAAAACCTAACACTAAAAATGGTAAAGAGAGAATTTGTCCCATTGTAATATTTCCATAAATAAAACCGAGTTGCCGATCTGGTTCACGGAAAAATTCCATTGAAATTCTTGATAAACCATATATAATTAAAAACATCGCAGAAATAATACCTGTATGTTTACGAATAAATTCTTTACGCCATAGCAAATTTAAAATAACAAACATCAAAACACCTTCAGTCATTGCCTCATAAAGTTGGGAAGGGTGTCGTGGTAGATATCCACCATCCGGAAATTTTACAGCCCAAGGTACTGTTGTAACTCGCCCCCAAAGCTCACCATTAACAAAGTTTGCCAGCCTGCCTAAAAAAATTCCGATTGGAACATATAAAGCAACTAAATCCGTAATTTGCAAATATGGAAAATGATATTTGCGAGCAAAACAATATAAAGCTATAATAACACCAGCAATGCCACCGTGAAAAGACATCCCTCCGTGCCAAACCGCTAATATTTCAGCCGGATTATGCCAAAAATAACCATCACCATAGCAAAGAACATATCCCAGTCGACCGCCTAATATAATGCCGAGAGTAGTATAAAAGACAAGGTCATCTAATTGTTCAGAAGAAATATTTATATTATATTTTTTTATATTGCGTTTGATTAAACCCCACGCAGTAATAATCCCTACTAAATATGCCATAGCATACCAGCGCAATGAAAATGAACCAATTGAGAAGATTACAGGTGAAATATCCGGAAAATCAAAATACATATAATTTCTCCACAAAAGTTGCTGCATAAAACAGCTTAAATTTATCTTAACAAAAAAATATAATCCACATAAAAAATATGATTTTTTATTTTATTTTTTTAAGGTGTTGATTTTGCATTGTTTTGAAAAATGAGGATAGTTACTTTTTTCTTAAATAAGTGGAAAACTACACAATGTGATTGTGTAAAAAAGTCAACTGTTGCAAAAATAAAACGAAAGAAATTTTGGCTCAAAAGGTGAAGCGATAATGAATGTAGCAATAGAACAGGATATGTATAATCCCATAGATACCATCGAAAATATTTTTGCCCGTGATAACATCTCGTTTGATCGTCGCAAAGATAACGAATTGGTTGCAGAGGTTCTTGGTAAGTGGGATAATATGCTAGTCTTTTTTGCTTATGAAGAGCACCTACGTTGCCTTCACATTTCTTGTCTTTTAAATATAGAAACATCAACTGTAGATCGTGGTAAAATGTTTGAGTTGCTGGCGCTGCTTAATGAAAATTTATGGTTGGGGCATTTTTCTTATTGGAGCGAGCAAAAAATGCCAATCTTCAAGCATTCTATTATTCTTCAGGATACAGAAGAGTTATTTACTTCTAAAATCAGCAAAATTATAGAATTGTCCATTATGGAATGCGAACGTGTATATCCAATTTTTAATGCAGTAATGCGTCAAAATGTGGCACCAATGCAAGCATTATACGCTGAAGCAATGGTAATGTAATTATTTCCAAAGACCCAAAGATTTTAAGATGAAATAAATAAGACCAAGTTGAATAAAAGTTGCAGCCCAAAAAGTAGCAAGATATGCTTTCTTTTTATTTTTGTGGTGAAAAATCTTTTGTCCGGCGAGAGCGCCAACTGTTCCACCTAACAGTTCCAATGTGTGTAATTGTATCTCGGGAATACGCCAGTCGCCTTGTTTAGCCGCCCGTTTATCCTTGCCATATGCTAAAAAAGTGAAAAAGTTGATAATCGGAAAATGAAACAAAAGAAATAACATAAAAGAAGTTCTGCCAAACAAATATACCTTCCAGCCCAAATAATTTTCACAGTAAAAAGCTGCAGTTATCATTGTTGCAGCGTAAAAAATAAAGAAAGTATTTTTTTGTACCCCCTTGAATAAAAACAAAAAAGCAAATATAAGTGTGGTAAATGTGATAATCATAAAGCCTCCGTTGATGCTTATCGGCTATCATAAAAAAAATAAAATGTAAATCAGAAACTTAATAAAATTTTAATTGCTTTGCTCTAAAAGTATAATAAACAATAAATAATTTAGTTAGGAGAAGCCCTATGAAAAAAGTTTTAAGTGTTGTAGCCTGCGGTTTATTGGCAGCGTGTGCGTGCGATGAAAATCAGTGGGAAGAAGTTGATGTTGTGACCATTGACGAAACTGTGTACGCTGAACCAGCCCCAGTTGTGGAAATGGAACCGATTGCTGTTGCAGCTCCTGTTGTTGTAAAACAAGAACCTGTATATATTCCAGCACCGACACCGGTTTATGATTGCCCGTGTGCTGAAGTTCAGCCAATGCCTTGTTACCAGATGCCTTGTGTGCAATCTTGTGGTTGCCAGCCAATGCCAGCTCCAAAACCAAAAGTAACAACAACTAAAAAAATTATAACGACCACAACAACATTAGAAGAACCTTGCGGTAAACCAGTGTGCGAACCAGTTGTAACAACGCACGAAGAAATTCTTCCTGCAGAGGTAAGTTATCAAGAATATAACCAAGCTCCAGCTGCAGCCACACAAGCTCAAGCTGAAGATTTGGTTGAGGTAACAGTAGAAAGAAATCCTTATCGTTCTGATGTCGTTGGAATGCGCTCATCTTCTTCAAAAGTAGATGCCGCAGCTGCTGCAAAATATAAACCTGAGGCATATGACGTTGTGGCAACTCGTGCAACAAATCGTATGTTACAAGATACCTCGGCAATCTATGATAACGGAACAACAAAAACAGTATATCTGAAAGATACACGTTTGTTGAGTTCGGATTTACCGTACGGTAGTCATCGTTTAAGAGGATTAACTAAGGAAATTATAGATGGTTCAAGAACTTATGATGTTGTAAATAATGCAAACGCAGCCGACTTTGTTCTTGAAACATCAGCAGATTGGTATGTCGCTCCTAATAACCCAATGCCAGCTTTACAATACAAATTAACAATGTTGGATAAAAATGGTCAAAAGGTTAATGAGTGGGTAGAAATTATCAGACAGGTTCAGGATTAACCTGTATATGGTAAGAAAAGTAATAAAACTGTCTGTCTTTGTTGGGTTAATGAGTTTGATTAGCGCAACCAAAGCAGACAGTTTTTTATTACCAGTTAAAGCAAATGTATGTACACCAATATCTGCGGAAAAAGCTCGCTCAGATATTCGCTACCAAACCTATGACAAAGCAGCCTATGTGGCAGTTAAATCATCCTCATATATGCAAAAAAAAGCAAATGAACTAGATGATCACCTTTATGGACTTTTAGCATATCGACTTGCTGATAAAGTACTTAATGATGTATCAGTTGTTACTATACGTGATGATGACGAAAAAATATGTTTGGAACTTTCTGGTTATCTGGATACGAAAAAGGCTGATGAAATTTTAAAAGAGAACAAAATTTCTGGAAATACTCCTCAAAACGTTAAAAAAATAGCTCAAGAGGTAAATACAATACTACCTAAATCAATATATGAAACAGATGAAACAATTCCTCTGATATATATAAAAGATATCGAATTTTATAATAATACATCAACCTCTGCTTACACCAGGAAAATAGCTCAAAAGCTATCTTTCGAACCGCGTGTATTGGTGACAGAAAATAAAGAGTTAGCTGATTATTTTATTGTACCCAAGTTACTACAGTCCAAAATTGAAAAAATAGATAGTACCCACAGCCGATTTAGTATGTCTGTAGAGGTCGAATTACAAAAAATTAACGGTATTGTTGTTGGTAGTGAACAGCAAAACCGCTATATTATCATATCTGAAGAGCAAGATAGTCAAGAAATTGCTCAGAAACTAATCATTAAGCTTCTGGATAGAGCTCTAGAGGCAATGACGGGAAAACTAAATTCACTCTTAAAGTATTAGCTACCGACTAAGCCAAAAAGTAGCTGGACCATCGTTAATAAGTCGAACTTTCATCTCAGCCTGAAAAATACCATTTTGTGGTGGAAATCCTTTGTTTTTTAATTGCATATTAAAATATTCATACATTTGTTGAGCTTTATATGGCTCTTCTGCATTAGAAAATCCTGGACGATTACCGTGCGATGTATCTGCCGCCAATGTAAATTGTGAGATTACTAATAAGCTACCTTTAATATCAGTAATGGATAAATTCATTTTTCCATTTTCATCTTCAAAAATACGAAGATTAAGTAATTTTTGCACTAAATAATCAGCTTGAGCACAAGTATCTCCTTTTTCGACACCAAGAAAAACTAAAAGCCCTTTTTCTATCTGACCAGTGATAGACTGATTAACTTCTACACTAGCTTCTAAAACACGTTGTACTAAAAGTTTCATTTTGACCTCATACTGATTATAACAAATAAAAATATTAACCGCTCAAAGCAAAACCGTCAAGATGTAAATGAATTAAGCAAATATTTAAGATATTAAGATTATCATAAGGTATCAAAGTAAAAATTTTCAAGGAATACCATAATGGTGGAAGATACAGAATATAAATCACTGAAAGCAAAATTTGATATCTATTATGAACAGAAAATTTTACCTCAGCTAGAGCTGCTTGAGCAAAAACGTAAAAAAAAGCTGCATACTTTCTGTTTTTTGGTGCTATCTGTCATTATATGGTGTTTTTTTTGCTTATACCAATTTATGATAAACTCAAGTGGAGTGCATAATGTTCCTTTATATCTTGATACTGTCGGTTGTGTACTGATTTTGCTGTGCTGCTATCCGATGCTTAGTTATTATCGGCAAAATAAAGAAAATTTATTACCATTACTAGCTGGCTTTTTTGGTAATTTTAATTACAGCTATCAAAAGAAAATTCCCGATGATATTTTGTCATATTCTAAAATAATAAAAAAATATGATAAAATAACAACAGATGATAGCTTTGAAGGGCAATACGAGGGAATTTTTGTTGATATAACTGAGTACACGTTATTTAAAAGAAGATATGTTAATAATGGAAAAAATATGCGCGTTATATATAATAAAAACGGACAAGGAGTATTGTTCAGAGCTCAAATGAATAAAAATTTTTCCGGTCAGACTATTGTTGTCAAAGATAAAGGAGTACTGAACAAGCTCACACATTACACCAAATTGCAAAGGGTAGGGCTAGAATCGGTTGAGTTTGAAAAATCATTTGAAGTTTACTCTAATAGTCAAATAGAAGCCCGCTATATTTTAACGACTGTGATGCTTGAATATATGCTACAAGCAAAAAAAATATTCCCAAATATTACATTTAGCTTCTTTAATAAAGAGATAATTATCAATATAGAAACAAATAAAGATCTCTTTGAATGCAGTAGTTTCTTTCATTCAATAATTAATAAAAAACGTATAGAAAAAATCTTTACAGAATTTTACTATCTGTTTGCCATCATAAAGACATTGCACCTAAACCAAAAACAATTACTTTAAAGTTCTCTGTCAAGCTGTTTAATAGTTTTTACAGCTTCTTCGTAAAGTACTTTATTTTCACGAATAGAGAGACGAATGTTAGATTTAGCAAGTTCTTCATTGGTTCCACAGTCATAACGCTCTGCGACTGTTAAAACACCTCTAAGAGAGGTTCCTTTGCGTGCAGCAAGGTTTATAGCATCTGTCAGGTTAATCTCATCATTATTTCCTTTTTTAACTTCAGGTAAAATATCTAAAATTAAATTTGGTAAAATATAAGGTCCCATACTGGCGTAAGGTGATTCTATTTGTTCAATTTTTGGTTTTTCTATAACACCAGTAGCCTGAACAATATTTCCCTCTTTTCGCGCACCAGTTAAAACGCCATATCGCGATAATTGTTCTTTAGGAAATTCAATAATATTCTCAACAATACCACCAAATTTCTCATAGACTTCAGCAAGCTGGGATAAAATACCTTTACCTCTGCAAACATAAACGTCATCAACCCACATCACCATAAAATCTCGATTGCCGATAATTTCTTTTGCGCACAAAACAGCGTGTCCGTTTCCTTTAGGCTCAGTCTGACACGCAAAAGAAAATTTCACCCCTGCGGGAACAGTCTTTTTTAGAGCCTCCCAAAGTTCCAATTTATCTTGGCGCAACAAACGTTCCTCAAGTTCAACATTTGCAGAAAAATAATTTTCGTACATTGCACGAGATGTTTCATCACTATAAATGAAAATAACTTCTTTAACACCAGCTTCCGCGCAAGCATCAACAGCATATTGAATAATGGGTAAATTATTTAAACATAAAAAACCCTTATGCATAGCTTTTGTTGCTGGAAGATTACGAGTAGAAAGTCCTGCCACAGGTAAAACGGCAACCTCAGGTCTGGAAAACATAATAAATCTCCTATTATTTATCTAATAGGAGAAGTTTATTTGATAATCTTTATTTTAGCAATGCTAAATATAATTATTTAACATATAAAGCTCTTTTTTTGCTACTAACACCGCTAAGCTCTAAATAGCCTTTATCATTTGCTGCAAAAAGATATTTACTCGTAGGAGTGCGTTTTTTCATTATTTGTTTATTTCCTCTAAGGGAGCGTTTGCTGATTTTTGAAAGATTTTCATCATCGGCTGTACGATGTGCTAGAATGTTCTCTTTTGTTACTGTGATATCAGATTTAAGAGGACGAGTATTTATAGACGAGGTAGATGTTAATATAATAGGCAGAGATGTTTCAGGCTCAGTAGTTTTTCGATTTTGCATAGTGTTTTGTATAGTTATTGGAAGATTGATATCTTTTGTTTCAGCAAAAGATTTAATAACATCATCATATCTAGCTTTTTTAGTTTTAAAACCAGCTTTTTTATTAAATTTGTTTATCCCATTTATATTTGAAGAGGTTAATTCTTTTCCTATTTCAAGCGCAATAACAGGATTACGTTTCAGTATTTTTTTTGTTTCTAACTCCGAAATAGTATAATCGGCAATGTCAATCTTTTTCGGTTCTAGAATACGATTTTGAGCTAAAATTGTCTGAGCATTTTCAACAGGCAAAATAGTTTGCATATTTTTTTCTTCAGACTTTATGTTTTCTATAATATTGGTTAGTGCAGTTTGTGTTTTTTGAGTAATATTGATACTATCGGCAAGTGTAATATCTTCATTAGAAGGAACTTTTATTTCCTCTTCAGGAAGAGCCATAACCAGAGGCGCATTGTCAGCCTCGACTTTTTCAGAAACGATAACGTCTGATGGTGTATCTTGTACAGCAGATACGTTTTCAGAAGTAGACAATAAAGAAGACAGCCCACCAGAAAAAAGGTTTGATGCTGCTTTAATATCTTCTTTTTCTTTCTGTTCGGCTCTAAAATTATTGATTAACTCATATAAATTGCTTTTAATATTTTGCAATTGAGTTAATTTATAATCAATTTTTTTTTTATCAGCAACTTCTTGTTGTTCTGAAATTGTATCCTTTAATTTTTCAGACTCAATAATCGTGTCGTTTTTATCCTGTTTCTCATCGTCAATAACTTTTTCTGCATCGCCCTCAGTAACCACATCAGTTTCAAGCTTTTCTACTTTCACTTCCAGTGTTTTTTTCTTAGGAGTGCTAGTTGTAGGCTTTGATAAATCAATATCAGCAACAGTTTCGGGTGCAGTAACAAGATAATCATCATAATCACGTGTTTGTAATTCTAATGCTGTGATAAAACCATCAATGCTGTCAACAATGTCTTTATTTAAATTTTTCAAATATGTGTGCATTGTCAGTAAAGCACGTTCAATAATCTCATTATTATCCTTCATCACATCAATATTGCTTGCATCAACAATAAATAGATAGTCATCACGTATTCTGGTATGCAATTTATTGATTTTTTCCATATCTTGTGTAATTTTAGAAACACTCTTTAACAGTTTTTCTTCTGTTTCCTGAGCAAGTGGATTCTCACCTTTCTTAAGTAATGCAATTTGTTTAATATATGCTTCAGATACACCATTAAAGTAAGATGCATTGTTTGAAGCAACATCATAAAGCCAAGCAATCTTGTTAAAGGTATCATCATATACATACTTACCATCAACGATATAGTTATCTTCCAAAGTCTTAGGAATAAGTTTCAATTTGGCAATTTTATTTTTGATATTTGCATCAATATCTAACAAAGCATTTTCGTCACTAATAGTTTGCAGTTTGGGCTCAATTGACTTAATCTGTTGCTCAGCTTGCTGAATTTCACGAATATTAGTGTCGTATGTTTTTGCCACAGTTTCGTCACTAGATTTTGGTTTAAATGCCTCAACCTGTGAAGAAACTTGAGAAATAAGTTCCTGCAATTGAAGAATATTTTTTTGTATATTAGTAATCTTAACTTTTATACGTTCATTTTTAGCACTTTCTTGTAACATAAGAGCCGCAGCTGCTTCCTTTTCAGTTTCGCTGATTCTATTGATAGATTCAGATAAATCAACCTTAATAGCAGGAGTAGAAAGTTTTCCATCTAATGCAAATCTCAAAACATCAGAGAAAGAAGCATTATGGTACACAGTATCAAAAGTAGCGTTAAGTAAACTATTAGTAAGATTTAGAGAGAGCTTCATCGACATATCAACAACAGGAGATTGCCATACAACTTTATCAGCCGTAACAACACCTTTGTTAACTTCGTACTTACCGCTAATCTTGGAAAATGTGCTTTTGCCGGATTTTAAGCTGTTACGCACAAAATCTTCAAATCCCTTGATATTTTTACGCTGTTCAATATCAAATTTAATAATATCCAAATCCCATCCTTTCATTGCAGTGTTAGAAAGTTGGAAATTACCCGCAGAAACCAGATTATTGACAAAGTCTTTAGGAGATGCTGCAGCAGAATTGAATGTTCCACTAGCATTGAGCATTCCAGCAGCAAGCTGATACTGTTTACCTCCCATAGCTGGTGTCTTAATTCCAGAAACATAATACTTACCTTTAATAACCGGAGATTTATTAGAATCTAGAATAAAATCAAATGCAATCGTACTAGTGTTTCCAGCAGTCTCAAAAGAAGCAACATTCAAAACACCATTCTTAAGTTTAACATCAGCCTTGGTTGTTGAGTATGCTGTATTGTCATAAACCAAAGAACGTGCATTTACTTTAATATCAAAATCAATTTTTTCTAACAATGAGTAGTTAATTTTTTCACCACTAAATGTTGGTAAAGTGATAAAGTCAGCAGATGAATTAATTGCAGTAAATAGTTTTTTCTTAGAAAGGTTAAACCAACGATCTGCATCAAATTTATCAAAGTCTAATTCAGCCTTGAGCTTAGTTTTAGAAGAGCTTCCGTCAAACTGAATAAGTCCCTTAATATTATTGGCTCCTAATCTTGCTTCAATATCACGATATTCAAAAATATCAGTATTTCCTTTAATTTTTCCTGCAGCAGAAAACGTAGTGACAGGAATATCTGGGGTGTAGTTAATATTCAGTGCTTTAATAAGATTTGTAAAATTATTAGTTTTAAATTCTAAATCACCATTAACCGCAACAGAACCTTTAACAGGGTTAGAAACTAAACCAGTAAATGAAAATTCTGTATCACCAAATTTTTGCACAGAACTTAAGCTAAAATCATTGAAGTTTCCAGCAAAAGCTCCTTGAGCAGCAAACAACTTACGCTTAAACAATCCTTTATCACTTTTATTTAATCCAAGAGTGGAGCTAAATAAAGGAAAGTTAGATGTTTTAATATTATAAGAAAGTTCTTTAAACTGTGGTTCCGTAAAAACATTATCAACATCTGCTGCAAGTTTTAGCTGTGCATTAGCAATTTGTCCAAAAGAGAAATTCGTAATATCAAAGTGTTCTTTCTCTTTGCTAAATTGTAAGACAATATTTTCCATCGGGATTTTATTATATACAGCATTTTCAATAGAAATCTGAGCCTTAGTTGTAATCTCATTATTCCAAGGAATAAGTTTTAATTGATAGATAAATTTCTCCTTATAAGAGCTGTCTTTCATATTATCAGGTAAAGCTTGTAAATATTTATCAAAAATAATTTTAGAAGCCGCAATATCAGCATTAAGCATTTTTTGCCCATCAATTTCAGCCAAAAGTACTTTAAAACCTAACTGTGTAGAGTCAATAAGTGTTTTCGGAGCATAAATCTCAAAACCATCTAAATTACCCTTAAGCTGAATTTCAGCTGAAGCTCGTTTGAAGATAGATTTTTTATTTTCAGCAGCAGCTTTTTGCGTTAAATCAACACCTAATACAGATGCGAAAACTTTAAGATCTTCACTATTGAGTGTTTGGTTAAAGATATATTGTGGCGCCCCGTTTAGATTAACCTTACCAGCAGTTCTTAATACAGTTTCTCCCGGCATAACAATACCAAAACTATTTACATCAAGTATTCCATTAGCCAAGCTGAAACCAAAATTTAAATTTTGTGCATCAATATTTTTATAAAGAGCATTTGGAGAACGCATTTTAAAAGAAATTGTATATGGGGAAATTATTGTATTAGCAATTGTTCCACCATTTTGCGCAAATTTGGCATAATCACGCACAATCGTTTCTAATACATCTAAATCAAATTTAGCCATATTAAATTCTGCTGCAACGGTTTTACTTTCGCCAAGGTTAAGCAGCACATTACCACTTCCGGTGATATTACGTCCGTACTTTGTTGTGAAGTTATCAAATTTTGCTGTATTTGCACTATAATCATATTGGAATGAAACTAAAAATGGTTCTTGATAATTATTATTGAGTGTTCCTTCACCAAATATAACATTCATAATATCTGTTAAATTACGAGTATCAAAGTTAACAGCTCCTTTAGCTTGCGCACCAAGCGTTCCTTCAATAGAAAGTTTAGAACCTGTAACAGCATTTTCAATAGCCATACTTAAAGTTGTTTTGTCATTTTGCGAAATGTTACCATTAAAAGTGATTTCACTGTTATTATGAATAAACTTACCATTTGTTTTGTATGGTCCTTTAATAGATGGTGCACTAACTGTTGCCGAGATATTCGGGATAACATATTCTTTTTCAGTTTTCAAATTGCTAAAAGTAACAGTTGCACTATTCAAACGTACATTATCAAAAGACATTTCAACGTTTCCAGAACGATTATTACTATTCTGTCCAACATTTTTCCAGTTCAGTTCCCCGTTTTCAGAAACGACAATATTTACAGATGGCTGTTCTAATAACATAGATTGAATAATAAATTTATTATCCAATAGAGGCGCAAGCTCTAAGTCGGCTGTAATTTGATTTACAATCACCAACGGAGTCTTTCCACCATTATTAGAGAAAAACTGTACCCGTCCCGCTGTGATTTTAGGAGTCGGGAAGATGTCAACTTTCAAATTACCATCAATCACAGAACGTAACCCTGTAATTTGGGTTAATCTGGTGGCAACTAAAGCCTTGTGCTTATTCCAATCAAGTGTATAAATATATATGCCGGCGCCAGCAATAACCAGTAAAATAAAACAAATGATACCTATAATAACCTTTTTTAGCACGATTTTCTCCTAACTTTAAAATAAGCTTTGCTAAATTTTTTAATTATTGTATATTATAAAAAATTAACGAAACGATAATATCCGCATTTTTTTATAAAAAAATTAATAGGAGATAGTTATGGAGATAAAAAAACAATTATGGGAGAAGGCAAAAATAGTACGTTTAAATGCTTATACGCCATATTCAAATTATAAAGTAGGTGCTGCAATCTGTGCAGAAAGCGGTAAAATATATGCCTCCTGCAATGTTGAAAATCTCTCTTTTCCTTGTGGTACGTGTGCCGAAGCAGGTGCAATAGCCACAATGATTGCTGGCGGAGATAAAAAGATAAAAGCGATTCTCATAATATCTGAGGGTAATGAATTAGTTTATCCTTGTGGTGCTTGTTTGCAAAGAATAGCAGAATTCGCAGATGATGAAACATTGGTTTATCTAGCTGATATAACAGCCATTCGTAAAACATATCATATTAAAGATCTCTTACCACATAATTTCAAAGCATCGGAGCTCAAAAATGATTAAACAAACAGCAGAATTTATCAAACAGACTTTAAAACTGCAAAATCCGAAAACTGCCGTTATTTTAGGTTCGGGATTAAGTGGATTTACCTCTGTTCTTAATAAAGTTACTTCTATTGCATATAAAGATATACCAAATTTTCCCCAAAGTACTGTTTCTGGGCATAGGGGAGAACTGTTAAGAGGTTTTCTAGGAGATGAAGAAATATTGTGTTTAAATGGTCGATTCCATTTATATGAAGGACACGAGCCAGCTATTATTGCACAGGTTATTCATATTTTGAAAGAACTAGGCGTTAGGCGGTTGTTAGTGACTAATGCTGCCGGCTCTTTGAATAAAAATTTAGCGCCTGGTTCATTGATGTTAATAAATGATCACATCAATTTTAGTGGTAAAAATCCACTAGTTGGTCCAAATGATGATAATTATGGACCAAGATTTCCATCAATGAATAATGCATATACGTTGCATCTTCGCTTAAAATGTCAAAATGTTGCTAAAAAACAACAGATTGAGTTAAAAGAAGGTGTCTATCTAATGGTGCTTGGACCAAATTTTGAAACCTCAGCAGAGGTTAAAGCTTTTGGAATATTAGGTGCAGATGCAGTCGGAATGTCTACCGTACCAGAGGTAATAGCCGCAGCTCATTGTTCAATGGAAGTTATGGGAATATCTGTCATAACTAATTATGCAGCAGGTTTGATGGATAATACGCCATCTCATCAGGAAACACTAGAAGAAGCAGACAGAGCTTCAACTCGTTTAACTAAGCTTTTAACAGAGTTTATCAAAGAGGAGGACTAAATAATGTTACCACAAGAGATTATTCGCAAAATCCGCAATCACGCAAAACTTACGAATGAGGAAATTTCGTTTTTTATCAAAGGGGTAAGTAAAGGAGATATCGCGGATATTCAGGCTGCCTCATTTACGATGGCAGTCTTTTTAAATGGTTTTAGCAAAGATGAAACCTTAGCATTAACTTTAGCAATGCGTGATTCCGGAGAAAAACTTTCGTGGAAAGATTTGGATGCTCCAGTAGTGGACAAACATTCAACCGGAGGGGTGGGGGATAAAGTAAGTCTAATGTTAGCGCCAATGTTAGCGGCTTGTGGTGTATATGTGCCAATGATAGCGGGAAGGGGACTTGGGCACACAGGTGGTACATTGGATAAGCTCGATTCGCTCAAAGGTTATCAAACAACAGTAGATATGGATGTTTTTAGAAAAACTGTTAAAAATGTAGGTTGTGCCATCATCGGTCAAACAGCAGATTTGGCACCAGCAGATAAAAAAATTTATGCGATTCGTGATGTCTGTGCAACGGTAGAATCAATTCCTCTCATAACCGCATCGATTCTTTCCAAAAAATTGGCAGCAGGTCTGCAATATTTGGTAATGGATATCAAATGCGGCAATGGAGCGTTTATGGAAAATATGGAAAGAGCTTCAGAATTAGCACATTCGATAGCAAATGTAGCAAACGGAGCAGGAACGAAAACATCTGCGTTATTAACCAATATGGATAGCGTGTTGGGAACAACAGTCGGAAATGCGTTAGAAGTAAAAGAAGCTTTGGCATATCTTAAAGGAGAACAGCCTGATTCGCGTTTAGATGAAGTAACTATAGCCTTGTGCGCAGAATTATTGATAAACAGTGGTAAAGCGAAAGACAAGGACGCAGCCACACAACAACTCCGTCAGGTCATAACTTCAGGAGCTGCGTATGAAAAATTTGTCAAAATGGCAGCAGCACTTGGTGCTGATACTACTGTTTTAGAAAAATATGAAGAAAAACAGCCTCAAGCGAAATATATCAAACCAATATATGCACCAAAATCAGGCTATGTTTCCTCAATGGATACAAGAGAAATTGGCTTAGGTGTTATAATGTTAGGAGGTGGGCGTACTACCCCTATGCAAAAAATAAATTATACAACAGGTTTCACATCATTTTGCCAGATTGGTGATAAAGTAGATGAAAAAACGCCTTTGTGCTATGTTCATACTGAAACAGAAGATGTTATTGCAGAGGTAACCAAACAAGTGCAAAATGCAATTCATATTAGCAATGAAAAACCAGATTACCAACCAACAATCATTCGCAAAATTACATAATTTTGTTAGATGGGGATATGGAAAGCAATAACGCAAATGTCTTTTTCTGAGCATCCTGAACATACCTGAAGAAAGTCAGAAGGAGTTGCCTCTCGTAAACATTTTTGACTAGTACTACGACAATAGGCATCTCCACGAAAAACAGGTAAAACATTTCCTCCGCTTTTTCCTTTATAAACCCATACCTGCAAAACAGCATCGTGATAATGTAAAGCAATGTTTTGTAAAAAATAAAAACATAATTCTTTATTATCGTATGCATTATCAGCAGATTTCAAAAAAACATCAAAAGCAAGCTGCTGATTATTTTGATAAACGAATGGACGAAAACGATTCCCCATACTATCATAAATATAATCATTTTTGACCTCCCAAGTATGAGGAATTATTCCAATACTCGGCATATAGCTAGCAAGATTTATCGAAACCTCTGGACTAACCTGATTTTGTAGTCGTTTCCATTCATTACCAAGCATTAAAAACTCTCTTAAAAATAGATGATATTCGTCAGCAAGTTTGTTGAGTTTAAGTTTCATCATAGCTTTAGAAAAACCAGCAATTCCTCCTACAGATAAAATTCCAACAATAGCTAAAACTCCGAGCATCTCAATCATTGAACGTCCATTTTGATTAGAATATAATTTCTTCATAATATTTTTGTCCTATACAATTACTAAAACAAAGCCCACCAAAAAGGTGGGCGGATGTTCGAAAACCGTATACCAACAAACGGCTCGGCTTATTGGGGCAGAGCCTTATTCACCGACATCCACCCATAAGTAGAAGTCGGCACAATATTTTAAGTCGTGTGCACCACGACTGTTGGTATTTTCAAAGGGTTTTCGACGCCCTTGGATAATTTCTTATCCACCTATCAGTCTATAGCGGAAATTGTTATAATCAAGTTAAAAATAAAAATGGCAGTATATAACTGCCATTTGAAAATAGTTTTAAGAGTTTTTAGGCTTTCTAGGTTGAGGAGTCGGCATAAAATCTGCTCGAGATTTATATTTTTTGATCTTGCTAATTAACAAATAATCAGGCACGCCATCTTGAGGGATTTTCCATTTTCTCTGAAGCTTTCGAATTGCATCAGCCGTTTTAGAGCCATATTTCCCATCTTCCTTAAGATTAGCTTTTAGGATGCGGTTAGCAAATTGTTGCACAGTTAAAATATCATCCTCGGAAATTTTATAGTTATTTTTTTCTTTAAGTGGATGAAATTCCTTAGTAGATGTGATATAATCCGCAAGAATAACAATCGCTAAAGCATAATTAGTAGATCTATTCCAAATCATAATTCGACGGAAATTACTTAATGTCAGATAAGCTCTTCCCCGCCGACCATCAGGCAAAATAACAGCAGCAGGAGCATCTAATGGTAATTTTAGAGCTTTACCATTAGCTCCGATAATCCCTATTTTTTTCCATTCTTTAACAGTTTTATACTTTTTAGCCCCTGCCAACTTATAGTCAAAATTCCACGGCAAACGAACTTCTTGTCCCCACGGTTCATCCGCTTTCCAACCAAGTTTAGAAAGATAATTTGCAGCCGAAGCTATAGCATCGTCAAAACTATCCCAAATATCAGCCACTCCGTCATCATCATAATCTACAGCATAGGCATTATATGTTGAAGGCATAAATTGGAAGTGCCCCATTGCTCCCGCCCAAGACCCCATCATCTTATCGCCTGAAAGGTCATATTTATCCATAATTTGTAAAACATTATAAAGTTCACGTTTGAAAAAGTCCGATCGCCGATTCTTATAGCTCAGATTCGTTAATCCATCAATCAGATGGTACTTTCCTTTATTATAACCAAAATGTGTTTCAACAGCCCAAAAGGAAATCAAATAGTTTAAAGGTACACCGTATGTATCACTAATTTTTTGATATTTTGCTTTTAATTCTTTGTAGTGTTTGCGAGCAAGCTTGACTTTGTTTTTATTGATAAGTCTGTTTATATATCGATCAGAAGTCAGCATAAATTCTGGCTGTTTCTTATCTTGCAAAACAACATCTTTAACTTCGTGAAAGTAGTCTTCTTTATAGGCTCTTTTAATTGTTTTTTTTGAGATTCCTTTGTTAATCATTTCTTTCTTTAAGCCATCAAACCAATTATCCCACTCTTTTCTTTGTTGTTCAGAAGGTACTCCCTCCGCAAAAGCAACAAAAGAAAAGAATATAAAACAAAGAGTTAAAGCAAAAAACTTCTTAATCATCTGAACCTCAAGTAATTTAGATAATTAACTATAATGCAAAAATCTTTACTTTCTCCTAACAATCAAATATTTACATCAAAAATTTTTTATGTTATAAAAATAGCAACAAAGGAGTTCTCTGTGAATATTAAAGAATTTAAAAATACATTACCGCAACGTAAAGCTATATTAGGGATAGATTTTGGTACGAAACGAATGGGGGTAGCAGTGTCAGATTTGTCTTGCACCATCGCAACTTCATATAAAATTTTATATCGTAGCAAGCTAGAGATAGACTTGACAGAGCTCAAAAATATTATCAAAGAAAAAGAAATTGGTGCCATTGCAATGGGCTTACCATTACAAATGAACGGAGTAGAGGGGGAAATCGCCGCAGAAGTTCGCAAATTTGCAAGCATTTTGGAAGAAAATTTTTCTCTCCCGATTCTTTTATGGGATGAACGCCTATCTTCTTCTGCAGTGGAAAGTTTTTTGATTAAAGAAGTTGATCTATCCCGTAAGAAACGTGCCAAAGTTCTAGATGCCTCTGCTGCAGCTTATATCCTACAAGGAGTTCTAGACGCCTTGAAATATGCATAAACTATTTATTGACATCTTTATTTTTCTAAAATATCTTACTTTCTGTACAAGCCGATAACTTGTATGAGGTTTGAAACCCTCTTGTAAGTTGCTTAAAATTAAAGCGTAAAACTGCCTTTTGGTCTAATGACTGGAAGGCAGTTAATAAGGTATTTATATACCAAATACACTGCACATTGCTTACAAATGGTTTCAACTTCCAGTCGCCTTTATCAAGCGGCTTTTTTTATTGCAAATTAAGGGAGTTGATAATGAAATTATTAAAAATACAAGAAGCAGGTCGCTCAATGATAGAAATGTTGGGTGTTCTTGCAATTGTCGGTATATTGTCAGTTGGAGGTATATCTGGTTTTTCTAAGGCAATGAAAAAACACAAATACACGAAATTAGCTAGTGAATATAGTATGTTAATACAGGATTTAATACGCTATAAAGATGATTTTGTACGTACAAAGAAAAGCCAAGGAGATGGTTCTGAAACGCTATTTATAGCTCAGTATATTGCAGCAGCAGGTCTTATGCCCCAAGGATGGTCCCAAAGTGATGTTATATTATATGATAGTGTTAAAAATAACGTAAGACCATTTATCAGAAATCACAGTAATCGCTTAGTACTTGACTATCGATTAAAAACAGAAAACGATGAAAAAGGACAAGAAGATTTGTGTCGCCTTATGATTTTAGAAGTTTTAAAACCATATGGCAATGATGTTTATACCATTTGGGTTTATCGCGGAGAAGAAAATAATGGAGGCGGAGTAATATATGGAGATAATTTTTGCTCCAAGGAGCACCTTTGCATTAAAGATGCTTCAATTTCAGATATTCAGGCATTATGTTCAACGTGTTTAGTTGAGAATGGATGTTTATTAGCTATTGAATTTAGTTAAAAAAAGCAAAAATATTGTAAGTAGATAAAAGTGCAAAACTATTATTGACATCTCACCTTTTCTAAAATACCATACCAACTGTACAACGTGATAACTTGTATGAGGTTTGACACCCTCTAATTTCGGTTGTTCTGTACTTTATATACAGAATGTAAAACTACCTTTTAGCTTAATAGCTGGAAGGTAGTAAAATAGGTTATATATAACTAAATATACTACACTATTTCCGAAAAATAGGTGTCAACTTCCAGCTGCTTTTATCAGGCGGCTTTTTTTATTGTAAATTAAGGGAGTTGATAATGAAATTATTAAAAACACAAGAAAATGGTCGCTCAATGATAGAAATGCTGGGTGTTCTTGCAATTGTCGGTATATTGTCAGTTGGAGGTATTACCGGATATAGCAAAGCAATGTATAAATATAAAATAATAAAACTGACAGACAATTTTAATCTGTTTATAAATAACATATTACCTTATAAAGAAGGTTTGATAAAAGACAAAAAACAAAATGGAGATAATACTCTTGTTCTCAATAATTTTTTAAAAAATGCAAAACTTATTCCAGAAAGTTGGAATGTTAAAGGTGATGGTATTTATGATGACTTTGGAAGTCTTGTTAAAGTATTTATAAGAGATACGAGTGATCATTTAGTTTTTGATTATTACCTAAAAGTAAATAATAAAGATGCTCAAATAGATACTCTAAACTGTCAACAGATCTTTACTAATGTTGTGCTTCAGCAAAAAGATGTAATAAAACACGTTAGAATATGGGGGACACAAGAAAGTGAAGAAGGAGAAACAAATTCAGGCTCAAAACATCAATATTTTGGAACTCAATATTGTAACCAAAACAGAGCTTGTCTAAGCGACATTACTATAAGCGAAATAGTAGATTTTTGCAATGATTGTTTTGATGAGAAAAATTGTATTTTTGTTATGGAATACTAAAAAGGGAGCATTTCAGCTCCCTCTATATATCCCCGATAAAGTTAACTTTATATCACTTTAACGACGTCAAATTTAACCTCAGCACCACCAAGATCATCAATTGTCGGATTCGCAATATTTACGTCTTCACAAATTTCAAGTGCTAAAACTTGTTCTTTGATATAATTTGCATATTCCGAAACAGCCGCTTTGACTTTTGCATTATCAGAAGAATATTGCAACTTAATTCTATCAGTAATATCAAAGTCTTTTGTCTTACGTAAAGCTTGAATCATCCGCACAAAGTCACGTGCGATTCCCTCTTTTTCTAAAGCTTCATCAACAGTCGTATCCAAAATAACAACAGCAGTATTATCCGGCAGAGCTTGTCCGCTCATTTCACCGTTAATAACCAAGCGTAATTCATACTCTTCAGCAAAAAGGGTTTGACCAGCAATAGCCAGTGTGCCATCCTCATTTTGGTTCCACTCATTAGTTTTAGACTTAGCCATAATATCTTTCATATGCGCTCCCAAACGTTTGCCAATAAGCGGTGTTTTGAGATATAAGAAACGGCTTGCAACATCAGCAATGTCAGACTTTAAGATAACATCTTTAACATTAACTTCATCTTTCAGTGCATCAGTAAAGTCTTTTAACATTTCTGCATTATCACCAGCAATCGTCATAGACTTTAATGGTAGGCGATTGCGAAGCTTATGTTCCTCACGAATAGCCTTCGCTACAGAAGAAATCGCCCGAACCATATCCATCTGGTTAATAAGTTCCATATTGTCAGCAATAACATCTAAGTTCGGAACATCGGTCAAGTGGACAGATTCGCCATCAGTCAAACCTTTGTAAACAAACTCACACATAAATGGCATTAACGGTGCGGCAATCTTTGCAACATTCACTAAAACCGTATAGAGGGTATTGAATGCGCTTTTATCATCTCCACTCCAAAAACGAGCGCGAGAACGGCGGATATACCAGTTGTTCAAAATCTCCAAAAAGTCTTCAACAGCCGTACAAGCCCGAGCAATCTCATATTCAGCCATATCTTTTTTAACTTCAACAGCCAAAGCTTTAAGTTTTGCTAAAATATAACTATCAAGCACATCAGAAGAACTGCTGATTTCTTCAGCTTTAATCCCTTCAGCATTTGCATATAGTGTGAAGAAGTAATATGCGTTCCAGAATGGAATAAGCGCCTTACGTGCAGCTTTGGCAATTTCTTTACCTTCTTTATCAACGGCAACATTACCACCTTTCAAAACAGGGGAAGAAATCAAAAACCAGCGTAATGCATCAGAACCAATTGTTTCTAAAATCTCATTCGGATCTGGATAGTTTTTCAAACGTTTAGAGAGTTTCTGCCCTCCTTCTGCCATCAATAAACCGGTACAAATACAGTTTTTAAATGCCGGCTTATTATGTAAAGCAGTAGAAAGAACAGTTAATGTGTAAAACCATCCACGAGTCTGGTCAATCGCCTCAACAATGAAATCAGCTGGAAAATGATTCTCAAACCATTCTTTATTTTCAAATGGGTAGTGAATTTGCGCATATGGCATAGAACCACTTTCAAACCAACAGTCAAACACATCAGACACTCTGCGCATCATTGTTTTGCCGGTTGGATCATCCGGATTCGGATAAACCACATCATCAATATATGGTTTGTGCAAGTTATCAACTGTAAAACCAGTTTTTTCCTTAATTTCTTCAACAGAGCCAAAAACATCAATTCTCGGGAATTTCGGATTATCTGATTTCCAAACTGGAATAGGGGTTCCCCAAAAACGGTTGCGAGAAATAGACCAATCTCGAGCGCCTTCAAGCCATTTACCAAAACGTCCATCCTTAATATGTCCCGGAATCCAGTTAATTTCTTGGTTATTTTTAACCATATCATCACGGAAATCTGTTACCTTAACAAACCAGCTGGACATTGCCTTGTACATCAAAGGTGTATCAGTGCGCCAGCAGAAGGGATAAGAGTGTGTATATTGTTCTTTTTTAACCAAAATACCATTTGCTTTTAACCATTGCATAATTGGTTCATTAGTTTCAAAAACTTGAATTCCCTCATAGTCTGGAACTTCAGACGTAAATTTACCCGCTTCGTCAACAGGGCAAACAACAGGAAAATTCTCATCATATTGACGGCAAGCATCAAAGTCATCTTGACCAAACCCTGGAGCAATGTGTACAACACCAGTACCATCTTCAGTAGAAACAAACTCACCAGAAAGAACTTTGAATGCTCCCTTGTTTGCCAAATGCTTAAAATACGGAAACATTGGCTCATAGCTCATCCCAATTAAGTCAGAACCTTTAATTTTTCTGACTAGTGTAGCATTTTCTAATTGTTTTTTATAGCTACCCAAACGAGCTTCTGCCAAAATATAATCTTGCCCGTTTTCGTTCATAACCACATAGTCAATATCTTTCCCGACAGCTAACATCAAGTTTGAAGGTAAAGTCCACGGAGTTGTTGTCCAAACAAGAATCTTCTGCCCATTTTCGAGTTTAAACATCACCGTAATGGCATTATCCGTCTTATCCTGATATCCTAAATTAACCTCAAAATTTGAAAGTGGTGTTTCAGCTGCCCAAGAATATGGCAATACACGATAGTCTTCATAAACTAAACCTTTATCATAAAGTTCTTTAAAATTATGAATAACACTTTCCATAAATGATAAATTCATTGTTTTATAATCGTGGTTAAAATCGACCCAACGACCGATACGCTTAAACATATCAACCCAAATATTGGAATATTTCAAAACGTCTGTTCTGCAAAAATCATTAAATTTTTCAATGCCAAATTCTTCAATCTGTTTACGACCAGAAACACCAAGCTGTTTTTCCGCAGACATCTCAGCTGGTAACCCGTGGCAATCCCATCCCAAACGGCGCTCTACCTTTTTGCCGTTCATAGTTTGGAAACGCGCAACAGCATCCTTAACGTATGATACCATAATATGCCCATAGTGTGGTGTACCATTTGCAAACGGGGGACCATCATAAAATACAAATTCAGCTGCGCCATCACGATTATGCACAGATTTTTCAAAAGTTTTATCTTCTTCCCAAAAGCTTAAAATGTCTTTTTCCATCTGTGGAAAGTTGATTTTCGCATTTAATTCCGGATAATATTTTTTCTTTTCAGTCATCTTAAAAATTCCTAAAACTAACAAACTTCCCATACAATAAAGGCAAATTCACACAAAATCAAGTGCAATTTAAAATTCCGCAGAATCTTAACCGATTTTTTAAACATTTTATCTTAAAATAAATCATAAAAAAGTATGTCTAAGGCGTATCAGATGGGTAAGGATATGAAAATAAAGAAAAAAATATTGCTATTAGCAACACTGATTATAACTTGTACAACAGGGTACATAAAGCCAGTAAGTGCACAAATTAGCGTGGCTCAAGCGTTTTATACGCTAGCACGCCAAAATAATACACAAAAAATTGAACGCTTGTTGCATAAAGGGTACTCGCTTGAAAGTGTAAATGAAAAGGGGTATAATTCAGTTTGTCTAGCGGTAGATAAAAATGATAAAAGAGCTTATGAAGTCTTAATTTCTTATGGTGCAAATAAAAAGCCAACTTGTCTGAAAAAAATTCCAGAAAGTAAATTTCAGCGCTTTTTTGGCTATTACCCACAGACAGAACTGTCTTCGTCCTATGTGCCAGATAGCCCATATTTAGTAGGAACAGCAGCACTTGCTGCTGGTGCTATTACGGCAGCATATCTCCTGCGTGGAGATACAGGAGGCGGATCTGGAAATAGTGATGATAATCAAGGCGGAGGAGATAATCCAACCCCGCCCACCCCACCAACCCCAGTTGAACCGGAAAATTGTCCTCCAAACAGCTCATATAGTAGTTTAACAGGGGAATGCGTATGTAATTATGGCTATGATCACTATGGTGACGCATCAGGGTGTTATGCAAAAATTGCTAATTGTGCTACACAAAACGCAGATAAATGTTCTAAATGTGAGGGAAAATATGTTCTCAAAAATAATGTATGCCACGCTCCGATTCCATATTGTTTTAGACAGGATGGTGATGTTTGTCAGATTTGTGACAGTGGATACGGAGTTCACAATAGTGATGGCAAAGCTTGTTATCGCGATATTGAAAATTGTGAAGTTCAGGAAAAAGATAGTTGTACTCAATGTATAGCAGGTTTTGGTACCCACGGTGATTCTCAACATTGTTATAATGATATTGCTCATTGTGTAAAAGGACAACAGGTATTAACTGCTTGTCGATTATGCGAAGATGGATACAGCACGTATGGTGATCCTAATGCAAATGTGTGTTATTCAGCTAATGAATGTGACAGATACAATGACCCCAATGCTGTTCCAACAACAGAAGGCGGAGAAGTAAAATGTATATGTAACGCCAATAAAGGTTATGAAGGTGAACCAGGAAGCTGTAAACAAGCAGAGAGCGGAGATTATCAAGAAGGCGAGGGTAATCGTGATGAATGGAATAATCTCAATGAGTTGTACTGTAATTCTCACGGTAAATATATAGATTTAGGCAATGGTTCGTGGACGTGTAATTGTTATCCAGGATATGATAATAGTTCTCAAACTTGTGATAAGTGTGATACGGCACAAGGGTATGATCATTTTGGCAATGACAGTGCGTGTTTCCGCGATATGGGATGTGAAAAAACATTTGGTAAAGGGTTTACTCAAAGCGGAAATCAATGCATTTGTAAAGAAGGTTATCTTTCAATAAACGGACAGTGCTATGAACCTGCAAATTGTACAATCAATCAAACACAGGTAAAAGATGCTTCAGAACCGGATGCGTGTAAATGTAAGCCGAATTTTAATGAAGAGTGTACAGAATGTATCAGCGATAAATATGAATACGATAGTGAAACAGGAAGTTGTAAGCCCAAAGAATGCCCAGAAAAATGGGAGGGTTATATGTGTAGCACTTGCCCTGATCAATTCAAAATTACTCAAGATGAGGATGGAACACAGCACTGCGGATTAGAGTGTGCAGATAATAGGGCTCCAATGGAAGAAAATGATGAAATGTGTTCAGCCTGTGCAGAAGATTATCGTAATAGTCCTTTATATGGAACTTGCATAATGGATGGTTGCTCAACTGGTGCTGACGGATATGTAGTTGAGGCAGGACAGTGTGTTTGCGACGAGTCCAAAGGATATGCGATGAGTCCTGCTGGTGAATGCCAGAAAAAAGGTGAAGACTTTATCGGGCTATCTAATTCAAACGTAAATAATGGCATTTTAAATGTTGATAACGATGGAGAGTTTAGAGATGTCTATGGAATGAAACCATTCATAGAAGAAGGTGAGGGTGAAGATAAAGTTATAACATATTATGACGAAGTATATAATGCCCACACCACTAAAGGTGATCAAACAGCTGAAATAAATATAACTAATAAAAAGGCAGGAAATATTGATATATACGGTATTTATGCACCATCAAAATTATATAATGCAGCAGTTTCAAATAATCAGGCGCAAAATGCTTCGGCAACAGGTAGTATAACAATTGTTGATACAGATTCTTTTGCAAATATATATGGTATGTATGGTACAGAGGATGCCAATATTTATAATGCTTTTGCATACAACCGTAGTGACGGTGGGCTGAGTACGCCAGCAGATAGTAATGCCGTTGCGACAATCAAAATAACTAAAGATGAAAAAAGTATTGGCGATATCACAGGTATAATCGGTAGTGGTTTTATTTACAATGCCTATGCAAATACAGATAAAGGAGCAGGTGCTAATGTCAATGCTAAAGCAGAAATAAATATCACCAATGAGGGAGCTGGTACGATTATTGGTATACAGCAAAATAGTGAGAATAAAAAGGTTAATAATGCCTTTGCATTTATGAATTCTGCAGTATCAGACGCTGTAGCTGAGGGAAATATAAAGCTTCAAGGTAATGGTAGTGTATATGGAATTAAGAGTAAATCAACTGTTGCAAACAGTGAGACGCAGTTCAATCAAAGTTTTAATAAAATTGGTAATTTCTCATCAAAAGGCACTATAGACGTTTTGACGACATCAGATCAAGGTTCTGCTTATGGCATATATCTTGATAGTGCAGGAAGTGAAAAGAAAGAAATATACAATGCAATGGGATACAACAGTGTAGGTACCATAAAAGCCACAAATACAAAAGGAGGTAGTGCATTCGGGATATATTCTTTGGCCGCAACTTATGAAGATAAAGAAGCAACAAATGAAGATGGAACTCCTGTAATTGTATATAATAATGTTTATAATGCATTCCGTTCATCGCAGAAATATGGTGGTGATAATGTTGCAGCTATCGGAAATATTGAAGTAAATTCAACAGGACAGAGTTCTAATATACATTATCTGAAAGGTGCATACACTGCAGGTAATATGTTCAATGCTTATGCAAATTCAGGTTCAGATGTAAAACTCGAAAGCATCGGAAACATCACTATAAATGACAATAGTGAAACAATGAGTGTGACAGTGCGAGGTATTGAGAGCAATGGTGTAACAATAGCTAATGCCTATGCGATGGGGCAAAACAAAAATACAACAACTAATGTTTCTGGTGATATCACTTTAAATATTACAGGCTCAAAAAGTGGAACAACAGGCGAAGCTGCAGGTATTTATACAAATGCTGATACTTCTCAAAATGCACAAATTTATAATGCAGCGCTCATAAAAGATCAAAGCAACGTAAAAGGAAATATTACAGTTCAATCTCCATTAAGTGCATATGCAATGAGCAAGATGTATGGTATATATGCGGAAAGTACAGGTGAAAACGCACAACGCAAAAACGTATATAACGCATACTACGAAAATACCGACGGTATTTCCGGAGGCTCTGTTTTGGGTACAATCAATGTGAAAGCAGAAAATAAATCGCAGGCGAATGAAGCTGCATATTATGGCATATATGTCAATAATGGAACAGCATATAATGCATATTCTACAAATCAAAATGCAGATGTTGTTGGTAATATAAATGTGGATATTTGGGGCTCAAATCGTGATAGTATAGCCGTTGGAATGTACGGTAAAGATGCTACAATAGATAACTCAGGAAAATCAACAATTGATGTTAAAACATCCGGTCGTGGAGCTGTAGCTTATGGAATGAAAGGGGATAACTCTATTATTCATAACGATGCACGTATCAATGTGAAGAGTCAGGCAAGTGACGCATATGGTATATATATAAATAATGGTGCAGTTACAAACGACGTTAATGGCTCAATCAATGTTACAGGCAGCGGAAATAACTATGGTATATACGCCATTTCGGATATCAATAGTTCAACAGTTCTCAACAAAGGAAAAATTTTTGTAAGCGGCGGAAATAATACAGGTATTTATGCTTCAGGTGCGAATACAACAGTAACAAATAGTGGTACAATTATCTTAGAAGATACGGAAAATTATTGTCAAGGTGGTAATTGCAACCAAGGACAGTATATCGTTCTAAATGATGGTGCAACATTTAAGAATGACGGTGAGTTAAGTACAACAGGAAGTTTTGACTTTGACGCGATGGGAGACAATGTCCAGTTGAGCAAAAACGGAAAATTTACTGCCGCTGAAAGCATTAAAGGTAATCTCAAAGTAGCATCAGATGTTGTAGAAAATACCTTTGCGAAAACATCGTATGTTAAGGATGCTCTCTCTGCAAATAATGTGGAAGATGTAAAATTAACTTCGGATTCCTATTTATACAATAGCGAAACACGCAAAAATGAAAACGGCAAGTATGATGTAGTGATGAAAATGAAAGATTTTTCAGATGTTTACGATTCAGATATTGCGCAATACTATAATAGAAATTATGACAGCAGTAAAAATATGCAACTCTTTAATCTTCTAAAATCAGCGAAAAATAAAGAAGAAGCTGTACAAACTGACGCAGAGGTTAGAGGAAAAGCCGTTCTTCCAAATATTACAATGGAGGAATTAAAGGTTCAGCGTAGCTTAGATCGCAAAATGATGTCAGAATTGTTTAAGGATGGTAGTGATATTCGCAAAATGGTCGGTGCAGATACACTCATTGGAGGCAGGGATAATCACGGTACATTAACCGGATATGATCTTAATGCACAGAGTATGTATGCTCTGTATGATAAAAAACTTGATAATCATTACCGTTTAGGTTTAGGTATGAGCATAACGCACACAGATACGGATTATAACAACGATTCGACCCGTAAAAACTTTATGGTTCAAGGATATGTGCCGCTAACTTATACTAATGGTAAAGGTTTAACTGCTGTATCAATGGCGCGTTTAGGTTATGCTGATGGAGAATATAAACGCCGCAGTTTGAATCACACCTATGAAGCGGACACAAATGAAATAACCTATGGTTTACTTAATGAATTGCGTTATACTGTAAATCTTGGTGGTGTAAATTTAACTCCGTTCGTTGGGTTAAATGCAATTGGTTGGTACCAAGATAGCATAAATGAGGGTAATGGTGCATTAGATGTTAATATCGCATCATCGCACGTTTTCTCTTTGGAGAGTGCTTTAGGTCTTTATCTTGATAAAGAAATTGAATTTAATCAAGATAATAAGTTAAATGTAGCTTTGGGCATAGGATACTACCACGAGTTTGCAGATCCATACCGTGGGTTCAATGCTAGACACGGAGGCGATTCGCTTGGTCGCTATAAATTACGTGATTTGGAACACATAAATTCACGTAATCGCGGTATCTTATCAGCTAAAGTTAATTACGACTATAAAGATTTTTCAATCTATGGTGAACTTTTACAATATCTAGAAAAAGAATACCCATTGGATATTGATGTTGGTTTGAAATATAAATTTTAATATTCCCGTGTCAACGAGACCATAGTGCAGTAATTTTAAAAGGGTGGATACTACTTTCACCCTTTTAAAATAAATACTTATTTTTCAAAAGCTTTTCACTATCTAATTTCTGCTTTAATTTCTGACGTAATTGTCCGCTTTTTTTCAACTGCCGTATTTAACATTTACTTTTGCGTTAAGTGTAATTTAGTCTGCTCCATTGTTCAGGCATATTTCAAAGCAGTACCGCCATAACCTATTCAAAAAATAATTCATAAAAAACGAAAAAAAGACTTTCTTTTTAAATTTAATGTGTTATAAAACAAACATAATCTTTCATAATAACTTGAAAGTGGGGTCAAAAGCCCCGCTTTTTTGTTACTTAAAGACAAAGGAGAATAAAAATGCAGAAACACTATTTGGCAGATTTGATTGGGCCAGTTGTTGAAGGAGAAGGCTATGGTGTTGTCCGGATTCTGACAATAGGCGAGTCTAATCCAGTGTTGCAGATTATGATAGAACATAAAGACTACGAAAAAGAAATAACCGTGGATGATTGTGCAAAAGTTAGCCGTGCTGTTTCTGTCGTAATGGATGAGAAAGACCCAATCGAAAATCGCTATACGCTTGAAGTTAGCTCCCCAGGGCTTGATAGACCACTAACGAAAATAGAACACTTTAAGCGTTACATTGGTTATGTTATTAAACTGGAAACCATCACACCAGTTGAAACTCGTAAACGTTTCAAAGGAACGCTGGATTCTGTTTCAGAGGATAATAACATCACTTTGACAATGGATAATATCGTTTATACAATCGCCTTTGATAATATAGCCAAGGCAAAAATTGTTTTAACAGATGAATTGTGGGAAAAATATTTAAAATCCCAAAAAGAAACTAAAGCTTAACTTTAACCCTAAAAGAGGATACTATGGAAAATATTGTTAATATGCCCAGACCTGAAATTCTTATGGTTGCAGATACTGTTGCCAGAGAAAAGAATATTGACCGTGAAGATGTGTTTGATGCAATGGAACAGGCAATCCAAAAAGCTGGTCGTTCCAAATATGGTTTTGAACACGATATTCGTGTAACAATTAACCGTAAAACTGGCGCAATAACATTGGCTCGTTACCGCGCTGTTGTTGATGTTATCGAAAACGAAGTAACTGAATTAACGTTAGCTGAAGCACAACGCATCAATCCCGATGTAAAAGTTGGTGAATATATTATAGATCAGCTTCCTCCGATTGATTTTGGTCGTATTGCCGCACAAACTGCTAAACAGGTTATCACGCAAAAAGTACGTGAAGCTGAGCGTAATAAACAGTATGAAGAATATAAAGAGAAAATTGGCACCATTATTAACGGTACAGTTAAAAGAGTAGAATTTGGTAATGTTATCATTGATATGGGGAAGGCTGAGGCGATTCTCCGTCGTGATGAGATTATTCCGAGAGAAAATTTCAAAGCAGGTGACCGTGTTCGGGCGTATGTTCTGGATGTTCGCCGTGAAACCCGTGGACCGCAAATTTTCCTTTCACGTACCTGTCCAGAATTTATGGCAAAATTGTTCACATCTGAAGTGCCTGAAATTTACGATGGTTTGATTGAAATTATGGGTTGCGCTCGTGATGCTGGTTCAAAAGCAAAAATCGCGGTTAAAGCAAAAGATTCTTCAATTGATCCAGTAGGTGCTTGCGTGGGCTTGCGTGGTATTCGTGTTCAAGCTGTTGTAACAGAACTTCAAGGTGAAAAAATCGATATTGTTCCTTATTCTGCAGATCGTGCGCAATTTATTGTTAGTGCATTAGCTCCAGCAGAGGTTAGTAAAGTTGTTCTTGATGAAGAAAATAATCGTATAGAAGTTGTTGTTTCGGATGATCAATACTCTGTAGCAATTGGTCGCCGTGGTCAAAATGTAAAATTAGCATCACAGCTTTTAATGGCAGATATTGATATTTTGACAGAAGAACAAGAACGTGAGCGCCGCGCTAATGAAAATCGTATTCGTTCTGAACGTTTTGTTTCAGCATTAGATGTTGATGAAATGATTGCTCACGTTTTGATTTCAGAAGGTTTCTCAACAGTTGATGAAATTGCAATGGTTGATGTTGCTGAGTTAGCATCAATTGATGGTTTTGATGAAGACCTAGCTGCAGAATTGCAAAACCGTGCTAAAGTGTTTGTTCAAAAACGTAACGAAGAATTCGTTGAAAAGAGCAAAACTTTAGGCGTTGATGAAAGCTTAAAGACAATTTCGGGTCTAGATCAAGATATGATTTTGAATCTTGCCGAAAATGGAGTGAAAACACTTGATGATTTAGCTGATTTGGCAACAGATGAATTGCGTGAAATTCTTGGTGAAGATACAATCACTGAAGTTGAAGCAAACCGTATCATTATGGCGGCTCGTGAACACTGGTTTGCTGATGAAGAAAGCAAATAGAGAGGCATAAATGTCAAGAGAGCAAGTTGAACGTAAATGTATATTAGAGGGCAAAGTAAAGCCGATATGTGAGCTGTTACGCTTTGTGGAGCTTCATAATACGCTTTTGCCTGATTTTAATAAAAAACTTCCAGCAAAAGGAATGTATGTAACGAACAATAAGCTCTCTTTGGCAAAAGCCTTAGAAAAAAAGCTGTTTCATAAAGTCAGTCGTCATTGTCTAAAAATTGCCGATGACTTTATTGAAACAGTGGAAAATCTAATAAAGCAAAAAGCTCTAGAAAGCTTAAATTTAGCACGAAAATCAGGTGCTTTGGTAACAGGATTTGAAAAAGTAAAAGAGGCAATCAAAAAAAATAACGTAGAATTTATCATTGAAGCATCAAATGCCGGTCACGATGGACAAGAAAAAATGGCATTCCTTGCAAAAAATATTGAAATATTTAATTTATTTAGTATAGATGAATTAGATATGACTTTAAATAAAGAAAATACAGTTCATATTGCGGTCTTAAAAAGCGATGCGAGCCGTATGGTTTATCAAAATTTGAAAAAGTATCAAAACTTTATAGCGTAAACGGAGAAAATAACGAATGACAGAAGATAATGGCAAAAAACTAACATTATCCGGAAAAAATACCCTCACATTAAAAAGACCTAGCAATACAGCAGGATCTGAGGGGCGTAAGGTTGTGCAGGTAGAGGTAAGAAAGAAAAGATTTGTACAACAGCAAACTCCGGCAAAACCAGCAGAAATTGATGAAGCTTTAGCACAAAAGCTAGAACTTTTGGCAAAAGCAAAAGAGCACGAAGCAAAGAAAAAGCAGGAAGAAGAAGAAAAAGAATTGTTGCGCCAAAAACAAAGAGAAGAAGCTGATGCTCTGAGAAGAAAACAGGAAGAAGAAAAAGCAAAAGCTAAAGCAGAAGCCGAAGCAGCCAAAGCAGAGGCAGAGAAAAAAGCTGCAAAGGTAGAAAAGACCACTCCAGCAGCCGTTGCTCCAAATTTTCCAGAAAATGATGCAAAATCTCATAAATACAAAGAGAAAAAAGAAGATTATGATGAAGACGACGAGGAATATTATGCAAAGAAGGGTAAAAAAACGCCAGTCGTAGAGAGTAATAAGCCTCTAAGCCGTGAAGAAACATTTGAACAAGAACGCAAGAAAATTCAAAAACGTAGTTTTGAAACACCTAAACGTAATACAAAAATTAGTGTTAATTCTTATATGTTCAATGATGATGACGAAGACGATTATGGCTACGGTGCTCCCCGTCGTCGGTTTAAGAAAAAAACGCCAAAACCACAAGTGCAGCAAGCACCGCAAGAAAAAATTATTAAAGAGGTTGTTATTCCTGAGATTATTACAGTACAGGATTTGGCAAATCGTATGGCAGAAAAAAGCTCTGATGTCATTAAAAAACTGATGGCGCTAGGCGTTATGGCAACCATTAACCAAGCCATAGATGCAGACACAGCACAAATTGTGGTTGAAGAAATGGGACATAAGTTTAAGCGTGTTGCAGAAAGTGATGTGGAAGAAGGATTAACAGGACCAAAAGATGACGAAGCAGATTTGCTGCCGCGTGCACCGGTTGTAACGGTAATGGGGCACGTTGATCACGGTAAAACATCGTTATTAGATGCGCTGCGCGAAACAAACGTGGTGGCACGCGAAGCCGGTGGTATTACTCAACATATTGGTGCTTACCAAATTACCTTAAATGACAATCAAAAAATTACATTTATAGATACGCCTGGACACGAAGCATTTTCAGAAATGCGCGCACGCGGTGCAAAAGTAACCGATATTGTCGTTTTGGTCGTAGCTGCTAATGATGGTATTAAACCACAAACTGTGGAGGCAATTCGTCACGCCCAGGCTGCAAATGTTCCAATTGTTGTTGCGATTAACAAAATTGACCTCCCTGGAGCAGATCCAATGAAGGTGAAAACTGAGTTATTACAACACGGTATTGCCGTTGAAGAAATGGGTGGTGAATGTTTGTGCGCAGAAGTATCTGCTAAAAAACGGATTAACATTGATAAGTTGGTAGAGGCAATTTTATTACAGGCAGAAATTTTAGATTTGAAAGCAAATCCAAATCGGGTTGCTGAAGGTGTTGTAATTGAAGCTAAAATGGAAAAAGGCAGGGGTAATGTTGCGACTGTTTTAGTTCAAAATGGTACCTTGAAAGTTGGTGAAGTTTGCATTGCTGGAAAAGAGTGGGGACACGTTCGTGCAATGTTTAATGAACACGGCAAAAAAGTTTTTGAAGCAGCTCCAGCAACACCAGTAGAGGTATTAGGCTTGCAGGGAACGCCATCTGCAGGTGATGATTTTATTATCGTCAAAGATGAAAATCAGGCTAGAGAGGTAACCAGCTACCGTATTCGTAAAGAACGTGAAGCAAAGTTAGTTAAGAGTGCTAAATCAGCGATGGAGCAGATGCTTGATAAGATTAAATCAGGTGAATCTAAACAGTTAGCTGTAATTATAAAAGCTGATGTTCAGGGATCTATAGAGGCAATCGAAGGAACAATAACGAAATTATCGAACGATGAAGTATCGGTGCACGTATTACACTCAGCTGTCGGACCAATTTCGGAATCAGACGTAACTTTAGCAAAAGCCTCAGACGCTTTCATTATCGGTTTTAACGTTCGTGCTATTCCGCAAGCTCGTGATATGGCACGCCGTGATGGTATTGATATTCGTTATTATTCAATTATTTATGATGTAGCAGATGATGTGAAAAAAGGTCTGGAAGGATTGCTCTCTCCAGAATTAAGAGAAAAATTCTTAGGCTATGCAGAAATTCGTAATGTTTTCAATATCACAGGCGTAGGTAAAGTCGGTGGTTGTATGATAACAGAGGGAATGGTAAAACGTGGTGCTAAAGTTCGCTTATTGAGAGATAACGTTGTTATTCACGATGGTAACTTGGCTCAGTTAAAACGTTTCAAAGAAGATGTTAAAGAAGTTAAAGAAGGTTATGAATGCGGTATGAGTTTTGAAAACTATAACGATATTCAAGTTGGTGATTATATTGAATGTTATGAAATAGAAACAATCGCTGCAAAACTTTAAGTTAAGGAGAAAAAAATGGTGCTAACAAGTGCAAAGGAACCATCTCAACGCCAGTTGCGTGTAGCTCAGGAAATCAAAAAGATTATTGCAAGTGCTCTGGAACGTGGAGAAGTTCGTAATCCGATGATATCGAATCACTTTATCACTATAACAGAAGTTGATGTTTCACCGGATTTGAAATTATGTACTGTTTATTTTATGACCTTAAATGGGCAAAATCTTGGTCAGTTAGAAGATGATTTGAATGCTGAGACCAGAGGGATGAAAAAACTTATCGCATCGAAATTGAAGTTGCGGTATACTCCGGATATCAATTTTCGTATGGATACATCTTTTACTGAAGTTGACCGAATTGAAAAACTTTTACGTGATCCAAAAGTTGCTAAAGACTTGGAGCGCAAAGAAGAGAACTAACCCACATTTTTTGTAGGAGCTGACTATGTTTAAAAATTTTGTTTCTGAATTTAAAAAGTTTGCAATGCGTGGTAATGTTATCGATATGGCTGTCGGTATTATTATTGGTGCTGCATTTGGTAAAATTGTTGATTCATTGGTCAAAGATGTTTTGATGCCTCCAATTGGATTACTGCTTGGAAAAGTAGATTTTTCTGATTTAAAGTTAGTGTTAACATCTGACGAAAATCCAGTATCAATTAACTATGGTTTATTTATCAATGCGTTAATAAGCTTTTTAATTGTAGCTTTTGCTGTTTTTATTTTAATTAAGGCAATCAATAAGCTTCAAGAAAGAATGACCAAAGAAGAAGAAGTTGCTGAAAAAGCTGCAGAGCCGACAACAAAAACGTGCCCATTCTGTTGTACAGAAATTCCTTTAAAAGCTTGCCGCTGTCCACATTGTACATCTGAGCTGAAATAAGTTAGGATAAAGGAGCGGAATTTTATTTCCGCTTTTTTTAGCCTTACTTGAAAATATTTTGCTTGTAAGGGAATAAATTTATTGGATATTTTTTAGTTGCATTTTATCACGTAAAATGATATAATTTTAATAAATATGATGAAAAAAGGAGAAAACAATGTCATTAGTTGATAAAATAGTTATAAGAATGTCCAAAGTTTCAGATGACAATGTTTCCTCTGAAAATAAAGAAAAATTATTAAAAATACATCCACAAATACCAAATTTCACTCCCGAAAAAAAAGAAAGTATTGAAGAACCAAGTTTTAGAAAAATAAAAAATGGCTCAGATGAATATGATGTCGTTGATAGAACGGAATATCTGTATTATGGATATAATAATATGATTGTTAAATATGGCGATGTTTTCGATGATTTTGGTTGTCATCATACGTTTATATTGGCTAGACAAATTACAGTAATGCACGAAAATAACGAAGCAACTTTGTGCATCGTTAAACAGGCAACATCAAGTTCAGAAATACAATCAGCAACATATGAAGAATATGCTGCTAAGATAAAACAACAAAATGCAGATATGTTTTTTAATAAGGATAAAAATAGAGTAGAATGCGGGCAAATTGATTTAAATGATATAAATGCAATACGATATGCCTGCCGAAAAAATGAAAAGATGTCATACTTTTTGGATAAATTCGTTATAGTAACTCCTGAAGAGCGCAAAGCCTATAGGGAATATGCTGAAAAAATGGATAAAGTTGAAAAAATCCGCTTACAACAAAAACAAAAGGAAAATAGAGAAAAAGAGACGAAAGTTAAATTAGAAGAAAAAAAGCGCCTTTATAAAGAAGAAAAAATAAAGGAGCAAGAAAAAAAAGCTATCCAAGAGATTGCTAAAAAAGAAGCAATAAAACAAAGAAAGTTCTACGGAAAATAATCTGGAAACTGTTCTAGTTATTTTATTCTTCAATTCGACTTCTAAAAAATTCGTAGACAGTCAAGACAATGCCAGATAAAATGAGCGGTAATAAATAATAAATAATCCGATAAGCAATCAATGCACCAAATAAGATTGCTTGATTATCTTGTCCAGGAAGAATATTAGAAAAGACCAACTCAAAAACACCTAACCCACCAGGGACTTGACTGTAAACTCCTAAAACCTGAGCAATAATAAAAGCTCCCATAAAGGTCACAAAATCAATCTCCACAAAGCAAATCAACACTGAGTAGAGTACCAAAGACGCCATAACAATATCAATACTGCCTATAAAAATTTGCTCTAGTGCTAATTTAAGATTAGGCATTTTGAAATCGACACCTTTGATTACAAAATCTTTTTTATAATAAATACTTGCCCATAGATAAATCAAGATACCAATAACGGATAACACCATTGTTACAAATGTAGACATCTTGGTCGAATCATTGCCTCCAAAGGCGTGTTCTGGAGTCAATACATACCCAACAATAATCAAGAAGAAGCACGCAACCAAATAAGTAAATCCAGAAAAAGTAACCATTTTAACAATGTTAGCAGGAGAAATTCCCCATCGAGAGTAAAACCGATATCTGACCGCCCCACCGGAAACAATAGCGTGCCCTGCATTGTTGCTAACAGAAAATCCAACAAATCCAGTTAATACCCATTTCCATACAGCCAACTTTTTCTTGATGTACTTAAGTGCTAAATAATCGTATGTTGAAAGGGCAATATAACCAACAAAAGAAGCAGTTAACGCATACAATAAATTGCTTCGAGGAATACTCAGTAAAGCCTCTTTCAATTCTTCTAAAGAATATTTTGAAAGTTGACGGTAAATCATATAAGCAGCTAAAATAAAAAAGAATACTCCTAACCAAGAAACTAATTTATTTAAGAATGTAGATGCTTTCACTTTGATTCTCCCGTTTTTTTAATTTTTTTCGCAGTTTTAAAATTAAGATCAATATATGCTTTTAAGCTATCGCCATATGTTTGACGTATAAAAACAGTTTGATCTGATGGCGCAGGTTCATAATCTTCAGCTTCAGATTGAATGGCAAGCAAATCTTCTATCTTTATATTTTTTTCTAAAGCATCTCTTTTATCAGCAGCTTGAGCAATTCCCAAAACAGATGCAATATTATATTGCACGTGCGCCTGCATAATATTGCGTGTATATATTATCCCGTCTGAAAGAATATCACCTAACAACACCATTGCATTAGCATTTCCTTGCGCAGCAGAATTTTTAAGATATTGTATAGCACGGTTATAATTTTTAGGAGTGCCCCAACCGTTAATATAGAAGTCAGCTAAGATAAATTGTGCTTCGTCATACCCATCATCAGCCAAAGCTTTAATTCGTGGAAAAGCTTTAGCTTTATCCTGTTTTAACAAGAAACCTTTCATCTGGCAATATCCTAAAAGATATTTTGCAATATTATTATTTTTTTGAGCTTGTTCCAAAAGTTTAATTGCTTTTAAGAAGTCGTCTTTTGTTTTATTTTTAGTATCAGTTCCTAGATAAATAATAGCAAGGTTAACAGCAGCATCATCACTTCCCATTTGTGCAGCTTCCTCAAAATAACTGATGGCACGAGAATAATCTACATTAGTTCCAATGCCATTAAAATATAAACTCCCTAAATTATTAAGGGCAACTGCATTTTTCTTTTTAGCAGCTTTTTCATAATAAGCTAGAGCCTGTTTATGGTCAACGGCAATACCATCAGTACCATAAAGATACATATAACCTAAATCTAAGAGAGCTTCAACGTCACCTTTATCAGCTTTTGCTTTTAATTCATCAATATTTAAATTTTTAGAGCTTTCATTAGGCTTTGAAGAACTGAATAAATTAACAGCTTGGTCAAAAAGAGAAAAACTTTTTTTGCTTGTTGTATTCTGGTCAAAATTTTGTTCCAGCGTTTTTTGTGAAACATTATCAGAGATTTCACCAACCCCTAAATCAATATCCATCTGCGCCTGAGCTGAAACTGTGGTACACAGCATAAAACCACAAATCACCAAAAATATTTTTTTCATATCTCTATATAACCCCATAAACGCTATTTTTACCACAATTAAACATACAATAAAAAAATATTGCTTTCAATACAAATTATAGTATAAAAAACAGATTGTAAATTTCAATTACCAAGATATCCTAGTGGAAACAAATAAAAATGATAAATGAAACTCCAATTTATACATTGCGCAACATCAGTTTAACATTTGGTGTCAAACCATTGTTTACATCTGTTAATTTGAATATTTGCCGAGGAGATAAAATATGTCTGGTTGGTCGTAATGGTAGCGGCAAATCGACATTACTTAAGATTATATCAGGCGTGATAGAGCCGGATAATGGTGAAGTTTTTGTACAGCCGGGTATAAAAGTCTCATATATGGCGCAAGAGGCAGATTTCTCAGCATACAAAACACTAAAAGAAGTTATATTATCAGGTATTGATGCGCCACATCCCGAAGAGCAAGCTTATAAAGCAGATATTTTAATAGAAAAACTTGATATTAACGCAACAGCAAATCCACAAACGGCTTCAGGGGGTGAATGTAAAAAAGCAGCCTTAGCTAAAGCTTTAATTGCTGAGCCTGATATATTGTTATTAGATGAGCCGACAAACCATTTAGATATTGCAACAATTGAGAAATTGGAAGAAATTGTGAAAAAATTTGCAGGTGCAGTGGTTGTTATCAGTCACGATCGCTCTTTTTTAAATCGTGTATCAAATGCTACATTATGGTTGGATAGAGGTATAACACATTCTAATAACAAAGGATTCGCAACTTTTGAAACGTGGCAGGAAGAAATTTTAAATCAAGAAATTATCAAAGAGAAATATCTTAATAAAAAATTAGAAGAAGAAACAGAGTGGTTACATAAAGGGGTAACCGCTCGTCGCCGTCGAAATCAAGGACGTTTGCGACGTTTACAACAATTACGTCAAGAACGACGTGAGCAAGTTAAAAAAATTGGTTCAGTCGATTTAGAAATTAAAGAGGCAGCTGTCCGCTCTAAGTTAGTAATGGAGGCAAAACATATATCAAAAAACTTTGGAACTCGTGAAATTGTGAAAGATTTTTCTCTGCGTGTTTTAAAAGGAAATCGTATCGGTATCGTCGGACCAAATGGCTCCGGAAAAACAACCTTAATTAAACTCCTAACTCAAAATATGGTGCCAGATACAGGTTTTGTGCGTTTGGGGAAAAATTTGGAAATGGTTTATTTTGATCAAAACCGAGAAACATTAGATCCAGAAAAAACTTTATGGCGAACACTTTGCGGAGAGGGGGATCATATTTATGTGCGAGGACATTATCGTCACGTGATAGCATATCTAAAAGATTTTCTATTTACGCCTGAACAAGCCCAAAGTCCAGTATCTTGTCTGTCTGGAGGGGAGAAAAATCGTTTAATGTTAGCATTGTCATTAGCTCGCGAGTCTAATTTTTTAGTCTTAGATGAACCAACTAATGATTTAGATATGGATACATTAGATTTGTTGCAGGAAGTTTTAGATGAATACCAAGGGACGATACTTCTGGTAAGTCACGATAGAGATTTTCTTGATAAGATTACAACCTCTATGCTTTATATGCGAGGTGATGGTTCTATAATTGAGCATATTGGTAATTATGACGAATTATATAATAAATATATCGTTGAAAATAAAAAAGATATTAAACCAATAACTAAAAAGAAAGAAATGCTAATAGAACCGGCAATGCAAACTAAACCTTTACGTCTAAGCTATAAAGATCAACGATTATATAAGATATTACCGTCAGAAATTGAAAAACTTGAGCAAGATATTGTTGCAATAGAACAAGAGTTGTCTGAGCCGGATTTATACAATAAAGATGTCGAAAAGTTTTATAGATTGACGGAAAAATTGGAATATGCCAAACAACAAAAAGATACTAAAGAAACGCAGTGGCTTGAGATAGAAATGATAAAAAGTACTATATAAACTGTTCCAAAATTAGCATTTTCTTATGTAAAATAATAAGGTTAAGCAATCAAAGCTTATTTTTTTATAAGGAAAGTAAAATATGAAAAAAATAATATCTATTCAAAATGAAAATTTTGAAACAGACTTAACTGATTTAAAACAGACAAATCATCTGTTTTTAGAATTATTATATAATCTAAGTAAATATCCTCATTCTCGGCTACCGAAAAGATTAGTTCGAGAAGGATTACTTGCCTTTGAGAGGCAAAATATTTTTAGGAATAATCAATCCAAAAAATAAAATTTATTAAAAACTAAATTTTGATGTAACATAAAGCTGCGGTTGCTTAACGCCATTTATGCGTTAAGCTGAAGGCATAATACTCCCCAAAGCAATATCGCAGCAAAAATACCGGCAAAAACATCATCAAGCATAACCCCGTATGCATTTTTGATTTTTGTATCAGCATACTTAACCGGTCCCATTTTTAAAATATCAAAAAAGCGGAAAAAAGCAAATCCTGCAATATAATATAGAATGCTTTTTATACCTAATAAATACTCAGGAGCAATCAATGCAACACAAGAAAAGCTTAATAACTGACCAACAGTCTCATCAATAACCACTTTTGATGGGTCATCATCCTTGCATTCTTTAATCACCACATCAGTTGCCTTAACTCCAATAAAAAACAAAACGACGGCAGTTATAACTAATCCGTAAAAACCGCAGAAATATATTAAAGCATATGCTAATGGAAGTGTTCCCAAAGACCCCATTGTTCCAGGGGCATATTTAGATAATCCCAAGCCAAAATAAGTGGCAATGATATTGGCGGTTTTGCTATTCATTTTTTTACTCCAAAGTTCAATTTTGTAAAAATATTAAAAAATCCCGCAATATTTGCAACGTAAAAAGGATTTATCCACGAATAATTAAGAATTAACTGCTATAAAAAAATAAAGGAGATTGTATAAATGCACAAAAAAAATAAAGAAAAAATATTTTATAGCTTGGTTGTACTATTACTGACAGCCATAATTGTTTTATTATCAATGATATTAAAAAAAGAAATAATAGAAAAAAAAGAAAGTGTTGCTTCTCAAACAATTCGAATTCAGCCGAGTGCTTGTTCTACTGAAAAAGGAATAGTAAACCTAACTTTTATAACCGATTCGCGATATGTCCCTCCCACGATAACAGCAATTTCTTCTGCGATAAAAAATAAATGTGACACAAGCATATATAATTTCTACATCATTACCGAAAATATCACTCCTGCAGACGCAAATGCTCTTTATCGTTTGAAAGAACTTGCCCCAGAAACTGTCAATATTATTCTTATTCCGCAAAAAGAGCCGGATTTGCCCTATGAAAATATGCAACGCTTTTTGCAATATAAAGTAGGAATGCACAAAATTTATCTTTCTGAGATTTTGAAAAATTTAGATAAAGTAATTTATATGGATGGTGATGTATTAGTGCTTAAAGATTTAAGGGCACTATATGATATAGATGTTGATGGCGTATATGCCGCAGTAGCAAAGGATGGAATATTCTATCGTTTTCCCAAAGAAATGGCTGAAATAGGGTTAGATAAACGTGGATTTTATTTTAATAGCGGGGTAATGCTGCAAAATTTAAAACAACAAAGAGAAGATAATATAGTATCTAAATTGGTTGATTATGTTAAAACACACGAAGATTTTTTTGGCGACCAAGATGTTTTAAATATCGTTTGGGGAAATAAACTAAAATTGATGTCATATCGATATAATTGTATCAGTACTTTTTTCGAAGCAGATGATTTAAATTTTTTAAGCGAATATTTTGGCGAAAAACTTCCAGAAAAAACTTTTAATATCTACGAAAACGCAACAGTTTTACATTATGCTGGTGACAAACCTTGGCAAGAGAATTATCAGCCCGAATACTTAAAAGAATTGTGGTTTAGGTATTATAATCAAATAAAGGACTACTAATGCAGAAGAAATATATAGGGATAATAGGGACTATACTGGTTGTTGTTAGCTTATTTTGCCATACTCACCAACCTGTTGTTAACATCGCCTATATGGCTGATACTAAATATCTGCCGTATGTTATGACTTCATTACATTCAGCAATCGTCAATAAAAAAGAAAAGACGCATTATAAAATTCACATAATTGCTAAAGATTTTACGCCTCAAGATATTGAAAAGATAAAACAAATGACCGGGAAAAATATTGAAATCAATATTTATTCAGCGCAAAAATTAAATTTAGATTTTTCGCACCTTGGGCGCTTTTCCTCATTTCAAGTGGCACTGCAAAAGCTATTTATTGCTCAATATCTGCAAAATGTAAATAAGGTATTGTATTTAGATGCTGATACACTTGTGCAAACAGATTTAGCTGATGTCTATCAAACAAATCTTAAGGAAAAATATGCTGCGGCTGTAAAAGACGGACTAATGTATCAATATCCTGAACACATAACCGAGTTGAACCTCAAAAATAAAGATTTTTATTTTAACAGTGGTGTAATGCTTTTAAATTTAGATAAAATAAGGCAAGATAATATAATGCAAAAAGCAATTATTTATTTTAATACACATAGCGAAATATTCGGAGATCAAGATGTTCTAAATGTGGTGTTTAAAGATAAAGTGCAATCACTCTCATATCGTTATAATTGCAATAGTGTGTTTTTTGAAGAAAAAGACGCCGCATTTTTAAGTTCTTTTTGGCAAGAAAATGTCCCAGAAAACCCTGAACAAGTTTATAAAACCGCAGCAATATTGCATTTTGCCGGTCATAAGCCGTGGACAGAGTGGTTTAAACATCCATACCTAAAATCTCTATGGCAGAAATATGCTAAAGAAACACAGGCAAAATATAGCATAGATTTTTAATTTCTCTTGCACAAAATCATTTTTGTCGTTAATATCCTACCTTAAAGAATAAGGATAACAAGATTATGGCAAAAGTTGTGACGTTTGGCTGTCGTATTAACAGCTATGAGAGTGAAATTTTTAAAGAAAAGCTAAAGGCGTATGATAACTTAATTGTTGTCAATACCTGCGCAGTAACAGCAGAAGCAGAACGTCAATGTCGTCAAGCAATCCGTAAGCTAAGAAAGGAAAATCCTGAAGCCAAAATTATCGTAACTGGTTGTGCAGCGCAAGTTAGTAGTCAGCGTTTTGCTGAGATGGCGGAAGTAGATTTAGTTTTGGGTAATAAGGAAAAAACTGAAATTGAAAAATATCTTATAGCCAAAGATAAAACCATTGTGGGCGATATCTTTTCATTTAGTGGTTATGATGCATACCTAATTACAGGTTTTGAGGGGCGGGAACGAGCATTTGTTGAAGTGCAACAAGGGTGTAACCATCGTTGCACATATTGTATCATCTGGCAGGCTCGGGGAGCCAACCGTTCGGTAAACGAAGAAAAAATCATCGAGCAAATTCGAGTTTTATTAGCTAAAGGGTTTAATGAGATTTGTTTAACGGGGGTTGACATATGCTCTTATGAACCAAGTTTTAGCGGATTGGTGAAAAAAATATTGCAAACTTTTCCCAAACTTCCATCTTTGCAGTTTGGTTCATTAGACCCCGCAGCAATAGATGAAGAGTTTGTTGGTTTAGTAAAAGATTATCCCAATATATACCCGCATTTCCATTTCTCAATTCAAGCAGGAGATAACTTAATCTTAAAAAGGATGGGGCGCCGACATAGCCGTGAAGATGTTATAAACTTATGCCATAAATTACGAGAAGTCAGACCTGAGTGTACATTTGGTGCAGATTTTATCTGTGGTTTTCCAACAGAAACAGATGAAAATTTTGCAAATACCCTTAAATTAGTGGAAGAAGCAGGGATTGATAAATTGCACGTTTTTCCATATTCAGAACGCCCTGGAACACCAGCAGCAAAAATGCCACAAGTGCCGGTTTATATCCGTAAACAGCGTGCTGAAACTTTGAGAAAATTAAAAAAGGAGGAATAATGAGTGGATTTTTTAAAAAATTAGGTTTCGGACTTAAAAAAACCTCACAAAATTTGAGCCAAGGAATAGCCGATATTTTCACTAAAGAAAGTCTATCCGATGATGTTGTGACAGATTTAGAAGAACTGTTATATACTGCAGATGTCGGAGTTAAGGCAACCACTGAGATTATAGAAAAGTTTAGCGCCCGTCGTTTTGAAAAAGGTAGCGATATCATTAAAATCAAAGAAGAACTATGTTCAGACATTGTGAATATCCTAAAGCCATCAGAACAAGAACTTGTGATTGACAAAAATAAAAAGCCCTACGTTATCTTGATGGTTGGTGTTAATGGTGCAGGCAAAACCACAACAATTGGCAAATTAGGCAAAAAATTTGCAGAACAAGGTTATAAGGTATCATTTATCGCTGCAGATACATTTCGCGCAGCAGCGGTGGAGCAACTTGCTGTTTGGGGGAGTCGCAATAATCTGCGTGTTTTTTCAGGAGCTGCAGGTTGTGATAGCGCAGGGCTTTGCTATGATGGTTTAAAAGAAGCGGAAAAACAGGGTGATGATATTGTATTTATTGATACAGCAGGACGGCTTCAAAATAAAAAAGGGCTAATGGAAGAATTACAAAAAATTGTTCGAGTGATAAAAAAGGTATTTCCCGAAGCTCCGCATAAAACCTTAATCACAATTGATGCAACAACTGGACAAAACGGACTGGATCAAGTAAAAACATTTAAAGAACTTGTCGATGTTAATGGAGTTGTTGTTACAAAATTGGATGGTTCTTCCAAAGGAGGAATATTAGTAGCTATAGCCTCTGAAATTGGAATACCGATACACTTTGTAGGCGTAGGAGAACAGGTGGAAGATATGGATATTTTCAAAGCTGAAGATTTTGCAAAAGGGTTGTTAGACTTATGATGAGTATGAGTTTTGAGTTTGAGGAAGAAAACACTATAATTGCACCCAAAATCATAGAACCACAACCTAAAACGATTACTGAAATTTCAAATGAAATTAAGCGTTTTGTTGAGGGAAATTTTAATCACGTTTTAATCCGTGGGGAAATTTTTGGTGCTAAAAGAGCGGATTCAGGACATTGGTATTTATCATTAAAAGATGAAGGCGCAGTGCTGGCCGCTGTATGTTGGCGTGGAGTGGCTTCAAATCTTAAAGTCAAAATCGAAGATGGACTGGAAGTTATTGCCACCGGAAAAATCACAACATTTGCAGGCAAGTCTTCATATCAATTAGTTATTGAAAGTCTAGAACCAGCAGGGCAGGGCGCCCTTCTAAAATTATTGGAAGAGCGTAAGCAACAATTTATTAAAGAAGGTCTGTTTGATGCAGCACATAAAAAGCCAATTCCATTTTTGCCAGAAACTATTGGGGTTGTATCTAGTGCTTCTGGTGCGGTTATTCGTGATATTATCCATCGCATAAGAGATAGATTCCCTTCGCATATCGTTTTATGGCCAACGCCGGTGCAAGGAGATGGCGCTGCCGAGAAAGTTGCCGCAGCAATTCGTGGTTTCAATACTTTAACAAAAGAAAGTTCGGTAAAGCGTCCAGATGTCATCATCGTAGCACGCGGTGGTGGAAGTTTGGAAGATTTATGGGCATTTAACGAAGAAGTGGTTATTCGTGCCGTATACGATTCGGAAATCCCGATTATCTCTGCAGTAGGGCACGAAACAGATACAATGCTTATTGATTATGTATCAGATAAACGTGCGCCTACACCAACTGGTGCGGCAGAGTTTGCGGTTCCGGTTAAAGATGAGCTAGTTTCAAGTCTTAATATTTTAGACAATCGTATGCGTAACTCGATTCGCCGCTGCTTGACGGAATATAAAACCCGTATAGAAGGATTAAGTCGAGGCATTCCTAACTTGCAACAAATACTCAATGAAAGTGCCCAAAAACTGGATTATCGTTTGGAACGTTTACAAATTGCAATGAAGAATGTATTGACATTAAAAAGAAACACTTTGGCATTAGCAGAAATCAAATCAGTATATGTTAATTCGCAAATTGAACGTTATCAAGAGCGCTTGCAAAGTTTAGAGGCTCGCCTAGATGGTGTTTCAGTCGAATCAGTTTTACGACGTGGATTTGCTTGGGTAAAAGGTGAAAATAATCAAACCGTTTATAATCTAAAAGAAGCAGAAAAACAAAAGAATTTAATAATACGCTTTGCTGATGGCGAATTAAATACTGCAATAGGAACCTCTCAAATCACAACATTACGCTCGAAAAAGGTAAAAAAAGAAGAAAAAACACAAGCAACATTATTTGATTTTTAATAACTTGGCATTATCATTGCTTTTAATAAAGGAGAACAGCAATGATAAGTATGCACATATTGTGGCTTGCACTGATACAGGGACTAACAGAATTTCTGCCGGTAAGCTCTTCCGGACATTTGATTTTATTTGCTAAATTCAGTCCATATGGTGATCAAGGGCAAGCCATAGATATTGCACTGCATATCGGTTCTTTGATTGCTGTAGTGCTTTATTTCTGGACCACAATCAAAAATATGTTACAGGGGCTATGGCGTAATAAATTTATGCCAAACTTTGAAAATTGTGGTGTCCGTCTAGCATATTATATATTGTTTGCCACCATTCCAGCAATAGTTATTGGTGGTGTCTTTTCATATTTAGGTACAGAGTGGACAAGAAGTACCAAGCTGATAGGCTGGATGTTAATATTATATTCCATCATTTTGTGGTATGCAGATACAAAGTTCAGTACAGCCAAAACTTTAAAGGAAATGTGTTTAAAAGATGCCATTTTAATCGGTTTTGCGCAATGTTTAGCTTTTATTCCAGGTACAAGCCGCTCAGGGGTTACCATCACTATTGGACGATTCTTAGGCTATAATCGCAGCGAAGTTGCCAAATTCTCAATGTTGTTATCGATTCCTTCTATCTTAGCAGCAGGGGTAGTTGCTGCATATCTGCTTTATATTGGAACGGAATTTGCTCGTATAACTTTAGCATATCAAGCAGTTGTATTATCTTTTGTCTTTTCATTTTTAGCAATATTCTTAATGATGCGTTGGCTGCGTTTTGCAACGTTTTTGCCGTTTGTAATCTATCGAATAATTTTAGGTATAGTTCTTTTATTAAATGCTTATGGAATAATCTAAAAACAATCGTAAAATTAGTTTTGACATTTTTTAATTTCCTTATATAGTCTAACCAGATAGGCAATAGTTTATCTGGGGTGTGGAAACCTCTTCTATACGCGTCTGCGTGCCAGACGATAATTTTGCACGCTTTCTAGTCAGAGGCTGGAAGGCGGCAAAATACGCTTATATTCAGTCAATATGTCGCACTATTCGTATAGATAGTTTCCAACTTCCAGTCGCCTTATCGGCGACTTTTTTATTGTATAATTTGGAGGTGCATTATGAAAAAAAACGAACAAGGTCGCTCAATGATAGAAATGTTAGGTGTGTTGGCGATTGTGGGGATTCTCTCTGTTGGTGGAATAGCTGGCTTCTCTAAAGCGATGATGAAGTATAAACTCAATAAGCAAACTGAGCAAATTGTATCTATTTTGAATTATGCAAGTATAAATATGGATATGTTATTCCAAAGTTTTAATGGGAGAGTTGAAAATGTAACGGAAATACTTAAAAATACGGGAGCTTTTCCAGAGGAAATGTTAAAGTCAAATACACCTAATTATGTTTATGATATTTTTGGAAATACGGTTTGGGTGCAGATGTTAAAATATGATAGCGGTGAAAAATATTTTGAATTGATGATGACATTAAAAGAAAGAGCCACAGAAAGTTGTGTGAATCTTGCCTTGCTAGCTAAACAATACAGTGAAAATTTATGGAGGGTGAAGTATGGAGAAGAACAAAATAGCCTCTGGGGGGATTCATATTGTGGGGAAGATACAGATTGTTTAAGAGATGTAACAATCGCAGAAATACTAGAAAGTTGCAAAATTTGTGAAAAGAGAAATTGTCCATTTTGGTTTCAGCAAAAATTTTAAAATATCAAACAATTATCTCATCTAAAAAAATGATTGACTAATCAAAAAAAAGAGACTAATTAAATATCCATTGCTCTGGTGGCGAAATTGGTAGACGCGTATGCTTCAGGTGCATATTGCCTTAGGCAGTGAAAGTTCAAGTCTTTTCCAGAGCACCATATTAAAACCCCTCTTATGAGGGGTTTTAATATTAGTAAGATTTGATTTTCTAATAAAATTTTTATAGTATATTTTTTAGCTCCGCCAAGTATTATTTTTTATATTCTTCATCTGTTACAGGTTTTAACCAAACGGGCTGGTTATCATCAGGGTTAGGAGTTAAAGCAATATGGCTAAACCAAGAATTCGGGGCAGCACCATGCCAATGTTCCACATAGGGAGCAACCTTAACAACATCTCCAGGTCTCAGAATTTCTATCTCTTGACCACGAATCTGATGCCTTCCTTCTCCATTAGTAATCAGCAAAACTTGTCCACCTGTATGATAATGCCAATTTGTACGGGTACAAGGCTCAAAGGTTACATTAGCAACAGGCATTTTTAATGTTTTATCGTAATTATTTACGTTAGCAAGATATGAGTTTCCGGTAAAATATTGACCGTATGGATTCGGCTCTCCTTTAGCAAACATAGATTTGTGATTATCAGTTATATTTCCACAAGCAGAGAGCATACAAATAACAACCAGCATAAAATTCTTTTTCATCAATCTTCTCCTATGAAATATTGTAATTAATTTAATTATGATTGACGAAAGTCAAAAAGTCCAATATCGTTTATTTATAAAACTATAATTTTTACTTATAGAGAGGTCTAATGGAGCTCACCCAATTATTACAATTCAAGACAATTGCAGAATGTAAAACGATGACCGAAGCTGCAGAGCGTCTACACATATCACAACCAGCGTTAAGCTTCAGTCTAAAGAAGTTAGAATATGAATTAGGCACTCAACTGTTTGAACGTGCAAAAAATAAAATTATCTTAAATAAAGCCGGTGAAATGGCTTTTACATACGCTTGCGCTATCTTAGGACAAGCTGAAGAAATGAAAAACGCTTTTCGCCAATATACTAAGGAAAATAATGTACTTTCTTTAGGGTTTTGTGATGCTGGTCCAATGCGGTTTTCTCTTCCATTATTGCAAAAAACTTATTCTGATCTAAATTTATCTGCAGAAATTATGTCAGACGATACAGGGGCATTAAATGATTTATTGTCTAAAAAATATGATGCAGTTATCTCTTTAGAGAAATTAGAACATCAAGATGTCATCAGCATTCCGTTTGCCAAAGAAGCTTTAATGCTTTCAGTTTCTGTAAACGATGAATTGGCACAAGAAAAGACTATTCGCCTTAATCCACAAATCCAAAGGGAAATAGCACTCTATCGTATTTATGGAGCTTATGAACGAAAAATACATCCATTCCTGAAGTGGCTAGAACAGTTGCCAAATACAACAACATATACAGATTATTTTGTTTTTCGACAGATGTTGGAACATAAAAAACTTTTAACATTTACAACTCGCTTGGTTCAATTATACAGAAATGACGGAGATAGAATTATTATCCCTCTTGAAAACGAAGGAGTTACAGCAACTTATTGGATTTCATATGAACGAAACAATAAAAAAAGACTAGCGCCAATTATAACTTGGCAACAAGAAAATATGTTAATATTACTGGGGTCGGAAAATCCAGACTATAAATAAAATTTATAAATCTATAACAAAACGATATTGGACGGTAGGAAGTTTTATATTTATATTAACAACAGATAATTTAATATATGAGGAACAAATTATGACAGATACACTGGAAATGGGAAGACGAAGTTTCTTAAAAACTGCTGCTGTAATGACGGCTCTGGCTGTTATGCCGCCGTTAACAAAAAAATCTTATGCCCAAAATATAAATAAAGCAAATGATAATCCATTTTTAAAAGATAAAAGAATATTAGGTAAAGAACAAGCCGCAATGCAAGTTTCTGCTTTAGGATTTGGTTGTATGGGGTTGAACTATCACAGAAGCGAGCATCCAGATAAAAAGCAGGCAATTTATTTGCTGCATCAAGCTATAAATCACGGTATAACTTTATTTGATACAGCAGAAACATATGGACCATTCATTAACGAAGAATTAGTTGGCGAAGGTTTGAAGGGGTATGGAGATAAAATTCAAATAACTACAAAATTTGGTTTTAGCTATAACGGTAATAAAGTAACAGGACTGGATTCTTCTCCAAAACGTATTCGTGAAATGGTAGAACAATCCTTAAAGCGCCTCAAACGTGATTATATAGATATGCTCTATCAGCATCGTTTTGATCCCAAAACACCAATTGAAGAAGTCGCTGAAACAATCAAAGATTTAATAAAAGAAGGTAAAGTCAAACATTGGGGAATGTGTGAGGTTTCCGCAGCGACGATTCGTAAAGCACACAAAGCCCTCCCTTTAACTGCCTTGCAAAGCGAATATCACCTGATGTGGCGAGAGCCAGAAAATGACATTTTGCAAACCCTAAAAGAGCTTGGTATCGGGTTCGTCCCCTACAGCCCTCTAAATCGTGGTTTTTTAAGTGGTATGCTTAATGAATATACTAAATTTGATGCGAATAATGATAATCGAGCAACTTTTCCTCGCTTTACCCCCCAAGCTATGCGCCATAATATGCAGATTATAGAAGTACTCAACCAATTTGGGCGCACCCGTGGTTTAACTCCTGCTCAAATTGCACTTGCGTGGCTGATGAATAAAGCCGATTGGATTGTCCCTATCCCCGGAACAACCAAACTAGCCCATTTGGAAGAGAATATTCGCGCTGTAGATGTGAAAATCCCCGAAAAAGATTGGAAAAATTTAGAAAATGAGTTATCTGCAATAGAGATAATGGGCAGTCGTTATCCCGCAGACCAACAAGCCCAAGTCGGAAAATAAACCAGAGGAATAATTACAATGAAAAGGACTATAGAAATAATGCTTTATATTTTCGGAATCATCATAATTTGCATCGCAGGATTAGGGGTATATGCTTGGCGAGAAATCGGTCAAACCCCGAGCCAAGAAGAACTAAAAGCTTTTGAAAAACTCCCTTATTTCAAAAACGGAAAATTCCACGCCTCTGAGGAAATGCATTATTATCCTGATAAAGTACGTAACGGTCCAGCCGGATTCTCTCGTATGATTTTGCAATCTCGATTTGCCCCAAAGCAACCTTTGCCACAAATTAAGTTGACACAAAATAGCTTTTCTAAAACACCAGAAGACTTTGCTTTTTATTGGCTAGGACATTCCAGTGCCATCTTGGAACTCGCCGGCAACCGCATTGTTTTTGACCCCGTTCTCGGTAATGCCGCACCAATCCCTTTTGCAGTACCACGCTATAATTCTGCACCAATAACATATAAAGATTTTCCGCACATCGATTATGTTATCATTACGCATAATCACTATGATCATCTGGAAAGAAAAAGTGTTCAGGCTTTAAAGAATAGTCACTTTATCGTTCCTTTAGGAGTTGGTGCAGCTTTGCGAGGTTGGGGCGTTAAAAGTGAAAATATTACCGAATTGGGTTGGGGAGATGTTTTTACCAAAAATGGTTTAACAATTACAGCTGAAACTTCTCAGCATTATTCTGGTCGAGCTAAACTTGCCAGCAATGAAACCCTTTGGAACTCTTATGTTCTTAAAAATGCCGATAAAAGCATTTATTGGGGTGGGGATACCGGATATGGTAAACATTTTAAGGAAATTCAGGCAAAACACGGAGATTTTGATGTGGTAGCTCTAGAAATTGATGCTTGGAATCCAGGTTGGCCAAATATTCACTTATTTCCAAAAGAAGCCGTTAAGGCAGCAAACGAGCTTAATGCCAAACAAATTCTTCCTTTACACTGGGCAGTATTTGATTTAGCACTCCATCCGTGGCACGAATCAATAGATATGTTGTTAGAGGAAGCTCAAAATGTAAAAATAAAGGTATTAACGCCGCTTATGGGGGAGAAAGTTATTCCGAGTATAACCAAAACCCAAAAGTGGTGGTAAGGATAATATTTTGAAACTATAGCGGAAAGTATGTATAACCAGATAAATAGTTTTACATTCCTTGATATTTCAAAAATCAATATTAAATCTTTAAGTGTTCACGATGGAAAAGTTTTGAAAATAGAATTTAGTTTCAGGTTTTGCAGAGTGAACAAGAAATGTTCCTTGTCTTCTGCAATTCAAAAGATCTAAATTCGTTTGTTAATGCATTAGAGGAGGTCGCTGAGAGAGGAAGATATTCCTCTCTCTTTTAGTTTGAAAATAAAGTAGACATTTTTGAGCTTTCATTATAAGCTTAAAATATGACAAAAGAATTATCAACATTACTATTGAAATGGTACGTACAAAATGGGCGAGAGCTACCTTGGCGTGTTAGAGGTGGTGCACATCCAAACCCATATGTTATCTTGGTTTCCGAGTTTATGCTCCAGCAAACCACCGTTAAAACAGTTATTCCCTATTTTCATCGTTTTATGGAACGTTTTCCAACCATACAATCACTAGCAGAAGCAACGCTTGAAGAAGTTTATCAATTATGGCAAGGTTTAGGATACTACACCCGCGCTCGCTCACTACACACAACCGCTCAAATGATAGTTAATGAGTTTGGTGGACAATTTCCCGATTCGAAAAAAGATGTATTGCGATTAAAAGGGATAGGAACATATACTGTTGCTAGTTTTTTAGCCTTAGCGTTTAATCAACCAGAAACAGTGATTGATGGTAATGTAATGCGTATCATTGCTCGCATATATCATTTAACATCGCCATTAGATGAAATAACCGACACAATTCGTCAAGAAGCGGAGAAATTAACAAGCAAAGAACATCCGGCAGATTATGCTTCCGCAATTATGGATTTAGGAGCAACGATTTGCACTCCTAAAAATCCTCAATGTTTGTTATGTCCGTGGGCACAATATTGCAAATCAAAAGGAACAGCTGATTTAGAACAAATACCTGTCCGTCGAAAATTAGAAAAAAAAGAAAAGCACGGTTTTGTATATATAATACAAAATTCTCAAGACGAAGTTCTTATTCGTAAACGGACAGAAAAAGGCTTGCTTTCTGGTTTATATGAATTTCCGTGGGATGACTCAAAACCAATGTTTTCTAATGCTATAAATACTGAAAAAAAGGTTATTCACGTTTTTACACATTTTAAATTAACTTTGCAAGTTTATATAATGAAAACAGATGTTTCTCCTATAGCAGATGGTGTCTATGTTTCACCACATCAATTAAATGAGTATCCTATTTCTACATTGATGAAAAAGGTTGTTAAAGTGTTAATTAAAAAGGATAAAAAATAGTTTTAATATTGATATTATGCGCAGCAAACTCATTTGCTTCAGAAATTAAAATAGATAATATCGTAATGGAAAAAGCTGCGTGTAAGATGTACCTACGCCAAGATGACAAAAATATTAATTCATAACAATTACGATTGGATTGCGGGATGTATCGCTATTACAGATGAAGAAATATGGAATTAAAAGGTAAAAATTGTTTGTTTTCAATAAGAAAACCAGTAGAGATTCTTCTCTCTACTGGTCTTCGTCAAAGTTGGCTGCTTGACCTGGATTCGAACCAAGATTAACGGAGTCAGAGTCCGCTGTCCTACCATTAGACGATCAAGCAAGTACTAACAATGCGTGTATTCATAATATGCTTTATCTTAAGTGTCAACAGTTTTTCTCATATTTTTCATTAAAAACTAATTGCAAAAAATAAAAACTATATT
>JAMPED010000070.1 GCA_023665325.1 Acetobacter sp.
AATCTTTTGTGAATGAGGCTAAGTTCTATCTTTCCGAGGTTTATAACAGCAGCAAGATAAAATTGTTTATAACAATGTTTATTTTGTTTGTAAGTTTGCTGGTAGGGATTATTCTTGCATTCAAATACAACAGCAATCTTTCAATGAATCTTTTAGAAGATTATGGGATTGTATCGTTTGTAGGGAAGGGGATAACTTCTTCCTTCTTTTCACGTTTGCTTTCAATACTGCTTATTATGCTTATTTTATTTGGTTGCTCTTTCACTAAGTTTTTAATGCCGCTTGCAGTCATAGTGCTGGCGTTTAGAACTTATCTTCTTGGTTTTAACTTATGCTTGATGTTTTTAACCTATGGGCTCCCTGGCATTTTTATTTCAGTGTTTATAATACTTCCATGTCAACTTTTTATCTTGCTTACATTCTGTGTCTTTTACTTTCTTCTTACAAACAAATCATCTTGCGGAGTGGGGGACAATGGTATTAAAGGAAAACTTAAGATAGTATTATTGTTTATATTAATAATGGTCGTTTTGTGTTTAGCAGAAACGCTGCTACTTTTAATCTTCAATGCCTCTGTAATTATCGTCATATAGGGGAAAACTTTTAATTAATTTGTGCATAAAATAAAACTTTTTGATAACACTACTTACAAACAGAGAAAGGAGTGATTATGAAAAGGTTTATTGTATCTAGTATTATGTTTTGCATATTAGCCTCAATATGTTGTAGTAGTCTATCAAACGGGCTGTTAGTTTCGGCAGATGCTGATATTGATATATCATCAAAGGCAGCTTGTCTTGTTGACTGTGCATCAGGGCATGTATTGTATGAGAAAGATGCCACTACTCATCTGCCAGTTGCCAGCATGGTTAAGATGATGACGGTGCTTTTGACACTCGAGGAAATTGACAGTGGTAATCTTACTCTTGACACCATGATTACAACTTCGGAGAATGCGTCTGGCATGGGTGGCAGTCAGGTTTTCATTGACCCTTATGTGGAATATCGTACTGAGGACTTATTGAAAGGTGTAATTATGGCGTCGGCAAACGACGCGTCAGTAGCACTTGCAGAGCATATCAGTGGCAGCGAGAAAGTGTTTGTAAATAAGATGAATGCGCGTGCAAAAGAGCTTGGAATGAATGATACCAACTACTCCAATTGTACTGGACTTCCTGCGCCTGAGCAATATTCTTGTGCAAAGGATAGTGCCATCGTGTTGAAAGAGGTTGTGAGTCATGAGTTATATCATAAATATAGCACAATTTGGATGGACGAGCTTATTCATCCGTCAGGACGCAAGACTGAACTTGTGAATACAAACCGCCTGATTCGATACTATGATGGCTGTGACGGTGGTAAGACTGGCTCGACTAATGAGGCTGGATGCTGCTTGTCAGCTTCGGCTAAGCGTGGGGATATGCGATTAATCTCAGTTGTCGTTGGTGCTAAGAATAGTCAAACTCGATTTAATGAATGCTCAAGTCTTTTTAACTATGGTTTTGCAAACTTTGAAAATAGGTCTATTTTAAATAGCGAGGTTGCCGTAAATAATTTACCAGTAAGCAAAGGGAAGGTTGAGACAGTTGACCTTTATGTAAGTGAGAGTTTTAACATAGTTCTGCCAAAGGGAGATAACGGAGAGTATGAAGTAAGCTATGAACTTCCAGCAAAAGTTAATGCCCCAACTAAGGCTGGAGATGTTGTCGGTAAGGCTGTTGTTTCAAAAGACGGGACAGTGATTAAAGAAATTCCTGTGATTGTCAAAACTGACATTGAAAAACTTTCTTACAAGGACTGCATTGATAGGGTAATATCAAAGTGGTAGTCAACAAAAAAACACCTGAAAAAATTTCGGGTGTTTTTGCTATTATTTTACTTGCTTTTTCTGGTTTGTTTTTGATACAATAATATATAACGAAAAATAAGGAAAGGTTTAATGGCAGAAGAAGCAGTAATCGGCGAGACTGAACAGCTTAGTTTCATTGACGATAAATATAGATTTAAACTTGAAAATTTTGAAGGCCCAGTCGACCTTCTTTTACACCTTATCAAGGATGCAAAGCTTGACATTATGACTGTTAAACTTGCCGAAATCACCGAGCAGTACCTTGCCTATATGCAAGACCTTGACAGCATTGATATGGATAGGGCTAGTGAGTTTATCACGGTGGCAGCAACGCTTCTTGAGATTAAGTCAAAACACCTTCTTCCCGTTGAAGTTGAGGACGATCCTGAGGAAGAGGATAGCGAAACCTTACTTCTTCGTAGGCTTAAGGAATATGAACTCTTTAAACAGACAGGGCAGCGTCTACGTGAGATTGAGGATATTAACAAGCTTTATCGTGCACCAGGCAAGGAGACCGAGAAAGTCAAGATTGTCATCAAAGATATGGTGCTTGAAAAGTTGCTTGACGCTTTTGCAAGCCTGTTGACTCGCCAGCAGGCACGAGGCAAAGATAAGGAAGAGCCTAAAAAGATTGCAAAGGACCGTTTCACTGTGGCTGAGAAAGTGCTGTCAATTCGTGATTATGCGCGCTCTCATCGTCGTTTTCCATTTGAGGAACTTTTTGCCCCAGATATGACGAAGAGTGAAATGATAAATGTTTTTTTGGCACTTTTGGAACTTTTGAAACTTCAGACAATCAGGGCTGAGCAAACGGGGATTTTTGAGCAGATTAATATTATTTCTAATGAGGTGGAAGCATGAGTACAATAGACACAACTATCAACTTAAAAGATGTCGTTCTATCCGTTCTCTTCATTGCGGGGGAAGGAATTGAAAAGGCATTCATTGCTGAAAAACTTGATGTAAGCGAAAAGGAAGTTGATAAGGCGATTGAAGAACTTAAAAAAGATTACTGCGGGGTGAACGGTATTCATATTATTACATACAAAAACAAAGTTCAGCTTGCCTCAAATCCAAGCTATGCAAGCTATATCTCTGATGTTTTGAATCCAATTCGTGAAAAATCTCTCACGCGTGCAGCGCTAGAAACGCTTGCTATTATCGCCTATAAGCAGCCAATCACGCGCCTTGAAATTGAGGATATAAGAAGAGTGAGTTCTGACTACGCGGTGCAAGTGCTGCTTGACCAAGGAATGATTGATGTTGTTGGCAGAAAGGATGCCGTTGGTAAGCCTCTTATGTTTGGAACGACGGAGAATTTTTTGAAAAGGTTTAATCTAAAGGACATCAACGAACTTCCTGATTATGAGGAGCTTCTTGACCGCATCAACCTTATTCGTGAAGAAGAGGATAACGCTCAGTCTGACAACTTATTCAGAAATGTTGAAGATATTGAGTTCAATGAAGAGTTGCCAGATTTCCTCAAAGGCGAAATCACCCAAAAGATTGAGGCTGACGATACTCAAAGCGCTTAAAAGCGCTTTTTTGTTTTGAAATAAAATTGACTCGCATAGATTACTTTTATGCCAGATAATCGTTTAAAAAGTAATGGTGAAAATTATCAGCCAGTCAAAGTTAAAGTTAAAATTAACAGGGGAATAATTGTTAAAATTGCAGTAGGTGCACTGGTGCTTGCATGTATAGTTCTTGGAGTATTGTTTGCATGCGGGTATTAAATAAAAGACTAAGAAGATTGCCTATTCATCCTAGTTTTATTCTTCTATTTTTATGGTTTGTGTGTACGGGAAACTTTCAAGCCTTTTTTATTTTTGTGTCCGTTGTGCTTACGCATGAGCTTGGGCATTACATGGTGGCAAAGCACTTAGGTTATAAGCTGGACGCTTTCTTCTTAGCTCCTTATGGGGTCAGTTTAAACTATAAAGAAAAGGCTTTTAATAGCTCTGATGAAATCAAGATTGCGCTCGCTGGCCCTGCGGTAAATCTGACTCTTGCTATGCTTGCCATTGGGGTTTGGTGGCTGTTTCCAGTAACCTATAATTATACGCAAGTGTTTGTTGAACAGTCGGTGATGCTGGCGCTGTTCAACCTTATTCCTGCCTATCCGCTGGACGGAGGCAGACTCTTTGTTGCCACAGTGAGCGAGCGTTTTTCGCGTAAGCTGGCAGTGAAGATAATCTCTATCGCAAATATAGTTTTCACTTTTATTTTTATCGTGCTTTTTATAGTATCTTGCGCAGTTAATTTTAATCCGATTTTTGCTCTTGCTGCTGTCTTTATGCTCTCGGGGCTTATGCAAACAAAGTATGAAGCACGTTACGAAATGGTGAATCTATACAAAAAGCAAGTTAAGGATTTTTCTCACCCCTTAAGTCTAGTTGTTGGAAGTCACGCTACACTAGCTAGTCTTGTTAAACATATTCAGATTAATAAGTTTACTCTGTTCTATATTGTTGGCGAGGGGAGAACTCGCATAGTTGACGAGGGGACA
>JAMPED010000071.1 GCA_023665325.1 Acetobacter sp.
TACTACAATATTACGATTTTGATGATATAACTTTATAGGGTGTTGGGGACTGATTGAAACCATATGAATTAACAATCATTAAAATATTATTATGTATTATGAACTTATATAAAATAGAATAAAAAATAAAACATATGCAAAATAAAGTAAATAATAGTTGCAAAATATAATAATTTGTATATAGTAGTGTAAAATAGTATGGAGGAGAAGTCTTATGAAATATTTAGAAAAGTTAAATACAATACAAAATATTAAAATAAATATAGATGATATTACAAGACAGGCCATTTTAGATAAGTTAGACGCAAGACATACTTTATCTCAAAAAATAGCTAACACAACTTTAGTACTATATTTGAACGCATATCGTTTATCTAAAGGAGCTAAACCTCTTTTGACAATAAAAGAAGAAAATTTAACATTGGATAAAATAGAAAATATAATGATGGAAATTTATCATATTGTTTCCTCTCCATTATTTATCCAAGAAGTAGAGGAGAAAATACAAAAACTCATCCAAAATTATTTTCTAAATTTGGATGAGTTGTGGGTTGCTAATCAATCAGATGACAAAGAAAGTATCAGATTAAAAAGTATACTGGATGGAAATTATAATTTTCTATCATAAAGTCGTGCTGCATTTAACACTACTAAAACAGATCCGAGATTATGCACAATAGCTCCCGTAACTGGAGTAAGTATCCCTGTTACAGAAAGAATAATGCCTAGAAAATTTAAAGTCATTGAAATTGTAATATTGGTTTTAATGGTCTGGATAGTAAGAAGTGATAATTTTTTAAGATATGGCAAGCTCTCAATATTATCATTAACGAGAGCGATATCTGCAGCATCAATAGCAATATCACTACCAATACTTCCCATCGCAACACCAACATTAGCAATTTTAAGAGCCGCAGCATCATTAACACCATCTCCGGTCATACAAACATTATGCCCATCATTTTGTAATGCTTCGATTTTAACCACTTTATCATTTGGCAGCAAATCCGCATAAACCTGATTAATTCCTGCAAATTTAGCAAATTGTGTTGCAGAAGTTTGATTATCACCTGTCAGCAAAAGCGTTGAAACATTTAGAGAATTTAATAGCGAAATCGTTCCAGCTGTTTCCTCACGAATTGTATCTGTTAAAGCAATTATACCAATAAATTCACCATCAAATGCAATAAGTACCAAAGCCTTGCCTTGTTTGCTGAGAGTTTGAATTTCTTGCTGAGTTTTTTCTGATAAAGTAATATGGTGTTGTTTGATGAATGATAGATTTCCTGCAATTAATAATTTATCATTAATTTCTCCAGAAACACCTTTTCCTGCAATCATCTTAAAATTTTGAATATCTACTAAAGAAATTTGGAGTTCTTCAGCCTTGCTAACAACTGCTTTTCCTAAAGTATGTTCAGAATATTTTTCAAGACTTGCAGATAATCTTAATAGTTCTTCTGTTTTTATCTTTTCTGATAAAGAGATAATATCAGAAACCATAATTTTTCCAGAAGTTAGTGTGCCAGTTTTATCAAAAACACAAGTATCAACTTTTCCCATTTCTTCAAGTGCTGCTCCAGATTTAATGAGAACACCACGTTTAGCGGCTTGTCCGATAGCAGCCATAATAGATGTTGGTGTAGCCAAAACTAGAGCACACGGGCAGAAAACGACTAAAACAGTAACTGCTCTGATGATTTCTCCGGTAAAAAGATATGTAAGAATTGCAATAACAAGAGCAGAAGGAACTAAAATGGAAGCCCACTTGTCAACAATTTTTTGCGTAGGAGCTTTTTTACTTTCAGCTTCTTTAACAAGGTTAATCATTTTTTGAAGATAAGTGTTTTTAACGTTTTCGACCTTTATTTCAATAACACCAAATTGGTTTACTGTTCCAGCCATTACACTATCACCAACGCTCTTATCAACAGGCAAAGATTCGCCAGTTAAAGTTGCTTGGTTGATGGAAGTTGTTCCACTAATTATAACACCATCGGCAGGAACGGTCTCCCCAGCTAAAATGCGCAAAACATCACCCTTCTTAACTTCTTTTAACTCGACTATTCTATCTTTTCCATCAGCATAAATTTTATGTGCAGTTGTAGGGGTTAACTCTAATAAACGACCTAATCCACGCTTAGCTTTATCAATAGTCGCATCTTCCAGAAGCTCGCCAACAGCCATAATCAAGGCAACTTCACCTGCGGCAAAAAGTTCGCCAATAATAATGGCTGCAATCATCGCAATCGTAATTAAAAGTGGAGAAGATATACAACGGCATAAGAAAAGCTTATTGTATGCCTTAAAAACAATAGGGGTACCAGAAATCAACACAGTAAGCCAAGCCGGATTAAATATAGGTTCAACATTATATATCATAAAACCTAAGCTAGTTAGTAAAAAAACGGCAGAAACCACTGTCATTTTTACACCAGATAGAAATTCCATAATTTCTTTAATCATTGTAATACCTTTCTCATAAATTTACTTTGCATATACATTATACCCCATATGGTATAATGTCAAGTAAAAAACACTAAAACAAAATAAAAGAAACTAAATATTGGAAAAACGCTCAATTGCTTTTGCAAATTTTTTGATTGTTTCATCAGCATCACCGTGTTGAATACCATCACGCACACAACAGTGTAAATGCCCTTCAAGAACCAACTGTCCTGTTTTATGTAAAGCAGATTTTGCCGCATTTATTTGTGTTAAAATCTCTTCACAAGATGTCCCGTCGTCAATCATTCGATTGATTGCGTTAACTTGTCCCATAATACGGTTTAGACGATTATGTAGTGCCTTGGAATCAATACAGTTATTCATATATGCTCTCCTAAATATACCCCATAGCCTATTTTATTTTTCACTACTCGTCAAGAGAATTTATACGTTGTTTCAACGCAGTTAAATCATTATTACAAAGAAAGGGCATAAGTTTATCAATTTCTTCTTCGTCGCGATTATAAATCTTTAAAGCTAAAATTTCTTTAATTGTGTTTTCATCAAATCTCTTTTTAATAACTTGTGCTGGATTCCCACCAACAATTGTATAAGGCTCAACATCTTTTGTTACTACGGAATTAACTCCGATGACAGCCCCCTCACCAATATGAACCCCTGGCATAATGATTGCTCGCATACCAATCCACACCCCATCTTCAATAACGGTATCACCTTTAGAAATATATGCTTCTTTGATTTTTTCCATAAATGGATAAGAAGAAAACCAATCCATCCGATGCGTATTATTTCCCCCCATTAAAATTACAGTTTCAGCACCAATGCATACATAATTACCGATATAAAGCTTATCGTATTCCCATAATGGCGCAAAGTGAGAGCGTGAATATTCATCACCATAGAGGTAACGCACAACATACTCCTCAAAATTCGGCGTATATGCATTGCTATAATAGCTTTTTGTTCCCTTAATAATGATATTAGGGTTTGTAACATTTTTATGTAGATATTCTACCTTAGACCAATGTTTTGTCATTTTTAACCTTTCTGTAAATTCCAAAGTTTGGCAAACTTACCTTGCTTATCTAAAAGTTGCTCAGGTGTTCCCTGTTCAATAATTTTTCCTTTATCAATAACAATAATTCTATCCATATTTTTAAGTGTAGACAAACGATGAGCAATTGCAATAACTGTTTTTCCATTCATTAGCTCATTGAGTGCTTCAATAACATCATTTTCAGTTTCATTGTCAAGGGCAGACGTTGCTTCGTCTAAAATCAATATTGGTGCATTTTTCAAAATAGCTCTGGCAATTGCAATCCGCTGGCGCTGTCCGCCGGAAAGCTGTATTCCTCGTTCACCAGTGATAGTCAAATATCCGTGAGGTGTATCAGAAATAAACTCGTTTGCCTTGGCTGTTTTCGCAACGTTAATAATTTGCTTCATTGTAGCTATCGGGTTGCCATAGGCAATATTTTGTTTAATCGGACGGTGAAATAAAATGCTATCTTGCGAGATGATGGACAAAGCTTTTTTCAAACTTCCGATTTTAACAGTTCGTATATCTGTCCCATCAATTGTGATTTCGCCATCCCAAACATCATAGTTTCTTTGCAATAAACTAATAAGTGTACTTTTTCCGCCACCGGATTTTCCAACAATGCCAATTTTCTCACCGGCTTTGATGAGTAAGTTAAATCCATCAAATACATTTTTATTTTCTTCATAGCCAAAACAAATATTTTTAAATTCAATTTCTCCTTTTGGCGCTTTAAGAATAC
>JAMPED010000072.1 GCA_023665325.1 Acetobacter sp.
TAAACGCTCATCACTTGCTGAAAGTGACTGAGAAAAAGCCCTTACATTGATAGTAACCACACATTCTTTGTTCCCTTCAAGCGTAACCGCACGAAGAGAGGTTGTGCCACCCGCCAACGCTTCAACGCTGACTGTGGTTGTGCCGTTTCTTGGGTCACTGACCTCATAACTGATACAGCCAGAATTGTTAAGCACCGACAAAGCGAGCCTTCCGCTCATACCAGAATTGTAGTTTTCTACTTTGAAATTGATTGCGCGACTTTCGCCGATATCCATTGTGATTTCAACTTCGTCGCAAGTAAGACTTATAGAGGAATAGTCCGCCTTGCCACAGCCAATGAAAAAGATGCCTGTAAGTACAAGCAACACACTGGCTATTATCAGGTTAATCTTTTTCAGACTTAACATATTCCTCTCATTTGTCCTTTTATTCGTTTTTATCTTTGAAGATGCTAGTTACATAATCAAGTGGAGCAATCTGCACCATAGTTCTTGCAGTTGGCGCAGTAATGATGAACGCCCTACCTACTTGAGCTGTAACGATTGCGTTCTGCTCTTCCTTATTAATACCACCAGAATTTTTATATAGTTCAATCAAGTCGTTCACGTCATTTGGTGACAATGAGAAGATGATTGAATACTGACAAGCGTTAATAACCGCAGTTGATTGACGCTTGATTTCATCAGAGCCTACGAAGTCGTTGATGTTTTGGGTAATTACAATCTGCATACCACCGTACTTACGAATACGCTTAGCCATGGTCGCCATGAAGTTCAACGCGATTGGGTACTTAGGGTTGATGAACAAGTGGGCTTCGTCTACGACAATGATAACCTTACGGTCGGATTTGTAAATCTTGTTGTAGTCCTTATTATTGATAATTTCGTTTTCAAGATACTTGAATACAAGAAGCATCTGAGCATTGGTAAGCATTTCGTTGTTACCAGCAATAAGTGACTGGAAGTTGAAACATACAAAGTTTTCGTTGGTTTCAATGGATGTAGGGCCGTTCCAGAGGTTACTGTTACGTCCGCCCGTTGCAAATTTCTTGATGTACGCCTCAACAATACGAAGGTTGTTGATAAGGAACTCATCCTTAGCATCCTTCAAGCGCCTATTGACAAGTTTGTAAAGGTCGTCAAAGATTGGATAATCAGTCGGTTTCAAATCTTTAAGCTCGGTATTACTGTCAATATGGAACTCAGAATAAAGGTCCTGAACGAGGGAGTTTAGCACCTCAAACGCGTCTGATGGAATACCAAACAAGATTGTTCTGAAGAATTGCTCAAGGAACTGCAAGTGTTGGTTGAACGAGTCATCCTGTCTTGTAGGCTGTTCACCATTTTTTTCTTCCTCATCCTTGTCAAGGCCACGAATTACGTGGAATGGATTAAGAATACCCTGTAAAGAAGAGCCTACATCAATCATCTTGCCTTTCAAGTTTTGTGTAAGTTTAACATATTCTTTTTCGGGGTCGCAGATGAAAATCTTGGAGTTGTCGGCTGCAAAGTTTGCAAGTAGCATTTTTGTCGCAAAGCTTTTACCAGACCCAGACTTACCAATAACCATCATGTTGGAGTTTACTCTCTGCTTACTCTTTTCACGAGAGAAGAAGTCGATGAAAACTGGGTATTCGTTATAGCCAACATAGAAACCTTTTTCATCCTGCAACTCGCTGGATACAAATGGGAATACTGCGGCAAGAGAGTCTGTTGGGATACCGCGTTTAAACTGATTGATATAGTCACGCTGCGAAACTCCACTGCTGATGAAAGTATCAAGCTGTCTTGCAAACATTTCACTATAACGGAAACCATATTGTTTTAAGATTGCTTTAATATCCTTTCTCGCCGAGTCCTCACAAGTAATGAAAGTGTTGACATCATAGAGGTTCTGGTTGTTATTCTTAAGTTCTGCCAATAGGTCACGCAAAGTCTGCAAGTGAGTTTGAATTTCAATTTGAGAGCTGGTCTTTCCAGTTTTATAAAGCTTGGTCTCCATATCCATGATGGCTTTATCAATCTTGCGTTCTGACTCAAACTTAGGCGCTTGTTTGAATTTCATTACCACCTTAGTTCTATCAAGCAGGAAGAATGATGTCCCCCAAGCATTGCCAACTTGCAGTGGATATTCGGTAAGTACATAGGTACGATAGTTTTTACCATCAATGTTATACCTACCTGCCCCAAACTTAATCTTCTCTGGGGTTGCCCAGTTTTTATACTCTGAGAAAGTGACCCCCTCAAGCTCACGCTCGTCAAACTCACGATTATAGTTTGCTCGAAGGAATACTGCAAGCTCTGGCCCGAACAAGCGTTTTGTTGTAACAGGCGTCAGCGCAGTTGAAAGTGAAGTCACCATACCATTGACAGTGTTTTCAAGCGCTTCCATATCTTTGTCGAAAACTACTATGTAAAAATAATCTTTGTAGATTTTGTTTTTTCTGTTTTTATCTTCAATAAACGAAACACGCTCTTCAAAGATTGGGGCACGAGCATCAACCTCGGCTTGACTCATCTGCCCGTCATACATCATGTCAAGCAGCTTATCATATTTTTTGTTTTCATAGTAAGTGTAGTTGTCAAGCACCATAGCTTTGTTGATTTTGACAATCTCACAAGTTTGGTCACCAGTAAGACGACGCAGTGCATTACCGAAGGAGTTGATTACATTGTCTTGGTTGAATTCATTTAAAAGCCCAAATAGCACCGGGGTTACTTCCAGCACTTCTGCATAGTAATCACCGAAAGAGATGAAACGGTCTTGATAGATTGATTCAAACGGGATAATCTCGTTCATATTAGGTTTGCCTTTCTTTGGCGATTTGTTGTAAGTCTTTTTCTGCATTGAGAAACGAATAAGGTAAGAGATAGTCACATACAAACGTTCACTGTCGGCAATCTTGAAAAAGAGTGCCACTGCAAAAATGCCCCAAACGATTGCAAGCCAATATGAGCCAGGAAAAAAGTTTGCCCCAACCAGCACACCAAAAACAGCGGCTGCGACAATCGCAATTACAAGGTCAAGCCCTGTAATCCCTTTGATAAATTCTAGTTTAACTTTGGTTCTTCTAGGAATAACTCTTACCACATTACACCTCGCATTTATATTTTACTACAAAAAAACTTAAAAATACAAATGAAAAGCAGTGATTTTACATAAAAAATAAAATATTTTTATTTAATATTTTTAATATATTTTAAGGCGATTTTTAAACACAAAATTTAATTATATTTTTATTCAATTAATTTATTTTGAATTAAACATTAAATTATTTAATTTATTGTGTTTTTTTGCTTTTTCCAGCTTACTTTTTGTGATTACTTCGCCTTTGCGAATAATAAGCTCATTATTAAGCCCAAAGATATCAACAGTCGCAGTGCGGTTTAAAAGTATCGACGGTTTGACTGCCATCTTGGCCGGAAGTACCACCTCCTCTGCCACAGTCTCACTCCCCACAATCTCAACTTTTGGCATACGCACAATATGCCTTTTTGGACTATAGATTTTTGCAGCTTTCTTGTTTTGAGAAAAAATAATATAACCACTGCCTGAAGAAAAAATATATTGTGGTCTTAACTCACATTTGTCGGTAACAAGTTTAACTATTTTATTCCCTTGTAATACAACACAATTCACGCGTCCCAAATCTATACCAAAATTATCAAAGACTCTCTTCCGATAGGGATTGTTTGTTTGTCTATCAAAGAAGGGCTCAAGAGCCTCAACATTATCGACAAAAAGATATTCTTGATTTTGCGCCTTCACACTTGTAAACGGAATAAAGTTTTCATTCTCAGTTTCTCTGTCACAAACGACAAACCCTAAAAACTCTTTAAGCCCATCATCAAAGCATATGTCTAATACATAGCCAAGTTCTTCAGCCTCGTTAAGCGAGAGGATGCGCTTTGCAATTTGTTCGTTTAAATTATCCATACTGTAAAATATTTTTGCAATAATAAAATTATTTAAAAAATCATTTTTAAGCTAAAATATAACATTTTTCACATTATTTTTTGGATTTATTTTGATTTTTTATTAATTTTTATGAAGGAAAATACAAATTTTAGCGGAATTATAATTATATAAGTTATTTTATTATTATAATTTTATTATTATAATTTTATTAATTTTTATTATTGAGCTTTGTTTTTTTAAATATTTAAAATTATTAAAATCCCTT
>JAMPED010000073.1 GCA_023665325.1 Acetobacter sp.
TGACCCCGATGAGCCATTGTTTCGTTTTTTGCCACCAACTTCATTGAAATATGAGATAGCCCCTGGAATATCACGGTCATACGCCTTAAGGTCATGCAAAAAGTTGTAAACTTGTTTAAGTTTAAGCTCTCCCCCTTCTTGGCTTTTTAAATAAGCGAAGTAGTCTTTTTTTACCATTAATTTGACAAGGCTTTGATATAGCCCATTAACCATGGCTGACAACTTAAGCGAAGAAAGCATATCGTTAAACTCTGTTATTTTAGGTAGAGCCGACTGCGCGAAGATTTCATAAAAACTTTTTGCCTCAGAATTCTCAATACGTATTGAAGCAAGTTCGTCGAAACTGAGCCCTCCAAAACAAGAATTAAGTACCGAAATCAATGCAATATCGTCATCACGGTTAAGCAAAAGCTTAAGTAGATTTACAAGCATTTGCACCTCTGGCTCTTCGATTTCAAGTTCTTTAAGGTCAGAAAGCACTGGATAGCCTCTGCACTCGAGTTCCCGCGTCAAATCGCCCATAAGTGAAGAGCGACTTCGCAGCAACACTGCAATATCGTCAAATTCAACCTGTCTAAACGTCTTCAACTTGGCATCATATATTTTCTGCATCAAAAGTTCATCTATGCGGGCAACGATTGCAGCGACCTCACTCTTATTCTTTTCATTTAGATATAACTCGTCATCTCGAACGCTATAAATTCCTCCACGCTCCCTCGTCGTTTTCTCAGAGTCCTCTACAATGTCAACTCGCACAGAAGGAAGCGTCATTTTCTCAAATGGAATCTCTCCATTAAGCATTGAGGTCGCTTTATAGTCTATCCCAACGCTCTTCTGAGTCATAACTTTTTCAAACACTCGATTGATAAACTGCAGCAGCCTGTCATCACTTCGGAAATTACCACGCAAATATTCAACTCCACCATTTTCAGCATTCTCAAAATTTGCAACATCATCCTGCATAATTTCCATGGTTGCATTTCGGAAACCGTAAATTCCTTGTTTTGGGTCTCCAACTGCAACAAAATGCCCCTTGTTTGTAATAGGCTTAATTATCGCCTCTTGGATACGGTTGGTGTCTTGATACTCATCAACAAAGATATAGTCATACTGCTCTTGTAAAAGAGAGAGTATATCCTCCTCTTTCAAGAGTTTAAGCGCAAGCTTTTCAAGCTCTACAAAGTCTAAAACATCTTGTTGCTGCTTTAAGAGTGTATATTGCCGAGCAAATTCTTTATAAAGTTTTAGAAGAGCCACCGACAAAGTACCTTTGCGCTGTCTAATAAGCCCTATCTCACTGAAATCATATTTGCCGAAACTTTCAACAAAGTCTTTGACCTCTTTACGTACACCTTTTACAAACTCTGCTAGGCTTTCATCTCGCCCTTCACCACGAACAATCGGTACTGATGGAACTTCTATCAGCTGCAAACTTTTGGCGTTTGAAATGAAATCCTCCCCGAGTGGAAGTGAAATAATACTTAAAAGATTTTCTAGAAATGTTGAATATTTTGCTTCTGCTTCTGTGTATATAGCACGAAAAGTCTTTATATCTATATCATCTTGAATCCCTTTTATCTTATTTACTAACCTTTGAATATCTGATTTTAATAGAACATTTAATTCTTTTAATGCCTCATCAAAGGAATTTTCCTGATTTTCAATATAATAGTCTACCTGTTTATCCTCGCCACTTACTGCAAAAAAGTCGTCGAGGTTAAGTATGACGTCAAAAATCATATCCTTATTTTTACGGAAACTGTAATAGATTTCATTAAGTTCTTCCCCTGAAAAAGCGTTAATCGCTTGGTCAAAAGCTTTTCGTTTAAGTTCAAGTGGCTCATCTAATAGACGGAAAGTTTCGTCAATATTAAGCTTATCAATATTGCGCTTGATAAGTTTCTCACAAAAGGCATCAATGGTTGAAACATCACAGATGGAAAGGTCGTCAAGTTGTTGCATGATAAAAGCATCACCCTTAACGGCAAGAAGAGCTTTATTAAGTCTCTCTCTCATTTCGCCTGCCGCCGCCCGAGTAAAGGTCAAAATGAGCATTCGCCGCACAGGAATATGTTTCTCAACAATAAGTTTTGTAATATATTCAATCATAACCCAGGTTTTGCCGCTGCCTGCCGAAGCACTGACAACTAAGTTTTTCTTAGTGTTATTCAAAACCCGAGCTTGTTCTACTGTTGGATTAGGCATGATGCACCCCCATAGCGTTGGCGATATCTTCTTGCGTCACTGCATCCTTTTTGCGGAAACCCTTGTCCTTGTCAAAAAGGCATATACTTCTGAACATGCATTTTTCACAAGCCGACTGGTCGGGCTTTGGCTCAATATAGCCGTCAAGGGTCTCATCAATCGCACTCGCCGCCACCTTGCGGGCATAATTTTCAAAGGTAGAGAGTGCAAACTTTGCAAGCGATGCTCCTTTATAGCCTTTGGAACTCTTACTAACAGCAATTATATCGCTCTTCCCGCCATCAAGGCGATAATCAAACATAGGAAGCACAGTTTCATCATTAATTACAATCCCCTTCAAGATTGCATCCTTCTGCTCTTCTTTATCATAGTCCCAACGTGCATCAAAATAGAACGCCCCTGCTGGAGTTTTGTCAAGCGATTTGCCAGCCACCTCTTCATATAAGAAAAGCTGCAACTTGTCGCCATAGTAAAGGTCTTTCAATATTGGGGCAACCGCACCTGTCTTATAGTCCATAATGCGATAGTAATCACCAGCAATATCAATGCGGTCAATCTTGCCAATAAGTTTCATTTCTCCATACTTGCAGTCCAAGCTTCCTTCAAGATTTTTCTCAGTGAATGCAGGGCGGAACTCGCTGAATCGCTGTTCCTGACAAATACGATTTAGCAGCAATGTAGCCATTCGCTTGAGGTAATCTAAAACACCCTCTTTATCCGTTGTAATATCAAGTTTCTCCTCTAGCCCTTCTGCTTTGATTGCCTCAAAAAGATGGGTGTCAACATAACATACCACTTCTTCGTCTGTTAAAACCCTTAAATTTGACATATTTGCATTAACAAAACTCTCGGCAAGTTTATGGCAAACATTACCAATATCACGCGGGTCAAACTCATACTTTTCTGTCTCTTTGGCACGCAGACCATATCTTATAAAGTGCTTGAAAGGACAATTGAAATAGCATTCCAGTTGTGTGACTTTAGTATATCCCTTTGGATAAAATAACTTGCTTGCATCTACGCCAAGCTGAGTTTTTTCTTGAATGAAGTTTTCTTTACCTAATAAGCCATTCTCCAGCGCAAGCTTTCGATTTCCACTTGAAAGCAACAATTTTTGTAGGTCAACCTGAGGATTTACCCTAGCAAATTGGGAAAATGAGGCAGCGCGAATAAACTTAGCTCCAAAAATCTTACTTAGTCCGTCGATATATGCTGGGGGCTCTACGCGTTTTCCCTCGTCGTTAATCTCTAAGAAACTTACAGTAAGTGAGCGCTCACAACTGCATAAAAGGTTAAATAATTTGAAACGATTTCTTCTATTTATCATCCTTATGCTTGGCTCAATCTTGCGCACAACGCTCAGCTTTTCAATATCGTCGTCACTGACCAGCCCATTATCTCCGGATAATGCTGGCAGTCCCTCTCCCCCTACAACAATAAGGTTTTGAACTTGCCCGAAATAGCTTGAAGTTGCATCCCCCACCATAACTGCATCAACATAGGTTGGAACTGAGGATACCTCTTTGAACGACAAAAGTAATTTGAGGAGTTTGGCAAATTCTGCCTTGCTGCACTTCTCATCCCCACGATAACTTGCAATCTTATCAAGGGCATCTACCAGTATTTCTTCAATTTGCGCGTTAATATTATATTCTTGCTCCATGTCTTTAGTCTTTAAATTCTCAAGCAGCGAATTGTAATCATTGCGATACTCTTCAATAACAGTTTTGCACACTCCACATAGCTCTACAAAGGTCTCTGCTTTTTCAAACGAAGAAAGAAGTCTCTCAAGTTTTGGTGCAAAAGAGGCAAAGTACTTTTTATATCTACTTTTACCATATATATTGTGCAACTGGAGCTGTCTACATAGCTCTTCTGACTTTGGCTC
>JAMPED010000074.1 GCA_023665325.1 Acetobacter sp.
TTTCAGCTATTACTGTAAAGACGCTTGGATAAACATCCTTGATGACACCGGAAACGGTGTCTATTTTTTTACGCCCTCGATTGATATTCATTTCTACATTTGTTCCTTTAAGGCTGATGATTTTTTGTTTGACTTCATCAAGTCCGATATTAACTTTGCGCATAAAATCTCCTTTTAAGGTTTGTTGCCATAAATTTAAGTTTTTAAACATTTTAGTCATAATTGTGCTTTTGGGTGAGTAAATATATACCGATATCGTATTGAGAGGGGGAGAAAAATGACATTTGAATCAAACAACTTTAATGTGGTGAGAAAAACTAGGTTGCCTAAGGGGGAGTTTAATGTTGAGTGCAATATTCAAGTTGCAAGTCCCGCAAGCAAAATTCTTACAGTCAGTGCTGAGGCGAGCGTAAGCTCTTATGAAGTACTGAGCGGAAGTATCAACTATGCAGGCTCTATTGATGCCCGCATTGTCTATTTGACTGAGGAAGGTGAGATTTGCACTGTGGCAAGTTCTTGTCCGTTCAGCTCCAAATTTGACTCTGAAAGTATAACCTCGGGGCAGAAAGCAATTATTTCAGTTAAGGTTGTTGACCATGACATTGAAAGTTTGACAGCCGATAATATTAGGCTTATCTGCAATATTGAACAGTCCGGCGTGCTTGTTTCAACCAACGAAATTCAGTCTATCTCAAGCGACAGCCCTGAGGTCTGCTGCAAGAGCGAAGAAATGGAGATTATTCGTTTTGTAGGGGATGCAACAGAAACGGCAACTGTCAACAGTGAAATTGTCGTTAGGCAGCCAATTAAAAAACTTATCTTGACAGAAAGCCAAGCGCTTGTCAGAAGCGTCGAAAGTGGAGTGAATTTTGTTTCTGTCAGTGGAGAGGTGGTTTCAAGAGTTCTCTATCTAACTGAAGATGATAAGTTTGAAACGGGTTATATCTATGACGGTTTCAAAGAAGAACTTGAGCTTGAGGGGGCGACCCGTGATAGCCAAGTGGAGGCGTATGCGTTTGTCCGCAGTGAAAATGTTAGAACTGATATTGAGGAATCTGACAAAGGGATTAAGATTAGCATTGAAGTTCCAGTTGTGCTTGCAGTTAAGGTGTATGAAAATGCCACTGTTAATGTTATCAAAGATTTGTATAGCACCACCAATGAAATTAAAGTCAGCACTGAATCATTTGACATGACTGTGGTTTGCCCTATGGAAATTGTGGAGTCAAAGATAGATGGCTCACTCACTCTAGATGATGAAAATCCAAGAGTTGATAAGATTCTTTTTGTTGGTGGCAATAATGTGGTTGTAAGTAACAGTTTCATCAGAGATGGAGAGATTAACATTGAGGGGATTGCGACTACAACGGTAGTCTACCTCAACGATGAAGCCAACAGTCTAAACAGTGTACAAATTGATGTGCCTTTCGTGCTTACTGACAAATGGAATAACGAGAGCGAAGATGGGATTCTTGTTGTTGATGCAAGCATTTGTGATGTTGATGTTGTTGTAAAAAAAGGTAGAGAGTTTTATTATGATGCAAAGGTCAAAGCTTGTGTAAACTATTGTCATAATGTTGTGTCTGGGGTGATTACTCACGCTGAGGAACTTGAAGCATATCCAGAGAAGGACTACGGGATGGAGCTCTTATTTGCTCGTGCCGGCCAGGATGCTTGGGATATTGCAAAAGAAGCTGGCGTTAAGGAGGATATGCTGATAATGCAAAATCCAGAAATTATGTTCCCCCTTGAAGAAGACAGAAATCTTATACTCTTTTATCAAAAACAAAATTAAATGGCTAAGTGCCATTTTTTTGTTTTTATGGGGTTTAAATCTCCTTTTTTCGGTCAAAAATGGGGTTAGAGGTGAAATTATGAAATATATTATATCAATTATTTCGGTGATAGGACTTGTTGCAATTCTTTGTATTTGCGCACTTTGTGGAGAAAGGGCGGATGAGCCAGAATATCTGCGTATACATATTCGTGCAAATTCCAACTCCGAAGTTGACCAAGCTGTAAAATATAAAGTTAAGGATGCGGTGGTTGAGGCGCTTATACCTTTACTAAGTGAGGTGGAAACTAAGGTTGATGCAGAAGAAATGATGCGTGAAAACTTTAGTCTTATTGAAAGTGTAGCAAACTTTATTTTGGAAGGTGAGGGGCTTACATATCGCGCTCATGCAAGACTAGATAACGAGTTCTTCCCAACGCGGACTTATGATGGGAGTACAGAACCGCTTACGCTTAAAGAGGGCTATTATGACTCGCTTATCTTAGACCTTGGCACGGGAGAAGGTAACAACTGGTGGTGTGTAGTTTATCCTGCATTTTGTTTCACAAAAACCAACAATTTCGACAATGTTGTGTATATTTCTAAGATTTTGGAGATAATACAAAGTATAACCAAATAAGAATTGTGGTTGAGGAGGAAACATGAAAAGAACATTAATTGTAGTTTGTGCACTTTTCTTTGCAGTGGCGTTTGGGCTAACTGCGGTAGGGTTTACATATTACAACAAGCCAACGGCTGACGCACAAGTGGAGGAAACTTTGACAGCGGCACAAAACAGAACAGTACAGACTAAGCTTAAGCGCTGGGGCTACTATACTGGTGCTGTCGACGGCATTTACGGAGCAAAAACAAAGGCAGCAGTCAAGGCATTTCAAAAGAAGAATGGGCTTGCAGTTGACGGCATCGTTGGACCTAAGACAGCAGCTGCGCTTGGTATGAGTTTGGGCTCTACTTCGTCAAGTTCCACTACTCAGACAAGCTCAGATTTAAACCTACTTGCAAAGTGCGTTTATGCTGAAGCACGCGGTGAGCCTTACCAAGGACAAGTAGCGGTGGCTGCGGTTGTGCTTAATAGGGTTCAGAGTGCATCTTTCCCAAATACTATTGCAGGTGTAATCTATCAGCCATGGGCATTTACATCAGTTAATGATGGGCAGATTAATTTAACGCCAAATCAAACTGCATATAAGGCTGCTCAAGATGCACTTAATGGATGGGACCCATCGTACGGCTCGCTCTATTATTACAATGCAAGCACTGCGACAAGCAAGTGGATATATTCAAGAAAAACAGTAGTTACCATTGGTAAGCACGTGTTCGCGATTTAGGAGGAGAGTTATGAAAAAGAATAGAGATGTCCTTGCGGACGGAGATTTAAGTAACTACTATATGAAGAAAAAAGAGACCTCAGAGGATAAGACTGAGAAGAAAATTAAGAAAACTAAGAATACAAATAAAAGACAAAAGCGAGCTATTATTGGTTTGTCGATTGCTACTGGCATTTTAGGGCTGACAACACTTGGTTTTGGAATCGCCTATAGTGTGACTCAATCACAATCAAATGAGCTCGGGACAAGACTTGAAAATGTTTATCAGAAGAACTTTTTTGACCTTGTTGATAGTGTGAATAATACCGAAATTAAACTTTCAAAAGTGTTGAACTCTTCAACTCCAACTTATCAAAAGAAACTTTTGAATGAGATTTCTCAGAATGCAACAGCGGCAGAGGTTAGTATCGCAGCCCTACCTTTAGAGCAAAGCGACATCAACGACAATGTGCGTATGGTGAATCAAATTTCGGGATACACTTCAACACTTGCCGATAAACTTTCAAATGGTGGAACTATTACTTCAAGCGAGCAAGACACCCTTCAGGATATTTACAATAATGTGTACACAATGAAAGTTCAACTTAACAACTTTGCGCGTAAGATGCAAGAAAGTAATTATAATATCTTGCAACACAGCTTGAAACTTGATACCAACGACAGCAATTTTTCAACTCAGATGAATCATTTGCATGATATTAATACAGAATATCCAACAATGATTTACGATGGTCCGTTCTCTGACTCGGTGACAAATGCTCAAGTTAAAGGGCTGAATGGTAAGCGCGTAAATAAGGAAGAAGCGCACAAGATTGTAAATGAGCGGTTTAAAAATGTTATTAGTCTTGATGCCGACTCAGAAACAAATGGACGATTTGAAACTTTTAACTTTCGTTTAAAAAATACTGATGAAGAGATGTTAT
>JAMPED010000075.1 GCA_023665325.1 Acetobacter sp.
AATGGTACTGCTATCTCTGTTGATACCGATGGTTCTTCCCTCGCTTGTATGACTGGTTGTAAACAAGATGCTTACTACATTGAATTATTTGCAGCAGGTGAAGGTAGCTGTAGCAGAGTTGGTACTTGCGCAACAGTTGCTGGAGGTGATAGTAATTGCTCTGGTGCTGGTGATGGTGGAATACTTGTAGCAGCAAAAGCGGGAGATAAAGTGACTGTCAAGAGCCAAACTCTTGGAGATGGTTCTGTTCAACCGTCAATCTCAGGTTTGAGGGTTGATGGTTTAATTACAACGGATCCTTATACATTCACTATGCCAGCACACGATGTTGAAGTATATCCTGATGTAGATTGCAGTGAATATTTCTTAACATTGAATGTTCGTAGTACTGATGGTGCTTCGAATCCCGGTACTGTTCTTTTAGATAGACCTTGCGGTCAAGACGGAACTAGCGTCACCTGTAAAGTTCGTGATGATGATGAGATAGCAATAATGGCTGGTGCAAAATCTGGATATAAATTCAAGTTTTGGGAATGCTCTTTTTGGAACTATAACAACGATGAGGCATATGTGATTGTAGCGCAGGGTGATCCTAGAGACTTTGGACATTTAGATTTTTATGAAAATCCGCATCAAACGTGTACAGCTGTTTTTGCTCCAGAATGTGAAAATGGATACTATAAACAAATTCCATACTCAGAATATTTTATATCCGAAAAAGATTCTAATGGTTGTTACAAAGTTATAGATTGCAAACCACCATACACTACAGTGAAAAAAGATGTAGAAGTGGTTTATTCTCCACAAAACTTTAAATGCTACAAAGATTATGAATATTTTATAGATTTTGTAGTTGGTGATCCAACCCATACTGAATCAGATGTTGGAACAGTTGAACCTACTAGTTTTGGTTTTGAAGATGTACAAGATTTAGATTATATTATGACTGTTGCTGTCGCAAAACCTAAAAATGGATATAAGTTTTATCGATGGAATTTTCTGGGACACGGGGACGGTCCTAGTGATGACCATTGGTCCTACAAAAATCCGAATTTATCATTTAACAATATTAGGTTAGAGGAATTAGGGCTTGGCGATAGCTATCAAGCTACAGCAACTTATATTGAAGCACTATTTATCAAAGATGGATACTTTAACTTTGAATGTAGAGAAAATATAGATATTGCAGAGAGACAAGATGGTAAAATCGAAATAGAATGTTCATCAAATCAGGCAATTACAGAAGATACAGAAGTTACTGCAAAACTTGATTGGACCGTAAAACGCGAGTGCTATGGAGGAAATTGGAACAGTGGATCAGGAGCTACAATGGGAAGTGGTACAGAAATAAGTACAATCACCAAAAAGATAACTGTATCTCGTGGTAAAACATCATTCACAATTAGTGATACTGAGAAAAATAAAGATGTGATATATGGAGATCCAGATTCGCCTAGTGGTGGTGAAAGATGTGAGTATTGGGCAATTGATGTCAAAGTCGATATCTCAGCTAAAAATACTAGTTTTACAATATTTTAACTTAATCACCTCTATTGTTTAAAAATTGCAATAGAGGTGATTTTTGATTTTGAAACGTTAGTTATTTTCTAAAATAACTCAAAATTATAACCCATTATATGTTTTTAAAATCTCAACAAAATACTTGAAAATCGTTTCAAAAATGATACGATAAACATAATAAAATGATACGATTTGAGGTGAAGATGTATAATAAGCGACAAGAGGCAATTTTAGAATTTATCAAACAACAGAAAAAAACGAATCGACAAAAAATTCAACTTTATATAGAACAACTATTTGATAAAACTTCAAAAATAACTTTATTAAGAGATTTGGATTTATTATTAGCAGATGGTTTAATTACCAAATCTGGAAATGCTCGAGCAACAGAATATCACTTTGCACAACAATCTGTCTTACTTGAAACGATTGATGTTGAACAATATTTTGAAACCGAAGCAGACTCGCGTGTTTTGAAAAGCGAAAAATTTAATTTTGAAATCTGGCATCATCTTTCTAATCTTTTAACCAATAAAGAAAAAAATGAGTTACAGCAACTTAACAAAAAATATCAAATAAATCGAAAAAATCTTTCACCAACAATTTTACATAAAGAGCTTGAACGATTAACTATTGAATTGGCGTGGAAATCTTCTAAAATTGAAGGAAACACCTATACACTTTTAGATACTGAACGTCTTCTTAAAGATAATATTTCCGCCCAAGGAAAAAGTCAAGCCGAAACACAAATGATACTTAACCATAAAAAAGCTTTAGATTATTTGATTGATAATCCTGAGTATTATAAAGAATTAACCCTTTCTAAAATTGAAGATATTCATCGACTTTTGGTAGATGGACTCGATGTTTCTTTAGGGATTCGTAGCAATGTTGTTGGTATCATCGGTACTAACTATAAGCCATTAGATAATGCTTTTCAAATTAAGGAATCGTTGCGTGAGCTGATAAAACTAATAAATGAAACAGAGAATCCTCTGGAAAAAGCGTTACTAGCTGTTTTGATGATTGCTTATATACAACCATTTGAGGATGGTAATAAACGCACTTCACGGATTCTCGGTAATGCACTACTATTGGCTAATGACTATTGCCCGCTGTCATATCGGAGTGTGGATGAAGTGGAATATAAAAAAGCTATTATATTGTTTTATGAACAAAACAATGCATCATATTTCAAGCAGTTATTTATTGAGCAGTTCAAACAAGCAGTTGATAAATATTTTTAATATTCTTACACCATTTGGTAATCTTATACAGTACTATCGTAAAAGACAGTACTGTATAATTTTATATAGCTTTATCAGAATCTGTCACAAAGACAACATTCTATTCCTCCTTCAGAATTACAAGTACCATCATTTGTCCAATTTACGTTATGGTCTTGATATTTTTTCTTACAGTTAGCAGGAGTATCGTACCCTGATGCACAGCCTACTAATTTGTAGCAAATCTCACCTTCAACTGTTTCGAATTCATCATAATTAAATTCAGACGCATTCCCATCATCATCCCACCCCTCAGGGCAACCACTTGACGGACTTAAACAAATACCACAAGTAATATCTTCATTTTTTGTTTTGCTATAACAGCCACTTATGGTACTAGTGTAATTTATGGTTTTTCTACCTGTTGTTGTTTCGAAGGTCAAACCATTATCGCACGATGTTACATTTTTACTATAACCTTGAGGACAAAAATATGTCGTCCTGTCTTCTTGATAGTAGCACTTAACACATCTTTTACAAGCATTATACGCTATATTACCTTCTTTGTCAGCTTTAGCTGGACAAATTACACCATCCCTTCGTTCATATCTGGTGATATTAGTACCGTTACCAGTTTCAAGCTTTTCATCCCAACTACAGGTAATGGAGCCAGTCGTATAGGTATAATTAGGACAACGTATACTATCTGTTGCAATATATTTTGAATCTGCGCAACTTTTCGGTTGTCGACAATCTAAAATCATCTCAGTACTATATGAACCGCAATTGCTGCCAATATAGAAGGTTATATCTTCATCAAGGTCCCCCTTATCCCAATATCTTGTGAGATATTTGGTTCCACAATTTTGGGTTTTAATATATCCCTCAGAGTAATAATTTATATTATCAGAAGGACCATTGAACCAAGCGTATGTACCATTATAATCAATATAAATACCACTACTTTTTTCGAAATAATCTGGACAAGTTGGTACTGGAGTCAATTCTTCATAGCAAATAATATCTTCATAAGAATATTCATCACAAATATATCCGTCTGGGCAAGTCGTGCTGTATCCTGAAGCACACGATGTAGCCTTATAGCACTCTTTGGATCCAACAGTCATTGAAGTATAGTTGAAATATGCACTATCAGGTTTATCATCAAAGTAACCTTCATCTTCTGGGCAACCAATATCTTCAATTTTCTTACAACCGATACAAGTCCAGTTTGCATAGTAATGTTTACCTTTGGATGTATCTTCGACCATATCG
>JAMPED010000076.1 GCA_023665325.1 Acetobacter sp.
AGACAAAAGTCGCATAATTGCTTGCAGAAACTTTGTAAGCCAGCGTTTCTTTTGAAAATAGGACAACCCCACTTCATAGGATTTTTTCATATCCCTTTTAAAGTAGCGTACATATTCTTCATTAAGCGTTTGTGAATACATGATTGCAGTATCTTCAAAGTTAAGTCCAAAGGAACGGTTGTCAGTATTGCAAGTCCCGATAGAAAGTTTGTTATCATCAACAACAATCGCTTTACTATGCAGAAAACCATCATAAAGATAAATCTTTGCCCCAATCTCAGCCATTTCCTTAAGGTATGAAAGTGTTACTAAGTACACGGAGCGCTTATCTGGCTTACTTGGCACCATTATACGCACATCCACACCACTCTTAACAGCAATGCGGAGAGCACTCATGAATACATCATCAGGGATAAAATATGGAGTCTGGATATACACCCGTTTTTTAGCGTTGGTGATAAGTTGAACAAACACCTCTTTAATCTTCTGAACTGAAGAGTCCGGGCCAGAAGAAAGCACCTGCACATTAATATCCCCACAAATCCTTGGCTTTGGGAAATATCCATTCTCAAGATAAACCGATGGAGGGGTATTGTCATTCTTACAATAGCGCCAGTCATCAAGGAAGATGTTTTGAAGGGCATATACCCCCGACCCCTCAATACGAATCGATGTATCTCTCCATGGAGAGAGTTTTTTATTGTCTCCCATATGGTCATCACGGATATTAATTCCTCCAGTGTATCCCACTTGACCGTCGATTACAACAATCTTTCTATGGTTGCGATAGTTGAGCTTAAGATTGATAAGTCTTATGTGCATAAACGGAGGGAAGAACTCCGCCCCCTGTCCGCCTGCCTTTTCAAGTTGCCTAAAGAAACGCCTTGGGGCTTTGCGGGAGCCGATTGAGTCATAGATAAGTTTAACATCAATTCCCTCTTTTGCCCGCTGACAAAGAAGCTGCATAATTTCTTTGCCGACCTTATCGTTTGCAAAGATGTAATACTCTATATTAATTGAATATTTTGCCCTAAGAATATCTTTCTTAAGGTCGGCAATTTTATCCTTGCCCCAGTTATAAATCTTGACAGAGTTGCCCGGACAGGGATAACTTCCGCTGTTGTAGCACAAGGTCAAAAGCTCCCTATCCGCGTTTGTCAGCCCTTCTTTCTTAATCTGTTCAAGTGTTTGTATACCCTCGATACCTTGAAGAATATCTTGTTCTGATATTGCTTTCTTACGCATCATTCGACGCGTACTCCAGCTGAGTCCACTGCCAAATATGGTGTAAAGTATAAACCCAAACACTGGCACAAAGGTCATAACGAAAAGCCAAGCCGTGATGGTCTGAAGTTTTCTCTTTTCGAGAAAGACCATCACGATTAGCATTTCAAAGTTTAAGCACGCGATAATTGTAATTAATATTGTAAACCAGTTCATACGCCGCTTACCTTATAACCAAATGTTCCTACCGCGCTGTAAAGCGTAGTCAATCTAGTGTAGAATGTATTTCCATCCAAGGTTGTCACTACAATTTCACCAGAAGCCGCGGCTCTATTTGCAAGTACTTCTGTATTAGCATTTACAATTAGCTTTTTCTTATAAGTTTTTGCAACTGTAACACCATTTTCTGATATATCATTTTCAAGGAATCTGCAGAAGTATCTCTCACCATTTGTCCAATCAGTAAATCTTACATAACCGTCAGCATTCACCGCGCTTCTATCAATAGGAGTATCTTCATTAAGTATTCTGCCCACAATCTGAGTATACTTAACCTTAACCTCTTCATCACTAAGTTTGAAGTAATAAGTGTTTCCGCCCGTCTTATATTCAATATAACCGTCAGCATTGATTGTGTCACCCTTAACAGTTATATTTTGACTAAAGGTAGTTCCGCTGTCTCTATATTTATTCTCAACATTTCCACCTTCAGTCCAATCACTGTTGAGTATATACTGTTTTCTACCATTTAGTTGATAGTCAGTATTTTCGTCGTTTGCTTGAGTATAAAGAGGTTGCCCTTTGATAAGCACGAAACTTTCTGCAGTTTTTGATGTAACAAGTTTAACAGTAACTCCACCTACTCCAAACTCTCCTTCATTCGTACCCTTAGTAATTTCCATACCGCTTGGCAGAATTACTTGAGAAATTGTTGAGATGACCTCTTTACCGTTATAGCCAGTAAGGACAAGTTCCTCATCCTCAACTTTGTACTCGCCAGCTTGCATAACAATATTCTTTGATATAATCTTATTGTGCGTTGCGTCAACTGAGGTGATAATTCTTTGATTTGCAAGTCCGTTTACTGTGCCGAGCGCACCGCCTGCTGTGCCTTGAGGAGGCTCAAGCATAAAGGTAACACTGCCGAGAAGCTTATCATACTCACTCTCTCTTGAGAACGAACCATCAAGTCCGGAAGCTTTAACATATACATTTACAACAAAGTGCTGCGCACTGATACTGAAGTTTGCGGTGGTCGTAACCATACCGTTATTATCAATTGTTGCCGCACCTGAGCTGCCGTCCTGTGAGGAAATTCTGTAGTAGAGTTTCCCGTTTGCATTGTTGTTAAAGGAGTCGTAAGGAATGGTACTTAACCCTGTATAGCTATATCTACCAATGTTAAGGGTCATTCCATCAGTCCACCCAAGGCGTGGAACAATCACCGTATCGGCCTCGCCAGTCGACTTTAAGGTTAAATACTTTCTTACTGCCTTAACATCTGCGCCCGCATTTTGTGACATATCTTGATAGTAAGAGGTTACTCTGTAAGCCTGGGCAACTTGATAGTCAACTCCTTGCAATGAGCCAATGTAGTACTTCGTGATATCAATGCCCTCATTATACGCCTTAATTCTGCGTGAGCTGATGATGTTAATCTTGTCCTTCCCCTCTGCAAAGGTTGCAAGTCCCGTAGATGCAGTGAGAGGATAAACAAACTTAACCTCTTCGTTATTTTCATCCCTAAGCTGTGCTGCAGAAGTTGAAATCTGGACACCAGAGTTTTTGCTTACCACTCTATAATCCTTAGTGGTCGAATCTACCTCGTCAGCCAAATACATAAAGTTGTCGCCATACTGCATATAGAAACCACGATACATTTCCTCGTCGTTGCTGTCAAGTATACCAAGAGTCGAATTGCTGTGACTGACAATGTTTAAAGTCAGCTTGTCTGTAGGCTGTGAAGTATCTCCTAAGATTGCTGAAATTGAACGATATTCACTGAGAGTATACTCTGCAGTGTTTTGAATTGTGATAAGTTTTGAAGATACTTTCTCCCCTGCTCTTTCACGGGTGATTGAGAAGGTAATCGCCGCGCGAGATGGCAGAGTGAATTTGATTGTATCATCATAGAAAGTTGGAGTAAAACTATCCAAACTGCTTGCCGCATAAACCGTCATATAGTCAGAGATTAAGAATGGGTCTCCGTCACGAACTACATTATTGGTGTTTGGAGTGAAGCTAACATCTCTTGTAACAACGGTTGGAACCGAAACCTCAAAATATTCTTTATTACCATTCTCGCCATTATACAAAAGCGTAATGATTGTAGTAACCGAAGCTGTAGCAGATGCTCCATAAACATATCCCGGCAATTTATTCATTGTATAAACGCCTTTATTTGCCGCGCGATAAGAAACCTCGCTTGCTTCAATACCATTGCTTGTAACCTTGCCATACACAAGTTTTGAGTTGGTTGCAAGCGAAACTCCTGTTCCAGGGCTTATCCTTGCACTCTCAATAAGATTTCCATCAGAATCTCTGAAGTTGATTTCTTCAACAGTTATCTTTGTAAAGTCAGGTTTAACCAAATACTTGGAGTCATTGCTTGAATCAGCGGCAGCTGATGGTCCTCCTACAAAGCAGTAGTGTGCATCTGTTGGATATGATGACGCATCTTCTTGTCCCTTATGAGGGTTGGTATCGCCACCTGGATGCCAG
>JAMPED010000077.1 GCA_023665325.1 Acetobacter sp.
CTATAAAGTATCTTAGCACTTATCAGCATTTCCGTCAACAAATTTTTCTTGCTTTTTGTCAACATGCTTTTCCATCATGCATATATGATAAGCACACCCCGAACCTTAAATTATCTGCCTGCGCCTTTCCTCCTTACTGTAATTATTCCTGCAAGGGAAATGAACAGCATACAAGCAATAGGAATTATCGGTGCTGTATCTCCCGTTTTTGGTGAAGTTCCTTTTACCGTTGCCTGATTTTTAGCAGGCTGTGGCTTAATAATGACTGCATCAGGCGCTTTAAACGGATTGTTTGAATAATCTACTTCTATAAGCTCTGTGTTATTGCTTAAATCAAGGCTTGTAAGTTGATTGTTTGAGCAATCCAAATAGTAAAGAACCTTATTGTTACTTAAATCGAGGCTTGTCAGTTGGTTATTCCCACAATCCAAGTCCATTAGGGCTGTGTTTTTGCTCACGTCTAAGCTTGTAAGCTGATTGTTTGAGCAATATAAATATCCAAGGGCTGTATTCTTGCTTACATCTAGGCTTGTCAACTGATTGTTATAGCAATATAAACCTACGAGTACTGTATTCTTACTTACATCTAGGCTTGTCAGTTGGTTATTCCCACAATCTAAGCTTGTAAGGGCTATGTTTTTGCTTACATCAAGACTTGCCAGCTGATTGTTTGTGCAGTATAAATACATAAGGGATGTATTTTTACTTACATCTAGGCTTGTAAGCTGGTTATCCCCACAATCTAAGTCTATAAGGGCTATGTTTTTGCTCATATCAAGGCTTGTAAGCTGATTATTATAGCAATATAAACCTTCGAGTGCTGTATTCTTACTTACATCTAGGCTTGTAAGCTGATTGTTATAGCAATATAAGTATACAAGTGCTGTATTCTTGCTTACATCTAGGCTTGTAAGCTGATTGGTTGAACAATCTAGGCTTTCAAGGGCTGTACTCCTGCTCACGTCTAGGCTTGTAAGCTGATTGTTTGAACAATCTAAACTTCCAAGGGCTGTACTCCTGCTTACATCTAGGCTTGTAAGCTGATTGAGACTGCAATGTAAATCCACAAGAGCTGTATTCTTGCTCACATCTAAGCTTGTAAGCTGATTGTTGGGGCAAAATAAACTTTCGAGGGCTGTATTCTTACTTACATCTAAGCTTGTAAGTTCATTCGCATTACAATACAAGGTTTTAAGGGCAGTAAAATACTCTACTCCTTTCAGACTTTCAATATTTCTAAAGCTTACACTAATCTCTGTCACTGCCAAAAGCTCCTCACTTGAAAAGCTGCCGTTTCCATCAGTGTCAAATTTCGTTACATAACTGCGAAAGTTACTATCAGGGAAATTTGTTTCATTGATGGCAACTTCGGTTACCTCCTCAGCCGGCTTCTCTGTGTCTTCCTCGGATGGTTTCTCCTCATCCTCAACCGTCTCAATCGGATTATTTGAATAATCCAATTCCGTAAGGGCGCTATTATTGCTTACATCTAGGTTTGTTATCTGATTATCTGAACAATTCAAGCTTGTAAGGGCTGCATTGCTGCTTAAATCAAGCTCTGTCAACTGATTTTCTGAACAATTCAAGCTTGTAAGGGCTGCATTGCTGCTTAAATCAAGCTCCGTCAACCGATTTTCTGAACAATCCAAGCTTGTAAGGGCTACATTGCTGCTTATGTCAAGGTCTGTCAGTTGATTGCCACTGCAATTTAAGGTTGCAAGTGCTGTGCTGTCGCTTACATCAAGGCTTGTCAATTGATTTTCCGAGCAATCTAAATATTCAAGCCCTGCACTGCCGCTCGCATCACGACCTGTCAACTGATTTTCAAAGCTTGCCAAAAGCAGAAGAACTGTCGTGTTGCTTAAATTAAGATTTGTCAGCTTGTTATTTGAGCAATCCAAGTATGCAAGAGCTTCATTGTTGCTTACATCAAGACTTGTTAGCTGGTTACCATAACAAAGTAAATCTGTAAGGGCTACATTGTTACTTACATCAAGACTTGTTAGCTGGTTATCATAACAAGATAAACTTATAAAGGCTACATTGCTACATACATCAAGGCTTGTCAACTTGTTACTTGAGCAATCCAAATATGTAAGAGCTATATTCTTGCTGACATCAAGATTTGTCAACTTGTTATTGCCACAAGATAAACATGTAAGAGCTACATTGTTACTTACATCAAGATTTGTTAGCTGATTACTGTAACACAGCAAGACTGTAAGACCTGTACTGTTACTTACATCAAGACTTGTTATTTGATTTTCATCGCAGCATAAGTATTCAAGTGCAGTGTTTTTACTAATATCAAGGCTTGTTAGTTGATTTTCATAGCAGCTTAGGCTTGTAAGGGCAACGAAATACTCCACTCCCTTCAAGCTTGTAATTGATTTATTGTTTACATCAATACTTGTCACCGTCGCAAGCTCCCCACTTGAAAAGCTGCCGTTTCCATCGGTATCAAATTGCATTACATAGCTGCGGAAGTTGCTATCAGGAAAATTTGTTTCATTAATGGCAACCTCAGTCGGTGGCAATGGCATAATTACTGCATCGTCACTCGCAAACAGATTATTTGAATAATCTAATTCCATAAGTATTGTATTATTGCTCAAATCAAGACTTGTTAGCTGATTACTTTCGCAATGCAAACTTTTAAGGGCTGTATTTTTACTTGCATCAAGGCTTATCAAATTGTTACCTGAGCAATCTACGTTTGTAAGTGCTATATTTTTACTTACATCAAGGCTTGTCAAGGAATTATTTGCACATACTAACCATGTAAGAACTGTGTTGTTACTAACATCAAGACTTGTCAACTGATTGTTATAGCAAAAAAGGTGCGCAAGAGATGTATTGCCACTCACATCAAGGCTAGTCAGCTCATTATTTATACATGATAACCTTTCAAGAGCTGTATTGTTGCTTAAATCAAGGCTTGTCAATTGATTATCTGAGCAATCTAAGCTTGTAAGGGCTGTGAAAAACTCTATACCCTCCAAGTTTGCAATCATTCTATATCTTACATCAATCCCTGTTACCGCCACAAGCTCCTCGTTTGAAAAGCTGCCATTCTCATCGGTATCAAACTGCTTTACATAGTCACGGAAGTTACTGTCAGGGAAATTTGTTTCATCGATTGCAACTTCATCAGCGACAGCTGTAATTAATGTCATAGATGCACCTACTACTGCCTCTCTAGTAGTCGTTTTCTCGGTTGTCTCTGCCTCGGTGGATGCATCCTCTGTTGTCACTGTCTCCTCAATAGTCGTTTCCTCTGTTGTCGCCATCTCCTCAGCAGTCGTCTCCGTTGTCGCCTCCTCGGTAGTTGTTTCCTCCGTTGTCGCCTCCTCGGTAGTCATTTCCTCGGCAGTTGTTTCCTCTGTTGTCATTGCCTCCTCGGTAGTCATTTCTTCAGATGCTGTTACGTCTTCCTCTGTAGTTACTGTTTTCTCCAGCTCTGCCGCCTTTACTGCAGGCAGCATATCTGTCCCTGCCGAAAACAGACTTACTCCCATAGCGGCAACTAGAGAAAATCCCGTAATACTACGTTTCATTTTTCTCAGTTTCATTTTTAGAATATCCTCCTATCCTCTCCTTAACCAACCGTAATTTCTTTTGATTTTTGGAGGTTAAAAAGTTTTGTCGTCAGACTAGGTCTGAACATATACCCAATACACAGTTTAATATATTCAATATTCCAAAACAATATATCCGTAACACTCGGTACGATATCATGCACAGTTTACATTTTCGTTCCATCTTGCAGGGGCGCAAAATTGGAAGTTTTCCAAAATTCCAATAAAAACAACTTGCAACATTGACTACTGACTTTAAATATAAAAACAGCCTCTATTTGTAGTTTGATATACTGTAAATAAAGGCTATAAATAATCAAGGGAAAAGAAAAAGTGGAAAAGATAAGTTTTTGAAAATATTTGTT
>JAMPED010000078.1 GCA_023665325.1 Acetobacter sp.
GTTAAACAAAATGAAACTAAATTGTTGATTAATTCCTCTTTTTGTTATATAATAAAGGCAAGAGGAATAGATGACAGAAAAGGTACAAAATAATGTCAACACCGCAGAAGAAGTTGTAGAGAAAAAAGGCTGTAAAGTATTTGGCTACAACGATGTTTTGTTTGACCCGATTTCGATTGACTATTATCACCATTACATCAAGCAGCTTATCCGAAGCAATCGCTTGGTCGGTGTCATTGATGATGACGGCGAATATGATATACCAGAAAAGATTAAGCGTGACCTTGTAAAGATGGAAAAGGAAATCGCTGACCCTAATCCGTTCTACTACACACTTATCACCGTATATATGAAAAAGACTTTCAATTTCCATTTGGAGGTTGAAGAACAAGAAAACGATATGGCGTCCGCAACGCTGTATCTCACCGAAAATATTGAGGGGCATGAGACTGTTAAGTTTGTTAAGACCTTTATTGCAAGTGTTATTCTGCCCTATGACGCTGAGTTTGTGCCTAAGATACGCAAGATATTCAATATGGTGGATACGGTAAGCAAGGTTGACGACACTGGCATTCCAGCGCTGTCAGTGCTTATGCAGAGGTATTTTGATGACGACCTTGTGTTTGAGGACATTGAGGAGCTGGGCTCTCAAATCTACATAATAAGAATGCTTAAGCTGCTGGAGACGGCAGGCCCAGTTGGGGAAAAGATAATTAAAGAGTACAAGAAAGTCGCAAGCAAGATTGAAACAAAAAAGAAAGGCTCTTATTCAAAACTCCGCAAGCAGCTTGACTTGTTGATTTTTGAAAATGGTGGATTCCCTGTGCTTGGAAAACTTAAGGAAGAGCTTTTAAAGCCGCTTAAGGAATACAACGACACAATAAAGAAAGTTGAAAAATCACAAGAGAATGTTGGCAAGGTTGTTGGAGATGGTAAAAAGAAAGAAACTGCAACCGAGAAGAAAACTGATAGTAAACCTGCTTCGTCTGGTGGTGGCAGTAAACCTGCTGTAAAAGCTCCTCCCAAAAAGAGCAATGCAAATAAAGGTGGCAAGGGCGGTGGCGGCGGAGCAAAGAAGAAAAAGAAGCCCGCTGCTAAAAAAGAAAAGGGAAAGGATAATAGCAGCAGAACTGTTGACTATAAAGAGTCAGACTTTGATGTTGACAAATTCTTAGAGATGATTCTTGGTGTCGACTATGGCAGCGAAACTGACGACGACAGGGATTATGATTTTGAGGATGAGGAGGAAACTCCTAGCGCAAGGCTAGTCGTTCCTGCTGATAAAGATGATGACGAAGAAGAGGATGAAGTGCCTACTCCTGAAACTCCGCCAGCTGAGGAAGAGGAGGATGACCCAGAAGAGGACTTAATTGGTGCTTCGCTTACTGATGTAGATAAAGTTCTTAAGCCAGAGGAAGAAAATATAGATGAGGAGGCAATAGGAGACGCTTCTGAAGAGCTTGGCGATGAAGCGGATGAGTTTATCCTTGGCAACAAACCCGGTGAACTTATCATGGCAGAGGGGGATGACGAAAAGGATAATGCCCCACCAATTCCTGAAAACCCTAAGAAACGAAATGAAGAAGAAAGTGAAGGATAAAACGGCTGAGTGCCGTTTTTCTTTTATTAATAAAATTGGTTTTTAATTTGCTTGCCTTTTTGCACGGAGTTAAGTATAATCAAACTATACGGAGAAAATATGGAACATCTAGCGTTATATAGAAAATATCGTCCTCACACTTTCAGTGAGGTAATTGGGCAAGAGCATATCACCAAGGCGCTTGAAAATCAAATTGCAAGCGGCAAGATTGGGCATGCCTATCTTTTTACAGGCTCTCGTGGAATCGGGAAGACCAGTATTGCCAGAATCTTAGCGCGAGCCGTGAACTGTGAAAATAATCAAAATGGCTCACCTTGCGGCCAGTGTGAGACTTGCAAGCGTCTGGAGGGCGAGAATGATATTAATGTAATTGAAATTGATGCTGCATCAAACAACCGCGTGGATGATATTCGTGAGATACGTGAAAAGGTTAAGTTCCTCCCAGTTGGGGCAAAGTACAAAGTCTATATCATAGACGAGGTGCATATGCTGACAGACAGTGCGTTCAATGCGCTACTTAAAACCTTGGAAGAGCCTCCAGCTCATGTGATATTTATTTTGGCAACAACTGAAGTTCATAAGCTTCCAGCAACTATACTTTCTCGTTGTGTTCGTTTTGATTTTAGATTGGTATCAGTGGAGCTTTTAACAAAGCTCTTAAGAAATATTCTTGACAGTGAAGGAGTTTTATATGATGATGAAGCTTTAAAACTTATCGCGGCTGGTGGTGAAGGCAGCGTTCGTGATACTCTTTCAATCGCTGATGCAATTTGTGCGTTTAGCGACAAAAAGATAACTAAGGAAGATGTGCTAAAAGTCCTTGGGACGACGGATTACGATAATCTTATTAAGTTCTATGACCTTATGCTTAATAAAGAGATTGGGCAGCTACTAGAGCTTATCGACGAGATGGATAGGACAGGTAAAAACGCATCAGTGTTTGTGAAAGAACTTTCAAGACACGCAAGGAACTTGCTTGTTTGCGCAACATGTGAGCGTCCAAATGATATTCTCAACTTGCCACAGGAGGTTTTTGAGAAGTATGCGGCTCAAGCTTCACGCGTTGACGAGAAGAAGCTTATTGGTTTTATGCAGGTGTTCGGAAGTGCCGAGAACGAACTTCGCTATACGCTTAGTCCAAGATTGCTCTTAGAGACTTTGGCGCTTTCTGCAATAATGGGCGTTGATGAAGCAAAAAAAAACTAAAGTTGACGGCTAAACAAGGCTCACTTAGTCCAAAGACGATTTGGGGTAAGGTGGTACTTTTCTTGAAAGAGCATAGGCAGGTTGCACTTCATGTGGCGTGTGGAGATATTACTGATGTTGAAATTACAAGCACTGCACTTGTTGTCAAGGTTAAGGATAGTATGCTTAACAACTTGCTTTGCGATGGGCGACGCGAGATTGAAAATGCTTTGCGTTGGCAGGGGCTAGACTTAAATCTTGAGATTGATTACAAGCCTCGTGAGAAAACTGAGGAAGAAAAGGATATTGAAAAACTTAACACAATAGTTGGAGATTTCCTTATTGTGAAATAACATATATATTATTGGAGGTAAAATATTATGGCATATGGTGGTTTCGGCGGATTTGGTGGCGGCAATATGCAGGCGATGTTACGCCAAGCACAAAAGATGCAAGAGGATATGGCAAGAACGCGCAGAGAACTTGACGAAACGGAGTTTTCAGCAAGGTCGGGCGGCGGCATGGTTGAGGTCGTTATGATGGGAAACAAGACTCTTAAAGCTGTCAACATCAAACAAGAGGTTGTTGACCCAGACGATGTTGAGATGCTTGAGGACCTTATTGTTTCAGCGTTCAATGATGCAATTTCTCAAATTGAAAAGGCAGAGAAAGAAAAATTGCCTCAGATTCCAGGTATGTAAGATGCAAAACGAAGTTATTGAAAGACTTATAGAGCAGTTCCGTACGCTTCCTGGTGTAGGCTATAAAACCGCACAGCGTTATGCTTATTCTATAATTGAGGGCAGTACCAAGCGTGCCGAGAACTTTGCAAACTCTATCCTTGAAGCGAAGAATAAGATTGGCTTCTGCAAGGTCTGTGGAAACTTTACAGACAGCGATGTTTGCAGCATTTGTCAGAAACGCGACCGCAAAATTATTTGCGTTGTGAAAGAGCCTAAAGACGTAATTGCAATGGAGAAAGTGAAAAATTATAATGGCGTTTACCATGTGCTTTTTGGGACAATAAGCCC
>JAMPED010000079.1 GCA_023665325.1 Acetobacter sp.
CAGTTACAATGGAGTAAAACTGGTCGAGGCTAACTCTGCGAATTTTCTTATGGGCAACTTTGGCTCCATCAACAGTTGTGCCCCAAGTGATGTTCTGAGAACGTTGCGCTATTGCCTCGACAAGAAAACAGGCACAATCATCGTTGTGCAGGATTTGATTCTGCATCTTGATGTAAGTTTTGCCAGCAGAAGACGAGTTCATCGTGTTGTGCTTGTTTTTCATCTCAACATAAATTGTGTGCACTATGTCGCCACCAGGCAACTGGATACCTTTAGGATTTTCGTAAATCACATCCCAACCATTCTCTGTGCCATTATCGGGAACGTGACAGCCATCAATATATTGGAAGAAGCGTTGATGAAAGTAGCCAATGTCGTTGTTGTTGGATTTATCCCTTTGCCTTGCCATCTCATCATCGATAATATCTCTCCAAGATACGCCATACATATTCTTATCAAAAATCAGTTTGATTGGGTCAATGATGTTCTTATTGAGACGCTTCAAATCGAAAGCTTGAATCTTGTCGCCAAAGGATTCGATGGTATTCTTTACGTGGGCAATAAAATCCCCCTGAGAAATAAAGTTAATGTTCCATTTATCCATCTTGTGCTCCTTTCAGGGATTGCTTTAATTGTTTACCTATCTCATATGCTAAGTTAACTGGCACGGCATTGCCAATTTGCTTATATTGCGACATCACCTTGCCACAAAATTCCCAGTCATCTGGGAAGGATTGACACCTTGCATTCTCCCTAACATTCATCGGTCGTGCCTCAAGGGGATGGCATCGCTCGGTTTGTTTTTGCGAAGGCGATGTCAGCACAGTCAATGAAGGCTCGTCTAGGCTCAACCGTCTAAGAATACCAGTTCTACCGCCGCCCATATTCCAGCAACTCTTCATATAATCCTTAGCAATCTCTGGGTCTATATCTCGCCAATAACCGCCTGCTGGAACTAACTCAAAAATTGCTTGTTTCTTCTCCCCATATAGCACGCCATCGCTCTTAGGCACATCTTTTAAGATGTCACGCAGCACAGGCTTATAGTCGTGTGGTTTAGGAAACTCAAACTTGATTTTATCTTGCAAATCATTACGAATCCCAATAGTGATAAGTCGCTCCCTTTTCTGAGCCACACCATAATCCCAGGCATTAAGCACCTTATATTGAACGGAATATCCTGCCTCCTTAAATACCTCAAGAATAGTCTTATAAGTTTTTCCGCCATCGTGGGTCAAAAGTCCCTTGACGTTCTCAAAGAGAAACATCTTAGGCTGAAGTTGTTTCAGAAAGATAGCGTAATGGTAAAAGAGAGTTCCTCTGGTATCTTCAAGCCCCAACCGTTTACCAGCGTATGAAAACGATTGACACGGAGCACCACCAGATAGCACGTCTAGTTCACCAGATTTTAGGTTAAACAATTCCTGTAAGTTTCTGGTTGTAACATTGGCTATATCGTCACAAATTACATTCCATTTAGGGCGATTCTTCTTTAGGGTGTCGCAAGCATCGGCATAGTTGTCGACCAAGCCAACGTGTTCAAATCCTGCTCGTTCTAAGCCTAAGGCTAATCCACCTGCGCCAGAGAATAATTCGATTGATGTCGCCACGTTTTCTGTAACCTCCACATTTCCTTACCTTGATTATAGCATAAAAGTGCGACTTGAAAAAGAGCAAAATTATGTAGTTATATGGTATGATAAAAGTAATAACTTATTAAGGATGTGACGAAAAATGGCGAAACGATATTATCTTGGTGAGCGACCAGAAGGACGGTCGGAGGCAGAGCAAGCAGAAATTAACGAGCAAAAATTTCGAGAGTATGCGGCAAACTCTTATTAAGGCGGCTCAGGGTGCATCAGATTACCTCCATCAACACCGAAAAATTAGTGCTGCCTTAAAGCAGGGCAGTATTGCTCTTACTTGTGAAGAAGTTTCAGCTTTAGAGTTTAATAGCGATTATATGGAAGCGAAATATGATGGCAAAAAAGTTAAGTTTAAGAAGAATGGATTAGAGAGCAAGATGCTCGGCATCTTAGCACAAGCGGCGAATAGCAAAAACAAGCTTGTCGATGAAGAGCAATTGATTGGCTCATTAGAACGAGCAACTGGCAAGGATGATATTATTTACAAAACCGTGCGGAACACTCGTGACAGAATAAACAAGAAGTTGCACAATGGTCTAGGTTTGCCCGAAGTAGTTAAGATGACAGACGGCAAATACCAACTTGAAGAGCGGTATTTACGCTCATCCAGAAAATAAAGTCTGACTTTTTTCTAAAAACAGGGGTCAATTAAAGAGTCGAAAAAGCCCATCGCCTCCTAAAATGGGGGTATGAAAACTGAAGAAAACCGAGATAGGAGCGATGAACAGTCAAATCCGCTGACTGATACTGATAAACTCCTGGCTCGGCTTTTCGATGTTCTGTTGGATATGGACTTTGAACAACAGCACAGGCAGGCTGAGGAGAGCAGTAATGCAGGTGACTGAAGTAAATGTGGTGCCGGTTCGACCGAAAGACGGGCTTGTCGCTTTTGCGAGTTGCGTTATTGATAACTCATTATATCTAGGTTCTATTGGAGTGCATACTCGACCATCTGGCGGTTATCGTCTAGTCTTTCCAACGAGGACAGTTGGCAATACAAGACTGAGCGTGTTCAACCCCATCAACAAAGATGCGGGCATCGCCATTGATGCCGCAATAATGAAGAAGTGCGATGAAATTTTTGGAAAACGTGATGAAGGTAAAAGCGATGTTGGATACTGTAACTCTAGTTTATACCTGTAAAGAGCGGCTCACTCAAGCAAACTCGCCATTCTCGGATTTCTCTAGAAATGGTAAAGGATTTACCCAAGCCATACTTAGGGGCGATACCTTATATCGAGAGCGTGGATTATACTACCCCACGATTCGATATTGCGAGCGACCGATTGGCGGCGGACTTACAGGCACTACTTGGGAACTCGTAATTGAATTTTCGATACCAAAACTCTTATGCGACACGAACCTTTATGAGTTTGATGAATCTTCGTTTAATCTCATTGTTGAAACTTTGCACGAGCGGATTACTGATATGGGCATTACATTCATCTATAAAATCGACATCCCTAAACTCTATGTTCGGCGAATGGATGTTGGAAAAAATGTGCTGATGAATAGTCGTCTCGAAGTCGATAGCGTTATTCACTCTATTGGAAATGCTAACGTAAATCGTCATTTGAACTTTGACAAAGTTGACTACGTGAACGGCGGTCGCCTTGTTCGATTTCACTCTAAAGACGAAGATATAACGTTCTACGATAAGAGCAAAGAACTCGACCGACAATCAGTGCGTAATGAGGGTATGGTTGCGACCAAACTGCCTGGAGTGTTAAGATTTGAGGTTAAGATGAGCGGAAAGAGGATGATTGTGCAGCGAATGAAGGATGCTGGGTTAAAAATCCCTGATGCGTGGGAGTTCCAGAATCTATTTACGAATGAGGTGTGTCGAACTCTCCTATTGAAACGGCTTGAGTTTATCTTGGGCTGTATTCCTAAAATTCCTCTTGATGATGAAAAGAACATTTTGGGCTTGCTGGCGAATATTGTGACCGAAGAATCACAAAT
>JAMPED010000007.1:0-7915 GCA_023665325.1 Acetobacter sp.
AATTTTCCTCCACTATGGAGTTTATAAGGCGAGTCATTATGGCTCGCTTTTTTGTTTGTGTGGGGGCACCTGTATGATTTTGCGCTGCGGAGTGTGTGGGGGGTATGTGCGACGTGGCAATCCAATGGGAGAGGGGGTGCGCTTGGAGCGGGAGATCCCTTGACGGCTTGCTCGCAAGCCGAGGGATGACGGGGTATGGAGTGACTACGTCACTGGTTTGTGGATTGCTTCGCACATATGGGCTTACACCCGCTCGCAATGACGGGGGGAGAGAGTATAGTTTTGTTTCTTTTAATATGTCATCGCCCTGAACGTAGTGAAGTCAAGCGATCTGGTGAGAGTATAGTGTGATTGCGCCACCTGCAACGATTAGGGCTGCGCTTGGAGCAGGAGATCCCTTGACGGGGCGTTGCCCCGAGGAATGACGTAGGAAAGAGAATGTAGCCTGATGGATGAGGAGTATAAAGGGAGGAGGGTGGATTGTTATCGCATTAGATTGCTATGGCTTGTTGGACAAGCCTTGCAATGACGAGGGGGTGGGGAGCTTCCTTGACGGGGCGTTGCCCTGAGGGATGACGGGAGAAAAGATGGAGATTGCCACGGCAACAAGTTGCCTCGCAATGGCACACTGGGGGACGTGGTGTGCTTTGCACTGGTTTGTGGATTGCTTCGGTAGGTTGCGCTAACGCGCCGACCTCGCAATGACGAATGGGGGAGAAGATGGTGAGAGGTGAGAATAAGAAGCGGAATGTGGTTTGGGTATAATATTCTTGACAAAAATCTTTTTTTTATTTATGTAGAGGGTAGTTATTTATTATTGTTTCATTTACAGAGGATCCGGTTAAACTTAAACCTCTTAAAATATTCCGGTTATTGGTATGAAAAAGTTTATTTTTTTGTTTGTTGCAATGGTATGTGGTGCTTTGAGTATGTATGCTGGCGATAATGGCGAAGTTTATACTCCGTTTGGCAAAGGTGTGCAGCTTATTAGCAAACGTACAAGTTCTTTTGTTCGTGGTGAAGAAACTGTTTATGGATTACGTAAAAATGGTATTGTTTTAGAAAAGCCGGTTACGCCGACAGTTATTCTTCAAGAGGAGCTGGATATTATTGTTTTTCAATACAGAAATGGCGTTAATATTTATAATTTGGAGAATGGTCATAAGGTTGGAGCGTTTTTTATTGATAAATCTTATTATGGGTATATGAGAGAGCCGACGGTTACCATAAAATCAGAGAAGATAAATGGAAAGAAATGTTATACGGTGTATTACTCTAACCACACGGATCGTATGGGGAAAGTAGAACAAGATGTGGCTACTTTTTATCGAGAAAATGGTACACTTTATAAATATGAAAAAAAGACAATTCTTTCTGCGACACCACAATGATGCAACAAGTTATTTAATAAAAAAAATTGTAGAACAAATAAAAAAGAGGAACAATTGAGTTCCTCTTTTTTTGTTCATTGCGCTTAAATTAGAAAGCGTATCTGATACCAACTGTGAATTCGTCTATGTTGTCGATAATAGAATGACGAACCCAAGAGTGATGATACATAACTCTCAAAGATGTATTTTCAGACATAGCATACTGCAAGCCTGCACCTAAACGATATGCGTAACCAGTGTCAGAGAAAGCACCTGCTGTTTATGATGGCGAGTGTTTTTTATAAGATATCTCCCAAAGCTTAGGTTGGAAGTTGGTTTGTGGGGGATTATCTGTTTGATGGTGATTTTTGTGTATCATCTCAAAGATAAGGAGGTTGTTATGAAAATATGCAAAAATGAACTTTTGTTGCTTGGTGGTATGTATCAGCTGGCAGCGTTTATCATCGCTCTGTTTAACACTCAAATTAGTTATGCGATGGGCGGTGTGTTGTATGTCTTGTTCTGGGTTGCGGTTTTGGCGCTCTCTTTGTCATTCATTTCTTCTTGGGGATTCGTTCACCGGATGAATGAAAACTTTCCGCGGCTCTCCGTATTTTTAGCCTCTATCGGGTGGATACCGTATTTTTCGGTTATCTATGCGCTGGTTTCATTAGTTGTTGACTATTTTGCAACCGGTTCGGATAGTATGACTGTTTTCTTAAATAACTATATGCCGGTTTATGACGTTTATATGGCAGCGATTGTACTTTCTCTGTTGTATGCGGCATATAAGGTATTTTATAAAAAAGAAGACTTAACGATGAGTTGTTATAACTACGCTCATCCGGTACGGTAAGACATACATCTCACCAGATATTGCTGCTCGCAGAGGGGAAACCTTGCGAGCAGTTTTTTATATGGTTAATGTCATTGTTTGCAATAATGAGCGAATAACTTAACGTGAGGATGCTTTAGAGTGAAAATAATTGAGAGATGGTGTTTGGTTTATATATGTGATTTTTACTTTATGTATTTTTATTGACTCGTCTGATATTTTACTCTTTGTTTTCTGTTCTTCGTTTTTGAATTTAATGGTTTGGTTTTGATTTAGGTTAGCATTGAATAAGTCAATTTCATCACACATTGAAACATCTAAATCTTTAGGGAGGCTATCGCATACCGATAAACTGATATGGGAACCTTGTTTGAAAGAGAGGTTTTTGATAGATGAAAGATGTGTATGATTCAAATCGACTTTATCACACATTGATATGTCTAGATTTTCAGGAAGATTTTTACAATGGGATAAATTAACTTGGGCTCCATTTTTGAACTTTAAGTTTCTAATTTGAGCTAAATCAGTATTGCTTAAGTTAACCGTATCACACATTGATACATCTAAATCTGCAGGGAGATTTTTGCAGTTGGATAAGTTAATATTTTTGCAGTTTTTGAAATTCAGATTTCTAATTTGAGCTAAATCAGTATTGCTTAAGCCAACAGTATCACACATTGATACGTCTAAGTCTGCAGGGAGATTTTTACAAGATGATAAAAACACTTGAGAATTGTCTTTGAATTTAAGATTTTTGACCGATGTTAAATCTGCCATACTGAGGTCAACGAAGCTTCGTGTTGAGAGATCTAAATCTTCGGGAAGATTCGCACAGTTGGCTAAACAGACTTTATTACCTTCTTTGAATCTTAGATTTTTGATTGAAGTAAAATCTGCACCCCATAGATAATCAGTATTGTTATTTGTATGGATAAGAGAGCAGTTGCTGGGATAATTTTCAATATTTGGAGTTTCATCTGCACAGATAATTGCTTTTTCGTGTGTACCAGTGAGATAACAAATCTCGTTGTGGGAAAAGTCATAATCTTTCATTTGTTTGAGTAAAGAAGAAAGTTCGTCTTCGAAACCGTGTGCAGCAGCAAGTTTTTTTCCTAATAGGATGTTATCGTTAGGTTGTTCGCGATGATCAAATGTATTAAGGATAACGTCTTTATATTTTACTTGTTCTTCTTTAGGAAGAGCGGTGATGAGAGTGAGCATATCCTTGATGTTTTTGGGATGGTTGCTCATTGAGAGAATTTGCTGCGCTGCTTCAGGTGTGAAAGCCTGAGTTCCTTGTTGATAAGGAGTAAGGAAAACAGCTGTTTTTAGTGGATTATTTGGGGTGGTGATTTCAATAAACATTGGTGTTCTCCTTAAAATGATATTATAAGCAAGTATAATATATTTTGATGGTGGTGTCAAGGTTAAAAACAGTATGGACGGTTTTTGAGGCATATATATTGCTATAATCGAAACTGTCGAGGATAATGACAGCGATAGGAGTGGCGTTGGTATAAAGGAGGCTTAGATGTTTTCAAATGTTTCTTTGATTTGGGTGATGGATTGACATAAGCCGTTTGAAGCAGTGTCGACCATTACACCCCAGAGGGTTAATTCTTTACCGTTTGCGGGGTTAAGACGGTTTTGTATGGTGAGTTTTTCAGCTAAGCGTTCAACGGGAGTTTGTGGTTCAAACCCTAAGACAGATTCAAAATCTCCGCACATACCAACATCGGTGATGTATCCGGTTTTATTTGGTAATATACGGGCGTCTGCTGTGGGAACGTGCGTATGTGTACCGGCAACAAGGCTAACTTTACCATCAAGATAATAACCTAAAGCTAGTTTTTCAGAGGTTGCTTCGGCGTGAATATCTACCAAAATGGCGTCTACGTTTTTGCCTAAGGTATAAAGTTTTAAGAGTTTATCTAATGGTTCGGTAATGCTGTTAATCGGGGGCATAAAGAGACGGCCGAGAACTTGCGCAATCAGGAGCTTTTTGCCGTTAATGTTTAAGAGTTGCACTCCTTTTCCGGGGAGAGTTTCTGGATAATTCAACGGGCGGATGATTTTGGGGCAACTATCTAAAAAGGGATAAATTTCTCGTTGTTGCCAGATGTGGTTGCCGGTGGTGATGCCGTCAACACCAGCGTTTAGCAGGTCTTCGGCGATACTTGGGCTGAGGCCAAAACCGTGTGCGGCGTTTTCGCCGTTAACGATAACAGCGTCGATGGCGTGTTTTTGTTTGATTTCATTTAAATGTTTGGTGATGGTATTTCTGCCGGCACGTCCGACGATATCTCCGCAATATAAAATTCTCAAGTTGTTATTCCTTTATTTTTGAGGCGGACCGCCCAGACCGTGCTTTTATCATTCTATCCGATACCCGCAAGATAAGGTGGGTGCCATATAACAGAACCACGATTCTGACAGTGACAGCTCCCTAGTAAGTAGTGTTGGCCCGGAAGATATGCGGTTAAACACGTGAAGGGCAGTCCAATTATTATATAATCTATTTTACACAGATTTAATCTTAGTTGCAACAGATTTTATTGTTTTATTTAATGAATCTATTGTTGTGGCGAGTTCGGTATCTAATGTTGTTAAATCTGTTTGTGGAGAGTTGGAGGGGTGAGCTTTTTTTAATTCGGTCAGCTCGTCTGCAATTATTAGCCCGACCATTGCCAAGAGTTGATTTTCGTTGATTTGCCCTAAAGCGGAGGTGAGGGCTTTGGCTTTTTCATCAAGCAAGCGACCGAGTTTCATAATATGGAGTTCTTCACCATTTTCACAAGAAATGGCGTATTCGCGACGGTTAATTGTAATCACAACCTGAGCCATATTATTTGATTGCTCCGTTTAAGGTGTTAATGATATTGTCGATACAAGCGGCTTTGTCGGTCAGTTGTTGGCGCAAGGTTGAGAGTTTTTCTTTTAACTGTTGTTGTTCTGCGGCAGAAAGTTCTGCTGATTGCTCCAAAAACATTGCGGACTCTTGTAAGGAGGCAAGTGCTGCTGCGGTTTTGGGCAAATATTTTGCGGTTTCTGACATTTTTAACTTCCGTTTCTAAAAACAATGTGTTATCTTCTCTTATAAAGTTTAAACATCAGATTGACAAGGGGCAAAACGACTTATGCAAAAAAATATTGTTCGTGTGGAAATGGCAGACGATAAAATTTTGGAAAATTTAACCGAAGAGTGTTATGTTTTGAATACAGCACTTGAGGAGGCGTTTTGTGGTGCATTTGTTAAAAAAGCTGGAAAAGATGAGCGGATTGTGCTTTTTTATGGAGAAAATGCTGTTGGTGTTGCGAAACAGTTTGGAGCTGATGGGGTGATTCTAGATTTTGGGGCTGAGGGATTAAAAGAAAAAATGGCGAAGGTACGTCAAGAGCTTGGACAGGGAGGTGTTGTTGGGTTGTTTACGCGTAACCGGCGGCACGAGAGTATGCTTGTGTCAGAGGTTGAACCTGATTTTGTCATCTTTAAGGTTTGGAAAGATGGATTTGAGCAGGTTAAAGAACTTACAGATTGGTATGCGGATTTTTTTCTCATTCAATCTGCGGCGTGGGTTATGGAAGATGGGGTGCGGTTTGAAGAACTTCGAACAGATTGTGTGATTAAGTAAAAAAAGCGGTTCTGTGAAGAGCCGCTTTTTTAGTGTCTGAAGATTTATTTTTATTGGGTGCTTAAAAAATAGGTACATTATTTTTAAGCAATAATCAAGAAATTTGTTTTCATTTAAATCAATGGCTTACCTTTTGGGGTAACTGCTATTTTTAAATGTACAATATTTTTAAGCAGTTATGCTTAATAAAAATATTTTAGGAGAAAAACTATGACTATGAGTAATGCAGAAAAATATGAACTAATTGATGCGTTGTGTGAGGCTTTGGAAAAGGAAAAACCAATAGAAGAGATAAAGGAGCTTATATCAAAAGGAGCTGATGTTAATGGGATGCATTTTTATACCCATCCTTTTGATGAAGAATGGGAACAATCTTGGGTTAAACCATTATTCTGCGCAAAAACAGTGGAACAGGTTAAGTTACTTATTGATGCTGGTGCTGATGTTAATGGGGCAGATAGTCGTGGTTGCTCAGTTTTGAGAAGTGCCAGAACGGCGGAGATAGCAAAAGTGTTACTTGAAGCGGGAGCTGATGTTAAAGGTCGAGATGTTTTGTCAGCAGCCAATACAGTGGAGCATACTAAACTTCTTTTAGATGCTGGTGCTGATGTTAATGCGAGAGATGAAGTGGGAAGAACAGTTTTGATGTATGCTGCGATGTATGCTGAAACGGCACAAACTAAGCTATTTATTGAAGCAGGAGCGGATGTTAATGCGAAGGATGTATTTGGCGAGACAGCTTTGATGAAAGCAGCAACGGCAGAACAAACCAAGCTACTTCTTGAAGCGGGAGCTGATGTTAATGCGAAGAGTAGTGATGGCGGTATGGCTTTGATGCAAGCAGCAACGGTAGAACAAACGAAGCTACTTCTTGAAGCGGGGGCGGATATTAATGTGAAGGATAAATATGGTCATACGGCTTTAATGTATGCTGAAACGGCAGAACAAACCAAGCTACTTATTGAAGTGGGAGAGGATGTTAATGCGAAGAGTAGAGAAGGCAAGACAGCTTTGATATATGCTAAAACGGTAGAACAAACGAAGCTACTTCTTGAAGCAGGGGCGGATATTAATGTGAAGGATAAATATGATCATACGGCTTTAATGTATGCTGAAACGGCAGAACAAAAAGCTTTTCTTCAAGCTGTGCTGGAGAAAAAGGCAGTTCGTGAACACATTGAAACGCGTAAGTCTCAGATTTTGAAATCTCGCCAAATACGTAAACGTATGGAAGAGCAAAACCCGACAGAAAAAATGTCTAATGTTGCTTTGGCAGACGAGATTGCAAAAGATAAAATCTCAGGTAAAGAGAAACGGACGATTACGCCGAGTGTTGCCTTGGATATTAAACGTCGAAAAGCAGCTGAGAAATAGGCTTTTGCGGATAAAAAGAAAAAGTGGTTCTGTGAAGAGCCACTTTTTTAGTGTCTGAAGATTTATTTTTATTGGGTGCTTAAAAAATAGGTACCTTTAAAAATAGCAGTTACCCCAAAAGGTAAGTCATTGATTTAAATGAAAACAAATTTCTTGACTATTGCTTTAAAAAAAGGTACAATATTTTTAAGCAGTTATGCTTAATAAGAATATTTTAGGAGAAAAACTATGACAAAAGTAAAACAAGAGAAATTAAATCAGGAATTGTTTGTGGCATTACGAAAAAGATACCCTGTAGAAGAGATAAAAAAAATTCTTGAAAAAGGAGCGAATGTTAATGCAAGAGGTGAAGCGGGAAGAACAGCTTTGATGAAAGCAGAAACAGCAGAACAAACCAAGCTACTTATTGACGCTGGTGCTGATGTTAATGCGAAGAGTAGAGACGGCGAGACAGCTTTGATGAAAGCAGAAACGGCAGAACAAACCAAGCTACTTATTGAAGCAGGGGCTGATGTTAATGCGAAGAGTAGTGATGGCTGGACAGCTTTGATGTATGCTAGAACAGCAGAACAAACCAAGCTACTTATTGACGCTGGTGCTGATGTTAATGCAAGATGTGAAAGGGGAGGAACAGCTTTGATGTATGCTAAAACGGCAGAACAAACCAAGCTACTTATTGAGGCGGGGGCTGATGTTAATGCGAA
>JAMPED010000007.1:8015-46497 GCA_023665325.1 Acetobacter sp.
GAAATAGGCTTTTGCGGATAAAAAGAAAAAGTGGTTCTGTGAAGAGCCACTTTTTACTTGATTAGTTTTTGTGCCAGCGATTTTTGCGCAGGAGATGGCGGAAGTTTCTACAAAGCTCGAAGTTTTTTGCTTTGTATAGTTTTACCATCTCTTCAGCATAAGGCGCCGGCAGGTCAAAAAGTTTAACCTGCGCTTTAGCGTTAAGTGGATGCCCATTCCTGATATAGGTCCGGAGGATATCTACTACATCGGGGAACATAAACAGCTTGAGCTGCGCGAGGTTGCTGTATAGCTGGTGATGAGCTGTATAAGCCTTGATAACTTCTTCGGCGTTTGGCAGCTCAAACAGCTTTTCCTCTATTTGCGGGTTTATTCCATACCCCTGTTCAACATAGTACAAGATGAGCTCAGGCGAATCGGGACGTCCAAACATCAGCAATTGAAGGTTGTCAAACGCTGTGAAATAGTTTCTGCTCAGGTAAGCTTTTACGATTTCGGTTGCGTCGGGCAGCTCGAATAGCTTGACGACAAGTGCGCGGTTTAGCTTTATTCCGCTTTCGAGGAGCGAAATAAGAAATTGTTTTTCCATAATGATTTATTTAATAGTTTCATAAAAATGTATTTGTGCTTGTAAATTATATGAGCTTAAACAAAAAAGCAAGAAATATTTGTCTAGCAGACGATTTTTGTTGCAAAATAAAAAATTTTGACGTATGAATCGCCACAGAAAAACATTTCTAAGATAAGTATTAACATTGTAAATATGGAGAACAAACAGATGAAACAATTAGCCGGAGCAATCAGAATCGGTTGGGTTATTGAATATAAAGGTAAACCGTGGACAATTACTAAAGCGCAACACATCAAACCAGGTAAAGGCGGTGCTTTTATGCAGGTTGAGATGAAAGCTGTTGAAGAAGGAACAAAAACTAACGAACGTTTTAGAACGGAAGATACTGTTGAGAAAATGATGGTGGAAGATAAAGACTGTCAGTTTTTGTTTGAAGATGGTACTGGTTTGAACTTTATGGAATCTGAAACATTTGAGCAGTTCTCTATGCCAGCAGATATTTTGGGTGATTCTCGTCCTTTCTTAGTTGAGGGTATGACTGTTCGTATTTCTCATATTAACGATAGACCGATTTCGGTTCAATTGCCACAGCAGGTTGTTTGCACCGTTGTTGAGACTGAGCCAGTTATTAAAGGGCAGACAGTTACATCTTCTTATAAACCAGCTATTTTGGATAATGGTATGCGAATCGGTGTTCCTCCGTTTATTGCTACAGGTGAGAAGATTGTAGTGGGTACAGAAGAAGCTAACTATGTTGAGAGAGCGAAATAATGGCATATATTTCTCCGATGCTCACTAATATCGTGACGGCGGTTAAAAAGGCTTCGGTCAACCTTAACCGTGATTTCAGCGAGATTGAGCGTTTGCAAAATTCAGTTAAAGGTAGTTTAGATTTTACCCGTTTTGCATTTGATAAAATTCAAAAAGGTTTAAAAAATGAATTTGCTAAGATTTTGCCAGCGATACCTTGTGTTGCTATTAGCGAGAAAACGCCTCAGAGTGGAATGTATTTAATCATCTCTGGTATTGAGGGGTTGGCTAATTTTGCACACGGTAATCCAGAATTTGCTATTTCGGCAGCGTTGATGAACGGACAAACAATTTTGTGCGGTGTTGTATATAATCCGGCGCGAGATGAGTTGTTTTTTGCTGAAAAAGGTAAAGGTGCTTTTAAAGAAGGTTTTAGGAGTCACGAACGTTTACGTGTTGCGTCTAAGCAAGATCTTGACGGTGCATTGGTAGCAATTAAACCAACGGTAAATGATGTGGAATTGTCGGCTAAAATTATCAATAATACTTTAGCTATGTGCCGTGATGTTCGTGTGAGTGGTGCGGTAGCGCTTGATTTGGCATATGTTGCGGCAGGTAAGCTTGACGCCATTATTGCGCCAGATACAATGTTGGCTAGTATGGCAGCTGGTGTGCTATTGGTGAAAGAAGCAGGCGGTATGGCGCTTGAGATGGAGCAAGCTGATACACGTACAGAGGACCTTCCAATGCTCTTAAATTCGGGTAATTTGATGGCGGTTAGCTTTAACTTGAGCCAGAAAATTGCTAAAGTTTTAAAATAAATTTAAAAAATTTGCAAAATTATGCTTGCAATCTATAAAAGTGCAGTGTATAAGATGTGTAAATTTTTTGTGAAGTTTAGTTTTTGGAGATAATAATGAAAAAAGGTATTCACCCTGACTATCACGAAATTACATACGTAATGACCGATGGTACAGTTAAAACAACTCATTCGACTTGGGGCAAAGCTGGCGATAAGATGACTTTGGAAATTGATCCGAAATCTCATCCGGCTTGGACTGGTGTTCACCGTATGGTAGACTCTGGCGGTCAGGTTGGTAAGTTTAACAGCAAGTTTGCTAAATTTGGTTTGAAATCTTCAAACTAGTTGTTATTCGACGAAAGAGTTATTCTTAAGACCTGTATGAAAATACGGGTCTTTGTTTACTTAAAGTTTGTAAACTTTGTGTAGAAAACACGATAAACCGCTTGTATATCTTGTAAAATCGGTTTAAAGTAAGATAAATTTTTGAATTTTGATAAAAAGAAAGGATGAAGATATGACTGCACCTTTGATGCCGAAAGCAACGGCGGTTTGGTTAGTTGAAAATACAACGCTGACATTTAAGCAGATTGCAGATTTTTGTGAGTTGCACGAGCTAGAAATTCAGGCGATTGCGGATGGTGATATTGCTTATAATATTTTGGGTGTTAGCCCGATTTCTAATGGTCAGTTGTCGATGGAAGAAATTCGTCGTTGTGAGGCTGATAGCAAGGCAGTATTAACTGCGACTCCTTTAGAGAAAAACGTTAAAGAAAGAAACGCTAAGGCGAAAAAGGTATTATCTCCAACGCAGCGTGCCGAGAAACCAAATGCGATTTTATGGATTATTAGAAATTGTCCGGAAGTTATTGATTCGCAAATTTGCAAGCTTATTGGGACAACTAAACCGACGATTGCCTCTATTCGTGAGGGAACACACGTTAATATGGTTAATCTTCGTCCAGTAAACCCGATGGCTGTTGGGCTGTGTTCTGAGAAAGATTTAGAAAAAGCTATGCTTATTTCTCAGCAACAGACCGAGTTAAGAGAAAATAAAAGCAAGAAAAAAGGCTCTAAGAAAAAGGCAAGCGCAAAAGCGGCAACAGCTGTTAAACGTGGCAGACCGAAAAAAGACGCTTAATTTATTTGATTGTTTGAAAGGCGCTCCAGTGGGGCGCCTTTTGCTTAAAGTGGGGATGGATTGCTATGGTGTGTGGAGAGGGTGATTTTTAGTGTGCGGGGTGCCAGCGGCACGGGCATAACTTTGGGCTGCGGTATGGGGAAAATATGATTTCTAACGAGCGGGCTACCTTTTTTATACGTCATTGCGAGTGGAACGTAGTGTAGCGTGGCAATCCAGCGAGTGAGGAAATGTAAGGACTGAGCAATAATGTAGGTGTGCTTTGCGCCGGTTTGTGGATTGCTTCACACATATGGGCTTGCGCCCATTCATAATGGTGCATTAGATGATGTTTGTGGATTGTTGCGTTTGATTTTGTTTGCAATGATGGGGAAATAAGCATAAAAAAACCTTGAAATCTGACAAGCCGGTGGGCAAGAGATTTCAAGGGAAAACGTTGAGAGGTTAGTCTTCTGTTTTTTTTAAGTAATAATCCTCTTTGGGCTCAGTGGTGAGCTTGGAGAGGATTTTTTCTATTTTTTTTGGGGCGACGGCATCTGCTATGATGTAGCAGGCGGTGGCTATTGCCCCCGTTGCTGCACCAACAGCGATGCAGATAATGATGTCGAGGATTCCTCGGAAGAACCCGTGATCTGCGATGCTGTCTATACCGCCGATAACTAAATAAGCGGCGGTAAGTATCCCGATGGTAAAGAAGCACTTTGCCTCCTTACTTAAATTTTTATTTTTTTCCATTTTATATATTGTTTAGTTTTCTTCGGTTAATATCAGCTGAAGATTGGCTGTCTATAATTAAATCAGAAGAACACAGCAAAATATACTATGAAAAAACGACCTAATTATAGAGATAGAATTATTAAAACATTTAAACTATATCACATTTTTGCGAATACGTCAAATAAAATCGTGCAAAGATGAAAATATACATACGTGTACGTATAAAATGCTTGCAAATTGGTTTTTTATGCTCTATATCATAGGTATAATCAAGAGAATGGAGGTGTGATATGGCATATACAACGCATAGAATGGAGGTATACCCTTTTGCATACCATAAAATTTTGGGAGGAAAACGCAAAATTGATATCCGCCCATACATAGAGCGACTGCATAAATTGCGGGTGGGGGATATGATTGAATATGTAAATGCTGAAACGCAAACGCATATTATAAGAGAAGTTAAAGGAATCGCATTGTTTGATAATTTTGATACCTTGATTAAGATGTTACCGCCGGAGATGATTGGTTATCATTCCAGAGAGGAGATACGGGTTCGTATTGAGCGGATGTATAACAAAAAGGAACAGTGCGAATATGGTGTGTGTGCACTGTTTATTGATGAACCAGATGTGCGTAAGAGAATGAAATTTAACTATATGGAACGCAGTGCCTAGTTAGAAATGTTTTTGGGCGGCTTGCTTTAGTTTTTTGCCGCCGTGCCCAAGGTCTGCGATGATTTCTATCTGTGCGTTGTTAAGTGAGCGATAAAGCTCCCAAGCGCCTTGTAGTGGGCAACACATATCCAATCGATTATGTACGATTAAGGTTGGAATATCTTTAATTCTGTTAATGTTTTTTAAAATCTCATTTTCTTCTAAGAAGTATTTATTTGCTGCGTAGTATAAACTGATGCGGGCACTATTGATGATTTTGTTATCAATGTGTACATCTCTGAAAGCAGCGTCGGTGGAACCCATTAAATATTCATAATGTACCATATATTTGATAGCTGTTTGGATGGCGCCGAGGTCATCGGAAAATATCTTTTTGGCGTAATGTGTGTAAGGGTTTTCGCCTTCACTTTGACGGTAGATTTCTTCCAATAAATCTGGATAAAATAAACCACTGTTTTTTAACATCCACTCTCTGTCTTCGCGGCGCGCAAGAAAAACGGAGAATACACAAATTTGTTTGGTGAGTTCGGGATATTTTTCGGCAAACAATAAGGCAAGTGTTGAGCCCCAAGATGCGCCTGAAACAATAATTGGTTCGTTGATATCTAAATATTCTAGTAGGCGTTTAGCGTCTTTTATTAGGCGTTTGGTATCGTTTAATGCTGTTATGTCTTCGGCTTCGGAGCGATTGCATCCACGTTGATCAAACATAATGACGCGTTGCTTTTTCAGGTTAAAATATTCGGCGTGGCTTTGTTTGCAGCAATCTCCGGGACCACCGTGAAAGTTTAATACAATTTCTCCTTTGGGGTTCCCTACTTGTTGGTAATAAATTTTATGTCCCTCAAATTCGGGGAGCCAGCCTTTGTCAAAAATTTTGTTGTTGAAAAATCCGAACATTTTTTTCCTTTTTTCAATATTTTCTTTAGTCTTTCAGTTAAATGTTTAATATTTATTTAAATTTGGGGATAAAAAATGAAAATTGTAGGAACGGCTATTATTACTGATGAACAAGGGCGCATTCTTATTGGGCAACGACCAGAAGGAAAAGATTTGGCAGGACTTTGGGAATTTCCAGGAGGAAAGCAGGAAGCAGGCGAAACGATTGAGCAATGTATTGTACGTGAAATTCGAGAAGAGCTTGATGTTTGTTGTGTCGTGGGGGACTATATTATGAGCGTGTCAAAAATTTATGCGCACGGAGAATTTAAGTTGATGGTTTATCAGGTAAAAATTACAGATGTGGAAAATTTGAAGGCATTAGTTCACCAAGATTTACGTTGGGTGAGTGCAAAGGAACTTAAAGATTATGAATTTCCACCAGCAGATGTGGATATCATTGCTTATTTGCAGGAAAATTTTTAAGATTAGAGTGGTTTTAAAGTTTTTTTAGGATTTTTAATATATTCTACGGTAAATAAATTATGTGCCGGAGAATATTATGAAACTTAAACAAGGGATTGTTGTAGCAAGTGTTGTGAATGCGGTGTGCTTAGGTATGGGGTATCCAGCACAGGCATATACAGTTAATGCTGGAACAATTTATCAGCAGGCAAAGTTACAAAACCAAGAGTATTTTCGACTGCTTTCTCGCTATGATGGAGCAATTGATTTACGGGATAGTCAGGGTAATACGGCATATTGTTTGGCACTTAAAAATAATGATAAGGCAACATTAGAATTTTTAGCACAAAATGGTGCGAACAGGCAGCATAAGTGTGTGGAAAATATTGTAGTTTCTCGTGCTGAAGAGGCAAAAGCTAGCCAAAGAAAAACTTGGCAAAGTAAAAAATTTAGAACTGAAGATAGATTTTTTAATGATGACAGAAATTATTTGTGGGCAGGAGCTGGCGTTTTGGCAACGGGAGGTATTATTGCGTTAGCGGCTAGTAGTGGCGGGAGTGGAAGTATTCACGATGGTAAAATTGATATAGATATTCCGATTGGTGATGAAAAACCAGTGACACCATCAGAACCAAAGGGGGATTTGAAAGATACATCTGCAGCATTTTTTAAAACTCAAGAATATACAAATAGTAATTTTTTAGAGGGAATAAAGGCAGCAGAGGCGTATAGTCATATATATTCGCAAGATGAGGTAGGTAATGTTTTTGGACATCAGGCGGGTTCTGATGAGGCAATAAAAAAGATAAAAGTTGGCGTCCTTGATAGCGGTGTATATATCAATAAAGATTTGAGCGGGTCTGTGGTTAAAAAATATGACATAAATGCATTTAGTAAAGATGCTTCTGTGTGGGGATTGGTTGCTTCTGGAGTTAAAGATGAAAATGGTAAAAATAAAACAACGGAAGCGTATGTTATTAAGAAAAACGGATTGTATTATTTATTCCATCTGCATAATGATTGGGATGCTGCTCGTGGACAATATGTAACAACATTTGAGCCGGTGATGAAAGGGGATAATAATTGGGGACTTTCTGAGTCAGATATGAACATTGCGCTTCGACAAGTATGGAATGCTTCATTGGATCAATTTACACTTATCAATTCAGGAGCGGGAAATCCAGGAGAAAATCTTTCGGGTTTGGTATTGGATTTGAATGATGAAAATGCTATTCCAAGTGTGTTGAACACAGTAGGAGGGCTTAATCACGGAACACACGTTGCAGGAATTATTGCCGCAAATAAAAATGACCAAGGAATGCACGGCGTGGCATTTGACAATGCTGAGATTTTAGGTGCCAGTTGGGATATGTCTCAAAATATCTACGGCACAGTTAAAAAAATGGTAGATGATGGGGCGACGGTTATCAATAACAGTTGGGGAGATAAATTTGAACTTGGCAGTGTTCCACCGGATCCTGAATTGTATGAGTTGTTAATGCCGGATGTTTTGGATGCATATACTTATGCGGCAAAGAACAAAGCAGTATGGGTCCAATCAACGGGTAATGAGGGATATTCTTCTCCAACGGTGACAGTAGGGCTTGGTGGGTTAGATTTGTCTGATAGAGGTTATCAAAAGTCTGATATTGAGGTACCATATTTGGCGGTGGCAGCGCTTGATTATGATACGAAAACAGCTAGTGCACCATCGGGTTATTTGGCGAGTTATTCGAATGCTTGCGGTGGGGCTGCTGGATATTGTTTGGCGGCTCCGGGGACGGAAGTACTTTCCACTTCTGCAACAAATTCTGGACACATTTATATGTCTGGTACATCTATGGCGACACCGGTAGTTTCTGGGAGTATTGCGCTTTTGAATGGTTATTATCCTTGGCTTAATGCTCAAAATATTGCATATTTGTTGCTTGAAACAGCTAATAAAGATGGGGTGTATGCAAATAGTGCTATTTATGGGCAGGGGGCGCTAGATTTAGAGGCGGCGGTAACAACACCTGTCGGGGATTTGAAACTTCCTGAAAAGGCTTCTTTTGATTCGCTTTCGTCGGCACGGTTGTCAAAATTATCTTTATCAGCACCATTGCAGCAGAAAATGCTTAAGGCAATGCCAAAGACGGTGACGGCGTTTGATGTTTTGAATAGACCATTTCAGTATGATACTAATAAGTTGATGAATACGACACACGCTTCAAATGCAAATTTGCGTAATGAGGTTTCCAGAATGGCAATGGGCGGCGCTAAAAAAGTTGTTAAGGATGAGAAGAGTGGTTTTCAGTTTTCAAGTGAGAGCAATCTTAACCGAGGAGGGCAGTCTGGTTTAGCTGTAGCAGAAGTTATTAGTGAAACAGATGCTGGTACAACGCGATTTTATTATGCGGCAAATAGCAAATATGCCTCAATGGATAATGTGTTAACTACGGCATCGAATCCATATTTGGCAATGAATGAGGCGTATGGTGCGGAGAATACATTTAAGCTAAGTGATGCTTCGAAAGTGAAATTTTCAATCCAAATGGGTGAAAATGGTTTATATGAGCGAGATTATGAACAAGATAAACATTCGTTTAATGAGCGTTCGTATGCCCTTTCTGGTGAATATAGTTTTAATATGACAGATTATTTGGAAGTGGCAGCGTTGGGAGGTATGCTTTTTGAAGATGATGCGATGCTTGGAATGAACGGAACAGGGGCTTTTGGTATCAATGATAGTGCCACTTATTATATGGGGGTGAGAGCAGCATTGCGTTTAACGCCTGAATTTTCGATTTTGGCGGCATATTACCGTGGTTATACGCAAGGGAGTGATAGTTCTATGTTGGCGATGTCTGATTTGCAAACAGAAAGCTTTATGCTTGCTGGAGAATATAAATTCAATAAGACGGATAAAGTTGGTTTAAGTTTATCTTCTCCGCTTTCTGTTGTTAAAGGACGAGCGTCTGTGTTATATGCGAGTGGACGCGATAATGCTTCGGATACGATTTATATGCAAAAGCTCACAACATCACTGAAACCGGCAGCAAAAGAATATGACCTTGGGTTGTATTATCAAGGACAACCTAAGGAAGATGTAAATTTGATGGGCAAAATTCAAGCGCGTTTTAATGTTGATGGTGAAAAAGGTGTAACGGATTATATTGGGATAGTTGGTGCAGGAGTTGCATTTTAAGAAATAAAAAAAACACCGGATGAAACCGGTGTTTTAGTTTAGCAACATAGAATTTTATAAGTTCCCGCTTTATAGTGCGGGGCGAAACGCAACAGTGTGTAGACATTGCGCATTTCGTCGAGTTCTTTGGCTGTGAATGAGAACTTTGGAGAGTCCTCAATGACAGCCCCGCTGTGCCACGGGATGTAGAAGAAACCGTCTTCGGTTTCTACTCGCCAACTGATGGCCGGGATGTTTTTGACCTTTAGTTCGCCAAGAGTAAGCTTGACGTTCTTGAATACCTTTTTCAAGGTGGTGGTCAGCTCCTCAGTGTTGAGGAACAGGTAGGATGTGCCACTTTGAAAGTGGTGCAATTCCCACAGGGGGACAAACTTTCCGTTTTTGTTGTAGAAAACCATCAGGGCGTTGGTGGCAGTAAGTTTTCTCCGCATTTGCGAGTAGACGTAGCTTGCTCCTGTCAGAGCTAGCCGAAGTCCTCTTTCAGGATCTGTGACGGACTGGGCTGTACAGTATTCTGAGTAAACGTTGAGAAATTTGTGTCCTCTTTCAAAAGGAGTACAGTCTTTAGCTTCCTCCAGAGCGCGTTCAGCGAAGCTCTGATATGGCTCTCGGCTTTTGTAGCTTGAACCACGTTCTACTTCCATATCGAGGACGCGTACAATCTGTCCTCCCCACATAAAACTTGTCATAAGCTTTGATTTTAATAGTTAACATATATTTATTTAATTGAGCATTTTTATATCATTGTTTTGTCTATTCGTCAAGTATAAAAAGATAATAAAATTAAAATATTATGTTTTTTCTTGCTTTTTTAAAGAAATCTTATACATTGCGAGCTATACTATTTTTAATGTAACTAATCTTTTAAGGGGACTTTGTAATGCTGCCTGCAAAAAACAATGTAACGCCAGTGCGTGCCGAAATTATGAAAAGAGTGGCAAAATCTTTTATTGAGAATGGGTTTTCAGATATTAACGCTGTGGCTGATGAGCTGGCAAATGCTCAAAATGCTCGTCGTAATCCTGAGGCTGAAAAAGCGGCTGTGAAAGGTCAGATTTTAGCAGCGATGGGCTTTTTAGCACAAGAGGTAGATGCGAATCGGGATTTAAATGAGATGGCTCAAGAAGCATTGGCCAGAACTCAAGCTCCAAGAGCTGGGCTGTCGGTTATTAAAGAGGCGTGTAATGCTTGCCGTTCAAAGATGTTTGAGGTTACTCCGATGTGTCAAGCTTGCGTGGCTCGTCCTTGTGAGGCAAATTGTGCGAAAAAGGCAATTACTGTAACGGATAAAGCGTTTATTGAGCAGGATAAATGCATTAAGTGTGGTTTGTGTGCAACTAGTTGTCCGTATGGTGCTATCCATAAATCTGTGGTGCCGTGTGAAGAAGTTTGTCCAGTTAATGCAATCACGAAAGATGCAGAAGGTAGAGAGCAGATAGATATTGAGAAATGTGTTTCTTGTGGTAAGTGCTTGCAATCTTGTCCATTTGGAGCGATTGTTTATAATTCGCAGATGATTGATGTGTTAAATGCGATTAAAAATCCTGAGAAGAAAGTTGTTGCTATGGTTGCTCCAGCGATTTTAGGACAGTTTGGCAATGATTTAGGTAAGGTGATTGCTGCGTACAAAGCACTTGGGTTTGATGATGTGATTGAAGTGGCATATGGTGCGGAATATACTTCTAAATATGAGTCTGCAGAGTTTGTAGAACGGATGGAAGAAAGAGCACCATTTATGACGACATCTTGTTGTCCTGCGTATGTGAAGACAGCTAAAGTTCACGTTCCTGAAATTGAAAAATTTGTTTCAAATACTGGTAGTCCGATGGCATATACAGCTGAGATTTTGAAAAAGCGCTATCCAGATGCGGTTTCTGTGTTTGTTGGTCCGTGTTTGGCTAAACGGATTGAAGCGGAAAGCAATCCGAATGTGGATTATGTTTTAGTGTTTGCTGATATTCAGGCGATGTTTGAGGCTAAAGCTGTGGATATTAATGCGCTTGATGCGTCGGCGTTTGCTGATGAAGCTTCAGCACAATCCAGACGTTATGCTGTTTCTGGTGGGGTGGCTGCGGCAGTGGCTAACCTGATTGATGGTAAAGCTGATTATAGACCGTACGCTATTAACGGATTAACCAAAGACAGTGTGAAAGCATTGAAGAAATATGCGCTTAAAGGGTTAGATGATGGATGCAATATGCTGGAAGTTATGAGCTGCGAAGGTGGTTGTATTGCAGGTCCTGGGTGTTTGTCTATGCCGAAAAAGGCTGCTGTGGTGCTTGAGAAATATGCGGCTGAGGGCAAAAACCAAAAGGAACTTGAGATTCATTAAATCTTTAAATGAGTTCTAAAAAAGGGGCTGAAAAGCCTCTTTTTTTAGGTTTAAAATATTTTTAGACAAAATGCTTTACTTTAAATAAAAATTGTGTAAAATGACAAAAATTTTGAAAAATTGAGGAAAGGTTTTTGAATGTTTTATTCAATGTTCACAAGGTATCGCGTGGTATGCAGTCAGAATCCGGAAAAGCCAGAGAAAGTGTATATTGATATTTGTCGCGATGGTTTTTGTTCACACGATTTGATGTTTCAGTTGCAGAAGAAAAAATATTGTGATGATAAACTGGAGCGTATTTTTAACGATAGCCGTGGGATTATGCTTAAAGAGGGGCGCGATGGTTCGGTTGCGTTGCTTTATACGTATCATAGAGATATTATGGCTCGTAAAGCACAAAATGAAATGCGAGCACGGATTGATCCGTTAATTATTCAGGTTTTTCGTAGGATGAAAGAAGAAGGTCACTGCGTAACATTTAGTATGCCGATGAATGCATATAGCCAAGAAAGAGGCGAAATTTTAAAACGTGATGGTAATGTACAATGTTTGCAAGATGAAATTGCTTTGGCAGAAATATTGCGTAAAGAACGTCTTGAAAAGTTAAAAAAAGTTCGCCACGATTTTTATGCTAAACAGAAATATGCGGCAGCTCCTCATTTGCGTTTGATGTTGGCACAGGCGGAACGCTCCGGCGACTAAATCGATTGACAAGCTCTGATTTGTATGATATCCTGTCTTTAGTTTAATTGTTAATTATGGGAGAAAGAAGATGTTTAAAAAGAAAATTACAATAGACGTTTTATCAAAAGAAGAGAGGCTTGCGCTAACTTCAGATCGTCCCACTTATCAGGAGCAGCAGATGTTTTATTATGTTGAAGTTGTTCGTTTTACAAATAATCAATCTGGTGATGTTTTGTATGTTGCGATGAAAAACGGTCTTTACGGTGGACCGGATGATTATGATAGTCCAGCAGAGATATCTTTATATGACAGTAGTTTGAAAGAGTTGGACGGTTGGAAGCTTCCCAAGATAAGACGCTTTGTTCCTGATATTTGTATCAGTGGTTACGACAATTGTTATGAAACTGTACGTAAAAATGGTGAGATATTAGGACGCCTAAAAGAAGGAAAAATTTATAAGAAGGCGTTAAAAGCTGTTTGGAAGAAAGAATATGACGAGTATTATGGGTATAAAAGCGAACAAAAAAAGGAAATAAAAGAAGAACAGCGTAATAGTTTTTCGGCACGTTTTTTCAGTGCTTTTAAGAAGAGCCGATAATTGTAAAGCTGGTTATTTAACCAGCTTTTTTATCATTTGCGTTTGAGGTTGGTATAGGCGGAACGTTGGGGCGACTAAAATTATTTGACAAGCTCTGATTTGTATGATATACTATCTTTAGTTTAATACAATATAAAGAGGAGAATTTTAATGATTACAAAAATTAAAGCAGAATTGTTGAATGATAATGATAAAAAAGAGTTTGCAGGTAATCCTGATTATGTGGCACGCTTTTCTAATAAGTCTGGTGATGTTATGTATGCGACAGTAAAGCGTCGTGAGGAAGTTTTTGTTGACCATATGACATATACATCGGTTTATGTTGATTTGCAATTATTGGATAGTGATAAGAATATCTTAACTTCTGAAAAAATGTTATCTGATGATGGAAAACATTCTGAAGCTTATCGTGGCGTTATTAAATCATTGAGAAGTGAAGCTAAGCCTTTGTTTAAGAGGGCTTTGGATTTGGCTGCATCAGATATGGAGGCAAAAGAAAAGGCGTATGATAAACAACAAAACTTAGAAGCAAAGAGAACGAAAGAAAATAGTCCAGCTTTTATTGCTTTGAAGAAGTTTTTGAGTGGAAAGTCTAAATAAGGTTTAAGTAAAAAGTCTTAATAATTGAATAAAAAGCTGGTTATTTAACCAGCTTTTTTATCATTTGGTAGAGTTTATCAGATGACCAATTTGCTTCGCCTTGGATGGTGGCGACTTTTTTGCCTTGTTTATCCATTATAACTGTGTATGGGGTTGATCCAATGCCTAGTTTAAGAGAGAGTGCGTTGTCAACGTCGTTATAAAATGGAATGGTGGGCGCACCATATTTGGCTAAAAATTTGCGTTCTTCGGTGTTATTTTTCCACTCTGAAGCAGGTGAGATAAGCATAACTCTGATATTATCTTGAGCAGCTGCTTTATAAAATTTTTCTAAAGCTTTCATCTCCCTTAAACAAGGTGCGCAGCTTTGCGCCCAGAATACCATAATGGTCAAATCTGCGGATGTATTTAATATTGAGGTTTCGTTGTTGTTTTCAGAAATAACGGAAACATTAGGCATATTAACAGGATATTCCAAGACGTATAGTCCTTTTGGACCACTATATGCAGTAGCATTGAAAGAAATTAAACAAAGCAACATTATTAAACGATAGATTAAGGACATAGCATTTTTTCCTGTTAATAAATCAATTGAGTTTTGTACAAATGGCGGTTTTGATATATGCTCAGATTGAGGTTAATGCAATACATAAGGCAAAAAATGAAATATTTAGTTAAATTTTTAATGATTTTTTCAGTATTTTTTTCCATTTTATATATAAGTGGGTGTGGGCGAATTTCTTCTCCGCAACCGATTGAAGGAAGTGGATATCCGCATACTTATCCTAGTTATGAATAATAGAGAAATAAGGAAGAAAATATGAGCAGCAATAAAGATGATGATTTTTCTGATGTGATGATTCCATACGTGGAGTTTGCAGAAAATGCAAATGAGCGGACACCGTGTATTTTGGTGTTGGATTGTTCGGGATCAATGCGTGGTGAGCCAATTAAGCAGTTGAATATGGGATTGCAGGCGTTAGAAAAAGAACTTAAGGAAGATATTGATGCGAGCTCAAGGGTGCAACTTTTGGTGATTAAAGCATATGGTAAAGATGATGCGGATGTTTCGGCTGATTGGATTGATGCGATGAACTTTACTGCACCAGTGATGGAAGCTTCTGGGTTATCTCCTATTGGAAAAGCAATGGAAAAAGCATTGCAGAAAATTGAGGAACAAAAGTGTTTGTATGATAGTTGTGGGATTACTTCTAAGCGTCCGTGGATTTTTTTAATTAGTGATGGTGAGCCGACGGATTATGGTTGGGAGTTAGCGGCAGCAAAATGTCGTGAAGCGCAACAAAATAAAAAGGTGGTGATTCACGCTGTAGGAACGCAAGGAGCTAATCTTGAGAAATTAGCTAAATTTTCATTGATGGCGCCGAAACGTTTAAGTGGGTTGAAGTTTACTGAGTTCTTTTTATGGCTTTCACGCAGTGTTTCCTGTATTTCCCGCGCGGCACCAAATATGCCCGATATTTTAGATGATATTGAGGGCTGGAATGAAGAGAACGCCTAAAAATATTCGTGTTATTGCAACGAAGATTACCGGTAGGTTACATACGGCAAAGAAAATGCCGTGTCAGGATTTTTATCAATATGCTTGTTCGGGGAATAAGTTGGTGGCGGTTGTTTCGGATGGCGCGGGCTCAGCGAAATATGGTAAAATAGGGGCGAAGATTGTATGTGAAACACTGGTTAATGTACTTATCAATACGCCCTTAAAAGATGTTGAGCAGGCCGTGAGAAGGGCGATTGAAAAGGCTCGAGAGCGCTTGGTTATTCATCGCTTGAATAAAAGTAAATCAGAAAAAGAAATTTTAAATTTTTCAGCAACTGTTGTGGGGGTTGCCTATCATAAAAACCGTGGGATTTTTTTTCATATTGGGGATGGTGCGGGGATTGCGCTGCACGGTGAAGATAAGGCAGCGGGATATACGCTTTCTCGTCCGGCAAATGGCAATTTTTCGTGTGAAACTTATTTTTATACAATGGATAATTGGGCAGAAAGTTTACGTTTTACTAAGATTGAAAAGGCGGCAGCATTGTTTTTGATGACTGATGGGGTGACAAACTTTGCATTGACTGAGGATATGCGTCAACTTAAAAATGGGTTTATTGAGCCGATATATCGATATTTAAAAACGGAACCAAATAAAATAAAAGCACTACAAGCGCTGAATAATACATTAAATACAGGGCGGGCGTGTAAGCTTAATTCTGATGATAAGACCTTTTTATGGGCGGAATTGTGATGGTTGAGATGGCAGAAAATAAGGTGTTGCAATTTAATGCAATTTATGCGGATAGGCATTTTGAGCGGCTAAGTTTGGGTAAACTTTTGAACAAAGGTGGGGCGGCTGGTAAGGTATATGAAATTATAGGGCAGTCCTCTAAGGTGGCAAAGATTTTCCACGAGCGGCAGAAGAGTAATACAAATCGCTTAAAGCTTGAGGCGATGGTGGTGAATAACCCAAATATTCCGAGTGTAACAGCGGGTGGGGTTGAATATGTGCAGATTGCTTGGCCAGAGGCGGTTTTGGAAGACGACGAGGGGTATTGCGTTGGGTATATGATGCCGTTTATCAATACGGCTGAAGCTGTGTCGCTTGACCATTTGATGCAGGGGGCTGTTCGTTCTAAGTTGGGGTTGAGTGATAAGTACGAATATCGAGTAATGGCTGCATATAATGTAGCGTTGATGGTGGCGTCATTGCACAAGTATGGGCATTATATTATTGATTTGAAACCTGCAAATGTATCCATTTATAAAAAGACAATGACAGTGGCTGTATTTGACTGTGATGGGTTTTCAATTCAGGGAGAGCAAGCACGTTTTCCTGCGGAATTTGTAAGCGAGGAATATATTTATCCTGAGGGGATGGAACAAGCTTGCGAAGATATGGGAGAAGAGCAAGATAAATTTGCGTTGGCGGTAATTATCTTTAAACTTTTGAACAATGGTATTCATCCGTTTTCAGGGGTGGTGAAGAAGAATGCTGACAGTGCGCTTTCTATTCAAGAGCGAATCGCGCAATATCACTATGCATATGGAATGTGGGGAGATAGTTATCAAGCACCGCATCCGTATAGTATTCATACGTTTTTGCCACAGAGTACAATGAAATTATTTGATCGTGCATTTGTGAGAGGACAGAAACGTCCAACAGCAGCCGAATGGCAGATGGAATTGGATTTTTTGTTGCGTAATTTGAAACATTGTAAAAAGAATCCTAATCACGCCTATTTTACAAATAAAGGGTGTGGTTTGTGTGTGGCGGAAGAACGGCTTAAAGCGAATCTGAAAGCGATTCAGGAGAAACAGGCAGCGCCTAAAAAAATTCGTGGATTTGGACTTAACGAACTTTCTAAAGAAAACTTGAAACAACAAGTTGCAAACGAGCAGCGAACGATGAGAATCACTTATTTTCTTGTGATGTTGTATAGTTTGTTGATGACATTTTTTCCACGGATAATGATGGCATATAAAGCGGAATTGGTGGAAATTGGGATTTCAGTGCAGTTGATTGTGTATATCTTGTTTTTTAATTTTTTGCATTGGGTTGTTAAAAAATATCGTCATTTTTTGGTTCGGAAAATTGGCGGACTTTTAATAAATAGCCTTATAACATATACTTACTGCTGTGTTGTTGTGGCGCTTGCTGTGAGTAACAATATTGAGTGGGGGCGGTTATTTAAACCGTTTTAGTTAATAGTTTCCTTGGGGATACTAGTATACTTTTAAGTTCCTACTTTTCTTTTTAAAAAACAGGTGTTATAAATTAGCTATGTTAGTTCAATAATAAATAAGGATAGATTTGTGATAAATTTGAAGAGTATAGTACTTTCCGGTAAGGAAGTTTTTCCGATTATTGAGGGCGGAAAGGGAATTAACGGAACAGATGGAAGAAGCAGTGGACACTTTGCTAAAGAAGGATGTGTCGGAACGATTTCATTGGTTAGCCCTGATTGTTATGATGATAATGGTCGGGTTGTTATGGAGCGTTCAATACGGTTGAAACGTCAAGACCGTCACGAGGATTTGATTGCAGCGGCTATTAAGGGGGGAATTGCGCAGGCGCAGATTGCTCACGAGATTGCTGGGGATAATGGTCGAATTCACGTTAATGAGTTGTGGGAACTTGCTGATTCTGAAACGGTTATTACTGAAGTTTTGAAAGGGGCGAAAGGGCTCATTCACGGGGTAACTTGTGGCGCTGGTTTGCCTTATAAGTTGGGTGAAATTGCTTCTGAAAACGGGGTTTATTATTATCCGATTGTTTCTTCTTCTCGTGCATTTCAAATTTTATGGAAGCGGTCATATTCTAAATATGCTGAATTTTTAGGTGGTGTTGTTTATGAAGATCCGTGGCTTGCTGGTGGACATAATGGATTATCGAATGCTGAGAATCCTGAAGAGCCGCAAGATCCGTATAATCGTGTTAAGGAGTTGCGTGCTACTTTGAATAAGTTAGGGCTTTCTGAAACGCCGATTATTATTGCTGGTGGGGTTTGGTGTTTGAGTGATTGGGAAAAATATCTTGATAATCCTGAAATTGGAAAAGTAGCATTCCAGTTTGGTACTCGTCCGATGATTACACAAGAAAGTCCAGTTAGTGACGCTTGGAAAAGAGTGATGTTGAATACTAAACCGGGTGATGTTGTGTTGCAGCGTTTTAGCCCAACGGGTTTTTATTCTTCGGCGATTAAAAATAAATTTATGGCTCGTTTGATGGAGCGTAAAGAGGGGGAAATTGAATATCGTCTTGAGGTTCAAGAAGAGTTTGATACACCGCTAGCGCTTAGTAATGTGAAGACGGTTTATATTAAAGCTCAAGATTTGGCAAAAGCAAATAATCAGATTAACGCTGGCTTTAGTGTTATTCAGGAAACACCGGATAGCACAGTGGTTTTCTTGACGCCGGATGAATGGAAAACAATGAAAGATGATCGGGCGAAGTGTTTGGGTTGTTTATCACAATGTCAATTTTCTGCTTGGTCTGGGGCAACTGGAACAACAGGTAAGCTTTGTGATCCGAGAACTTATTGTATTCATAAAACATTATTTGATATTTCTCATAATGGTAGTACGGATGATAATTTATTATTTGCAGGTCATCAGGTTTATCGTTTTGGGCAAGATCCTCTCTATGCAAATGGATATATTCCAACAACGCACGAGTTGATTGAAGCGATTAAAGCCGGTAGATAGTTTTTATTTTACGGAGATAAAGATGCGGGCGGCTTAAAAGTTGCCCGTATTTTTTTGCGGTTTGTCGAGAAGAAAGGTTTTTATTGACAAATATGAAATAAATTTGTATAAATAATTCTATTGTGCTTGTGAGATTGTATGATAGAAGGTCTTATTTGTTAGACAAAAATAACTGATAAAAAGGTAAAATATGTTAGAAAATTTTTCGGATATGGTTTTTAGGAGCTGGGAAAAGATACAGTGTGCCTCCGAGGTTAATGACAGCAGGGTAAAGGAATATAATTGCCGGATGCTTGAGGCGGAGCATATTCGAGATATTTGCCATATTTATGAAACATACAGCGGGTGTAAAGAGTTTTTGTATGTTCCCTCTAAGGAAGAAATTGAAAAAAATGTAACAGCGTCTACGAGCTGTTATGTGGGGATGTTTGACGATAGTAATAACTTGATGGGCGTGGCAAAGTTGGAACGTTTGCAATTTCCGTATCCGTTTTTTGCATTACCTAAAGATGAGCAAGATAGTGAGGGGGATTGCTATGGATTGTCGGGTTTGCTAGTGGCGAGTGAGCATCGTAATAAAGGAGTCGCTAAACGGCTTGTGAATGTTGCGTTGGGTGCGCTGCATCTTTATGGGGCGAAAGGTGTTTATGCAGATTGTGAATATCGTAATCAGGCAAGTTTTGCAACATTATCGCATACACTTAACTTTGTGGGATATACAGACGGTCGTAATGGGGCGGAAGGTGAGAAAACGGTTTATCTAACTTTTTATCGAAACTCGGCAGAGAAATACCAAGAAACACAAGCTGGGATTGCGCTTGATTTTGCTAAAGCAGAAACGCTTGATGATGTGGTTGGTGTTTTGCAATCACAACTACAGGGGATGGGTAAACACGCACGTTTGACAACGCCATATCAAGAGGGATATAATGAGCTTAATTTATTAGATACACCGGTGTTGACCCCAAAGATGAAATTGATTTTAGAACCGGAGGGGCGGCGAAAAGCTAAAACTGTTTATAAGAATAAAACAGTTTTTGGTAAAGGAGAAGATGGGAGATAAAGCAGATGAAAACAGCAAAGGAATTTTTGGCTGATTTAATTGCTATTAAAACAGATGGTTTGCTAAACGGTGTGCAGCAATGTGTTGACTATATTTGTGATGTATTGCAACAAAACGATGTGCTTTTTGAGCGTGTGCCGCATATTGGAAATTCGAAAGAAAGCGTTGTTGCGGTGGTGAATGCGCCGCAAATGCGAGATGTTTCTGGCGGTTTGGTTTTGTCGGGGCATATTGATGTGGTTTCGGCAAACGAGGAGGAATGGAAAACGCCGCCATTTGAATTAACGGCTGAAGAGGGGAAGCTCTTTGGTCGTGGTACGGTGGATATGAAATATTTTGCGGCGGTGTTGTTGGCTGCGTTATCAGAGCTTAAAAAGGCGGAAAATCCGGTGTTTTTAGTTTTTACCTCAGATGAAGAAACGGATGTGTGTGGGGCGAGAGCGGTAACTTCTTTTTTTAAGGAACGGAATATTCACCCCGAATATGCGCTTATTGGTGAGCCAACGAACTTTAAAATTTGTGTGGCAAATAAAGGATATGCCGGATATAAGACGGTTGTTAAAGGAATAGCGGCACACTCCAGCGCACCAGAGCTGGGAGTAAATGCGGTATATGTGGCGGCGAAGATGATTTCTGAAATTGAACGGTTGAATGCGGTTTATATGCCATTGGGAACAACGTTAAATGTCGGAGTGGTTAATGGCGGTAAAGAGCGTAATTCTATTGCTGACGAAGCGGTGATTGATTGGGAAATTCGCTATGTTGCCGAGGAGCATAAAGCGTCTATTTTACAAGAGCTTGATGTGTTTTCACAACGTTTGGTAGAGGAATATCTGGGAGCAGATATTAAGCTTTTAGCGCAAGAAACATTGCCGGCTTTTGTTGAAAAAAAAGATGGTCGATTAACTGGGGTTGCTATGGCGTTGTTGCAAACTGAACAGTTAACGCTGAAATATGCGACAGAGGCTGGATTTTTCCAACAAGCGGGGATTGAAACGATTATCTGCGGCGCAGGGGATGAGGGATTGGCGCATACTTCCGCTGAATATATATTGGAGGAAGATTTGGAGCGTTATGATTGTTTTCTGAGAGATTTTGTTGCACATTTGTAACGGTATTTTCAGAGTTGGATTGTTTTAATTTAGTATTCAAAAATTTCTTCTTTACAATCGTTAAAAATTTTACTATCGTTGTTTTTGGATAAGGCGATAGCCTGTCTGGGGTGTGGAAACCTCTTTTTATCGGCGTCTTGTGTAAAGACGAAACTTTTGCACGCTTTCTGGTCAAAGACTGGAAGGCGGCAAAATATGCTATTTCAGTTAATATGTCGCACTATTCCGATAAATAGTTTCCAACTTCCAGTCGCCTTATGGGCGGCTTTTTGTTTGTGGCATTATTTGGAGAGTATAGATGAAGTGTGAAGAATTGGGGCGATCGATGATTGAGATGTTAGGCGTATTAGCGATTGTCGGGGTGCTTTCTGTGGGGGGAATTGCCGGATATTCTAAAGCAATGAAAAAGTATAAATATAATAAATTAGCCAGTGAATTTACGATGTTTATTCAGGAATTGTATAACTATAAATCAGATTTAGCTAAAGAGAAAGAACGTTTAAGCCCTGATGAACATATGGCAATTGCTTCGTATATTGAGGGAATGGGTATTCTTCCTGCTGGATGGAAACGTCAAAATCATATTATTGTTGATAGTATGGGAAATAGAATTAACCCATTTATTCGTAATACTCCGGGGCGTTTAGATTATGGTTTGATTAGTTTAGACTATTCATTATTATCTGATACTGCGGATGATTTATGCATTTTTATGTTTAGCAATATTATATTTAATTCGACTGATTGGTTGGTTTCTGCGGGAGCGTATGGTCAAAATTCGGCGGATGGCTCGCATTCTTCAACGGGGTGGTATGGCAATACTTATTGTGGTAATGGTCGGCGTTGTATTAAAGATATGACGATGGCGGATGTGCTTAATGTTTGTCACTTTTGTTCTGAAGAGCAAGATGGGTGCGTTTTGGTGTTGAAATATTAAAGTCAATGTGAATTCCCCTCGTCATTGCGAGGAGCGCCGTAAGGCAGCAACCGTGGCAATCCATACTCTCACGAGATCGCTTGACTTCGCTACGCTCAGAGCGATGACATATTAAAAGAACTCTCTTTTCTGTGTCATCCCTCGGGGCAAAGCCCCGTCAAGGGATCTTCCGCTCCAAGCGCACCATCCTCACCCACTGGATTGCCACGGGCTAAAGCCCTCGCAATGACGTATAAAAAAACGAATCATACTCTCACGAGATCGCTTGACTTCGCTACGCTCAGAGCGATGACATATTAAAAGAAATAAATCTATACTTGCTTTTCTGGGTTACAACCACTTTATAATTGCGAAGCCACCAATAAGGAGCAGGAGGAAAATAATCGAGAGGAGGTTTAGGTTTTTCTCGATAAACTCTTTCATTGGTGCACCCCAGCGCTTTAAGAGCCAAGCTATTAAATAAAACCTAATCCCTCGGGCAAGTACGGAAGCAATGGTAAACACAACTAAATTTAGGTGTACAGCACCGCTGGCGATGGTGATAATTTTGTAAGGGAAAGGGGTGATGCCGGCGCCAAAAACAATCCACGCACCATATTGGTGGTAGTAGTTTTCAAACTTCATAAAACCATCCATATAACCATAAAACTCTAATAGTGGGCGGGCAATCAACTCAAAACCATAAACGCCAATGCCATAACCGAAATAGCCGCCAAGCACACTTGCCAATGTGGCAATGCCGGCGATTTTATAAGCCTGTTTGGGTGTGGCTAAAACCATTGGGATAAGCATAATATCTGGTGGAATCGGGAAGAACGAACTCTCAATGAACGAGATGGCAAAAAGCCAAGTAAGCGCGTTTTTCTTTGAGGCTAGGTTTAGGGTGTAGTCATAAATTTTTCTGGTTAAATTTGTCAAAGCCATTTGTCGTTCTTTCATTATAAGTCACTCAGGCTTTTAGATTTAATTCAAAAATTGCTCGACTTCCTTAATATTTTGCCGGTTGTCCACATAAAATGTTTTGGGATGGGCGAAGATTTTTTGTGATTTGCTCAAGGCGGGTTCAAAGTTTATACATATAATTGTCGGGGTGTTTTTTTCCATATAAGCTTTGGCGGCGTTGATGTTATGTACTTCAAACATTGTGTAGCCGCTTTCTTTGACGGATCTTGAAAAATCTGAGCGTTCGTAGGGTTTGAGATTTATGTACAGGATGTGATGTTTTTTATTGCCGATACAATAGCTCTCTAAGATATGCAATAAGTTGCGTTTGGCTTCATCGTGCGTGAGGTAATGGCTAATGGTGTGGTGATAGATTAAGGCTTTTGGGGCTTCAGATACGACAACGAGCGGAATAGTGGAACGCTCAAATTTGCGCTCTAATGAGGCTATAAAATCAATGGGGGTTTGGCGGGCAAAGTCAAAGAGCAAAACATCTGGTGTGATTTCTTTATGGTATAGGGTAAATTTGTGCAGGTTATCAGTATCAAACAGATAATATCCTCTTTCTTCCAGATCTTGATGATAAAGGGCTTTGTTGACGTTATTGTTGTTATATAAAAAGATGTTGCCCAGATGCCGCATATATTTCCTCCCTTAAAGTGTGTTGTGTTTGGTTTTAATATAATGCAGTGTTTGGCTGATTTTAAGGGCGGGTTTGTTTTAAATATGCCTCGTATGTATTTTCTAAGAGCATAGCAATGGTCATCGGACCGACACCTCCAGGGACGGGGGTGATGTATGCGGCGGTTTTTATGGCTTCTTGAAAGTTTACATCGCCTTTTAAGCCGTTTTCTGTACGGTTAATTCCTACATCTATGATGAGCGAATCGGGTTTAATGTATTCTTTGGTTATCAGTTCAGGTTTGCCAACGGCAGCAATGAGAATATCGGCTGACTGGCAGAGTGTGGCAAGATTGTTGGTTTTGGAATGTGCAATCGTAACCGTACAATTTTCATTAAGCAGCAGCTGAGCAATTGGCAGACCGACAATTTGTGAGCGCCCGATAACAACAGCGTTTAAGCCACTTAAATCTTTTTTGGCGGTGTGTAATAGTTTGATAATGCCTTTTGGGGTGCAAGGGATGAAACCGGCAGGATTTTTTTGTTGAAGATAACCGATATTTAGGGGGTGGAATCCGTCAACGTCTTTTATGGGGGAAATTGTTTGCAATATTTTAGTGGCGTTTAGATGTTTGGGGAGGGGAAGTTGAACCAATATGCCGTTTATTTCGGGAGTGTTATTTAGTGTTGTGATGAGGGCTATAAGCTCATTTTCTTCTGTGTTTTCGGGGAGGGAAAACGTTTTGGGAGTTATTCCGATGTTTAGGCAAGCTTTTTCTTTGTTATGGACATAGATTTCACTGGCGGGGTCTGTTCCGACGATGATGACAGCCAATGTGGGAGCAGAGGGGAGGTGGGCAATTTTTTGTTTTAGCTCCTTTTTGATAGACTGGGCTAGGGCTTTACCATCAAGAATTTTTGCCGTCATTGTTCTCCTCCAGTTGTTGTAAAATTTGTTCGATTTCTTTTGTGTTTGTGGTGGTGAGGCTTAATTTTTTGTAACGATCTGTTTCGCCGCTGATGAGTGTAAAGGCGGATTTGCTTTGCTTCAAGAGTTTGCTTAGGAATTTAATCAGTTCTTGATTGGCTTTGCCTTTTTCAGGAACGGCGTTGAGGTTGATTTTTAAATAGTCTCTTCCGTCACTATCTGTAAATATTCCTGAGACCGCACACTTTGAAGAGTTCGGTGTTACCCGAACTCTTAAAATGAAACCATTGTTTATTTTTTCATAAAACATCAATGAAAATTAGCTGTTGAGGGACATACGTGTTGTTTCTAAAATATGTAAAACAAACATCAATGTTACAATTAAAACATAAGGAGAAATATCAAACCCTTGTACTGGTTTAATTTTTTCGCGTAGTTTAGCGTATACTGGTTCGGTAATTTGATGTAAAAAGGCTAGAAATCTTTTAAATGCATCGCCGCCTTGCCCGATGAGACCGAAATGCATACACCAATATAATACAACATTAGTTACGGCTAGTATAAAGTAAAGTTCTAAAACTCCTTCAATGCACCAAAGGATTGATTCGAGCATAATTTCCATAATGTTACTCCCTGTTTATATGTTTTATCTCAACAAATTTTCTGAGCGAGATGACGATAAGCGTTGTTGAGAGAGCGTGTTATCGTGTTTGGGTTCTCTTTCTGTTTTTGTATGTTGGTTTTGTTCAGAGATATTTTCAAGTTTGCGCATCATATATAAGATTATCATCTTGAGATGGTCAAGAAATGAGAAATCATCTGACAAATCTTCTTCATCGTTATGATGTATAATATCACTTAATTTCAAGTTAATATTTTGAAAATTCTTTTGTTCTTGTCCTAATAATTCACGGCAAAGATTGCAGTATTGGTGAAATCTATCTTTATTGATGTTTACTCGGTCAGTGGTATTGCTGACAATGCTGCGCATTTCTCGCAATCTGGCAAGCTTAAATTTCAGCATTTCGATTTTTTCTTTGTTATTTTCTGTGCCTGCTGCTTCATATAATGCTAAACATAGTAAAATCTCGTTTTCGCGGTCATAACTCATATTTAAAAAATCTTTTCGTTCGCTGATATCTTGTTCGGTAACATCTCCATCAGTGGTGTTACGGACAATTTCGGAGGTGGCACTTATCCAACGATAGTATTCATTCATTGAGGATGTTTCACAGCTAGTATTTTCAATTAGATCAGCGATTTGAGCATCTAGTGAGTAGGGTATAAACTTTTTTTCAGAGTTTTCACGTTCAATGAAATCAGCTAAATTTTCGCGAATAGTGGCAATTTCGGTTTTCTTTCCGTTGACTTCGGTAGAATATTTCTTAGGGGCAAAAATGACTTCGCGGCTTAGAGCTGCGTTTTCCTTTTTGGGGGAAGAAGGATATTGTTTTTTGAGGTGTTTTTCGATGATGTTGTAGTAGTTAGGTGTGTTTTGTTTCATTTTGCACCTCCGTTAGGTTGAGGGGTTTCTTCGAAGATTAAGGAAGCTTGTTCGAGCCAGATTATTCGGTCAATAATCCACGAACTAATCTCGCTTACTTTTTGTGGTTCAATCTTTAACGCTTCAGAGATGGCACAGATGAAATGTCCTTCCGAATCGGTAAAAGTATTATCAGTATAAGCTAAGGCGAACATATTTTTGATAAGTTCAAGTGCTGTGTGCCGATTTTTAATTCGTGCTGCTTTGCAAACTCCTAGTTCTTTGGGATAGGTAAAGAAATTTTCTTGTAGCTCAATCTCCATAGAATCGGCAAGCTCTTTGATGTAGTCAATTTCTTCTTGTCTGATATTTTCATCAATAGCGGCGAGCATACACAAAATGGTGATAAAAGAAATTTTTTCATCTTTTTTCAATGATGCAAAATGATTTTTATTGGCGACCATTATGTTTGTCATTGTTCAATCCTCTCTCTATAATTTAATTCTGACAGAAAAACTCTAAACTTGCAATAAGAAAACGCATCCGTTAAAGAAAATTGAGTTTGGGTGCAAAAATTATTTGAAAAAATGAAAGAATGGTGCTATACTATGGAACATTAACAAGAAGTTTATGTTTATAGATACAAGGGTTATGGTTAAAAAATATTTTATTAAAACTTTTGGCTGCCAGATGAATGTATATGACTCAAACAGAATGGCAAATATGCTGGAAGAAATGGGGTTTACAAAAGCCAACAGCGAGAGAGATGCTGATGTGGTGATTTTTAATACCTGCCATATTCGCGAGAAGGCGGCAGAAAAGGTTTTTTCTGATTTAGGGCGGGCATATTTGATTAAGCAAGAACGTGCTGAAGCAGGAAAAGATACTATTATAGGGGTGACTGGATGTGTTGTTCAAGCTGAAGATAAACAGATTTTGAAACGCGCGCCGTATGTTGATTTTGCGTTAGGACCATTGCGTTATTTTCGCCTGAAAGAAGTGGTTGAGGAAATTCTGAATCAACGTGAAGCTAAACTTTTGGATACGGAATTTTCTGCTGAATCTAAATTTGATTATCTACCAGAGAATAAAGCTGAGGGAGGCTGTTCTTATCTAGCTATTCAAGAAGGGTGTAATAATTTTTGTACATATTGTGTGGTACCATATACCCGCGGGGTAGAAGTTTCTAGACCAGTTGAGGAAATATTAAAAGAAGCAAAAAGATTAGTAGCGACTGGAAGTGTTGAACTTAATCTTTTGGGGCAGAATGTTAATTCGTATCACGGTGAAGATGCTTGTGGGAAAGAGCGTAACTTGGCATATTTATTGAATAAAGTGGCGGAAATTGATGGCTTGGAGCGAATCCGCTATACGACTTCGTATCCGGCAGATGTGGACGATGATTTGATTGAGTGCCATAAAAATCTTCAGAAATTGATGCCATATTTACATTTGCCAATACAATCTGGTTCGGATGATGTGCTAAAACGAATGAACAGACGGCATACACGGGATGATTATCTTCGTGTAGTAGAAAAATTGAAAGAAGCGAATCCTAATATTGGGATGTCTTCTGACTTTATTGTTGGTTTTCCGGGAGAAACGGATACTGATTTTCAGGCAACCCTTGATGTGGTTAATAGGGTGAAATATATTCAAGCTTTCTCTTTCAAGTACAGTAGACGTGCAGGTACACCAGCGGCTGTGATGGAAAATCAAATCGAAGAAAAAGTAAAAAAAGAGCGTTTGCAGGTGTTGCAAGATTTGCTGTTTGACTATCAAACAAAGTTTAATCAGGCAACTGTTGGTAAAGTTATGCCAGTGTTGTTTGAGTCTAAAGGTAGGCATAAAGGTCAGCTTACTGGAAGAACGCCTTATATGCAAAATTTGTATGCTGAGGCAGATTATTCATTACTTAACAAAATTGTTGAGGTGCGTGTTACCAGTGCTTCAACAAATTCTTTAAGCGGGGAGGTGCTTTAATATGGCTGAATTAAGTTTTGAACTGTTTAATAATCAACTGTTAAAAGTTTTGGTTGGTGTTAATGATGAAAATATTAGACTGATTGAAAAAATGCTGAATGTTGAAATTTTGAGTTTTGGCAATCAGGTTACCGTTAGAGGGTCTTCAGCAGATATTGAAAATGCGAAGACTGCAATGGATATTTTATATGAAAAAGCCAGTAAAGGGCACGTTATTGGCGAACAGGAAGTTAAAGCTGCAGTACGTATTTGTGGTGGCAATGGCTCAGCTGATGAGAAACAGTCGCTGAGTGAAATTGTGCTCAAAACTAAAAAACGTTATATTTATCCACGTTCGGCAACTCAAGCGCAATATATTACAGAGATGATGAATAATGAGCTTGTGTTTGGTTTGGGACCGGCAGGTACAGGTAAAACCTATTTGGCTGTGGCGTTGGCTGTTTCGATGATGCTTGAAGGAGCCGTGGATAAGATTATTTTATCACGTCCAGCAGTTGAGGCAGGTGAAAACTTAGGATTCCTTCCTGGTGATTTGAAAGATAAAGTTGATCCATATTTACGTCCACTTTATGATGCTTTATATGAAATGTTGCCGGCAGAACAAGTGGATAAGAAACTAGCATTAGGTGAAATTGAGATTGCACCTTTGGCGTTTATGCGTGGACGTACACTTTCTAATGCATTTGTAATTTTGGATGAAGCACAAAATACGACACCTATGCAGATGAAAATGTTTTTAACTCGTTTGGGCGAAAATTCTCGGATGGTGGTGAATGGTGACCTTAGTCAGGTGGATTTGCCACGCGGAGTGATTTCTGGTTTGCGAGATGCTTTGGATACATTACGCGGAATCGGTAATATTGGTTCAGTAACATTTTCGGCAAATGATGTTGTCCGTCACGGGTTGGTAGCTAAAATTGTAAAGGCATACGAAGAAAAGAGTAAGAAGGCACAAGATGAATAGCAAAATAGAGCTGAATGTGGTTCAGGAAAACCCAGCGTGGGTAGAGATGGTTGATTTTGATGCTCTTAAAGTGGCAGAAGAATTAAAAGAATTAGCGTTTGGGTATGTTGCAGAAGTGGCTAAACATCCGTTATTGATTAAAGATATGACATACGGAGTTAATGTTTGTCTGAGTGATGATGAAAGCGTGCATAAACTTAATCTTGAGTTTCGCGGTATGGATAAACCGACGAATGTGTTATCATTTGCTAATATTGATGATGATGAGTTTTTGGATTCTCTTGAAGATATGGAAGATGCAGAACTAGGTGACATCATTCTGGCATTTGAAACACTGCAGCGTGAAGCAGAGATTAAGGGAATTAGTGTTTATGCACATTACTGTCATTTATTAGTGCACGGTTTTTTACATCTTTTGGGTTTTGACCATCAGGATGATAAGGAAGCTGCGGAAATGGAAGGACTTGAGGTAGAAATTTTGGCACAGTTTTCTATTGATAATCCGTACCAGGAGTTGGATGAGGCATAATGTTTTTTGCTAATCTGATGTCGCGTTTGCGATTAACTTTTAAAGTTGAAGTGCTGCTTTCGTTTTTATTAGGGGCGATTGCGGCGCTTGTTTTTCCTCCTTTTACTGGAATGTTGCAAGGATATGCAGCGTGGGTATTGTTTTTAGTTTTATTACTAAAAAACGGGCGTTCTAAAAAGCAATTGTTTTGGTTGGCATATTGGTTTGGTTTTTCATTTTATGCGATAGGGTTTATTTGGATTAACAATGCATTATTGATTGATGAAAATAAATTTGCAGAATATGTTCCGTTAGTGTTTATGGCAACGGGATTGTTTTTTGGGTTATTTGTGGCATTTCCAGCAATGACTGCGGTATGGGGGAAGAATATTTATGCGCGAGGGTTGCTGTTTTGTGTCAGTTTTGTGTTATTTGAGTGGATTCGTAGTTTTATTTTTACAGGGTTTCCGTGGAATTTGCTGGGTACGGCATTGAGTTTTAATGTGAAACTTATTCAAGGTGCGGCAATAATTGGGACGTATGGCTTATCTTTTGCACTGTTGTTATTGTTGTGTGGTGGGGCGATATTATTGCGAGGTGGTTTGGAGCATCGTTTTTGTTTGGGGGCTTTTTTATTTGTTTTGTTTCCAGTATTGTTTTTTTGGGGTGCTGCTGAACGGTATCAAAGAACAGAGACTGGAACATTAACAGTTCGGTTGGTGCAACCGAGTATTCCTCAAACGTTTAAATGGCATCCAGCTTTGGCATATAAAAACTTTCGACAATATATTGATTTAAGTAGGAGTCAACCGCTTGATGAAGTGGATATGGTTGTATGGGGCGAAACCGCGACGCCGTATTTTTTGGATAGGGATGAAGAACATCTGAAAGAGATTACAGAAGCAATTCCAGAAAAGGGTTTTTTGGTGACGGGATTGTTGCGTGTAAGTGTGGAAAATGGAGAGGTTGTGCCATATAACTCATTGTTTGTTATAGATAAATCAGGAGATATTAAAGATTATTATGATAAGGCGCATCTTGTTCCGTTTGGAGAATATTTACCGTTTAGGGCATATTTACCAGATTTTATGGCGCCAGTGGCAAATGTGGTTGGAGATTTGGGCAAAGGTGAAGCTTTGAAAAATATCAAGGTGAGTGGTCTGCCGTTAATGGGGGGAGCTATTTGTTATGAGAGTATTTTTCCGAAGGAAGTCGTTAATCCATTACAAAAACCTGAAATTTTGATGGTTCTTGCTAATGATGGTTGGTATGGTATTAGTGCTGGTCCTTATCAACATTTAGTGGCAACGCAGATGCGGGCAGTTGAAGAAGGAATTACAGTTGTTCGTAGTGCAAATACCGGTATTAGTGCAGTGATTACGCCATTTGGTGATGTTCTAGGGGTAATTGGTCTGAATGAAAATGCTATTTCAGATGTGGTATTACCAGAGGTACTGGCTGAAAATACATTATATGGCTGGTGGGGAAATTGGATTTTATTGCTTTTAGGAATATTGGCTATTATTTTGGTGGTGTTCCTAAATACACTTAAAAGTTGTTTGCCTGCGGTGAAAGAGTAACTACTATATGGCGATGTATAATGTCGGTTGTAAAATTCAACGAAAAGTTGTTGCATTTTAAAAAAATATGTGTTATCTTTAGCGTATAATGTTAATTTTTTAGGAGAATTTAAATGCCTCGTGGTAGAAAAAGAAAAGCAGATATGCTTGCTAATGATATGCCTTTTGAGAGTGGTATCGGACCGATGGATGCACACGTCGGCGGACGGATTTGTGCTCGGCGTAGACTTTTGCAGCTTAGCCAGAAAGAAATGGCTGATGCATTAGGAATCACCTTTCAGCAAGTTCAAAAATATGAAAAAGGTGTTAATCGAATTGGTGCTGGGCGTTTGTTTAATATTGCTCAATTGTTAGGGGTTGATGTTGATTACTTCTTTGATGATGTTACAGCAGATATTTATAAGCAATTGCCAGCTTATAAAAGAAATTATGGTACGGGATTGCTGCAAGAAGATCAAATTGAACAAAGTTTTGATCCAATGGGTGGTGCTGAGGCGACGATGCTCTTGAAGGCGTTTTATTCTTTGCCGGCTAAAGCTAGAAATGCTTTGTTGGTGATGTTAACGAGTTTGCGCGAAAAAGAGGATGCTATTGGTGAGTAATGAACAGACTTCTATGGCGGTTATGCCAAAGTTTTTTGGGCGGCGTAAAGGGCGCGTGGTGCGCAAAGCGAAGCAGTTTTTGCTAGAGAATATGTTGCCACAGATGAAGATATCATCAGTAGAAGATTTTGCTGATGATATCTTTGATAAAAATTTGAGTGGTGAGCGTTGCTTGGAAATTGGTTTTGGTGATGGTCAACATCTTTATGGACAAGCTAAAAATCATCCTGATAATATGTATGTTGGTGTTGAGGTTTTTCAAAATGGTGTTGCAAATTTGTTAACACTTATTAGTGGTATTAAAGAAGGTGACAATTTGCCTGATAGTGTTAATATCCAAAATTTTGAAGTTACCAATATTCGCGTGTATGATGATGATGTGAGATTGTTGTTCAAAAATATTCCTGATGGTTTTTTTGATAAAGTCTTTTTACTTTTTCCAGATCCTTGGCCGAAGAAAAAACATAAAGATAGGCGTTTTGTGAATCCGGATAATCTTAAAGAGGTCGCAAGAGTTTTGAAAAAGGGTGGTTTATTTCGTGTAGCAACAGATCATCCTGTTTATAAACGTCACGTATTAAGAATGATGCACGACTGCTCGGCTTTTTATTGGACGGCAAAATGTGGTGACGATTGGCGTAAGGAACCAGCTGATTGGGTTCGAACAAAATATCAGCAAAAAGCTCTTCGTGAAGGGCGACGTCCAGTCTGGTTTGATTATCGTCGGGTTTAATAAAAGAAAGCAGCTTATTAGCTGCTTTTTTTATCTTTGTTTTTGGGTTAAGGTGGCGAGTTGGATAAAATCTTTTGTTGTTATTTGAGTTTCTTTGGCTTCTACCTGTTTTTGGTACTTGTGGGCAAGATTATCTGCTCCAGCAAGTTCTAGCTCTTGATATTGGCGAATAAGGGTCGGCGTGATAATGTTGAGCTGCGATAATTCGTTTACTCCTTTTTCTCGACTTTTGCCAGTAACCCAAAGTTTTGTTTTTTCTTTAAGAGCTTTATTACCCTTTTGCCAAGAGGTTTTAAATTCTGAACGTAGTTGGCGTGCTTGGCTTAGAGCATATTGTCCGTTACCTTTCCAATTGAGGTGGCTAATAGAGGCTGCAATTGCATAGGTTGGGATACGAGTGGCGTCCAGATTTCCGTTAGTGTCTTTTAAATCCATACTAAGCGCTAAAGCCATCATAATATCTTTAGGTTTTCCAGAACGTCCCAAGCAATAGGTTGTTAGGTTATAGTCTTCCATTGTGCGCTGCATTAACTGGGCAGAAGGAAGTAATTCGGTTAGGCAGAGATAATTTTTTGTAGTATTGCTTAACCCATTTTTTCTTTTATGACTTTCTTTTTGGATATAAGCTTTTAGTTTGCTTGAAGCAATATTTTTCCAAGCATTATCGTTTAGTTTGATGCTGGTAAATAGCTTATTGCTGACGATGCTGTTGCGCTCATTCATTGGGCGCAATTTTCCTTGTTCATTGTAATATAATTTTTCTAATGCTTCAAGAGCGTTGGTTAAAGTTTGGGGCATATTTCCAGAGGGAGAATATTTGAGCAGTGGAAGAACATATTGTCTAGTTTCTGGGGTGGCGGCGAGAAATCTAATATATGAAGTAACAGCAACATCATCCATTTGTGACGGACCTTTGTATTTGCCAGAGGTGTTTAATATTTTCATATCTACGTTATAATGAACGATTTGATCTTCATTGGCTTGTGGGATGTAGTCACCACATTCACTGCGATAGATTAAGCTGAGGGCGTTAGCTTGAGTAACTTCTGCGCTCAATACGCGTTTAAGTTCGATTTTTCCAGTTTGTTGATAGCGCTCTGCATTGATGATATAAGTATATTCATCGCGACTATAGAGGTGAGCCTCGGTGTCTGATATTTCAGGAATATCTTCAAATCGATGATATACTTTTTGGGGTGTTCTTTTGCTTTTATGGGTTACTTGCTGGGTGTGTTGTGATGTAAAATCTATTTTCTCCTTATGTTCAAAGGAGGCGTTTGATAGAGCACTTCCGGCAATCAAAATGCCTGTGCTCATTATTGTTTTTACTTTAGACATTTTTGTATTCCCAATATTTATTATGGTTATTTCGATTCTTTAGAATATAGCATAATAATTTTCTCTTGTCTAGAGGGGGAATGAAATTTTTATACTTTTTAGAATGTATATTTTTTAATTTCGTTCCTGTGTTTTGGCGGATAATATTATTGATGTATCAATATTGTTTTTTTGAGTATGTGGCGTTGTTTGACTGTTTGTTTGTTCGTTTTGTTTGGCATTTTTTTTCTTATCAACTTTTATATCCATTTTGATTTTGCGACCGTATAATTCTGGCATTTCTTCCAGTTGAGGAAGTTTCGGTGTCGTTTTTTGTAAACTAATTTTGAATGTTTCCCGCCATTTGTTATGAGCAAGTTCTTTGCTGGTTTCTTTTTGCTCGACTATTGTTTGAAATTGCTGTTGAAGCTTATCTGCACCAGCAAGGTTCATTGTTTGGTATTGAGTAATAATTTCAGGGGTAAGATAATCAATTTCTTTAAGTTTGTTATATGCAGGGACGCCGTGGGTTTTATCGCTAATCCATACTTTGCAATAAGCATCGATGTTTTGTTCGGTTAATGTAGGAATTTTTTTCTTAAATCCGTTGCCGTTTCCTCTGGCAATGACACCGGTTGGTAGAGAGGCTATGACGTGTAATGGGATTCTGGTTGCATCAGGATTGCCATTTTCATCTATTTTTTGCATTTGAGCGGCTAAATTTTGTGCTAATACTTCCGGTTTACCTACTCGGTTGTTAAAATAGTCAGATAAAGCGTATTGTTCAATGGTTTTTAAGAGCTCTTCTTTGTCGGGACATTTTTTGACGAAATTCATATAACCGGCAGTTCCGCTTCCGGTTGCATATTCAGCCCATTGGGGATGTTCGTTTTTGATATGTTTTAAGAATGTATTACAGGCGTTACTGTCCATTTGGAATGGTCCGACATATCCGCTTGGACTTTTTAAGTATAAATCTTGTTCTTTGAGAGGGTATCCTTGACAGCCTTCTCGTTTGAAGAAAACATACGAAGCACTAGCTTCAGGAAGTAAATCTTCTTTTAATACACGCTTAACTTCAAGTTCACCAGTTTTTTGATATTTTTCGGCGTTAATAATAAATGTGCATTCTTCTGGTTTGTGCCAGAATGCGTGCTCGTCCGGAATCTCTTTTATTTCGTCGTATTTTTTTGCGGTCATTTTACACCTGCTTGGTTTAAAGTTTATAGCGTTATTATATCATAAAAAGTTGGAAATGTCTAGTTTTTCACTTCTTTAAATGCGGCTTTCTTTAAAAGGCAGTGGAAAAATGTTACTTTTTAAAGGTAAATTTAAATTTTATGTATTAAATTGTGGTGAAAACTGGGAGAAATTTCTCCTTTTGTTTCATAAAAGTAATAATTTTAAGGAAATAAAAATGGTATCATTAGCAGAAAAAATGGCGGCGAATATGGATTCATCCGTTTTTAGCAAAGCGACGGATTTGAAAAAACGCCTGTTATTTACAGTTTTGGCACTGATTGTTTTTCGTTTGGGAACATTTATTCCTCTTCCGGGGATTGATGCACGTGTTCTTGCGGAAGTTTTTGCCAGACATTCAAACGGTATTTTGGGGATGTTTAATATGTTTTCCGGTGGTGCGCTGGAGCGTATGACGATTTTTGCATTAAACATTATGCCTTATATTTCGGCGTCGATTATTCTGCAGCTTGGTTCTTCGGTTGTTCCATCATTGGCTGCGTTAAAGAAAGAGGGAGAAGCTGGACATCGTAAGATGACGCATTATACTAAATTATTGACAGTGTTAATTACGGTTGTTCAGGGATATGGTATTGCGATTGGGTTAATGAGTATTGCGAATGCCAATGGCTCTAGTCCGGTTGTGATTGCGCCATATACATTTATCTTTTCGACAATCATTTCTTTGACAGGCGGTACAATGTTTATCGTATGGCTTGGCGAGCAAATTACATCTCGTGGTGTTGGGAATGGTTCTTCTCTTATCATTACAGTTGGTATTATTGCAAATATTCCGGCAGCTATTGCGCAAACTTTAGAGTTGGGACGTATTGGTTCTATGTCACCATTGGTTATTTTGAGCTTGTTTGTTATGAGTATTGCTTTGGTGTTTATCATCTTGAAAGTTGAGATGGCTCAACGTAAGATTTTGGTTCAATATCCAAAGCGTCAAGTTGGGTTGCGTATGACTTCGGCTGAAAGTTCTTATATGCCGTTAAAAGTTAATCCAACTGGTGTTATTCCGCCGATTTTTGCTAGTGCATTATTGCTGTTGCCAATTACGGTTGCTAATATTTGGTCTAATAATGGACCAGAATGGGTACAGACTTTGAGTCGTTATTTGGGGCACGGTCAGCCATTGTATTTAGCTCTGTATGCGTTTTTAATCGTTTTCTTTGCATTTTTCTATACTGCAGTTGTGGTTAATCCAGAAGAAACAGCGGATAATTTGAAGAAGCACGGTGGTTTTATTGCTGGTATTAGACCAGGAAAAAATACTGCAGAATATTTGGATTATGTTGTTACTCGTTTGACAGTTTTGGGAGCATTTTATCTGGCGGCATTGTGTATTTTGCCTGAGATTTTGATTGCTAAGTTGTCTGTTCCATTTGTGTTGGGCGGTACAACATTGCTCATCGTTGTTCAAGTAACAATGGACTTTATTACTCAAGTTCAATCTCATTTAATTGCTTATCAATATGAGGGCGTGCTGAAAAAAGCAGCACTTGTAAATAAAAAGAAAAAATAAGCATTTATTGATGAGAAGAAAAGCGTCGGTTTGCCGGCGCTTTTTTTATGTATTGCTCCAAAAAAATGGTCCTTTTTTTAATACAACATAAAAACTTTTTTAAAGCGTATAAATCAAAGGGTTAAGATTTCGTAAAATTGCTTAAAAAAAAGGACCATTTTTTTTAAGCAGGAGATATAAAATGAGACTTAAAATCAATATGTTATTGTGTGGAACTTTTTTGAGTTTTCCAGCGATGGCTGCGCATAGTGGGGTAAATGTTGATTATTTGAGCGGATTAACAGGTGCCAAGCTTACTTGGGAAGAGGTTGATGAGAAAGGTGATAATACAGTTGAGATTGATGGAAAACGTTATCAATATACATATCATAAGCCGAACAATTATGAAAATGTGACAGAGCGAATCAATAATACATTAGCAACAGCGGATGTGACAAATAAGTTGTTTGAGGGGTTTGGCGGTAATTTTAGAGGAAGTGCCATTTATAATACTCAGGATAATTCATTGATTGATATAAAAGCGGATTTTGTTAAAAATACCAGCACACAGGGTGGATGGCTTAATGGTGTTGTTGTTTCTAATACGGGAAAGATTGGTTCAATTACAGGAGATTTTGTAGGGAATTATGTTGAGAATGGTGCTAGTGTGCAAGGATTTATTGGACAGTATCAAGGTGAGATGAAAGATGTTCAAGGAAATTTTGTTGGCAATCGTATTACATCAACAAGTGGTGTTTTAGGGGGAGTAATAAACAGTGCTAGCGGTAAGATAGGCGATATAACAGGAAATTTTATTGGTAATTCTGTGTCATCAGCAACAACTTCGGAAGGAGGGGTAGTATATGCTGGTGTAGAAAAAGGGAAAACAGGTCTAGGAAACATTACCGGCAATTTTATCGGCAACTCAGTTGAGGGAAAAGAGGTTGTCAACGCAGGAGCGATAGGTATTGTTTCATATTATGCTAATGCTCATAATGTATTTACAGCCGGTGATATCAGCGGTTTGATGGCTTATAATCACGCAAAGTCTGAAAATAATTTAGTTCGAGGTGGGGCGTTATGGCTTAAAGGACGTTATGGACAGATAAATGTTGATTTTATAGGTAATTACGCAGAAAGTATATATGGGGAAGTAAATGGAGGTGCTGCAAATATCAATGATGCGTATATTCAAGGAATAAATGGAGATTTTATAGGTAATTATGCAAAGTCTACATACGATACAGCATTTGGCGGTGCATTATATCATATTGATTATACTGATACTCCATTTATCCGTTCAGCATTTATAAATAATAGTGTAATTGGAGGAACAAAAGCACTTGGTGGTGCAATTTATACAGAATGGACATATGATGAAAATGGTTACAGTTACATCCGTGATTTACGCGGTAGTTTCACCGGCAACTCAGCCGAAACAACAGGTGAAGAGGGTAAAGCATACGGTGGAGCAATAGCAAATACACGAGGTGGCTATATCTCTATGACAAATACCAGCTTTACGGATAACTATGCTAAAGGTAATGAAGCCAAGGGTGGTGCAATATATAATAACGGTGTAATTAACGCAAATGCTGATGGTGAAAAGGTTGTATTTTCGGGTAATTATGTGGAAGCAGAAGGTACTAAACGCAACGAAGCAATCTATGCAGAATCTCTATATGACGGATATCGAGCTGAACTTAACTTTAAAACTGCTAACGGTGGTGTGATTCGCTTTGAGGATAGTATTTCTGGTAATGATTACGACATTTCTATCAGCGGAGATGAGAGTGGAGAGGTTGTGTTTAATAGTAAGGTGAGTGGGGCTGCTGAATTTGATGTAAAATCTGGAGCAGTGTATCATTTGGGTAAAAACGCAGTTTTGGATGTGGTAAATTATACTGCCGATAATGCGACGTTAAAGCTTGATATTGCGGTTGGTGACAACAATGTTCAAAGCGGTGTTATCAATGTGAGTGGTGATGTGATTGGCAATACAAAAGTAATTGTCAATGCAGAAAATCCAGCAACATATGAAGATGCAAGGACGATATTTGTGAGTGCTCCAAACTATGATAAGGGCACTGCTGAACAGTTTGATGTGGCTCGTGTTATTGGTAGTCCGTATATGTGGCGTTCGGTTATGAATGTTGGAGGAGAGATACAAGGTAGCCATTGGTATTTATCTCTGACAGATGATAAGAACCCTGATTTTACTTATGCACCGGAGGTAGGTGCGTATGCTGGGTTGCAGAGTGCAGCGGTTGAGCAGAATCGGAGTATTGCGGGCAGTGTTGCTAGTGGTTTAGCGTATAAAAAGAGCATCAATTGCTATGAAGAAAGTT
>JAMPED010000007.1:46597-79690 GCA_023665325.1 Acetobacter sp.
GGTATCTTGCTACGGGATATACCTTTGGGGATGATTATCAGGCTTATGATGTTAATGTTGGGCTACGATATGCATTTTGATAAAAAGAGAGCGCTCCAGTTGGGGCGCTTTTTTTATGGGAATAAATTTTGCGAATCGGAAACCGTAAAAAAAGTTCTAAAAATGCTGTTTCAGATGATGAGATATCGTTTTTGATGCGGTTGATAATTTATTATCAGCGATTCTGCTCTTTGATGTGAATTTAAATTCTAATAATTTATTAAAAAAACTAAAATTTTTTGATTTTTTTTAAAAGAATTGTTGACTCTAATAATTTATGCCCTATAATTCGCCTTAATTTTGAAAAGTGGTGATCAACTTTTTGAATGGTTTAATTGTTTAATAATGGAGAGTGAATTTGGCTCGTATAGCTGGTGTAAACATTCCTACTGCCAAGAAACTTGAGATCGCTTTGACCTCTATCTATGGTATCGGGAGAGAAACAGCACAGAATATCTGTGCAAAAGCGGGCGTTGCTGGTGAGCGTCGTGTACACGAATTGTCAGACGAAGACATCGCAAAGGTTCGTGAAGTAATTGATAAAGACTACCTTGTTGAAGGTGAACTTCGTCGTGAAGTTGGCGTTAACATCAAACGTTTGATGGATTTGGGCTGCTATCGTGGTCTGCGTCATCGTAAAGGTTTGCCTGTTCGCGGACAAAGTACAAAACAGAACGCGAGAACTCGTAAGGGTAAACGCAAAACTGTTGCGAACAAGAAGAAATAAGTGAGGTAGCAATGGCAAAAACAGTTATTAAGAAAAAAGAAAAGAAGAATATCACATCCGGTGTAGCTCACGTTAACTCAACGTTTAATAACACCAGAGTTACGATTACGGATGCTCAGGGAAATACAGTTTCCTGGTCTACAGCCGGTGCTCAAGGTTTCAAAGGCTCTAGAAAGTCTACGCCTTATGCTGCGCAAGTTGCTGCTGAAGAAGCTGGAAAGAAAGCACAGGAAAATGGTATGAAGACATTAGAAGTGGAAGTTAAAGGTCCTGGTTCTGGTCGCGAATCGGCAATTAGAGCTTTGCAGGTTATTGGTTTCACCATTACTTCTATTCGTGATGTAACTCCTATTCCGCATAACGGCTGCCGTTTAAGAAAACGCCGCAGAGTTTAATTTTTGAGTTTTGAGTGGGGAGCAGGCTGCTGTTCCTCCGCTCGTTTTGTTGTAGCGTATAAACTAGTAAAGAGGGTATTCCGGTGATTCAGAAAAATTGGCAAGAACTTATTAAACCAACTAATCTAGAGGTTAGTTCCAGTGAAGGAACAAATGTTTCCAAGATAGTTGTAGAACCTTTAGAGAGAGGCTTTGGTTTAACTCTGGGTAACGCATTGAGGAGAGTTTTATTATCTTCTTTGCAGGGCGGCGCTGTTACCGCGATTAAAATTGACGGTGTTTTACACGAATTCTCTATTGTTGAGGGAATGCGTGAAGATGTTACTGATGTTATCTTAAACATTAAAGGTTTGGCAGTTGCTGTTCATTCCGAAGGGCAAAAAATGATGCGTCTGAAGGCAGAAGGACCAATGGTTGTTACTGCTGCGATGATTGAAACGGGGCACGATGTTGAAATTATGAATCCTGACCACGTTATTTGCACATTAGATGCTGGTGCTAAAATCAATATGGAAATGATGGTTGGAACGGGTAAAGGCTATGTTCCAGCTGTTCAAAATAAAGTTGCAGATGCACCGATTGGGATGATTGCGATTGATGCGATTTATTCTCCAGTAAGAAAAGTATCTTACAAAGTAGATAAGACTCGTGTTGGTCAAAATACAGATTATGACAAATTAACAATGATTGTTGAGACAAATGGCGTTTTGACTCCTGAGGATGCTGTTGCATTGTCTGCAAGAATTTTGCAAGACCAGTTGAAACCGTTTATCAACTTTGATGAGCCTGAGAGCGAAATTGAAGATGTTAAAGAAGAATTGCCGTTTGATAGAAATCTTCTGCGTAAAGTTGATGAGCTTGAACTTTCAGTTCGTTCAGCAAACTGCTTGAAGAATGACAATATTGTTTACATTGGTGATTTGGTACAAAAGACTGAAGCAGAAATGCTCAGAACACCGAATTTTGGTAGAAAATCTTTGAACGAAATCAAAGAAGTTCTTTCTAAGATGGGTATTCATTTGGGTATGGAAACTCCGGGATGGCCGCCTGAGAATATTGAAGAATTGATTAAAAAATGTGATGATCATTTCTAAAGATTTCTAAAATATTGTGAGAAAGAGCTGCTCTGAAAAGGGTGGCTCTTTTTTTGTGTTTGGAAAACATTTATAACAATAGAAATAGTACGTATTCTTGCTCAAATGCGTCCGTATATGGCTGATTTTGAAAAGATTACTCCTTTGGATGAAGACAACGAAACGGTTAAAATCGAGGATGAAAATGGTAACTATTTGTGGGGGCGAAAAAAGAAAAATTAAGCGACAATATCGTTTGTGGTTAAGGGAATGATGGTGGCAAGGTCTTTTAGGGATAGTTCTACTTGATAGCCTATGTGACCGGCGGAAAAGATGATTGTTGGGTGGTTTTCGGCTGTATTATGAATAACGGTTTTGAATTGTTTTTTCATTCCGATTGGGGAGCAGCCGCCGTGAATGTAGCCTGTGAGGGGAAGTAAATCTTTTTGTTTGAGCATTTCGACAGATTTTTCTTTGACGGCAAGCGCTGCTTTTTTCAAGTCTAACTCCTCTGCTACGGGGAGCATAAAGACATAATGATTGCCTGATTTTGCTGTCGTAACTAATGTTTTGAAAACCTGTGCAGGGTTTTGGTTTAGGGTGGCGGCAACTTCTGTGCCTGAAATGGCACCACACCCCTCATAGCAGTAGGTTTTATAAGCGATTTTATGCTTGTCTAAGATACGCATAGCATTGGTTTTTAGGTTTGACATTTATGTTCTCCTTTTAAGGGAGTGGTAGCGTATAGAAAAGGAAAAGTAAAGTGTTTTTTGTTGCATAAAAGTTGTCTTTAATTATAGGGACGGAAGAGAAGTTTAAACGTTTTATTAAATAATTATTTCTATGCTCTTCTTAATATTTGATGAGAGGAGTTTTTTTTATGTTTAAGGCGAAAAAGCTTGATAAACTTGTTCAGGCGGGGATTATTTCTTCGAAACAGAAAGCTGAGATTTTAGAATTTGATGATACAGCAGGGGCTGGCTTTGTTATGAAAGCACTTTCGTTGTTAGGAATTTTTACTATTGGTATGGGGGTGATTTCGCTTGTTGCCTCAAATTGGGATGCTATCAGCGATAGTGTCAAGTTGATTACAATGTTTGCCTTGTTGTTTGGCACAGCTGGTGGTGTGGTTTATTATCAACAAAAAGGATTTTCAGAAAAGGCGGAAAAATTGCTTGTGATGCTGTTTCTTTTGGTGGGGGCGGCAATTGGTCTAGTGATACAGATTTACCACTTAAGCGGCAATATAAAGCATCTTCCGTTTGCTTTTTGGTGGATGGCAACATTACCATTGCTCTTTGTGGCAAAGAAAAAGTATGTGGCTTATTTTTGGGTGCCGCTGTTTTTAGTATGGTGTGCGATGTATACAGGTGGTTATCATTGGCTGGAAGTGTTATTGATTATTTATGCGATAGTTTCTTGCGGGGGGTGGGCTTTATGTAAGTTTATACCGAGATTTGCTATAGGTTGTGTATTACAGCGAGATGCATTTTTTGCGTTTTATTTGGTGTTAGCGATATATATTTGGAACCATTTGTTGATTTCGGCAGGGATTTTAGTGTTGACGTCTTTTCTTTATCAATATTATAAAGATTATCGTAAAGTTCGGCTTAATATTAAATTTATCGGACTTTGGGTCTTTAGTGCGTATCTTTATCTTGGTGATAAAATCGGATTATTTTCAACTGGTATTGGGATGATTTTGAGTGGTGTTGTGTTTATTTTACTGTTAAAAGGTGTTGCGCAACTAATGGCTAGAATTAAGATGGAGAATAAAAATGCTTAAGAAATATGGATATATCGGATTAGTGTTTTTGCCTGTATTTATTCTTTTAGCGTGGGTAGCAACGATTGAAGTGCAACGTCATCAAGGACGAGAGGTTGTGGTGCGTTTACAAGGGTATGATCCGAGGGATTTGCTTTCTGGACATTATATTCTCTATCAGTTAGATTGGGATAAGACAGATTGTGCGCAGTTTGAAAATGGGGTATGTCCACGGGCGGCATTTGATAGAACAGGACGCTTTTATGTGAATGAAAATAAGGCTAAGGCATTGGAAAATGTTATTAGAGACAAGGCTAATAAAACGGAGATGTTATTTTCCTATCGTAAGGGCGTGAAACCGTTGGCACTTAGACTTCTCGTGAACGGGAAATCTTGGGAAGAGGCTGTAGATAAGAGGTAAGTTCTTTTAATATCGTATTGGGTGTATAAACAATTCCGTTTATTCCTAGTGATTGTGCGGCTTCCACATTTGTTTTCTTATCGTCAATAAATAGAGTTTGCTCAGGTTTTATTTTTAGTTTTTCTAATACGGCTTGAAATATTTCATAATCTGGTTTTAGGAGTTTAAGTTCGTATGACGTAAAAGCATATTGTGGTTTGACTAAATCTGCACCGGTATCTGCTAAGAGGGGGAGGGCGTTTGAAAGGAGGCAAATTTCCGCACCATTTTGCTTTAGCTGGTGCATTGCTTTTAAAGTTTCAGGGAAGCGTTTGCCACAACCTTGGTGTAAGGCAGTGTTAATTTCTGCTAATCGATTTTTATGATATGGTACACGACAGAAAAAACACAATTCTTCAGTAAATTCAGTGTTTGTCATTGCCCCTTTCATATAGGGATTATAATCATAAAAACGAGGGGTATGCTGATTTGCAAAAAAATCGGGTTCAAGGGTTTCTTTTTGCATATATTCAATAAGCGGTACAAGTGAAAATGGATAAATTGTTTGTCCGACATCGAATATTGCATATTTAATTGGGGGCATAAATTATCTTCCGTCGTTTTTAGGAGGCAAGCTATTACCAGTGGCTTGTGCTAATACATTTAATAAAGCGTTATTATCTAATAGTCGACGTTCTTTTTGGATAGAACGGATAGTATCTTGATATTTAATCGCCATAGTGGTTATGCGGTCAAAATCTTTGATGTCTGCATCGGTCAGATTTTCCCAAGCTTTATGGATGTGGACCTTGGCTGTTTTGCCTAGTTCGTCAAAGCTTTCAGGTAAAATGCCAATCATTTTTAGATAATATGCTTTATTAAGGTATTCGTTTGACCCTGTTGCAAATGCGGTTGCGCCGTTAAATGGTTCATAGCTTTCAACAATGTAGTTGCGGCGTAATGTATCAATGGAGTGCTGATATTTGCCGTCATCGTGTTCTGGTTTGCGATGAAGTCCACGAGCATTATCATCTAGCCATAAAAGTTTATGCATTAGGTACATATTGCTTTGGTGTACGGCATTGCGGTGAATGCGTAGACAGTGCTCACGTTTTTCGTCACACTGCTTTTTAAGCTGGGTGATTTTGGCTTTTGTTTCAGGAGTTGGTTTTTTCTTTTCGGCGCCATCTTTGGCTGCTAAATATTTAGCTTCTAAGATGCGAAATTCCTCATATACACTATGAGAACGAATGTGTGCAAAAAACATATTTGTCTGCTTAAATTGGAATTCGATATAAAAGCAACGGTTACTGTTAGGGATGTTAATGCGGGCAGTTTTTTTGATGTCAAAGTAGTTGCGTTCATTTTCGCTTAAATTTTTTTTGTATAAGTTTCGTTCCCCTTTTTCAAAAGTGATGTAATCTGGAAATTTTTCTTCTAATTCGTGAATGAGCTCTTCTAAATCACCTTGATATTTGGAGGTGATAGATAAGCGGTAAATGTCGTGTGGAAGCATATCTTTACTCAAGATATTAAGTAATGCGTTTTTAGTTTTTGCTTCGTTACGCCATTGTTCCATCTTTTCTGCAGTAGCGCAGTGTCTTGTTTTTTGTGGAAATGAAAAAGGAAATTCTGGTTCTTCTTCAATTGGTGCAAAAGCTCCATCAGCAAATTTGGCGAGATTTTTTTCACGGTTAATATCATAGCTACGGTGACATTCAGAAATTATTTTTTCAGTGGTTCTTTCTACACCTTTGATTGGGGGAATAACAACGTATACGTCGTTACACTCGCTGTTGATATAGTGTAGCATTGCGCTGGTGCAAGGGGCTAAAATTTCGGTAGAATAGCTGATGCGCCGTCCATTTCTATCGGTTTCAATACTACCATCTTTGAGGTTTATGTTATAAATAAATTCTGGGAATCCTGGTTTGGTGGGAGTAGAAAAACCAGAAACAATTGCTTCATATAACAAACGATATTTTTCCATTGTGTCGGTGTAGTATTCTTTTAAGTGAGCAATCTGGTCTTGATTTAAGAATGAAAGTTCTCTATCTTGGTCTTTAAGATATTCTAAAGCGGTAGTGTCGTTTGATTTTTGTAAGATGTCAATTTCATCTGAGCTTAATTTGACAAGTTGGTCTGGGGTATAGGTTATCATTTGTTATGCTCCGGTTTGTCCCTTTAGTTTTAAATTGTATTTAATTTAGCATATTTTTTGTAAGATGGCAAATAATTTTTTCAAAATCTTATTGACAAATGTTAGGTATTTGTCTATGTTCACCGAAGTTAATTTTTTAGGAGAAACGTTGTGCATCCGTGGCATCAAGTAAAGCATTATTCTCAGTTTCCGGATATTGTTCCGGCGATTATCGAAGTTCCTAAAGGCTCTCAAGTGAAGTATGAGCTTGATAAGGAAAGTGGGTTGATGAAAGTTGACCGTATTTTGTATTCTTCTGTGCATTATCCGGCAAATTATGGTTTCATTCCACAGACATATTGTGAAGATAATGATCCGTTAGATATTTTAGTATTGGGGCAGGAACCAATTGTGCCACTTTCAATTATGCGGGCGCGTCCAATTGGCGTAATGAAAATGATTGATTGCGGGGAGGCTGATGATAAAATTATTGCTATTCACGAAGATGATCCAGAGTATAATGTTTATACTGATATTTCACAAATTCCGCCGCATATTTTGAAAATGCTTAAACGTTTTTTTGAGGACTATAAGGTACTTGAGAAAAAGCAGGTGACGATTGAAAGTTTTTTGGGACCAGATGAAGCAAAAAAGCTAATTGAAGATGCACGTGATGCATATGAATTGAAGTTCTGCAGTGAATAATGCTGTTTAGATGATATTAAAAATAAAAGCCTCTGTTATTACGAGGCTTTTTTTATGGTTGTGCTTCATAAAAAAGGTGGTCAGGGAGGTGCAAAATTACCCGTAACGGATCTGTTAGTCTTTAGACACACCTTTCGGCATTATCCTGAACATACACTAACATTCCCCGACCATTGTTATGGACGGAGATATAGCCATTAAAACCTCGATTATAACGGTTTATAGCTATCGGTATATATCTCATACCGTACGAGTAGGGTTTGCACGCCCTCGCATCATCTCTGATGCTAAGAAAAACCATAAGAAATAGCTTTTCCTATTAGTTATCATATATAGTTGAAAATTAAATTGCAATATATTTTTTCAGATTTTGTGAAAAAATTTAGTTATATATGAAAAATCCCCCTAAAGAGAGGGGGATAATTAGTTTTTATTTTGATTTATTAGTTTGAGAACATCACCCATTCGGGCAAAAAATGTGCTGGTATCTTGAAAATACCGGCTTTTAAGGTCGTTTTGTTGATGGATTTCTTTAATTTCGGGAGCACCATTGTACATTCCGAGATAAAAGATACCAGAAATGGCAAAAATTATCAGCCACAAGAGTTTTCGACCTAATACGAAGAAGAATAATGCCAAAAAAGTACAGATACCAGCTGCCATATAAACAGAATAAATGGTGGCACTGGCGTTTTTAGTTAGTTCTAAATCTTCCAGAAAAAATAATCCAACGACACCAAGGGCTAAAAATTTGAGGAGGAATAATCCGAGTGTTAATAAAATAAACATTGTATTTTCCTAGAGAGAAAGGCACCTTTTAGGCGCCTTTTTTCCCGATAAGCATTTCTTTGATACCATCAACGGAACTTAGAACTGCAGTTGCTTCGTATGGCATATAAACAATCTTATTATCTTGTCCAGAAGTCATTTCTTTCATTGTTTCTAGATATTTCATTGCAATAAGATATTTATCAGCCTGACCTTTGGATGAAAGTGCTTCAATGATACGGTTGATAGCTTCTTTTTCGGCTTCGGCTTCAACCATACGTGCTTGTGCTACACCTTCAGCTTTTAGGATTGCCGCTTCTTTTTCACCTTCGGCTTGACGAATTGCAGCTTCTTTTTTACCTTCGGCGATGCGGATAGAAGATTCTTTCTCACCTTCAGCCTCATAAATCATTGCACGTTTTTCACGTTCTGCCTTCATTTGTTTATCCATTGCATTTTGGATATCTGATGGAGGGGTGATGTCTTGTAGTTCGATGCGGTTTACCTTTACGCCCCATTTGTCTGATGCACTATCAATAGTTTCACGCAATTCGCTATTGATTTTATCACGCGAGGTTAAGGTTTCTTGTAATTCCATTTTACCAATAAGTTGACGAAGGGTAGTCTGAGTTAATTTTTCAATTGCCTCATATAAGTTTTCAACACCGTATACAGCTTTTTCAGGATTTACAATTTGAAAGTATAAAACAGCATTGATAGAGATAGATACGTTATCTCTGGTGATTACGCTTTGCCGTGGAAAATCGCATACGGTTTCACGCAAGTCAATACGGGTACTTTTCTGCATATACGAAGATGAACCGCCATCACGATAATTTACGGTTACTTTTTTGTAGATGGCTTTAGGTTCGTCAATAAATGGTACAACGAAATTTAGACCAGCCGTGAGAGTTTCTTTATATTTACCTAGGCGTTGAATAATAACTACTTCTTGCTGTTCAACGATGATACAGCCTTTAACAGTGATGTATAAGGCAAGAATAATCAGTAAGGTTAAAAAGGTGGTCATTGTTTGGTTCCTTTCTTTGCAACAAACATTGTTAAGTCATTATGGCGCAAAATGGTTACTTTTGCTCCTTTTTTTATGTTAGGCGCATCTTCGTCTGTGGTGCGTGCTTCCCAATCTTCATCATAGATGCTTATACGCCCACTGAATGCTGTAATATCGGTGATTGCTGTGGCAATTTTGCCAATATATTGTGATTCAAAACTGTGTTCTTTATCTTTTTGGGGATTGATGTTTAAGAATGGTCTTAAAAATAGAATAAAAAGAATCGATAATACACAAAAAATTGGAATCAGTATGTTGTAATTATCTGTTCCTATTCCTAGTAAAGCACAGATTACAGCGGCAGCACTAAAGTTGAGGAAAAATACGGTCATTGTATAAATTTCAGCAATCAAAAAAATGAGTGCGACAATTAAAAAAACGAGCCACGCAGACATTATAATTAAGCTCCTTAAATAAGTTATATTATATGGCAGTATAAGCAGGGATTGTTTTATTTTTCGTTAAGATAATTGCTTAATTTGCAGCAGGTAATTTATTGTGATAAATTTTGTATAATAAAATAGTGAAAGCAGTGATGTAAAATACACCAAAGGTGACGAATGCTCCAGAGAAACTTAATCCTTCAATTCCCTCTGATGGAGTGACTACAAATTTAAATAATATGAGTGAAATACCAGAGATGGTTTGTTGGAGCATATTGTTGACAGAGGAGATGGTTGCTCGTGTTTCTTCAATCGCGAATGTGTGGATATGGTTGATATTAGCGATGGCAAATGCAAGTTGAAATCCGATGCCGATGCAAACAAAAATTAAGCATATAATGGCAAGGTTTGGCATTTTGAAATAGAAACCTAAAATCATACAGGCGAATGAGTAGACGCATAAAAAAGTGGTAACAACTAGAAGACGGTTAAAGCCGAAAAATTTTTTTAGCTGATTAACGTAATATGAAAATCCAGCACGGAGGGCGTGATTGATAACTGATACATAGCTAAACATTACAATCGGTGCAGCAGAGATTTTGAGTAAAGGCTGAAAACTCCAGCAGAATAGGGATGTTGTTGAGAAGAGAAGGGCTGAAAAAATGATGTATAAATTGATATTGCGATTAGTTAATGTTGCAACTAATGTTTCTTTAATTTCCATAAATTTTTGAGAGATAGTTTTACCGCGAGGCTTGGCTGAGGGTGGGTTAGGAAGTGATGTTAATAGTAAAATACTAGTGAGGGTTAAAATAAGCTCCAGAGCGAGGAGAATCGTGGTGCCATAATGCTTATATAATATAGCACTAAAGATGGCAGCAAACATTGCTCCACCAGACATTGCGAAGTTTGTTCTGCCACATTCTTTGAGCATCCTTTTTGTTTTGTTTTTATCTTTGAGGTAATCGTATATGTAACTGTCATAAACACCGGATAAAAAAGAACGTGAAAGAGCATTAAATAATTCGCCTAAAAGGACGATATAAATACCCGAAAAAGAGAGCCAGAGAGCAGCACGTAGGAAGAAAAAAGCAAAGGCTAATATCAATACTTTTTTTTTGGAAAGAAGATCTGCAATGTATCCGCAAGGTATTTCAAAAATAATTCCAGTCAGCTGGAAAATTCCTTGAAACATAAAAAAATCGGCAATGGTTAAACCATTTTGTTGATAAAAGAGTAAGAGGACGGGGGCTAAGTATAATTGAGAACGTAGGAAGCAAGCAATATCTAACTTTTTTAAAGGGTTTAATGACTTCATTTTGAGTGCCTTTTTTATGTTTCACTTGTCGTATTTTAAAATGTGAGAGCTTAAGATAAAGTAAATAAAAAAAAGGATAACAAAGTGTTTTTAAATATAAAAAAAACCACCCCGGCAGAGGTGGTTTTTTTAGCTTTTATAAATCTTATTTCTTCGCTTTAGATTTAGAAGAAGATGTAGATTTTTTAGCAGCTGTTTTGGTTGCTGTTTTCTTTGCAGAGCAAGAAGAGCTGCAGCAAGATTTTGTAGCTTTAGAGCCATAAATCTGCTCAATTGCCATATTCCAGAATTTTTCATCCTGACCAAATGGGCAGCCAGCATTTTGCCAATTGTAATAAGCAGCTTCTCTAATTAAATTTTCATTGAATGTCATTTCAAATCTCCAATAATTTTGTTATAAAACAATGTTAAGTATAAGTATAATTTTTTTTTTGTAAATACGATTTTGCAATCGGATTTTCTTTACGTCCTGTATATACATAAATAAATTAAAAAATGATTAAAAAAAGAGGGTTAATTTAATTTTTTTTTACTCTTAAAAATTGGGGTAGAAAAGGTGTTTTTTTAGAGTGCGAAAAAGAGGTCTAATTTTTTGAAATTAAAATATAAAATCTTATTTATATTTTATTAAAAAAGTGGGGTAGAAATAGTAGATATTTGATTGAAAAAGATGTGTAAATATTTTTTTTGATTTTTTTTGTGTTGCTTGTGTAAAAAATGGATGGGAAGGTTATATAAAAAATAGGTATGAAAAAAGATGAGTTTTTTTATTATTTTTAAAAACAGTTTTAAAACAAGATGCTATTGATTTTAAAAGGAAAAACAAACTAAAAAAACGATTTTTTTTTGACAATTTTCTTGCTTTTTTTTTGTTTTGTTTTTATAGATAAAACGTAACCTATTTTTTATTTATATTTTGGAGTTATAGTTATGGTCAACACAGTTAAAAAACAGACTGTAAAAAATGAGGAAAAAGGACAAGAGCAAAATTTTGCTATTTTAAGTCCGATGGGAGAGAATATGAAAAATTTACTTTCAAAAAATGAGATGGAATGCATCATTAACGGTGATTATGAAAATGTGATGGCTGTGTTGGGTATTCACCGTGATAAGGGGAGCAAGGAAGTTTATATCCGTGCATATAAGCCGAATACAAATTCAATTGAACTATTGGATGGTAATGGCAATTCTTTGGGAATGATGACTAAGTTGGATGCCAGAGGTTTCTATCAAATCAATTTAGGGGTGACTAATACAGATGGTTTTACGCATAAGTTTAAGATAACTAATGATAAAAATGAATCTTATATTGAGGAAGATATTTATTCGTATCCATCTATTTTGGGTGATATTGATGAATATTTGTTTGCTGAAGGTAATCATCTAGATTTGTATAAAAAACTTGGGGCACACATTATGGAAATTAACGGTGTGAAAGGTGTAGGCTTTTCTGTGTGGGCACCAAATGCCAAACGTGTTTCTGTTGTTGGTGCATTTAATAATTGGGATGGTCGTGTTAATGTGATGCGCAAACATTTTAACTGTGGTGTATGGGATATTTTTATTCCGAATATTTCAGAGGGTGAATATTATAAATTTGAAGTTAAAACCCACGAGGGATATATTTTGACGAAAAGCGATCCGATGGCATTTTATGCTGAAGTTCGTCCAAATACTGCGTCTATCGTGTATGATTTAAATCATTATAATTGGAATGATAATGAATGGATGAAGTATCGTGCGGCATATAACAGTTTTGATCGTGCGACAAGTATTTATGAAGTTCATCTTGGCTCTTGGCGTAGAAATGGTGAGGATGGATCTGAGTTTTTGAATTATCGAGAGCTGGCAGATACCTTGGTTCCGTATGTGATGAATATGGGCTTTACGCACGTTGAGTTTTTGCCAGTATGTGAACATCCGTTTGATGGTTCTTGGGGCTATCAGGTAACAGGTTTATTTGCACCGACTTCGCGCTTTGGGACTCCGGATGATTTTCGTTATATGATTGATAAATTCCATCAGGCTAATATTGGTGTGATTATGGACTGGGTTCCGGCGCATTTTCCGAAAGATGGACACGGTTTAGTAGAGTTTGACGGAACGCATCTTTATGAACACGCTGATCCGCGTAAAGGTGAACATAAAGATTGGGGAACAAAGATTTATAACTATGGACGTACAGAAGTTAGTAATGTTCTTTGTTCTAGTGCATTATATTGGCTTAAAGAATATCATATTGATGGATTACGTGTTGATGCGGTAGCTTCGATGTTATATCTTGATTATTCACGCAATGATGGTGAATGGGTACCGAATATTTATGGCGGTAATGAAAATTTAGAGGCAATTGCATTTATTCGTAAGATGAATGAGTTGTGCTATGGTAATTGCGAAGGTGTAATGACGTGCGCTGAAGAATCGACTGCTTGGCCGATGGTTTCTCGTCCGACTTCTATGGGGGGATTGGGATTTGGCTATAAGTGGAATATGGGCTGGATGAATGATACGCTTTCGTACATTAGCAAAGATCCTGTTTATCGTAAATATGAACACGGTAAGCTGACATTTGGATTGCTTTATGCGTTTAATGAAAACTTTATTTTGCCGATTTCGCACGATGAAGTTGTTCACGGCAAAGGTTCTATGCTTCAAAAAATGCCGGGTGATGAATGGCAAAAATTTGCAAATTTAAGAGCATATTATGGTTTTATGTGGACACATCCGGGTAAGAAACTTCTGTTTATGGGCTGTGAATTTGGACAAGATTGGGAGTGGAATGCTGCTGAAAGTTTGCGTTGGCATTTATTACAGTACCCGATGTATAAAGGTATGCAGAATTGTGTGCGTGATTTGAATTTGATGTACAAAGGGAATTCTGCTTTTTATGAAGAAGATTTTGATGGTAAAGGGTTTGAGTGGATTGACCACGCAAATGCAAATGATAGCGTCATTTCTTATATTCGTCGCGGGCACGATTATAACAATTATATGATTGTTATTTCGAATTTTACTCCGGTGGTTCGAGAGGGCTTTAAACTTGGTGTGCCAGATAGCGGTGTATATCAAGAAATCTTCAATAGTGATGATAAAAGCTATTGGGGAAGTGGTGTTAAGAATGAAGGTGAGTTGATTGCTTCTGATGAAGGAATGCACGGTCGAGCACATTCAATTGAGCTTACTCTTCCACCGCTTTCTACCATTGTGTTAAAGCATATCAGATATTAAGGCAACACTTAATAAAAAGAGAGGTAATATGCCGGATATTAAAGTTTGGGATGGGCGTTCTTATCCGCTAGGGGCAACTCCTGATGAGTGGGGCGTAAATTTTGCTTTGTTTTCTGCCGGAGCAACAAAAGTTGAACTGTGCTTGTTTGATAAAACGGGTGTGCAGGAAATGGCGCGTTATGAGTTGCCGGTTCGTGAAAATAATATTTGGCATATTTACCTTGAAGGTGTGCATCCAGGACAAGTGTATGGCTATCGTGTCTATGGTCCGTACGATCCTGTCAAAGGAAAGCGTTTTAATCCTAATAAGTTATTGATTGATCCATACGCTAAAAAGTTGGTGGGAAGATTGATTTGGAATAAGGCGATTTTTGGTTATGATACTGAGAGTGCAGAAAAGGATTTATCTTTTTCAACATTAGACAGTGCGCCTTATGTACCGAAATCTGTTGTTGTGGGGGAAAATACATTTGATTGGGGGGACGATGTGCCACCGCAGATTGATCCTGCAAAAACGGTTTTTTATGAGTTACACGTTAAAGGTTTTACAAAAGCTCATCCGAAGGTACAAGATCATAAACGGGGAACATTTGCGGGGTTGGCTTCGCATAGTGTATGCAGCTATCTTAATTGGCTAGGTGTGACCTCTATTGAATTGATGCCTGTTAATGCGTTTATGGGTGAGCGTAATGTAGGAATTCGAGATAATTTTTGGGGGTATGAAACGCTTAGCTTTTTTGCACTAGAACCAAGTTATTTGGTGGGTGCAAATGTTGATGATTTTAAAAAGATGGTCAAGCGCTTTCACGAGAATGGAATGGAAGTTATTTTGGATATGGTGTATAACCATACCTTTGAAGGTAATCATTTAGGTCCGACACTTTGCTATCGTGGAATTGACAATGAAAGTTACTATACATTAGATGCTGCGAATCGTCGCTATTATTATGATAGTACAGGGTGTGGGGCATCGTTTAATTTGCAAAATCCGTACGTGTTGACACTCGTGATGGACTCGATGCGTTATTTTGTAGAAGAAATGCACGTTGATGGGTTTCGGCTGGATTTGGCAACATCATTGGCTCGGGTCCGGCAAGAATTTTCTCAGCAGAGTGGTTTTTTGATGTCTGTACGTCAAGATGAAGTGATGCAACTTGTGAAGATTGCTGCTGAGCCGTGGGATGTGGGTATTGGTGGATATCAGCTGGGAGCTTTTCCTCCAGGTGTGATGGAATGGAATGATCGTTATCGTGATGTTGTTCGACGTTTTTGGCGTGGCGATGAACGTCAGGTAGGCGAGTTAGCTAGTCGTCTTGCTGGGTCGAGTGATATTTTTGGTCCGAGCAGACGAACAATTTGGAGCTCGGTGAACTATGTTTCTGTTCACGATGGGATGACGCTTAATGATTTGGTGAGTTATAATCATAAGCATAACTTTGCTAATGGGGAAGATAATCGTGATGGGACGGATGCTAACTGGAGTTGGAACTCTGGTATTGAAGGATTGTGTACTGATGTGCAGATTATGGAGAATCGGAAGCTTCGTCAGCGGGCAATGATGGCAACGTTGCTGCTTTCTTTTGGGACGCCGATTATTCGTTCTGGTGATGAATTTTTGAATACGCAATTTGGTAATAATAATGCGTATTGTCAGGATAATGTTATTTCATATTTGGTATGGGAAGCTTTTGGGGCGTATGAAATAAATAATATTCGTTTTGTAAAGCGATTGATTAAATTGCGGCGAAAAATGGGAATTTTTAATCGCAAGAATTTCTTTACTGGAATGATTGAAGACGCTAAATTAGGTGTGAAAGACTTAGCGTGGTTTAGTGAAAAAGGAACAGAATTTACGCAAAGTGATTGGTTTCAGGCAAATCGTAAAAGCTTGGCGTATATGGTGGCAGCAAATGGCAAAATGTTTATGGTTATTTTGAATGCAAATGAGAGTAACTTGAAATGGAAGTTGCCAAACATCAAAAAGTCTTATAAATGGAATCTATTATTGGATAGTTCTGAAAAGTTTGAGGCTGACCGCTTGGGTGCGGGAGCTGAAATTTGGGTGCCGGCGTGGTCGGTGCTTTGTTTTGAGATAAAAAAGTAGGAGATTTTATATGAGTGAACTGTTAAAAAAGCTGGCAGATAAGTTGAATATTTGTACGAGTTTTACATACGGATGCGGAACAATTAAAACTAGTGTGGTTTCAGATGATCAACTTCGCTTTTTTATTGAAAATTTTGGTTATGATGCCAAAAATGATGAAGAGATACAACGTTCTTTAGATAGATTGGAGAAGAAGCGTTGGCAGCAAGCGCTGGAGGCTATTTATGTGGTTGTTCAAGATGATAAATCGTTTGATATTGTATTGACTGCAGATGAAGCAAAAGGTGATATCAGTGTTAGCTATGCTAAAGAAGGGGAGAAAAAAAATTCTGCATTGAATGTTTCTTTTGTGGAAGAAGAAAGCAGAAAAGAAGGACGTCAGTCGTATGTGCGTTTACGTGGTGTTGTAGAAGCTGATTTGGAGCCTGATTACTACGATATTAAAGTTAAAACCAACAAAGGTGAATATAAGACAGTATTGGCTGTGGCACCAAAACAATGTTATGCTCTTGATAAAAAAGGTAAGGAAAAATTGTTTGGTTTTGCCGTACAGTTGTATTCATTGAAGAGTCGTCGTAATTGGGGTGTTGGTGATTTTACTGATTTAGAAAATATTGTTGACATTATGGCAGACAGTGGAGGGGACATTATCGGATTAAATCCGCTCAATGTGTTGCAACACGATTTTCCTGAGACAGCTAGTCCGTATGCTTCGGTAAGTAGATTGTTTTTGAATCCTATCTATATTGACGTAGAAAAAGTACCATTTTATGATGAAGAAGATAAAGATGGACAAGCAATTTGGTTTGCAAAAGAAAAGGAAAATATTGATTATACCTCGGTTTATAATGCTAAGATTAAGGCGATGCGTAATATTTATGCGCGGATGAAAGCTAATGAGGATTCTGAATATACAAAAGAGTTTGAAGCATTTAAAGCGGCTGACACAGGAGAATTACATCGTTTGGCTGTGTTCCAAACAATTGGAGAAGAACGCGCGAAAATGAATGGAAAGGCTTCTAAGCAGTGGAATGAGGCATTGAGTTCGGCTCTTTCCAGTGGCGTTGAAAAATTTGCTGCTGAGCATTTGTATGAAGTTGATTTCTTTAAGTTTTTGCAATTTGAGGCTGATAGACAGTTGCGTTTGGTTGAAAAAAAGATTAAAGAACGTCAGCTTGTTATTGGCTTATATCGTGACTTACCTGTAGGAGTTTCTAAAGACAGTGCTGAAGTTTGGGGGGATAAGTATCTTTATGTTCAGGGAAGTGGTGCAGGCGCTCCTCCGGATAATTATTTTCCGACAGGGCAAAAATGGATGTTGGGAGCATTTAATCCGTTTGAACTAAAAGAGCGCTGTTATAAACCGTTTATCCGTATTTTGAGAGCGAATATGCGTTATGCTGGTGCGGTTAGAATTGACCACGTTATGGGACTTTCTCGCTTATATATTATTCCTGATAAAGGGGAAGAAGGGACGTATATTCGTTATAATGAGAAAGATATGATGAATATTTTGGCACTTGAGAGCTATTTGAATAAATGTGTGGTAGTGGGTGAGTGTATTGGTAATGTTGCTGGCGGTTTTAAAGAAATGTTGGCAGAACGTAATATCTATTCTCTCGGTGTGTTATGGGTTGAACGCAAAGATGAAAATGGAACACTTAAATCTCCGAATGAATATGAAACCAAATATTTTGCATCGGTTGGAACGCACGATATGCCGCCACTTAAGGCTTGGTGGTATGGTTCTGAAATTGGAATTATGAAAGATTTGGGATTATTTTCAGAAGAAGAAGCGCGTAATGGTTATAGTTGGCGTGAGCACGAGCGCAGATTGTTATTAAGTGCTTTGGATAATGAACGTGTTTGGCCAGAAGATAGATATCGTCATTCTGATTATTTATATGGTGATGGTTATCCTGAGGGAATCGAAGAAGCTGTTCATTCCTATATGGCGAAAACAAATAGTGAAGTATTTATGTTGCAGCCAGAAGATATTTTCCAGTCTATGAAAGTGCAGAATTTGCCGGGGACGGATGTTGATAAATATCCTAATTGGCGTAGTAAATTGCCAGTAGATATTGAAGATATTTCTTCTAGTGAAGCGTATCATCGTAATATTAAAGCTGTCAGAAGATGGCGTTGATAAGTGATATGAGATAGAAACAGATATAAAAAGCAGCGGGCAGAAACAATTGTTTCTGCCTGATGCGGTATTAAAATATGGTGAAATAATGATGTGGCAGCAGTGTTTGAATAAGTTTAATTTGAAAGAGATTTTTTGGCAAAAATTGCCATATATAGCCGTGGTACTGGAGTTGAGTATTGCAGCAGTTTTTTATGCTTTAGTTTCAGTGTATCTGCCTACACAGAACGGAGATAATATTGAGCATATTCATTCTAGTTTTATGATTGCTTTAGGTGAAGTTCCATATAAAGACTTTTTTCAACATCATAATCCATTGTTATGGTATTTATTTGCACCACTAACGAAACTATTTGCATATGATTCAACAATAGTTGAAGTGGTTTGCTTTATTTCTTTTTTGGTCTTTTTGAAATCATTAGTTTATGTCTATTATATTTGTTCTGAGTTTTTGTGTGATAAATTATGGGGAGTGATGGCTGCTGCTGCGGTGGCTGTACCGGGGTATAAACTTTATGCAATAGATTTTAGACCTGATAATTATATGATTTTTTGCCTAATGGGGGGAATTTACTATCTTTTTTCACATTTGCGAGATAAGAAACAATGGCAGCTTTCGGTAGCGTTTTTATGGTTTATGCTTAGTTTTTTATTTGCACAAAAGGCATTGTTTCCTTTGGGATGCTTGGGTGTGTGTGTCTTATATTTTTGGTATGAGAAAAGTATTGAAACTAAAATGTTATTTAAGGCACTTTTAGTGCCTGTTATTGGGGGATTGGGATTTTTATTTTATTTGTATCATTATGATATGATTTCTTTGTATTACATTTGTAATTATACGTTTAATCTTAACTTGGTCAAAGGTTTTGATTTTAATCGGATAATAAATTTTTCTACGGTAATTTTAATTTGGGTTTGTCTGGGGTGGATAGGTGCGCTTGCGGCTAGTGTGCAAGGAAATAAATATTGGCGGGTATTGGCTTTCTTGTTTGTAGTGGAATTTATTCAGCGACGGTTTTATTTTTCTCCTTATTTATATTATTACTGGTTATTGGTTTATTTGGCTGTGTTAAGTGGAATACCATTTGTAGCTAAGCTGGATGCGAAGCATAATGTTGTGCGATTTGTCTTTTTGATTGTCTTATATTATTTTCTTGGTAAAGCAATAATTTATTTTGGGAATATTTATAAAAGCCGTGATGATAGACCTTATTTGCCTGATTATGTTGCACGTCAAATTACTCCTTGTGATTATGTGTTTAACGGCGACGGATATATGTATAATCTGTTTGGTAAGGATCCAGCGTATTATTGGCAGCTTATTGGACAGTTGGATGTTATTGGAGAAAAAACGGGGATTAGACCTCGTCCTGATATGAATAAACTGATTGAAGACGTTAAGCCAAAGTTTGTGTATGGGCGGAGTTATTTTAATAAGTTTTCTAGAGAAAGTGGGCGCTTAGAAATTGTACATTATATAAATCCAGATATTATCAATCGTTATTATATGCCGGCGGGTTTTGGTAATGTCTATCGGTTAAAAGCGGAATATGATGAGCGTCGCTGTGTTAAAGATTTGAAGAGTGGGAAATGGGGATATCAAGATTAAATTTGGTTTTGTTAAATAAGTTTTAAATAAAAAATGTTATATTGATATCGTCAATAAAATTAGGAGGTCTGATGGCTGGCGGAAAAGAAAGAAGTTCACTGTTTAAATTCTTATATACGGTTTTAAAGATTATTACTTTTCCGATTTATGCAGTGTTATATGTATTGAAACATCCAGTATTGGCGCTTTCGGTATTGTTTTTGTTATTTTGTCTTGTGATTGCGTATCCTATGCGTGGTGGCGTTTCGCTTGAGGAAGTTCCAGAATGGTATAAGAAAAAATTTACAGAAGTGAAATATAATGTGGTTGCCGAGGCGGGAAATCGTGGTTTGGTTTCACAGGATGTTGTTGAAAATTTGGCAGAGGAAGTGGCTGATGATCAAGGATTAAAAAGTGAAAATTATAATGCGAAAGTTTCTCGTGATAAAGAGATTGAAGAAAAAACTAAGAGCTTAAAAAAACGTGGGGGATTTAAGCGTAAAGGAGGAGAAATAGAAAAAGCTGTAGAAGAAACAGCTGAAGAAGTTATGGAACCTCAAAATGTTGAATCTTCTGGTTTGGAAAATATTTCTGCTGGTGGCTTGGAGATGCTTTTACAGGAGCAGAAAAGTGTTGAAGAAAATGTGGTAGAAGAGTCCTCTCAATCTCAGCCTTTACTTCCGCAAAAAATATTTCAGCCAAAAGAGAATGCAACGCCTGCGGTTATGGAACAGGACAATTTGGATGAATTTGAGTTGTTTTAGACTTGGCTTAATTTTTCTTGTAAAGTTTTTAAAACGTATAAACGTAGAGCGGATGACAAATTAGGAGTTGTTCGCTCTTTATCAATTTCGGTTACAAGTTGGTTTAAGGTAGTTTGACGCTCTCTGACGATGTTAATGAGTGCACAATAAAATTCTTCTTCCAAAGAAACACTGGTAGCGTGGCGTCCAGCAATCATAATTGAAAATTTTTTCATTAAGGTTTTTTCCGAAAGCTATCAAATGAGATAATTTGTGCGGTTTCGCCAGATACTTTTTTCTCGGGTTCCAAATCATCCAGAGTATGTACGTCGCCATTTTCGTAAAAAGAAAAACTTAGACCAAATTTAGCGTAAGGGTCTGCAAAATAGGTGATGGCGTCATAAGGGATAATCAGCGTTTGTGGACGACCACCGAAACTAAGCTCTACTGAAAAGAAAGTTTCGCTAACGATTAAGTTTGCATATTGGTGCTGAAGTACAATGGTCATACTTTCAGGGTATTGTATCTTTAATGTTTCAGGGATGATGGTATCAGGGTGGTCCGTTTTGAAAGTGATGTAAAAATGATTTTCCCCAGGAAGACCTTGAGTTTCAGCAATTTTTAAGGCTTCAATTACAACCTGTTTTAAAGATTTTTCAATCAGTTTATCATAATTTATTTCACTAACAATTTCTGTCATCTTTTTCATCTGCCACAAATCAATGGTTACAACAAAATGAGCCGTTCTGTTGCTAGGCGGCTCCTTCCCCACTTTAGGCTAACCAAAGTCTAAAGAATTTAAGTTTTGTTGCCTTACCTTAAGCAGCTACAGCAACAGGTGCAAAATTATCATTTGCGTTTATTTAAGTTGAACCGATAACGGTGGTATCCCGCCGGATACAGCCCACATATCTTTACTATATACTGTCAAACCTGTCTCGCCCCCAAGTTTTTTTGGTGGAGGCGCCGGGTACTGCCCCCGGGTCCAATATATCTATTTCATACGGCTTTTCGTATCATAGTTTTGAGATTGTTTTCAAAACTTATTTGAGTATAACGGTAAAAATTAAAAATTCAAGACATATCGTGGGTTATATTTTTGCAAAGAGGTGTATTTTTTAATTTTTTATTTAACAATATGCGATAGCGTAAGGGTATAGGAAATTTTTTTTGAAGAGGAAAAGATGATTGAACCTGTAAATTTGCATAAAAAACCGGAACCCAAACCTTTTGAGTTTTTATTAAAGGCAACGAATCATTTTCACGATAGAATTTTTCGGGCTATGTTTGTTTCACTATTATTCGTGCTCGATTTTGTTTTATTTGTTTATTCGATTAACGGAAGAGTATTGGAAAATGGTGTTATCAATGAAGCGATGATATATATTGGTGGCGGTTTCTTTGCTGTTATGTTAGTGCTGATGCTGCTGTTATCTTTTTCAGGGATGGCGCAGAATGTGGTTTGCGGGTTATTTGCGATGATAATCGCTATTCTCTTTTTAGATCAGTTCGCATTGTTTGATGTGAGCAATTTTATTGAAATGTGGTTAATAGAGCACGCTAGCTTTTTAACTTTTATCACGATTATTCCTTCAAATTGGATGGTGGGGTTATTTTTATTTTTGGTTATCTTTTTTGCTTTTCGTTCTTCATTAGTTATCTTTTTTTCAGTAATGGGACTTATCTGCTCGGTCGGGTTGGGCGTTTACCAAACTGAAATGGTGATTGTTAAAGAGAATGAGTATGATACGGTTAAAGAGTTGAATGCATCAAATCAAGACACCAGAGAGAATAATATTGTTTATCTGATGGCTCCTAAATTTCCTTCTTATCATTTTTTAAGTACGATTAAAGATGTTAATTTCCGCGAGTTGCGCGATATGATGGTTGGTTTTTATGCTGTTAATGGGTTTGAGATTTATCCGAATGCATTTGTGCAAAGAGCTGATACGGTTAGTAATATTGTGGATGTATATAATTTGGTTAATTATGCTAGTACATCCAGTGGTATTCGCGGGTATGCTGAAATTTTGAATGATTGGGACTTTGTGCACGGTAAACTGGATACGAATGCTTTAGAAGACAATAAGCTCTATGAAGCATTAGCAAAAGCAGGTTATAAAACTAGTAGTTATGCAATGCCTGGCTTTAATTTCTGCTATAAAGGTGGGGATATGTTTACGGATCGCTGTGTTATGAAACATACTCACCCAGTGTCACTTTATGACAAGAAGAGTTCACTTGAGAAAAATGTTTTTGCATTGCTGGGCGAATGGGTGTTAAGTTTCAAGAATCGTGAATTGAAATCTGTAGCAAAAATGCTGATGGATATGTCGTCACTTAAAGGTATGCGGATAATTTCTGAAAATCGTCGTCTTTCTATTGAAGGAGCTCCGGCTGTATTTGATGAGTTATATGAAGATTTTGCCGGTGATAAAAATGGGGTGGCGTATATGACATTTGTGGAATTGCCATCTGATTTGTATATTTATGATGAATTTTGTAATCTTAAGCCTAGAAAAGATTGGGTTTCGTTAAAAGATAATACACTTTATACTGGTGGTATTGATTTGAAGCGCAAAGCATACGCAGACCAAGCAAAATGCTTGCTTGGAATGATGCAGATGTTTATGGAGAAGATGTATCAAAATGATAAGTTACAAAATACTGATATTATTGTTCACGGGGTTAGTCCATTGCGCGAGCTGGCTGGTATGCCTGCAGGACAATATGGAAACTTTGTAGCAGATAAGCTTGTTAGCCTTGGAATACGCAAAGGTAAATCTCCGGCATTTTTAGTTAATACAGATATTTGTTTGGCGAGTGATTTGGTTCGTTCGCAGATGTTGGGAGAAAAGCATTGTTACACGATTGATAATATGAAAATGTCAACAGAAGATGCGCTAAATTTGACACAGAATCTTGTTAATAATTCTGTGATTCGAGGGAGTAAAATTACAAATATTGCGGCAGAGTATCGTGATTGGTATGAAGAATTTAGGAAGAAAAGTTCTTATTATCAAGCGTGGGAAAAGCAGTTTATGGAAAAATCTCAACCGCTGCCTGTGGTGGAAGATTATGAGGTTATACAAGAAGAACCAATGGAAGCGGTAGAGATTGTTACGGAGCCGACCCCTCAGATTGCAGAGGAAGAAATTGTGTCAGAGGTAGAGGAAACTGTAGATGCAAAACCGGAAGTTTTAGAAACATCTACGGGAGATGCTGTCAGTGATGCAATGGTTACTGAGAAGGACGTGGATGCATCGCAAGAAGAAGTTGCTCCAGAAACCGAGCAGTATGTTCCAGAAGAAAATGTATTGGAAACGGTGGCTCCATCTGAAGAGATTGTCGATGATGGTGCGCGCGCTTCGGAAATTGATGAGGTTGATTTGAGTGTTCCGACACAAACAATTGAAGCCAATGTTGTAGATGAAGTAGACCAGATTCAAGAAGAAAATGTTGAGCCTATTGCTCCGGAGATAGAATAAAATTTGGTTAATTGTTGATTAAATACTTGTCAAAGCCTGAAAACTATGTTAACTCCTAGATAAATTTTAGTGAAGGCAATAGAATTTATGCAGATTAGCAAGTATATTAAAAATAAACGTTCACAAGCAGCGCTGTTTTTATTAAGTATTGTGCTGCTTTTTTCGTTGTTTGCAGAATTGATTGCCAATGATAAACCAATTGTGCTAAAATATCAGAATGAATATTATTTTCCGATTTTTAAGGTTTATACAGATGCTCGGTTTGGGGGGGATTTTCCCACAGAGGCAAACTATAAAGATCCTTTTATCCGTTCAAATATTGAGACAGAGGGATATATGGTTATGCCATTTATTGAGTTTTCATATAATACGGTTGATTATGAACTCAATGAGCCATTTCCTGCGGCACCTTCTAAGCGACATTGGTTGGGTACAGATGAAGAAGGGCGGGATATTTTAGCACGACTTTTGTATGGTATTCGATTGTCATTTGTATTTGCTCTTTTGCTGACAGTTTTATCGTCGTTGATTGGAATTTTTATTGGAGCAATACAAGGATATTTTGGTGGTAAAATTGATATTATTTTGCAACGAGTGATTGAAATTTGGGATTCTATGCCGCAGATGTTTGTGCTTATTATTGTGGCGAGTGTATTTGTGCCAAGTTTTTGGACGTTGCTGCTAATTTTGTTATTATTTTCGTGGACAGAGTTGACCGGAATGGTGAGAGCAGAGTTTTTGCGGGCTCGGCAATTTGAATATGTGAAGGCTGCTCGGGCTATTGGGGTAGGTAATTTTCGAATTATGTGGCGGCATATTTTACCCAATGCGTTGGTGACGACGATAACATTTGTACCGTTTATTATGGCTGGAGCGGTGGTCGCTTTGACGGCTTTAGATTTTTTAGGTTTAGGGTTAGGGTATAATTATCCCTCGTTGGGTGATTTGGTGCGGCAAGGTAAAGATAATCTGCAGGCGCCGTGGATAGGTTTGAGTGTCTTTTTTGTGTTGTCGTTATTGCTGACTTTACTGATATTTATCGGTGAGGGTGTTCGTGATGCGATGGATAAGAGGAAGAGATGATGGAACCGATTTTAGATGTCAAGAGTTTGAACGTACGTTTTATCCGAGAAGATGGCGGATTGTTTTCTGCTGTGTATAACAGTAGTTTTTCGGTATATGCTGGAGAGGTTTTGGCAATTGTTGGCGAATCTGGCTCGGGGAAGTCTGTAACAGCGCTTTCGCTTATGGGGTTGATTGACCCGAAAAAGGTACTTTATAAAAGTACGAATTCAATTGAATTTGAAGGACGAGAGTTGACGGCTCTTTCAGAAAGGGAGTGGCAGAATATCCGAGGGGATAAAATCAGTATGGTTTTTCAGGAGCCAATGAGTTCACTTAATCCGTTAATGAAAATTGGTGCACAGATTGCAGAGATTATTTGTGTACATAAAAAGGTTTCAGAACGAAAAGCATACGCACGCGCTCGTTATTTATTGCGTTTAGTTGGGATTGAAAATGCAGATGACCGAATGAATGCATATCCGTTTGAACTTTCTGGTGGGCAGCGGCAGCGCGTGATGATTGCGATGGCAGTTGCGAATAATCCAAAAATTTTGATTGCTGATGAACCGACAACAGCTCTTGATGTGACGGTGCAAAAACAGATTTTGGAACTGATTTTGCATCTGAAAGATAAGCTCAAGATGGCGGTTATTTTCATTTCGCACGATTTGGGGGTGGTACGAAAAATTGCGAATCGTGTGATTGTGATGCGACAAGGGGTGATTGTGGAGCAGGGAAGTGTGGGAAATATTTTCAATGCTCCTGTGCATCCGTATACGAAAGAGCTGTTGACTGCGTTTCGTAAAACGTCTGTATGTGAAGATTTTAAAACTCGCAAGTTGATGGAGGCACGTCATTTAAAAGTATCTTTTCCTTTGAAAAAAAATCTGTTTGGTAAGGTTTTGAAGGAAATTTGTGCAGTGAAAGATGTTTCTTTGGCTCTCTATGAAGGTAAGACGTTAGGAATTGTTGGCGAATCTGGTTCGGGAAAAACAACACTAGGGATGTGTTTGGCAGATTTGATTACGTATCGTGGAGAAATTTTGACTGCTAAGTCGGTACGAATCCGTAATGAAAAAGATTTTAGAAAAAATGTACAAGTAGTTTTTCAAGATCCATATAATTCACTTAATCCTCGAATGACAATTGGTGAGATTATTGGTGAGGGAATTAGAGTACATTTTCCGAAGTTGGATAAAGATAAGCGGCGTGAACGTGTGTTGCAGGTATTGACATCGGTCGGGTTGGGAGACGAGGCGATTTTAGAACAATATCCGCACGAGTTTTCAGGAGGACAACGACAGCGTATTGCGATAGCACGGGCGTTAGCGATAGAGCCAAAAATTATGATTTTAGATGAGCCAACTTCAGCATTAGATGTGACTGTTCAGGCGGGAATTATCAAATTACTTAAAAAAATTCAGAGTGAAACAGGTATTTCGTATTTGTTTATTTCACACGATATGCGTGCCGTTAGGGCAATTGCTCACGAGGTGATTGTGATGCGTGGTGGAGAAATTGTGGAACAAGGAACAGCTATGCAAATATTTAATTATCCACAGTCTGACTATGCAAAGGAATTGATTAATGCGGCGATTTGATGAAAATTTGGTTTTAGGGAGGCATACTATGTTATCAGTGATTATTGCGGTTTATAATGAAGAAGGAACACTTAAAAAACTTTATGCTGAAATTAAAAAAAATATAGATTTACTGATAAAAGAGAAACGGATTGACGGGTATGAGATTTTGTTTGTTTCAGATGGAAGTACAGATAAGTCGGAAGAGATTATTCGGGAGGTGATTGAGCTGGATGCCAATGTGAAATTGGTTTGTTTTCGGCGAAATTTCGGTAAGTCTAAAGCTTTGCAGTTTGGGTTTAAGCGTGCGTTGGGGGATGTGATTATTACGATGGATGCGGATTTGCAAGATGATCCGAAGGAATTTTCTCGTTTTCTTGATAAGCTTGATGAGGGGTATGATTTGGTTTCTGGGTGGAAATATAATCGTTTAGACCCGCTTGAAAAAAGATTGCCGTCTAAATTGTTTAATTGGGTAATATCTAAGTTTTCAGGAATTGCTATTCATGATTTTAATTGCGGGTTTAAGGCTTATCGTCAAGAGGTAGTGAAGAGTGTGAATGTGTATGGTGAGTTTCACCGCTATATTCCAGTACTTGCGATGCGTAATGGGTTTAGAGTAACGGAAATTCCAGTTACTCATCATAAACGAGAGTTTGGTAAGTCTAAGTTTGGGGCAGAGCGTTATCTGCGTGGGTTGTTTGATGCATTGTCTGCGATGTTTTTATTAAAATATTGGGATAGGCCTATGTATTTTTTTGGTAAAATTGGGCTGATGTTATTTTTGTTAGGCTTTTTAATCTGTTTATATTTGAGTATTCTCTGGTTTGGTGGAGAGAGTATAGGGCAGCGACCTTTGCTTATTTTAGGAGTGTTGTTTATTCTGGTTGGTGTGCAGTCTGTTTCGTTGGGTTTGATTGCTAATATTATTGTTGATCAATCTGGTGGTCGGCGGGAAAATGAACTTTGTGTTAGAGAAATTGTGGGAAGAAAAACGGATGATAGAATATAATACTGGTAATATGGAGAAATATGGTAGTAGAAATCCATTAAAACAGTTTATGATTAAAAAGTTTTTAGCTAAACTTTTTGAGGTATTGCAGGGATTTAATAGGGAAGCACCGATGAGTTTGCTTGATGTGGGGTGCGGGGAAGGATTTATTGCTAATTTTTTGTATGATAATTTGGCAGATACTCAAATAACTGCGTGCGATTTTTTTTATGAGGCGCTTATTAAGGCAAAGGAAGGGAATACTCGTTCTATTTGTTTTGAGCAGGCAGATATTATGATGCTGAAATATCCGGAAAATAGTTATGATGTGGTTATAGCGACAGAAGTTTTAGAGCATTTGGAAAATCCGAAAAAGGCTTTGGCAGAGTTGATGCGTGTAGCACGCCGTGCGGTGGTGGTTTCTGTTCCGAGTGAACCGTTTTTTTGTTTGGGAAATTTGGCTTGTGGAAAAAATATTAAACGTCTCGGTAATCCTATAGACCATATAAATCATTGGACATATGGTGGATTTAAGCGGTTTTTACGTGGTAATATACAGGGGGGGGTATCTATTGCCGAGTATAATTGTTTGGTCTGGACTTTGGCGGTTATTCAAAAAGATGAAAATTGAGATTTCTAAATTTTTGCAAAAGGAGTTTTTTCGCTATCTTATCGGCGGGGTAGGGGTAACGCTGTTAAATGCGGTGGTTTATACAATGTTACTGTTTGCCGGTATGAAGTTTTATTTAGCTAATCTTATTGCGCTTGTTGTGGCTAAAGGGTGTGGTTATTTTGTGAATAAATATTTTGTGTATCAGACTACAGAACTTAGCTATAAACAAACACTTGAAGAAGCCGGAAAATATTTCTTTTACAGAGGAATAACCGGTGTATTAGATTATGCGTTGTTGTTTGTTTTTGTGCAGTTTCTTGGTTGGCATCCGCTGTATATGAAATATTTGGTGATGGTGATTGTAATTATTTTAAACTATTTGTTTTCTAAATATATGGTTTTTAAAAAGAGTGATGTTGTGGAAAAGTCTGATGTTGAAAAAATTTAATCGATTTTATGTTTTATTTTTTATTCTTTTAGTTTTAAATATCGGAATGGTTTTATTTCATTATGGGCAAAAAGATGGTTTTCATATAGATGAAATTTTTAGTTTTGGGCATGCGAACAGTACACAAGGGGCTTTTTTAGCTCCAACGGTTGAGTCTCATTTTTATGAAAAAGATGTGTCTGTATTGTATAATCAGTGGTTTGATGGAAAAGTTTTTCATAATTATATAACTGTGCAGCCGGAGGAACAATTTCGTTATGGGCATATTTTTGAAAATTTGAAAAAGAGTACACATCCTCCGCTTTATTATATGCTTTTGCATACGGTGTGTTCGTTTTTTCCGGAGCAGTTCAGTAAGTGGTTTGGTGCGGGAGTAAATATTGCATTATGGGTGGCACTGTTAATTATGCTGTTTAAGCTTGCGGAGCTGCTGTTGGAAGATGAGTTTTTGGCGATGATGGCGGTTACTTTTTACGCTTTTTCGGAGGCGGGAATAGATACGGTTTTGTATATTCGAATGTATATTTTGCAGACGTTGTTTGCCGTGTGTTTGCTGTATGAAATTGTTAAAATGCTTAAAGAAAATGAAGCGGATAATAAGAGACTGTTTTTGATATTTTTGTATTCATCTTTAGGTATGTTAACACAATATTCCTCACTTGTGTTTTCGTTTCTTGCAGCAGGTACGGGGGGGGGAATATTATTCTTGCGTAGAAATTGGAATTTGTTGTTTAGGTATGCGGTGGTAATGGCTTTTAGTCCATTAGTTTTGTTTGTACTTTTTCCAACAGCTTGGAATGTGTTGTTGTATTCAGCAAGAGGGGAGGAGCTTATTAGGAAGATAACACCTTCTTCGACGATGGTTGATACTTTGGCGAATGATACAATGCAAAGTAGAATTTGGGAAATGTTGTGGCAGGTTGATTTGTGGCTAAATCAGATGTTTTATTCCGGTATGTGGCGTGTTTATATGCAACAGTTATTGAGTTTTTCCTATTTGCCGCTTTGGTTTGTTTTATTGTTTCTGGGTATTTGTGTTAAGTGGAAGCGAGCTGATGCGACGGTATGGTATATTTTGATTAATTGTGTATTGATGAGCGCTTTTCTTAACGGATATATGCCACCGATGTATGAATTTTCTGTGCGGTATTATATGCTTTTATTACCGTTAGTGTCGGTTTTGACGGTATACTTTCTTAAAGGATTGCTGGTTTGTTTTGAGCTTTCTTCTAAAAGGGTTTATGTTTTGCTTGGGGTGTTTGTGTTGGCTAATTCTTTGTTAGTGGATTTTGGTAAGAAGAGTGCTTTTACTTTTAATTATGATGCGAATACAGAGCGATTTTTGGAAGAGGTTAAGCAACGTGATGTGGTAGTATTTACGGAAACTTCTTTTATGTATTTGGAGCTTGTTGCGGCTCTTTATGACAGTCATCAAATTTTGTTGGCAGATAAGTCTTGTAAGAAAGATTATGCTGAGGATATTAGAGAACATAAGGGGGCGTATGTTTTGTTTTTTAATGCGGATGCACGTAGATGTGTTTCTTGTGCGCCCAAATACAAAACGTCGATTTGTCAGACTTTGAGAAAAGAGTTACAATATAAATTTTTAGTGCGTGTCGGAGAGCGCTATTATGATGTATATGAGGTTTTAAATGAAGTATGAAAAAACACCGCCAAATAAATTGGGCGGTGTTTTTTTAATTTAGCGAATGTGTCGGTGCAACATATCTTCAGCAGTGACAAAATAAGTTTTGTCGTTGTAACCGATAATGGTATCGATGTTGCTGAAATTATAAATACAGAGCATTTGAGCCGAGCTGTCTTTTACTGTGCGGATAAAAGCAATGATGTCTTCATTTTCTGTGGGCAGAAAATGAAGTTCACCATAGTGATTGAAAATGCCGTTTTTGCGTGCTACCAAGAGATTTCTGGTGGTTGCAAGCATTGAATCTTTTTCATTTTGCTTTTCTACGGACAGTGTGTATTGTTCAGCATCGGGTTGAAGTGCCATTGCCCTTGTGGGGTCTGTTGGGGCATCGCTCATTGCAAAACCTGCACGACCGGCATCCCACGGGGTGTTAAATGGTGTCCAGATATTAAGTGGATCATTTTCAGGTTTTTTGCAAGCTGAAAATTCCATTGGGTTGGGTAACCCGAGTTCTTCACCTTGAAAGATGCAGATACTGCCGGGGAGAGTAGTTAACAAGCTCATCAACATACGCAGCTTTTGTGGTGTGTAGCTACGTCCAAAAATGCGAGTGGCTGCACGCTCCAAGTCGTGATTGCTGAAGGCCCAATTGAGCTTTTCGCCGAACATATACACGTTGAGGTCATCTGAAACAGAGGAAACAAAGTCTTTGACTTTGCCATTTAGTGCTCCAGTGAAGAATGCATCACAGAGAGTGGTTTTACCAATTTCTCTGGCTTTTTCAATACCTGCTGGTGTTTTTGAATACCAATATTCAGCAAGCAAAGTTTTTGCCGGAGTGTATTGTAGACCAAGCTCTTTTAGGCTGTTAATAAATATACAACCGTTTTCGGAGTTGATATCGTACATTCGGATTTGCCCACCGTTTTCATCTAAAGGATTATCTCGCAAAAATGAATCACACGCGTAGTGTGTAGCAGCGTCAAGGCGGAAACCGTCAGCTCCCAAATCAAACCAGAATTTTGCAACCTTTAAGAGCTCAGCGCGTACTATCGGGTTGTTAAGATTTAGATTGGGCATTGTTCGGTCAAAACTGTGCAAATAGAACTGCTTGCGCTCATTGTGCCAGCTCCAGGCGCTTGGTCCCTCGCTGTTCCAGATTGCAGTCCAATTATTAGGTGGAAGCGGGGTGCCGTTTTCATCATAGCCTTTGGCATCTGCCCATACGAAAAAGTCTTCATAAATCTGTTCACGTGCAATGCTCTTTAAAAACCACGGGTGTTTTTCTGAACAGTGGTTATAGACTTGATCTATAATTACACGGATGTTGTGTGTGTGATAGATCTGACAAAGCTCGGCGAAATCTTCCGGAGTACCGTACATTGGGTCGATGGCTGTGTAATCAGTGATATCATAGCCGAATCCGGTACCACCCCAGGGATAAAAAGGGGTTATCCAGATCGCATCGACGCCCAATGAAGCGACATAGTCTGCATAGGCTGTGATGCCTTTCAGGTTTCCGTATGCGCCTTTGTAGGGATCGCTCTTACTTCCTGAGGCATAGTTAAACGTCAGTGGGTAAATCTGATAGATTACCTCATTGTTAATGTGTTTCATAATTGTATGAATTAAAATTAAACATAAAAATATCTGATTATGTCATTTTTGTAAGCGGGATTTTTGTAGGTGTCAAGAAATTTAAATAGGTTCGTTTTATTGAAATGTGATGATAACGATTTCAGGGGGACAGTTAAAACGTATGGGAAGAATGCTGGTTCCCAGTCCGGTGGTAACAATCATAGTTTTGTCATTTTCTTGTATTAGTCCTTTGTGATATCGTTGTCCATATTTTGAGGGAACAACTGGTGAGCCGATATAAGGGATGTTTATCTGCCCACCGTGGGTATGGGCGGCAAGGGTTAATAATGTTTTGGGGCTTTCGGGAAAAGTGTCCGGCGAATGAGTGATGAGGATGGCTGGTGCAGTGGTGTTATGAAAGGCTTTTACAAAATCAGGTTTATCTGAGGAAAGATCGCTTATCCCAACGAGGGTTAAGTTTTTCAGGCGGTAGTTTTTATTATCAAGTACTGTGATATTGTGTTTTTCCAGAGCGGCGATAATTTCGGTTTTGTTATACCAGTTATCGTGGTTACCTAAGACGGCGAATATTCCTAATGGAGCATATAAATGGCTTAGATTTTGAGCTATTTGTTCTATTGGCATTGTGGCGGTTTGGGTGTGTCCTTTCATATAGTCTCCGCCTAAGATGATAATGTCCGGTTGTTCGTTGTTAATGGTTGAAATGATTTTGTTGAGGCGTTTGGTTTCTTTGGGGGCTAGGTGAAAATCTGCAGCAAACGCTATTTTGAGATTTTTGAGTTCCGAAGAGGGAAGTTCGTAATGAGTTATTTTGAGGGTATAGGGTTCATATAGACTATATGAAAAAAGGAGGAGACCGGTTATTATTGCTGTTATGGAAATTGTGAGGAAAGTTTTTTTCATAATTGCCTCCTTGATTATATGGGGAGTTTATATGAAAAAATCTATTGTGGCAAGTGAAAATTGTACTTGCAAAATTATAGCGTCGCTTTTATAAATATATGCGGGTCGGCGGCGTAGCTCATCAGGATAGAGCAACAGTTTCCTAAACTGTGGGCAGTGGGTTC
>JAMPED010000007.1:79790-99557 GCA_023665325.1 Acetobacter sp.
CGGCGTAGCTCATCAGGATAGAGCAACAGTTTCCTAAACTGTGGGCAGTGGGTTCGAGTCCCGCCGCTGCCACCAATAAAAAAAACTCCTTTATGGAGTTTTTTTTATTGGTGATAATGTACATTTTGTATTACGTAAACCGTTGAGCGGATTTGCTTCTCTCGGGGACTTAATGAAGGTATGGAATATCATATATCTCTATGTATATAGGACGTATATTTTCCAATTTTGCAAGCGCTTCGGTGTTTTTTTCCGGAGTGCTGTTTTCATCACATAATACTTGTAGGTTCTCATTGAGAATCTTATCTATTTCGGTGGTGGAACGGATGTTAGGCATTTCTAAAACGGTTTGCATAGCTTCGTGAGCAGAAGATGGATTGCCGCTCACCAAAGGATGATAGCTTGGAAGTTCCTTACCAGCAAGAAGTAGCCGATAGGCACAGGTTTCGGGTAAGAGTTCCGCTTCTTCATATAGCAACCGCATATCTACTTTGGTGCAAGTTGAACCAAGTCTGCTTGTATAACGAGAGCATTTTCCGGTTTTGAAATCATAGCCGTCACACATATGGTTTGTGAAATAAATTTTGTTGTTTTTAGAATGTTTGAATAAACAACATTTTCCACAACGCATACACACACTTTCCCACTCTTCTTCTGAAAAATCAGAAAGTTTTTTCTTTTTCCAAAAATTTTCCATATATCTAAATAATTTATGTTTCGGAATATTTTGTAGCATTTTTTTGTAATAAGTCTAGTAAAAAATTTTTGGGAGTTTTTCTTTTCTCTTCGCTTGAAAACGTGTTTTGGCATCCTATTTTGAAGAGAGAAAAGGAGGTACTTAGTATGGTAAAAGAAAAGTTGTTTCGTGATGTTGAAGTTTTTGTAAATAATCTGAATGCGCAAGGTGGTAAGCCTTTGAATGAGCTTTCACCACAAGAGGCTCGTCAGGTGCTTTTAGATGTACAGAAAACAGAAGTGGAAATTTCTGAGGTGGCGGAACTAAATATTGAGGTTGATGTAGGGGAAGGTCGCAAGCTTAAACTTCTAATTGTAAAACCAGCTGGCTTGACTGGTGAAGTAGGTGTTATTTATTACATTCACGGTGGCGGTTGGGTTATGGGTGATGAAGTAACACATCGACGATTGATTGCTGAATTGGCTGCGGATATTCCAGCAGGGGTGGTGTTCCCTATTTATACTCAGGCACCAGAAGGGCAGTTTCCGCAGGTGACAGAAGATTTGTTCAAAGGATTGCAATATATTGCTGCGCACGGGGGAGAATATGGGCTCGATACTAAACATCTGGCCGTTGCGGGTGATAGTGTTGGGGGTAATATGGCAACGGTAATGGCTTTAATGGCAAAAGAAAATGGTTTTATGCCGAAAATTTGTTTTCAGTTGTTGTTATATCCCGTAACGGCAGCGGAGTTTGATACTGAATCGTATCAGACATTTGAAAATGGTCCGTGGCTAACAAAGCAGGCAATGAAGTGGTTTTGGGAACAATATTTGCCAGATGAAGAAAAGCGCAAAGCTAAAGAGGCTAGTCCATTGATGGCAACCGTTGACGAGCTACGTGATTTGCCGCCAGCATTGGTGATTACTGGCGAAAATGATGTGTTGCGTGATGAAGGGGAGGAATATGCTCGAAAACTTGATGAAGCAGGATGTCCAGTGATTGCGGTACGGTTTAATGGTGTTATTCACGATTTTATGATGCTTAATGCCTTGAGTTCTACACCGGCAACAAGAGCGGCAATGTCTTTAGCAAAGGCTAAACTCAGATGGTTTTTATATGGTACAAAATAATTTTTGAGAAAAGTGTTGCATAAATATTAAAGAAGATATATATTTTTTTTAGAAAATGTATCACTTAAATATTTGTATGTTATGAATTTGTATGTTATGAAAAAGACAATTTCTTGGGCGATCTTTGCGATTGTCCCGTTGATGTTTATCGCATCAATAATTTTGCCCGAGATTATCAGCATTGTATTGGTGTTGGTGGGGTGTGTTGCAGCTGGTCTTGTTATCATTTTAGATATCTGTATGGGCAAGTTTATTGCTAAAGAACAGGTGTTTAAGATGTTTTGTAATGCCTTGTTAGGCATTCGCTATGGCACATTATTTGAATGCTCAATCGTGCTAAACATTGCAGCAGTATTGGCTGTTATTTGTATTTTTGCCATCATTATTGGAATGTCTGTGGCATTTGATAATGTTGCCGAAGAAGCACGTAAAATTTGAGAATTTGTTGTTCCCCTGTTTTTGACTGCCAGTCGAAACAGGGGATATTGTTTTGCGCTTTTTTGTTGCAGTGTAGAATAAATTGTGTTATAATCTAATATAAAGTTAAAAAAGTATGGCAGGAGACGTGTTATGTCTGTCAATTCGAGTGATTTTGAAAGATTTTTATATGCAAACTATCCGGATGATTATCGGAGAGCGACTGCTAGTAATGTACCTGAGGATGTATTGACAGCTATTGTTTCACGCCATAATTCCCATTATTTAGTGTGGAAAAATATTCCAGAGTGGGTGAAAAACAGATATCAAGATAGATTACCAAAAGAAGTTTTAAATGGTAATGAGACGGTAAAAGATTTTGTCAAAAAAGAAGAACTTCAAGTTCATAAAGAAGAGAAAGAGACGATTGAACTAGTTGATTTTAGTGTATCATTGTTAGCGATGGGATATGCTGCTGAAACAGTTAAAACTATGGCAGAAAATCGTATGAAACGCGAGCAATTACTTAGGGCTGCTCCTAATGGTGAATTAACAGAAGAGCAAAAGAGTCTATGGCAAGCTTTGCGACAGAGTGATTGTGAAGTGATTGCTAGAGATTGGCAACAAAATCAACCTGAGAAATATTTATTTCATTTGATTAAAGAGATGAATCGTAGTCAGAAACGAGGAGAGAAGGTTAATACGCAAACGATGAATGAGCTTGAAAATATGCTTCCATTGTTTACAGATAAAGCTAATCGCAAAAAAATGGTAGAATATTTGCGACAAAAACCGCAACAAGCAGCTTTGAGTCATCTATCACCAGAAGTATTAGGTAAATTTAGTGGTATTCTTAAAGATTGTGGTATTAACATTGCGCCAGCTAAGGCAAATGGTGCTGGAATGGAAATTAGTCGTGATAGTTTGGTTGCCAGTTTGAAAAAGCACTTTCAATGGCGTGTTAAGATGGAAGAAATGTTAAAAGAGCAATATGCACAGCGTAATGTTGAGTTTTCTAGTGTTTCAGTGCGTGATGTCTTAAACGATGGTCTTAAAAAGCTTGCGCCATTTCGTTCAAAAGATAAGCAGCAGCGTGTGTAGTTATTAAAAAAAGAGGGGTTTTCCCTCTTTTTTTGTTTTTTACATTGCAACGCAAGCGTTTCCTTTCCATTGCCAAGAAGTCACAATGTTGTTTTTCAAATAAAATTTGGTATTGCAATAGTCGGTGATAACTTCTCCCATAAAGTTTCCTATAGGAATTTCATTACCACCATAGGTGAATGGAGCAAACATTTCATCTTCGGTCATAAAATTGTTATTGAAGTAATAGTTTGGAGAGGGAATGACTTGTTGGTTTACACTGATAAAAGTAATGATTTCATCGCCATTTGCCAGACGCTTAACGTGGGTCGGGTTACCGTATTGTGCAACGAGTTGTTGGGAGGTTTTACCGACGTCATTATTAAGTTGTGTGGTGTATTTCTGCGAGGTGGCGCAGGCTGTTAAGCTGGTGATTAAAGTTAATATACTAAATATTTTTCTATACATACTATCCTCCATTATTTGATGGAGATATATGTGCTAAGGTATAAAATTCAAGGGATTATTTTTTTAACTCTCTGTCACGGTTAGCATAAAATGATAGCATTATGCCAAAACTTGCCATTACGGAGATAATTACCGTTCCACCATAGCTCATTAGAGGGAGAGGTACGCCTACGACTGGCAATAGACCTATAACCATTGCGATGTTAATAAAAACATAAAGGAAATAGTTGGTGTTTAATCCTAATATGACCATCTTACCGAAATAGTTAGTGTTGTGGATGCGGAAAGCAAACCAGTATCCATAGCTGATTAAGATGAGGTTTAGAAGTAAAATCAAAACGCCGCCCATCATCCCGAACTCTTCAGAAAACATTGTGAAGATGAAGTCAGTGTGTTTTTCTGGCAAAAAGTTTAGATGGCTTTGAGTGCCCGAGAGATAACCTTTGCCCCATAATCCACCGGAGCCTAAAGCGATTTTAGCTTGAATGATGTGATAACCGGCACCGTGAGGGTCTCGCTCGGGATCAAGAAAGGTCAGAATACGGTTTTTTTGGTAGTTATGCAAAAAGTGCCAAAGGATTGGGGCAGCAGATGCGATTGCACCGCCTGCAAGTGCAAATTTCCACCATTGTACACCTGCAAGGTAAAACAGCACGACTGCGCAAAAAAGTATCATTAACGAAGTCCCTAAATCCGGTTGCATCATAATCAGTCCTACTGGTATACCGACAATAGCTGCAGGAATAAGAAGACCTTTGATGCTACGTACACTTTCAAGTGGGGTGATACTAAAATACCGAGCAAGCTCTAATACAATTGCGATTTTCATTAGTTCTGAGGGCTGAAGCTTAAAGAAACCGAGGTTAATCCATCGTTGAGCTCCCATTCCAGTGTGTCCAGCAACTTCAACTATGACAAGTAGAAAGAGGGTGACGAGATAAAATGGTGTGGCAATTTTATAATAAAATTCTGGGGGAATGAGGGCCGCTATGAGCATTACTCCAAGACCAATGCAAAAGCGGATGGCTTGGTTTAGCGCCCAAGGTGAAAGTTTGCCACCAGCTGCAGAATAGAGTGTTAGGCAACCGATTGCAGCGATAAGACATATTATGCTGATAAAAATAAAGTTGAGATTAAAAAAACGTTCTTTTAGGCTCAATTCTTGATTTTTATTTAAGACAATACTCATTGGGGTTCCTTATCTGATATCCAGTTTTATTGCTTCTTCTAAAATTTTGGAGGCGATGGGGGCTGCTACACCAGAGCCTGATCGTCCGTGTTCGACAATCACGGCAACAACATATTTCGGATTATCGTGTGGGGCATATGCCATAAACCACGCGTGATTACGATATTTCCACGGCAGGTCCTCATCACGTTTAATTCCCTCAGCGCGTTCTTGTAAACTGATACGACGAACTTGGGTGGTTCCTGTTTTGCCTCCCATTTTTATATCTTTTAACTTAAGTTTTGCGCGAGAAGCTGTGCCGCCGATACCATTAACCACTTCAAACATTCCTTGTTTAACTAGAGCTATATTTTCAGGTTTTAGGTTTAATTTTTTTGGTTTTGATGGCGTATTTTGTTTAATAAATGTCGGTGTAATTTCATAGCCGCCGCTAACTACACGTGCAAGCATTGTTGCGAGTTGGAGGGGAGTAACAAGTACATATCCTTGACCAATGCCGGCGATAACTGTTTCACCTTGTTGCCACGGAGCTTTCAGCTTTTCTTGTTTCCACTTTTGGTCGGGGATAACACCTTCTTTTTGGTTTTCTAAACCTAAATTATAAATAGTGCCCAGACCTAAGCGATGACTCATCTCGGCGATTTTTTCAATACCTAACTTTAAAGCTGCTTCATAGAAGTAAATATCACAAGAATTTTTGATGGCATCAACAAGATTTTGTCTGCCGTGTCCGCTATGGCGCCAGCAGTGAAACAGATGATTTCCGAGTTGCATCTTTCCGCTGCAATATGAAGTTGTTTGTGCATCAATAATACCTTCTTCTAGAGCTGCTAAGGCTACAGCAATTTTGAAGGTGGAGCCGGGAGAATATTGTCCTGAAACAGCTTTATCAGTTAATGGTGTTTTTTCATTATTTTGTAGGGCAGTCCAGTTTTTAATAGAGATACCATCTACAAATAAATTGGCATCGAAAGCTGGTACTGAAACAAAAGCTAGAATTTCTCCGGTATGAACATCTAGAACAACCGCGGCACCAGATTCTTCTCCAAAGGCATCGTAAGCGGCTTTTTGTAGGCGGATATCAATAGTTAAATCAAGATCATTGCCTTTTATGCCTTCAATTTTCTCAATCTCGCGCATAATACGTCCATACGCGTTGACTTCATAGGTGGAAATTCCTTCGGTGCCACGTAGACTTTCGTCGTAAGTTTTCTCAAAGCCGAATTTACCAATTTTAAATCCTGGAACTTGTAATAGTGGAGCATCAGACTTTTTTAAATCTTGCTCAGAAACTGAACCGACATAACCTAATGGATGGGCTGTGTAATGCTTAAAGGGATAATATCTTGCTAAACCTTCATCAATAATCAATCCTGGGTAGAGGTGATTATTAAGCATTAAGGTAGCAACTTCATTCCAGCTTAGGTTATCTTTTATTTTGACTGGAACAAAACGACGATGACGAGAAATTTCTTTTTTTATACGGACAATATCACTTTCTTCTAATTTTAAGATAGGTGTAATTTTACCAAGAAGATGATCAAGGTTGCGTACTTGCTCAGGGATAATCATTGCCTGAAAAATTTGGTTATTCGCGGCAAGTTCGATACCGTTGCGGTCGTTAATGTTACCGCGTGGAGGAACTAATAAGCGCTTGGATGTACGATTAGAATCTGCCATCAGCGCATATTTTTCACCTTGGTATATTTGTAGATAATATAAGCGTCCTATTAAGGTGAAAAGAAGAAGGATATTAAGACTAAACATTACTAGTGAACGTTTAAGGAGGTAACGCAGTTTGTGATTAGATTTTTTCATAACGTTCCTCCAGATGGATGTAGCGACGCTCTGTCCATATATATATTCTTGCCCAGAGGGGGTATAATGTGAAGGTGAGCAAAAATTCAAACAACAAATAGTTCAGGGGGATTAGTCGACGATAAAAAATGCTCACTGTTAGGGCTTTGAACAAAAATGTAGCAAATGTTGCCAGAATGAACAATAGCCACGAGTATGAGAATTTTTTAACATTAAATAATGATGACAAGTATCCGGAAAGGAGAAATAAAAATAAAAAGGCAGCAATATTAACCCCTAGAGGAGTGCTGCTAAGAACATCGGCAAAAATGCCTAAAATAAAAGCAGATATCATATTAAATGCATCTGGGCGTTGGCTTTGCCAAAAATATATACCGGCGTAAAATGGTGTTAAGCGTAAAAAATTTAAGAAACCGCCTGTGCGAGGGATGTATAATAATAGTTCAAGAGTAATAATGCTTAATATCGGGACAAGATATGTGCCAAGCGTGGTGCATAGATTTTTGATGCTATTTTTCATTCTAAAACCTCTGCGGTTTCAGCGTCTGGCAAAACATCGTAAGCAATAATTTTGACGATTTCTAAGTTTGAGGGGGTGAATAGAGGTAGGGCAGTGATGGTATCAACATCAACCTTTTGGATGCGGGCAATCGGTAAATCTGGGGGGAGCCCTCCGCCAACACCAGAGGTGACAAGTAAATCATTTTTGTGAAGTTCTGGCAGCAATGGGGTAAAAATTAGCTTAAGTTCGTGTGTATTTCCTCCTACTAGGATGCCTCGGTCACGACTTTTTTGAGAGATAACAGGAATTTTTGAGTTAATATCAGTGATAAGGGTTACACGAGCATATTTGCCACTAACGATATCAATGCGTCCAATCATTCCGTCTGTATTAACTACTGCATAACCGCTTTTTATTTGTTCGGCATTTTCACCTAAATATAGGATGAGGGAATTTGCAAATGCGCTGCCGCTTTCAGCTATGACACGTGCCGTATAGCTCTGGGTTGTTGGGGTATCTAGATGATGCAATAATTTTTTTAATAGAGAATTTTCAGCTTTGAGTGCTCTCATTTTGTCTTTAAGAAGGAATAATTCGTCATTTTCTTTTTGTAAACGCTTATTTTCTTCATAAACATTCATTATTTCCGATGTTTTTTTATAGCCGTAGCTTAAGCCTTCAGCGGGGAGAGTGACAACGTGTATCAGAGGGGCTGTGATATAGAAGACACCTTTAGAGATACCAGAGATTATACCTAAGTCAATTTTGTGTACTAAAATCAAGAGCAGGGCTAAAACAAACAGCCCTGCTACCATAAAGTTTTTGAGCAAGCGTAGTACATAATTTTCTTTGAAGAATAATATCCGTTGCCGTTTCATTTATGCTCCTTTAGTATTAGTCGTATAATACGCCACGGAATTCGTCAAAATTATCCAAAGATTTTCCTGTACCACGGACAACACAAGTTAGTGGATCTTCTGCCAAAGAAACAGGAAGTCCGGTTGCGTTACGGATAACCATATCAAGGTTAGCCAAGATAGAGCCTCCACCTGTCATCATAATACCTTTGTCAACAATATCAGCAGCAAGTTCTGGAGCCGTATTTTCAAGTGCTACTTTAACTGCCTCGACAATTGCCATTACTGGTTCAGCTAAGCTTTCTGCGATTTGACGTTCAGTGATAACGATTTCCTTTGGTACACCATTGACAAGGTCGCGACCTTTAATTTCCATAGTGCGTCCATCTCCTTTTGCAGGAACGCAAGCTGAGCCAATTTCTTTTTTGATACGTTCAGCACTAGATTCACCAACCAAAAGGTTTAGGTTGCGACGGATGTATGAGATGATGGCACTATCCATCTTATCCCCTCCAACACGAATGGAACGGGAATAAACAATACCACCTAAAGAAAGGACAGCCACTTCAGTTGTACCACCGCCAATATCAACTACCATAGAACCTGTGGCGTCATTAACAGGAAGTCCTGCACCGATGGCAGCAGCCATTGGCTCGTAGATTAGCCATACACGTTTTGCACCAGCATTCACTGCAGATTCTTTAATGGCTCTTTCTTCAACCTCTGTTGCACCGGATGGAACGCATATAATGATGGTTGGACTTAAAAGACGACGACGATTATTAACTTCTTCTATAAAGTATTTAATCATTGCTTCAGCTGCTTCAAAATCAGCAATTACACCGTCACGTAGCGGACGGATAGCGCGGATGTCACCAGGGGTACGTCCAAGCATTTGTTTTGCTCTGGCACCGACAGCCCAAACTTCTTTTTTGCCGTTAATATCTTTGACAGCTACAACTGATGGTTCATTTAAGACAATACCTTTGCCTTTGACGTGAACCAAGGTGTTAGCTGTACCTAAGTCAATAGCCATATCGGCTGAAAATAAACCCAGTAAATTTTGAAAAAACATATTTTACCCCCGTTAAATTATATATTGCTTTTCTTTTTAAGTATAAAACGCTTATTTTGCAAGATATTTATGTGCTTTTTTAATATCATCAACAAAATTTTTCTCCTTTGTCTCTCCTGTGTTAAAACATACGTCTGGTTTGTAGCGGTTATTAAACCACGTGCACTGGCGTTTAGCGTATTGTCGTGTGCGTAGTTTAGCGTTTTCGATAGCCTCTTCTAAAGAGCAATTTCCCTTGATATATGCTTTTAATTCTTGTACACCGAGTGCACGCATTGCTGGAAGCGAATCGGGAAGATTGCGTGCAACAAGAGCTTTAGCTTCTTCAATAGCACCTGCTTTTATCATTTCATCAAAACGGAGACGTCCACGCATATCTAAAGTTTCTCTAGGAACTTTGATATAACTTAATACAAAATCAGTTGAATCGTATATTTTTTTGAGAGGTATACTATGCCAATAGGTTAAGTTTTTGCCGGTATGCAACCAGATTTCGATTGCACGGCGAATACGAGTGGTATCGTTTGGATTTAGTCTTTCAGCAGTGGTAGTATCGATTTTTTGTAGTTCGGTGTATAAATTTTTTAGTCCGTTGTTTTGTAGCATATCATCTACTTTTTGCCGAATTTCGGTTGGTGTTTCAGGGATGGGAGTTACACCGTTGATTAGTGATTCGATATAAAGTCCTGTCCCTCCGACAACGATTGGTGTTTTGTTTTGTGCTCTGGCTGTGTTAATTTCTTTTGTGCAGAGTTTTAACCAGTCTACAACATTGCCATTGTGTGCGGCGTCGTATATGCTATAGAGTTTGTGTGGCACTCGAGCAGTTTCTTCTGCTGTGGGGGTTGCTGCCAGTATCGGAATATCTTTATAAACTTGCATCGAATCGGCATTGATAACTACGCCGTCAAGTTCCTCGGCGACATTTAGTGCCAAGGCGGATTTTCCGGAAGCAGTTGGACCGGCGATGACGATTATTTTAGAGGTCTGCATTCGGCTTCTTCCACAAGGGTTGCACAAAGGTCTTCATAGCTGATGCCTAGATATTTTGCTTGTTCGGGAACTAAGGATAAGCCTGTCATTCCGGGGTGAGTGTTTATCTCTAAAAATACGACACCATCTTCTGGGTTATATCGAAAATCTGAACGGGAAACCGTTTTGCAGCCGAGTTTGATGTGGATGATTTCGGCATAAGTTTTGCAAAGTTCTGCGATTTCTTCGGGGAGGTTAGCAGGGAGAATGTGTTCGGTTTTTCCGGTTGTGTATTTATTGGTATAATCGTAGAATCCTTCTTTTGCTCGCATTTCTGTTACAATATGTGCTTTTCCCTGGTAACACATCACTGTTAACTCCTGTCCTGCGATATATTTTTCAACTAATAATTCAGTTGTTGGATCGTCATAGCGGATTTTGAAAATATCTTCCGGTTTTTCAACAATAAACACGCCAACAGATGAGCCGTCGGCAACGGGTTTGACCACAAACGGACGAGGAAGTGTAGGACCGGTGGTGATAAATTCTTTGGCGGTCATCTTACGTCCAAATGCGGTTTTGATATTAGCTTTTTCAGCGATAAGTTTGGTTAAATATTTGTTCATTCCTACGCAAGATGCAGTCATTCCGGAATGAGTATAGGGTATTTGTAGGAGGTCTAAAAGCGCAGGAATTGTGCCATCTTCTCCCCAGTTTCCGTGCAGAGCGTTAAAGACAACATCTGGTTTTTCTTGGTTTAAGTTATTGATGAGTTTTTTCGCATCTGTGAGGTCGTGTTCAATTACATCATAATCTTTTTTTCTTAGTGCTTCAGCAACGGCTTTACCACTTTGTAGGCTGACATTGCGTTCAGAGGAAAATCCTCCCATTAACACCATTACTTTTTTAGTCATTATTTAACCTCTTATAATCTAATATTTTTGTAATGTGATGATTTTAAAAGAAAAAAATTAAGAAAGGTTAAAAATTGTTTAGAAAATTTGTTTTATTTTCGGTGTTATTTTGGTCGACAGAGGTTTATGCAGAAAGTATTTCGCAGAAGATGGATGTGGAAATCGGGGTGTTTGATGCTGCGGAAATAACACTTGATTATGAAGAGCGGGATGGGCGCTATGATATTCGAGCAATGGTTAAAACTGCAAATTTGTTTGACACTTTATATCCTTTTAGCGGTCAATATCAAAGTATAGGCAAGGTATTGAAACAATGTGGAATTTTACCTCAGCAATATATTACCTCAAATAAAACTAGAAGCCATAAACGGCGCAAAAGATTGTTTTATGATGATGAAGGTAAAGCGTATAAAAGTGTTTCAGCTAAGGATGAAAAGGAGAAAGTACGACAGATTACCAATGTGCCGCAAAATGCAGATGCGGCAGATTTGCAAGCTGTGTTTGCGGAGTTGATTCATAACTTTCGCCAAAAGAAAAGCTGCGCTCTTTCACGAGAGGTTTATGACGGGAAGAAGCATTATAAAGTGATTGTGCGGGATGTTCAGCGGGCGAATCGGTTATTTGAGGGGCTGAACCGAACGGAAAATGCTTATCAGTGTTCTATTTATATTGAAAACTTAAAGAACAATAATGATAATATTTTATGGGATGTGAGTGCTGATAAACCGATAAATGTATGGATTGGCTATGATGAAAAGGCAAAAATGCCATATCTTTTGGAAATAAAGATTGACTCTACACCTTTAGGGGAGCTAAAAGTATCTCCAAAGACTTTGGAACTTAAATAAGGAAGACAGAATATGCATAAGTCAGAACTATTATTGCCGGCTGGCTCACTTGTAAAACTTAAAACAGCGCTTTTGTATGGGGCAGATGCGGTGTATGCTGGAACGCCGGATATGAGTTTAAGAACTCAATCCAAATTTTCTCTTGAAGAATTGGAAGAGGGAATTCGTATTGTTCACGAACAAGGAAAAAAAATTTATCTGACGCTTAATTTGTATATTCATAATGAAGAGGCGGCAAAGCTTCCGCAGTTTGTTGAAACTTTGCGGCGGTTGAAACCAGACGGGGTGTTGATGGCTGACCCTGGGGTTTTTTATTACCTTAAAGAACACGCGCCGGAACTTAACCGCTTTGTTTCGACCCAAGCGAATATTTGCTCTGCTCAGACGGTTAAATTTTGGCAGTCAATGGGAGCTAAACTTTGTGTGTTAGGGCGAGAGGTTACATTTGCGGAGATGGAAGAAATTCGCCGTCAATGTCCAGATGTCGAATTAGAGTGTTTTATGCACGGAGCGATGTGTATGTCTTATTCTGGTCGGTGCTTAATCTCGAATTTTATGGCAGATAGGAGCGCTAATAAAGGTAAATGTGCGCATTGTTGTCGGTGGCACTATAAGTTACATATCAAAATGAAAGATGGTTCGGTTCGAGAACTTGAAGTCAACGATGAAAATAAGAATAATTTTGAATATCTCTTGGAGGAGGATTTTCGCCCTGGGGAGCTTTATGAAGTGGTGGAAGACGAACACGGCAGTTATTTGCTGAACTCTAAAGATATGTGTATGATGCCGAGGCTTAATGACTTGCTCCGAATCGGGATGGACTCACTTAAAGTTGAAGGACGTAATAAGACAGAATATTATGCTGGAACAGTTGCACGTGCATATCGTCAGGCGATTGATGATTACTATGCGAATCCGGAAGAGTGGGATTATACGAAATATATGCCAGATTTGATGGGCTTGCAAAACCGTGGATATTGTTTGGGCTTTCACGATGGTAAGCTAACGAATATCAGCCAAAATTATGAATATACTCGTACATTGGGTGAATGGCTTTTTGCCGGTTCTATCGTGGAATGGCAGGGGGATGATGCCATTTTTGAGTTGCGCAATTATGTTGCTGGCGGGGAAACAATAGAATTTCTTATCCCTGGTGGGTTAGAAAACTTCCCGCTGACTTTAAATGAATTTGAAGATGCGGAAACTGGTGAAATTACGTCAAAAGTTTCTGCTGGACAGGGCAAGAAAATCCGCATTAAACCATCTGCTTGGGGCAGAGATATTGCCGAAGTTAAAAAGCTATTGCCTCAATATGTTATTGCTCGTAAGTTTCAGGGGTTAAAAGGCGAGAATGCGGAGATGTATGCCAATAAGTTGGATGAATGGTCTGTTTTGTGTCAAAATAAGAAGTGCTAAAAAACTCTTTACAAATAAAAAGATATGGTGTATAAGCCGTGTCAGATTGTGAGAATCGCTTACGCTTTTAGTATTGATGGAAATATCAATATAATATTGGGGGGTGATTTTCCTATTTGGTCTGCATACACGAGGGTGGTGCAGATGTGAGTAATTATCCGCCTTGAGTTTCAAGGCACAGAAAAAAGACGAAAGGAATCTAATATGAGACACGGTGACGCACATAGACGTTTTAATATGCCGAAAAGCCAGAGAAGAGCTTTGTTTGCTAACTTGACAAATGCTTTATTAACACACGAACAAATTACAATTACTTTGCCAAGAGCTAAAGAACTTAGAACTTTTGCTGAAAGTATGATTACATATGCTAAAAAAGGTGATTTGAATTCTCGTCGTTTGGCTTTGTCTTTCTTACGTGATAAGGAAGTTGTTTCTAAGCTTTTTTCTGTTTTGGCTGAACGTTATAAAGAGCGTAATGGTGGTTATACACGCGTTTTGAAATCTGGTTTCAGATATGGCGATTGCGCTCCGATGGCTATCATTGAATTGGTTGACAGAGATGTTAACGCAAAAGGTTTGAAAGACATTGAACGTGTTAAAGCAGAAAAAGCTGCGGCTGAGGCTGCTGCTAATGAAGCTGCCGCTGCTTAACTATAAGCGATAAAGTTTGAAATCCCTGAGGCTAGTGTCTCGGGGATTTTTTTATGAAGATTTTTTTTATTTACAATATTTTAAAACTGTGGTATTATTGTGAATGTGTGGAAAAAAGTTTTAAGTATGAAGAATATATGTATAAATATTAAAAATGATATAGTTAATAGCCAAGACAGCTTTATGTGGTAAAGGAGAATAATTATGACTGATAAGAACAATGAGGGAATTTTAGGAAGTCTGTGGAATAAAACTAAAGCTTTGAAATATGAGTATTGGGATGGTTTAAATGCGGCGGATGCTGATAATAAAGCAAAATATGGTGTGACAAAAGATGGGGCAACGCAAGGTCTTAAAAATTGGGTAAAAGATAATGAACTTGTTTGGACATCAGATGATTCTAAAAGCTCAATTAAGAATTTAGAAAATTTAGTTGCTGCAGGTGCAAATGTTAATGTTGTTAATGATGATGGGACTGCTTTAATGATTGTATGCGAGTGTGTTCCTGAAATTGCAGAAGAAAAAGCACAAGAAACCATAAAATATTTACTAGATCACGGAGCAGATATAAATAAACAAGATAAAAATGGACAGACTCCTCTGATGCACAGTATGCATAATATAAATGAATTAGGAGGAAATGTGGCGGTGGTAACTGAATTGCTAAAGCATCATCCTGATTTAGCGCTTAAAAATAACTCTGGAAAAACAGTTATGGATATTGCTAAAGTGTGTGTTGAAGATGCAAAAGCAAGAGGAGATACTGAGGCATTGGTGCGATATGAAAAAGTGTATGCTCTGTTGAAAGAAGAAGAGAAAAGACAAATAGGACACGATATGCATAATCAAGGAAAAGTTGCTAAACCTTTAAATAATGTGCAGGAAGCAGATAAACAAATTGATAATAGATTGGCAGCAAAACAGGCGGCAAATACAAAATCTCAAACAAGAGAAAGTTTGCAAAGTAAGACTGTGCCGGTGAGAGGAAGTGAAGGAAGGTAAATCCCTTCCTTTTTTAATTTTCTGAATTAATTGTATTTGAATTTGCTATGTTGTCAATGGCGGAGGTGGCTTCGTTTTTCATATCACGGATTGTTTCTACGCTTCCATTTTTGACCTCTTCGGCAGCTTGCCCGATTGTTGTATCAGAGTTAATAGAGCCGGTGTAGGCGGCGCGGATGAGTACGTAGATGGCAACGATGACTAAAAAATATATAATATAAGTGATGATTTTTCCCATTGTTTCCTCCTTAAGCTTTCTTCTTAGATAAATGAACGAATAAGCCAAATTAAAATGACGGCAATTAAAATATACACGAGATAACGAATAGCTGTTTCCATAATTTTTTCCTTTGCTAATGAGTTTATTTGACGAATGTTAGATAATCCTTCTTGAAGATGGTTTAAAGAGCCTGTGACGGATGAAAGAATATTTTATGGTTGTTTCATCTATTTACGCAAAGGTTGTTCGTATGACTGAAAAAGAAGAACTTGAGGTTCTTCTTTGACTGTTATCTATCTTGAAATTTTGCAAGTATTTTAAATAACTTTGTTCTATCTTTGATGATGATTAATTGTTGTTGTTCGGGGAGTGTTACACAGGTATTGTTTCCGCAATTTTTAATAAAAAAACGTTCAATTGGTTTGGTTACGGTAAATTGACTTGCTAATTGTGGTTGGTGTTTGTAGCTTTGCCCGAGGGAGGTGGCATCTAAGATTTTATCAATCATCTTTTTTCTAGACTGACTTATAGGGCAATCGGCGCCATACCATATAATTTTCTTTTGCCCATTTATGAAATCGTAGTGGTTAGAGCTTTTAGGGGTATTTGTATATATTTCTTCAGGAATATTTATTATTTTATAGGAGGAAAGCTTATTTCCGAGAATGATGAGTCCAATCACTGCTACACCGATGAGCAGTGTTTTTTTGTATTTATTTTTCTTTTTAGGCATTTTTATCCTTTGTGTTTGCGGCGTTCTTGGATTTCATTATAAGCGTTTAGCGCAGGAATGACCACATAGTCTAAAAGTTCGATTTGTTCACCGGTTAATTTTGGGGTGAAAAGCTCTCTTTTACTATCTATCATTTGAACGGTGAGGCTTTTTTTGCCACGTTCAAGGGTGATGATTGATGATTGCTTTTGAGCCTCGGCAATGAATGCGTAGCTTTCTACCGGATGGTCATATTCATAGGTTTCACGAAAAGTATAATCACTTGCGGTTTGGTATTCTTCTTCGTCTTCAAAAAAAGGAATGATGTTATAAATATTTTCATCAAATTGCAAAAGACCGCCGATACTTTGTTCTTTGAAATGTTTGAAAGAGTTGATAACGAGATAATTTTGTTCGTTATAAGTAACGATAGCTACAAAATTATGGATGAGGCTGGTTTCATTATATGCTGTTTCGTTTGGCGCTTTAATGCGGAGTTGGTTTTCCTCTTTGGCGACAATATTATCATATAATGGGTGTCCGGGATGGATGAAATTAACACTTGTTTTTTGCCGTTTGATATCAACAAACTTTTGCGGTTTGATGTACCGTTCTTCAGCATTTCCCAGTGTTTTTAACCAATTGAGCAGTTTGTGCATCCTATTCTCCTTTGTTTTTTATAGTGTAGCATAAAAAACGGTTCTGTGCAATTATATTTAACAATAACTGTGAAAATCCTAATTTTTGGTTTAGAAATCTAAAAAATTATTGATGAACTCGGTGATGCGGCGAGTAAAGGCTTTGGAGTTTCCGGTTCGGCTTTGCAGACCGCTTAATTTACGATATCCAAATGCAGCGCCATCGGAAATGCGGATAATGACGAGGTTTAATGGACCAGTTAGGTGAAAAGCTGAGATGAATTCTGGATGGCGGGCGGTATCTATAAGGTAGGCGTGGAGCTTGCCTTGATAGTTTTCTTTTAAAACGGCAATCATCATATCTATAGCTTTATGGCAATTTTGACAGGTGTTGGCAGAACTATAAAAGATAATGGCTTCGGAGAGATGTTTTCCCTCGGGGTTTGTATAGAGGCTTTGTAGCGTTGCCGGTTTTGCGTTTGCAAGTGGGCAGAGCAAAATGAATGCCGTCCAAAGTGTCAGCAAAAAGCGCATAGGTTTCTCTTGTTAAAAAGGTTATTACAATGGGGCGCAGGCGTCTTTAAGCCATTCTAATTCTTGTTTGGTGAGGTATTTTTTTAAGCTTAAAAATACTTGCCGGTGATAATGGTTGAGCCATTTTAATTCTTCTGTTGATAAGAGATATTTATTGATAAGCTGTTTATCAAGCGGGGCAAGGGTTAAAACTTCAAATTGGAGAAATTTGGGGTTTTTGGTGGGCTTAACATAATATAGGTTTTCAATACGGATACCGAAGGCGTTTTCTTTGTAATATCCAGGTTCGATGGAAGTAATCATACCAGCTTTGAGGGGGGCAGAATGTTTGGCGTGAATAGAGATACGGGCAGGCCCTTCGTGTACATCTGAGAAATAGCCGACGCCGTGACCTGTACCGTGTTCATAATCTAGCCCCTGTTTTAAGAGAGGTTCACGAGCTAATAAATCCAGTTCGTTACCGCTGGTGTTTTGATGAAAAACTGCACTAGCAAGTGCAATATGTCCTTTGAGAACGAGGGTGTTTTTTTCTATCATTTCTGCGGTGGGGATGCCGATGGCGATGGTTCGGGTAACATCGGTTGTGCCGTCAAAGTATTGACCGCCGCTATCTAAGAGCAGGGTTGAGCCTTTTTTCAAAGTGGCTGCCTTTTCTTTACAGGCGTGATAATGAACAATGGCGCCGTTTGCTCCAAAGCCTGCGATAGTGGCAAAACTTTCAGAATAAAAGTTTGGCTCTTTTTGACGAAAGTTTAGGAGTTTATCAGCTATATCGGTTTCAGTTTTGTCTTTATAATTCTTGGAGAGCCAATACATAAATTTGGTTAATGCGATGCCGTCGCGCAGGTGTGCAGCACGACTTCCTTTGAGTTCAGTGAGGTTTTTAATAGCTTTTAATTCGATGACTTTATCTGGTGTATTGATGACTGAGGGGGCAATATTTTTAATCATTGCTGGTGCGGTGGCAAAATCAATCCCTAGTTTGGCATATTGCGGTAAGATTTCTTTGAGTTTATCAAAACTTAGAGCATCTTTGCAATCTGTATGTTCTGCAAAAATTTTGTATGTGCCGCTTTTTTCTACCAGCACATATGCTCGAAATAGCGGTGTATAGGGAAGGGCGTTGGAACGTAGATTTAGAAGCCACGAACTGCTTGCAGCAGCGGTGATGAGGTAAGCGTCAAGCTTTTGTTTTTTGATGTAATTACAAAAGAGAGAAAGCTTTTCTTTTGTGGTGGCGCCGGTGAATTTTTTTTGATGTGAAAAAACTTTGACCTTTTGTGGGCTTAGGAGCTTGTTGGGTTCGTTTAGAGGAATGAACTCAGCTTTAGGTAAGAGTTTTTGTAGGCTTTCAAGTGTGTTTTGGCAGATGTTCCAGGGGTTATAGTTTAAGCGAACGATGGTTTTATTAAAGTTCTTTTTTAGCCAATCAGTAAAGCTGATTTCTGCTAATTTTACAATTTCTATTTGGCGGAGGTTGACTTCCTTTTTTGCTTGCAATTCATAACGACCATCCACAAAAAGATATGCTTTTGTGGGGGCAATAAACAGCAATGCATATGAGCCTGTAAAACCGGTTAATTTTTGAATGTAATTTTCCTCAGGAAGGATATCTTCATTGATGAACATATTGCCTAATGTTAGGAAATAACCATCAAGTTTGTCTTTTTTTAGTTTTTCTTGAATGTCTTTTATGCTCATTTTTTTTCTCCGGTTTATTTTTGCAATAGGGCTGCTCGCCAGTTTTCATCTTGGTAGAGTTTTATGAGTTTGAAACCTTGGTTTAAGTGGTGGTTTATTGCCTCGTCGGCTTGGTTTTCGATAAAGCCGGAGATGAGGTAATAACCACCATAGGCAAGAGCGTTATAGGCTTCATTGCACATCTCTTTAAGCGGGTTTAAGAGAATGTTGGCAAAAATGAGGTTATATGGGGCGTGATTTTTAATCAGAGGGTTGTTGTATCCATCGCTTAAAAGTGAGGTGATGTTTTGCTCGGTGTTATTAGTGATTGTATTGCTGTGAGTAACATCAACCGACTCGGGGTCAATGTCTGCGGCGATAATAAATGGTGTTTTGTTCCATCTTTTAGCGGCCGCAATAGAAAGAATGCCAGAGCCTGTTCCCATATCAAGAATTCGTTTAGGGGTGGGGATAAATTTATGCAACTCGGAGATGGCGGTTAAGCACATTTTGGTCGTTTGATGTTCAGAGCCAAAAGCTGTGGCAGCATAAACCTGCACAGGAATTTTATCTGTTTTGGGACAACTGGCTTCGTGAATACCGTAAATCATAAAATCACTAATTTCAAATGGAGCGAATTTAATTACGTTTTCTGTAAGCCAGTTTTTGCTTTCAAGTATTTCTATTGTGTATGATGGGAGATTTAGCGCGCGAGATTTAACGAGAGCGTCAAATTCAGTTTTTTTAAAAGTAAGTGGGGCGTAACAAACGTACTCTTCTAATCCGTCGTCGGTGTAGTTCACTGCAACAACATCAAAGGTTTCGCTTAGGAATTCCGCCTCAATCTCAGGCATTTCAGCAAGGGGAGCGAAACGTACTAATTTACAGCTTTCAGAATGGTTATGCATAGGTTTCCCTCAAAAATATTTTTTTTGTTTACAAGTTTTAAATAACGTTGCATAAAT
>JAMPED010000080.1 GCA_023665325.1 Acetobacter sp.
ACATTGCATTATATCCTTGCATACGCTTGCGACGAATGATAATATCTTGAATGGTCTGCTGAAAAGCGTGCCCCATATGCAAATTGCTGGTTACATTTGGTGGTGGCATAATGATTGAATAAGGTTTTTTAGTCTTATCAACCTCTGCATGAAAATATTTTTTATCTAACCAATTTTGATAAATTCCCTGTTCAAATTCTTGTGGATTATAAGTCTTTTCCATTTATTAAAATCTCCGTAATCTTAAGTATATATAATGTTACAAAAAAACGCAAGCGTTCTTGCGTCTTTTCGAGATTAAATTAGCATCAATGCCATACCAATAATGGCAACAAACAGTGCACAAGCACGGACTATCAAGATGTATTTATCTTGTTTTAATTTATCTTCCGCGCTCATTTCAACTTGCTCATTTTGTGGCTTTGACTTTGACTTCAAAATGGTTTTTACAACAAAAGTTGAAATAAGTACGACAAATACTCCTAAGACTAAAAGAACGACTCCAACGATGAAAGGTGCACCGCTGACTCGCTCTGCCATAGTTTTTGCTAACAATAATGACATAATTTCCTCCTTACAAGGTTATCCCTTATATGTTTTGATTATAACAGACCATACGCCTTGCTGTCAACTTAATTGTTGTCTTTTATTGTAACATGAATAGTAAGATTTTCATAACATAATTTTTGTAAGGAGGAAAAATGAAATTATTTAAAAGGTTATCCATTTTCTGCATCTGCTTACTTATGGGGATAGGCTGTGCCTTCATGTTTGTAGGCTGTGGAAATGATAAAAATAGAATACGCCTAAACGAAGTGACCCACAGTATCTTCTATGCTCCACTTTATGCAGCATTAAACCTTGGGTACTTTGAGGATGAAGGGCTGAATGTGACCCTTGAAAGCAATGATGGCTCTCACACCTCAATGAGCGTGCTTCTAAGTGGCAGCTGCGAGATGATTCTTGCGGGTCCTGAGACTGTTGTCTATGCAGAGGAGACAAAAGACCGCCCTATCGTGTTTGGTCAACTTACTCAACGTGACGGCTCGTTCATAGTCAGCAAAGAGCAAATTGACAACTTCACCCTCGACGACCTCAAGGGCAAGACAATTATCGGCGGACGCTACGGCGGTTTACCTGCAATGACCCTTCAATATGTCATTGAGGAGATTGCTGGGCTTACCATCGGCACAAACAAAGCTGCTGACGAAGTCAACTTGCGTACTGATGTCGCATTTGATAAGATTGGGGCAGAGTTCCAAAGCAGCAGTAGCGAGTTCTGTACATTGTTTGAGCCTACCGCAACAACTATGGAGAAAAACCATGCTGGCTATGTTGTATCTTCAGTTGGGCAGTTCTCAGGCTCAGTGCCATACACCTGCTTTATCAGCCGCAGCAGTTATCTTGAAAAATATCCAGAAAATGCTGAAAAATTCCTAAAAGCAGTATACCGTGGTTATAAATATATAACTACTAAAGATTCCGAACTTGCAGCAAAAGCACTTCAAAAATCTTTTGTCGGTATGACTATCGAAGAGCTTAAGGTCGCAGTTGAACAGTACACCTTAATTGATGCATGGAGCGGAGACCTTGTACTCACTGAGGAGTCTTTCAACCGTCTTGTTGACATTATCAATAATGCAACTGGCGAAGGTTACGCCCCTGATTACTCAAAGTGTGTTGACAACTCTTACGCACATAAGCTTAAAACAGCATAAATAAAAAGCACTTATCAAAGTGCTTTTTATTTTAATAATAGAAATCCTTATAGTCGGTCTTTTTATCGTCATTTTCTTTAGTTTTCTTCTTTCCGCCTTTGGCTTGAGGTGAGCCATCCTCTCCCTTGCGTTTGAAATAGAAGTATCTTCTAAGCACAAAGAATAATACAATTCCGACGATGATTAAGACACCAACTACTGGAATTAAAATCCATAACCATAAGAGGTCATTTTGATTTTCGTTACGCTCTTTCTCAGTGTAAAGATTTAGTGAAACTTCAGTTGTTGGATTGTTACGCTTTATCGTTGCCATACTGAGCGTAAAACGATAAACCCGTTGATTTTGCTCATTTACTGTAGGGTCATTCTGCATAACTGATGAGGTATCTGCATCACCATATAGACGAGAGATTGTGGATAAAAATCTGTCCACTTGCAACTCATACCCTTCTTTAACAGTTACAAACATATCAATTCTAGTTGCGTCGCCGGATACTCGAATATCCTCACCTTCATAGACTCTACCAGAGAACTGCACTTGTGCGATTGTATCGTCATAGCTGAAAGATACGCTCATTGCCCCAGCGTCAGTGAATACTGCGACCAGCTTGAAACGACGCTGGAAATAGAAAGTATCGTCAACAGACTGCTCTGGTCTAGGGCCAATCTTAACGCTTATACTCTCGTTGTCAGAGAAATTTTCCTGCTCTACAATCCAATCTTCCCCCTCCCACGAGCAAAGTTGCCAGTGTGAGAAAGTGTAAATATCCTTAGCCTCTGCAACAATTGTTTGGGCGTTACTTTCAACAGTCAAATTGAGTGCCATCTCACTGGTCGATTGACTTCCCCCACGCTGTTTTACCCCACCTTGTGCAAAATCTTCACTGCTTACAACGCTGCTAAAAGTGAGTGGCGTAAACGCAAAAGAATATACACCGTCTGTTATGTCGGAGGCTTTAAATGTGATTGTATACCCGCCATAATCTCCAACCCCTTCACTCTTAGATGAATCCCATGTTGAAAGAGTTACGGAATCATGCAACACAGATGAAAGCATATAGTAATTGAACTTGTCTTGTTTAAACTCAAGTGCAATGGTTATATCCTCACCATATTTAAACTGATATTTGCCACTATCATCTACTGCAGTTTTCCCAACAAAAGTTGCTGTTTCAACAACACCGCTGTTGTCAAGCAGATTTGAGAAACTATAGTCAAAAGTTTGGAAACGCTGAAGCTCCATCCTCACTCCTCTTCCACTGCCAGCAGAGCGCGCAATCCAAACATTGTCAAAATCCCAAGGCATGTATTGCTTATGCCAGTTTGCAGTGTTAGTAAAGAAAGAGGAAATTAAAGTGTTCACCTGCGACGCATTTGCGCTCTCCAAAATTGTACTACCATATTGAGGCATAGTTTGACTTGTGTAATATGCAAAATTTACATTGCCTAGGTCAGCATTCATAAGCCCCACAAGTGCACCGTCAACACCATTTGCATTATTACCAAGAGTCACCTCTTTTGCAATGGTCGCCGAACTTGCCGCATTGATTACACTTGATGAGCCTGCCGCCTCACCAGCAAGCCCGCCGTTATAGAACTTAATGTTTTCACTTGTTGCAAAGTATTCAATACTAGTATAAGAAATTGCATAAATAATCTGGGAATTGTCAATGCGCCCAACAAGCCCGCCAGCCTTCACAAGTTGCTCACTTGTTACATTTGAATAGAGTTTAACGCTGGCCTGGCTTACACAGTTTGAAATGGTTGACCCTCCAACTAAGCTGCCCGCAAAAGCACCAATAGTAAACTTAGAGCCAATGTTCAGCCTTTCTTCATTCAAAGTCT
>JAMPED010000081.1 GCA_023665325.1 Acetobacter sp.
GGGGACCCGAAGATTCTTCGCTCCACTCGTTACACTTGTTCCGCTCTGAATGACGGTTTAGGGAGTGTCGAAGCATTCTATACTATTTACTGCTCAAGATAAATGAGAGGTTGGTATAAACAGCACCATGCCTTGGGTTATCATTTTTGGGGTGCAGTTGTTGGCAAGTAAAATCTTTGTTGGGTTGATATTATATTCTGCGGCAATAGAGTTAAGAGTATCTCCAGTCTCAACAATATAGATTGAATTTTTCGTCTTTTTCATAATTTCTCCTTGTTGTATTGTATTATTTAGCGGACAAACTTAATACACATATATCTAGGAGAAAATATGAAATCTTTATTCAAAACAGTGGCGCTGATAACTTTCTTCTCAGTTGTCACGCGTGTGCTTGGCTTTTTATTCCGAATCTATCTTTCTCGCAAGGTTGGGGCAGAGGCACTTGGTATGTATCAAGTGGCATATTCCATTTTTGGCGTGCTTTTGACAATTGTTGCAAGCGGTTTGCCGCTGATTATCTCTCGAATGACGGCTGGGTATCGCGCTAAGAAAGAGAATAAAGAGGAGGGGGCACTTGTTGCCGTTTCGCTTATCTTTTCGATTGTGATAAGTCTTGTTTTATGTTTAATTGTCTTTGCCTTTAAGGGGCTATTTGCAAAACTGTTTACTGATGAGCGTTGCATTCAAATCTTAATTGTGCTTTTGCCATCCTTAATCTTTTCGGCAGTTTACAGTGTGTTTCGTGGTGCGCTCTGGGGACAAAACAACTATTTTGCGCTCTGTGTGAGTGAACTGTTTGAACAGGTGGTACGTATTATTGCCTGCGTGTTGCTATTGGGCGGAACACTGTCAGTTATTGAGAGTGCAACCTCAATCGCATGGAGTTTAACAATCGCGTGTGTGCTGTCAATGATATTTGTGCTTGTTCTATTTTTCATATACGGCGGCAAAGTAGGAAAACCTAGTAAAAAGATATTTAAGCCACTTGTTAAGCAGTCAACCCCGATTACTGGTATAAGGGTGGCGGGAAGTTTTATTCAGCCGCTTATCGCGCTTATTATTCCAGCAAGGCTTATTGCGATTGGTTACACCTCGTCGCAAGCAATGGCAATCTATGGTGTGGCTGTCGGAATGACTGTACCGCTTTTGTTTGTTCCAACCACGATAATTGGCTCGCTTTCAACCGCTCTTATACCTGATATGTCGGCGGCGGTGGCTCAAAATGATAAGGCGCATATCGAAGGAAGGGTGCGCACTTCAATTATCTTTTCACTTTTCATATCTTGTCTCTTTGTGCCAGTATATCTCGCACTTGGCGAGTTTGCGGGGGTGTTTCTTTATGACAATGTACTCAGTGGAACGCTCCTGCAGGCTTCAGCATGGGTGTTGATACCGCTTGGCATAACGAATATAACATCAGCATTACTGAATTCTCTAGGGATGGAGGTTAAGTCGTTTATCAACTATGTTGTTGGTGCTGTATTTATGTTTGCGGCGTTGTGGATACTGCCGTCACTGGTGGGCATCAATGCACTTGTCTATGGTATGGGAATAAGTTTTTTAATTACTGCCTTATTAAACTCGATAATGCTAAAACGCAAAATCAAAGCCCCACTCAACATATTAAAGCCGCTTTGTACAATGATTCTTTTGATAGTTCCTGCAGCCGCGCTTTCGGGTTTCGTTGCAAGTTTATGTAACCAGTTCTTACCACTATTTTTTACACTTGCAATAGGCGGCGGGGTGGGAGTCCTTGCATTTGTACTTCTTTGTGCAGTGTTCAACGTGATAGATGTGCATTATTGTGTGGTTATGGCAAAGTCTAAGTTTTCAATTAAGAACAGTAAAATTTTATCTCTACGCCGATTATTTTCCAAAAAACGCTAAAAGTTATGATTAAAATTTACAATTTGCTCATAATAGGGGTATGTTAACGATAATAGTACGGTCAATCATAATATACCTAATTGTGCTGATAGTGTTTAGACTTATGGGCAAGCGTCAGATTGGGCAAATGCAACCCTTTGAACTGGTGCTTACCTTGATAATTGCTGACCTTGCCACCATCCCAATGGCGGAAGTGTCAGTACCCGTACTTCATGGGGTGATACCTCTTCTTACGCTGTCAGTGCTTCACTTTATCATCACTCTGGTGACTAAGCTTAGTTCAACTTTCTCTCGCGTGATAAGTGGTAAGCCTGTCATTATAATTAACCCTAAAGGTTTAGATTACAAAGCGATGAAACAGCTTAATCTTTCAACTGACGACATCCTTGCGGCGCTCCGTACTTGTGGTTATTTCAGCGTTGCACAGGTGCAGTATGCGATAATGGAAACCAACGGCAAGGTCAGTGTTATGCCTAAAGCGGAGTATTCTCCGGCAACTAATGGGGCGCTTGAGCTTGAGGAGCAAGAGAGTTTTCTGCCGATAACCCTTATAAGCGAGGGAAAGGTTATGACAGAAAATATGAAGGTTGCGGGTCTAGAGGAGCAAGAGGTCTTAGATATTATCGTTCAAAATGGCGGCAAAAAAATCAAAGAGGTTTTGCTCCTTACCATTGACCTTGCAGGTGAGGCGTATATGCAGCTTATGAGCGGGGAGGGCAAAAGCTTTAAAAGTGAGGGGCTACGATGAAGGTCTTTCACTACATAAATTTTGGGCTTATATTTCTATTTTTAATTGGCATTTGTATACTTGAAGAGGTGTATGTTTCAAACAGCTTAACAAAGGTGCAGAATGACTGCTTTCAGATTGAAAAGGAACTTGAGCGAAATGAGGATGTATTGCTTAGTATGAATATGACGCTGCTTGTTGACAACCTTGAATATCACTGGGATAAAAACGAGAGTGACCTATGTTATATGGTCAACCATAAGAGTATTCAAGAAATAGGGCAGGAAATTGCCAAGATGAAATCGTATATTGCAAACGATGATATTGATGCCTTTAAGGTTAGCATTGAGGCAATCAAATATTATTGCCATAGCTATCTCCATTTCATGGGGGCTAATTTGCACAATATTTTATAAACAAAAAGCCTAAGCAATTTGCTTAGGCTTTTTAATATTTAGATTAGATTTACCAAACTTTCTCTTTCTTCACAGTCTTAACGATGATGAAGATGATGATTGCGAGAAGTACCACGCCACCAGCAATTAAGCACCAAATAAGAACAGACTGTTTAACTTTATTGCCAGACTTAACTTGGATAGCTTCGCTTGTTGATTGAACTTGAGTTCTTGTAATATCGTATACTTCACAACTTACATTCCAAGTTCCGCTAACGTTTTGGAAATCAAGATAGAATTCAGTACCAGTTCTATCAATTACATTGAAGAGCGCTTTTGTGCCTTGGGTTACACCATCAAGAGCGAGGTCCTCAGTTGTGAGAACATATTTTGTTCCATCAACGCTTTCGCCAGTTAAGTACCATTTAATGGTATATGGGTCAGCGTATTTGTAGTCGTCATTAAGAGTGAAAGTATAGGCGCTTTCAATACCAGATTGGCTGCTTGCAGCTTTTGCTGTCACAACAGGTGCAG
>JAMPED010000082.1 GCA_023665325.1 Acetobacter sp.
CCACCAGCCCGTCAAAATCAATGTAAGATAAATCGCCCCGACAGCCAAAGTAATCAATATGATAACAAGGGCGGAGCGAAATATTTTTTGCTTTTTTGTGAGCGACTGACTTTGCATAAATATATTATGTTTTCAAAATAGCAAATTTATGAATCACTTTTTGTCAAGGGTTAAATTCGCTAGGGTTTGCTTTTTCAATACGGCTTCTTATATGCTGAGTAGTTGAATCCGTCACCTTTTGCGCTGGAATAATTTTTATGTCACTAGGAGGAATAGTCATCCCTGCGCCAAGAATTTCTGTCCCTTCAACAACTATTCCCGACTGAGGCTGATAGAAGTCATGGCGAATCTGCTTTTCTTCAATCACCTCGCCATCTTTAACATGTTGCAAATATCCTTTAGACTCATACCCCTCACGCGGATATTTCACGCGATAATACTCACCTTTGTAAAGCACTTTGTTTGAATATTCCCCATTACTGTCAGGAACAATCTTGTCCCCACTATGCGGAAGAATTTTCACAAACTCAACACGGGTTTGGTATTTCTCTCCCTCTTCAAGCGCTTGCCCATAAACCTCTACATAAGCGTTAGTATCATCCCCGTATGCCTTGATATAGATTGGACAGTCAAGGTTGTTTTTGAACACAAGGTCAGAAAATCCCTCCGACACCATAGCATCAAAAGAAAGCGGAACATAGGACGCCGGCAATGAGTGATGACTCACTTCCAAAACATCAATGCCAGAAAGTAGCAACGCGTTGTAAAGAGTTGTCGACGCCTGACAGACTCCGCCGCCAGCACCAGCTGTATAGACTCCTCCTACAATAATGTTGGCAGTTTTGTAACCGTTTTCAACTGTGCGAGCCCCAGTCGTCGCATTGAACGACACTTCTTGCCCCGGCTCAACAATCATTCCGTTGAAACAAGAAAGCGCCCTTTTGACATTGTGCTTACGGTCAGCAGAAGAAGTAGCATAACTCGTCTTAAAGCTGGAGCGCAAAGCTATTGCTTTCAGCATTTGCTCCCCGTCAATCTCTGGTGTAATCTCAGTAAACGGAATCGCAATCGTTGCCTTAAGGTCATTTTCAAGCGCATTATCGATAAGTGACTGAAGCTCCACTCGGTCAACCTTAATTTCTTTTATGCTGTCACTGACGCGAAACATTGGAGTCTTATCTGGCTCAAAGCTAATCTTTGGCGTCTGCCCTTCTCGCTCCACCTGCGAGATTATCTCATCAAGCCGTTCGTCTATGCCACCAAGCAAAGTATTGTATGAAATGTTTACATTAAGCCCTTCCGACTTTATCTTGTTTTCAATTTTCTTTTTCTGGAAGGCATTGCCCTCGCGCCCATAAGCAAGAACTCTGGCAATAGGCTCTTCAAACGCTCCGCATAGTTCAAATTCCTCACCTTTTATATCCCAGCTTTGTTCTCCCGCAGTCAGAGTAAGGTCAATCTCTTCCCGCTCAGAAAGCAACTTGCTTGAAACAACCTCTTCCGCCTCTCGCTTGGTCATGCCCGAAACATCAATGCCGTTTATGTGCGTGTTGGGATAAAAAGTGGTCTTGTCAGTCAACCCATCCCCAAAATAAAACTGACAAAAAAGAAGTAGCCCCACTGCCAAAAAGGATACGCTCATCAGCCATACAAATGAGCCACATTTACCTTTCTTTTTGCCCTTATCTTCGCTTTCTGCCGTTTTTTTAGCCATAATAACCTCTTTTTTCAAGATTATTGTGCATATTTTCGACATTTTTATACTAGCAGCAAAAAAGACGACAATGTCGTCTCTTTTTATTAAGCTTTTTCAAAGCCTTTATTTGCAAACCAACTTGCATCCACACTATCACCAAATTGAGCAACGGCGTAGAGAGATTCTTGCAATGGCAAGCCATCATTCATATCGCCGCATAATGCCCAGCCCGAGAAGTCGCCTGATGAGTAATAGCCTTTGCCGTTAATGTAAGCATAGAGCGAACTTGAGCTATACCCTGTTGAGTCACTGGCAAAGAACGGATCAATTTGTCTGTTACATCCACCAACAAAGGAGCAGTTTTCTATAATATTCATAGTCACCCCGTCGTAGTTTGCAAGTACATGGCCGATAATACCTCCAGCAAAAGGACCACTTCCCATATCTTCAAGTTCTGAATAGTAACGAATAAACCCATACCCCGCACTGTTTTTAATAGTACTGCCATACACAAGCCAACCCACCAGTGCTCCTATATGCGTATCGCCTTCAATGCTGCCATCAGAAATACAATTATTAATCGTTGCTCTGCCTAAAGAACCGTCAACATAGCCAGCAATTCCTCCGACCACAGCCTGAGCTTTTATGATGCCCGTATTATAACAATTCTCAATAAGTGCTCCTCTGAAATATCCAGCAATACCAGCAACTTGCTGAGAATTTCCACTTACATAGCCATCAAAAGAACAATTCTTGATTGTAGGTCCTGTCCAGCATCTACCAACAACTCCTCCGACATTATAATTTCCATAAACAGAGGTATTGCTTACATGACAATTTTCTATTACACTTGAGCCGTACGCGTTTGCTGCTATAGTTCCAACATACGAAGCACTACTTCTTGTTGACCCCACTGCCGCATTTTGAATATTAATATTTTTTATTGTCGCATTATAGATTGATGCAAACAAGCCAGTCCCATTATATGCATTTGGAGCTTCCAAACTTAGCCCGCTTATCACATAGTTCTGCCCATCATAGCTTCCTTCAAAGTTTTTATTATCCACCACATAGTCTGCAGACTCATAACTAAAGCCAATAGGAATCCACTCATAGCCGCCTAAGTCAATATTTGCAGTCTGCTTAAAGTATTTGCCTGCGTAACTTTGTCCTGCGTTTACTTGTGCGGCAAGCCCAGCGAGTTTTTCTGGGGTGTCAATAATGTATGCTGTCGCCTCGGTTGTACCGTCGGTTTCATCTTCCCATGAGGTGTCAGAAAGTTGTGTCCAGTTGCGGATTACTTGCCATTTAAACACTGGAAATCCATCATTGTAATCTTTATTAATCTCCCATACATTATCAAAATCCCATGGATATGTTGCATTCCAGTTCGCAGAATCAGTATACCAAGCCTCATTTTTCGCATAGGCATCAGTATTTATATTTTCAATCTTTATACTACTGTTTGCGCTTGAACCATCCGCTGTACTAGTACAGTTGCCACCATAATAACAATTGGTTGCAGTTCCAAAATAAGCATTATAATCTTTTCCAAGGATAGCATAACCTCCCGTCATCTTTCCCATATTTATACAATTTATAACTCGTGGGTAAGAGCCACTACCTCCAGACATAATACCACCACCTCTACTACCAATTGTCACACTCCCCAAATTATAACAATTAGTAATTGTTGCTTTTTCCGTTGCGATTCCACCAACACCGCTATACCCAGTTACATCTCCTAGATTATAACAATTTGTAATAGTGCCGCTACTATTTCCAACAATTCCTCCAACTTGATTGCAAGATTTTGCATATATCGTT
>JAMPED010000083.1 GCA_023665325.1 Acetobacter sp.
GAAGCCTCATGATATATCAACTCTAGAAGAATAAAGGAAGATGACCTGCAAGAGATTCCACGGCGTCGGCTAACGCCTTGCCTCTGAATGACAGCCCAGAGGCTGTTACTTTATCTCGACCATTCATACTCACAAAGCCTTCCCCACACTGTCATTCTGAGCGAACGCGAAGAATCTCTAACATTATCCATCTCCTCTAATCGAAGAACTACCTCTTATCACTGAGCCCCAATAAATAGTCAGTAGAAACACAAAAGTAATCTGCGATAGCAATCAAGTTTGATAAATTCGGTAACGCACCTCTTTTCCAATCATAATTACTATGCGGCAAGTCTATAGTTTTCTTTAGTCTATAATAAGTCATTTTATTTTCTTTCAGTAATTTATCAAATCTATCGTAAAATTTCATATTGGAATCAAAGGCATTTACTATTGTCCTTTCCAAAGTTCTACCCAATATATACTCAACAGAGCAATTAAAATATTTTGCTAACCTAACTATTGTCTTAACTGCCGGTTCAGAAACACCTCTAAGTGCTACACTGATAATGCCCTTAGACAAACCAGACTCCTTAGCCAAGTTAGAAATATTAATATCCTTCTCTTTCATTAAATCATCTAGCACTTCGCTAAAGTTCGACAAATTATTCATTATATACCTCCGAATTCACTTTCATAATAAAATAATTTGATATATAATGAGCTTGTGTTCTAAACGACGCACTAATATAAAGGAGGTAAAAACTATGGAAGAAAAACTTTTGGAACTTACACAGGTTGTGTATACACTTATTAGAGACGAGCTTTTTGCACAAGTGACAAATATGGGCACAAGTATATTTGTTCGATTCCCAGACGGAAACTTGTTTGACATAACTTGCAAATTTGTTCATAACCTAAACGACAAAGAAAAAAGAAAGTCTAAATAGCTTAGACTTTTTTCTTTTTGTCATTATTTGTCACTCCCCGTCATACAATTAAGGTGTGGAAACTTCATTTTTAGAGTTAAGGTGCAAAGAAGTGGTCAATGTCGTCGATGGGCGCCGCCTCGGACATATCGTGGATATGGTGTTTGAACTGCAAAGCGGCAGAGTCCTCGGACTTGTCGTCCCCGGCGAAAAAACCTTTTGGAATGTATTTAAAAACTCCTCTCAAATATTTATTCCTTATGGCTGCGTAGTTAAGGTTGGCGAGGACGCCATACTGGTTGAATTGCGCGGTCAGACAGCACCAACTAATCCATATATCCTATCCACTCCACCAAAAGATGACTAAGCGCTTCCCGCGCTTTTTTATTTTCGACGCCTTTGCTGGCTTCAATAAAACGAAAAAGATAGATTAATTTTTCGCAGTCTTTTGCATAAGCACCAGAATAAAAAAGTTGTTTTCGACGCCTTTGCAGGCGTAAGCCGAAACCAGCTAGAAAACAACTTTTTTTATTCTGCTTACTCCAAATAACTTTTTATCGACCGCAGCGCGTTCTTCTCAAGGCGCGATACCTGCGCTTGACTTATCCCAATCTCCTCACTGACCTCCATCTGCGTCTTGCCCACATAATAGCGCATCATCAAAATCTCTTTCTCGCGCCCCGATAAAGTCTTGATGGCGTCATGAATGGAAATCTTTTCCTGCAAACTTTCATCGCTGTGCTTAACATCGGCAATTTGGTCTAAGAGTGCAATAGTATCAGAGCCGTCATTATATATCGGCTCGTTTAATGAAACCGTTTCACTTATCGCATCAAGTGCAAAGGTCACAAGCTTTGGCGAGACCTCAATAGCGGAGGCTATTTCTTCAACGGTCGGCTCTTCTACACTCTTCTTGGCAAGCTGTTCTTTCGCTTGCAACGCACGATATGCAATATCGCGTAAACTGCGAGACACCCTAACAGAGTTGTTGTCGCGCAAAAATCGCCTTATCTCTCCGATAATCATAGGCACGGCGTAGGTTGAGAACTTGACATTAAGCGTCTCGTCAAAGTTGTCAATGGCTTTCATAAGCCCCACGCATCCCACTTGAAACATATCATCCGCCTTGTCGCCACGCGCCCCAAAACGATGAACAACTGAAAGCACTAGGCGAAGGTTTGCCACCACAAAACAGTCGCGCGCATACTGGTCGCCCGCCTTAACTTTTTTCATCAGCTCAGTTATATCCGCATTACTTAACTTGGGCAGCTTAGCCGTGTCAACGCCCGCAATTATAACTCTTGACGCCATATTCCCCTCCATTTTCAGAGAATATTGTTAATAATTACGCAGCAAAAAATTCACAGCTGACAAAAATACAAAAATAATTTAAATTTTCGCGATTATTTTTCGTATAAACTAGTAATATCGCAGTTCCTCCAGCTTAACTTTCATATCGCCTAAAATCTTCTTTTCAATCCGCGAAATATAACTCTGACTTATCCCTAGTTTTTCCGCCACCTCACGCTGCGTCAGCTCGTCCTGCCCCTCTAGGCCATAGCGAAGAATCATAATCTCCTGCTCGCGCACATTAAGAGTTGAGATGAGGTCACTGACCACTTTCTTGTCGGCAGAAAGCTCCATAGCAGAGCCCACCTCATCTTCCTCATTGGGCATAATCTCAGAAAGTATTAATTCATTTCCCTCGCCATCACTGAAGATTGGTGCATCAAGACTGACATCTTGCTTAAGCTTGCTTATCTTTCTTATCTGCATCAGGATTTCGTTCTCAATGCAGCGTGACGCATAGGTGGCAAGTCGAATATTCTTGTCCAGCTTGAAGGTCTTGATTGCTTTTATCAGCCCCACCGAGCCTATCGAAATCAAGTCCTCAAATTCAATGCCGGTCTTGTCAAACTTTTTTGCAATGTAAACCACCAAGCGTAGATTATGTTCAATCAGCCGCGCCGAGGCAAGCTCGTCCCCACGCTCCTTGGCAAGGAGGAGCGATTCTTCTTCCTCAAGCTCTAATGGCTGAGGCAGCTCCTCATTGCCACAAACAAAACAAACTATGTTTTTAACATTAAATAAGCTCTTTTTATGGAATAAATTATATAAAAACAGCTTAATTCTGTAAATTAATCTCATTTTGCCTCCTTAAATAAATTCGCTATTAAGCAAAATCCCTTTGCCAAACGCCCGCTCGAACCCCGAAAAGGATAACCCCAGAGAGACCTTTTCATAACGCCGACTTTGCTCCTCGCGTGAAACCTCCAAAAAATCCGCCGTAAACACAAGTATACTCGTTCCACTGCCCACCGAGTTTATCTTTATGTAATGCCCCTCGCAAAGTATTTTCGTGTCAATATTTTTCATAAAGGCACTTAGGTAATTGATGTTCGAATAGAGTTTTGCAAACACATCAAAACTTATCAAAACCACTGGGCGCTTTGTCACTGGGTCACAAAGCATATTGCCGCTGTCAAGATAGCCCTCTTCCTCTATCTCCCGCCCGTTGCAGCAAAGCTTAACCTTATATGAAAAGTCCTCAATCAGCCGCGCCTTGTTGCGCGCTTTTAAG
>JAMPED010000084.1 GCA_023665325.1 Acetobacter sp.
AAAACGTTAAAAAAGAGATTATATTATGAAAAAAATATTTATCGGTTTGGTTTTAGTAGCATTATCTTCCTGTGTTTATTTGAAGGGAGATTATACTTTAGGGCGGCGTAATACGTTTAATGACTTTTTTTATACTTACAATATTCGTTACTATGATGTTGATGAGTTTGCTAGTGTAAGCAAAGAAACAGAAACGGTTAGTGATTTTAAAATAGGTGTAGTTAAACACGCTATTCCGGGTGGAATGGTTGTTTCATCTAAGATTTTGCAAAAAGAAGTTTTTTCAGATGAATTTGTTCGTCCAAATATGAAAGGGGCTTTAGTATCATATACAGTTCCAGTTGAATTTTCAGATGAGAAGGTTTATCGGGCAATTGGGGAAACTAAGATTAACGATAAAGTATATCGTTTGCTTGAACCGAATCGTTTAGGAGATGTGGTATTGATTGATAGTAGAGGGGATGTGTATCCGCGTGTTGGGCGAATCTATAATGATCGTTTGGCATTACTCGAAACATCTTTTATTTTGGAACCAGATGAATTAAAGTTTGAGAATGATATGGAACGTCGGATGGGCGAAGAAGCTGTTATTTCTGGTTTTGAAGTCCGTTATAAAGGTGTCAGCAATAATCGGATGGTATTTGATTTTATTTCAATTAAGCCAGAGGGTGGTTCTTCAATTGAAGAGCACAAGACATATACATTTCCTGTTTCTGATAAAAGAATTTCATTAGATGGTATTACACTTGAGATTTTACAGGTGAATGATACAGGAATTGAATATAGCATTTTGGGTGTGTAGTTTCTTCTATGGTTATTGAGAGATAAGGCGGTTGTGTTTCAGCCGCCTTTTTCTATAACTAAAATTGAGGTTTAATACAGTGTGGGGAAGGCTATTTCTACGTGGTAGCAGAGGAGGAATGAATGCATTTTGTTAAACCAGAAAGTTTGGATACAAATTCGATTATTTTAGATGTGCGCGGCGAAACAGAATATGCTCAGGAGCGCTTGGCTTTGCCGCATATTACAATTAAAGCAGATGAAGTTGACCCAGATAGGTTTATGGCAGAATATAATCCACAAGGGGAAAAATTGGTGAATATTCTCTGTACATCAGGTGGGGTGGCTTCTGAGGTGGCAGAAAAGTTTGAAGATGCTGGATATCCGAATGTAGCAGTGGTTGTTGGGGGGATAATCGAGGCGGAATATGAGGGGCTTAAAGTGCTGAAAAACTAATAAAAAGCTTGTTTTTTCAAAGTATATCAGGCATTATGCAAACATAATAAAGGAGTTTGTTGATGCCTGATTTTTTATTAGAAGATGCTGTTAATGGTATGGTTGCTGGAGTGGATGAAGCGGGACGTGGACCGTGGGTTGGTCCGGTAGTAGCGGGATGCGCTGTTTTTATTAGTCGCGATGTTGATGAATATTTGCTTGAGAATTTGAACGACTCGAAAAAACTTTCGAAAAAAAAGCGTGAGATGTTGTATAATCTTCTTTGGGAAGAGCAACGTAAGGGGACGATGAAACTTGGAATCGGACAAGCATCGGCTCAAGAAATTGACGATGTCAATATTTTGAATGCCTCGTTTTTAGCGATGAAAAGAGCTGTGGAAGTAGCCGGTGTGAAACCGCAATTAGTGTTAGTGGATGGGAATCGGGAACCGAAGAATTTTGGATTTCAGACAAAGGCTGTCATTAAAGGTGATGCAAAATCTTATTCGATTTCGGCAGCATCTATTTTAGCAAAGGTGTATAGGGATCGTTTGATGGAAGATATGGCGCAGAAATATCCGGGGTATGGATTTGAAAAAAATGCAGGATATGGTACAAAAGCGCATATTGAAGGGCTAAAACAATTTGGTGTGACACCGGAGCATCGGAAGTCTTATGCACCGATAAAGGAGTTTTTAAGATGACTGTTGTTGCAATGTGGTGTAGGCATAAGGGGGATAATCTTATTGGAATTGGTTCACATATTCCTTGGCAGATTTCAAGCGATACGGAGCGTTTTTTAGCTGTGGTTAAAGAGCAGACGGTTGTATGTGGGCGGAAGACATATGAGAGTTTGCCGAATCGAACAATTGACGGGAGCAAAATGTATGTGATGACGTCAAAGACTGATTATGAAGTATGGGATGAAGTACATCATCGCGTTATCAGTTCTCAAAAAGCTTTAGCTGAATTGGAAGAAGATATTTATATTGCTGGTGGGGCAGAGGTGTATTATCTGTTTATGACAGGCAAAGAAAAATTAAAACCGCAGGTGGTGGTGGATTGTGTGTATGAGGGAGATGTTGCAGCATTTTCTGGCGAAAGAATAGATATTACGGATAGTGTTGCAGTGATGGAAAAAGGGTATCGTCGGGTTTCTCCATATTATGTTTTAGATGGGGTAAATGCGGCTATTTGGCTTAGAAAAGGTGAGTTTGTGGAGCAGAGTGTACTTAAACGGATTGTTGCTGTTTTAGAAAAAAATGCAAAGATTGTTTGGTAATATAAATACGTTGTTAGGTGTTTTTGCTGTTAATAAACTGATATTTTTAGTTATGCTACGATATTAAATTGTGTATTTTTATCTTGATTGGACTTTTTTAGAGGACGTTATGTTAAAGAAAATATTTTTATCGCCATTTTTTATGCCAGTTAGTTTTTTGGTGTTATGGCTTGCTTTTATGGGTGTTATTTATTTTGGTTTTCCGGCAGAGGTGCTGCGTTTGACAACAGAGGGAGAACTAATTGAAATTTTTACGCATTTGGGATATTTGGTTTTGATTGCGGTGTTGTTGGTAGTTGCTGATGATTATCGGGATAATATCAAAAGCTGGGGGATTTATTTGTTTTTAGCGCTGTGTGCGTTGTTAAGAGAACAAGGAATTCAGCATCATTTATCTAAAACAGATACGACACCGTTTAAGTCTCGTTTTTTCTTAAATCCGAATAACCCATTGGGGGAGAAAATTGTATTTGGTTTTATGTTGTTAGTGGTTGCTGGTGCAGTTTTGTATTTAGCAATTAAATATTCAAAGCATTTGTTGCAGTCATTTTTTAAGCTTAATACTGTGACGTGGTCAATTGCTGTGTTGTGTACGGTTGGGGTTTGTGCAAAGATTATTGACCGTTTTCCATCTAATTGGCGTAAAGCGCATAATGGGGTGCCGTTGTCAGATGAAGTTTATACGATTTGTCAATTACTTGAGGAATCAAGTGAGATGTTTTTGCCGTATATTGCGACGCTTATTCTTTGGCAATATCATTTGCTGAAAAAGAAATAAATCTTTTGGGGCGGTGAAGAACCGCCTATTTTTTGTATTCCGAAAACCACCGGCTAGGCCGGTGGTTCCGTAGAGCTTTAGCG
>JAMPED010000085.1 GCA_023665325.1 Acetobacter sp.
TATACTATGCCGACAAAACGACTGGCTCTGCCAAGGTGCTATGGAAAGACGCTGGGCTTGACCTTGCAATACTAAAGTCCTCAAGGCAAATTCCATATTTGCGCGCGGGAAAGAGTCAAGAACTCCGCGTGGGCGAGCCAGTTTATGCACTGGGAACTCCACTCACACTTCAGTTTAAACATACCGTAACAAAAGGGATTGTCTCTGCACTGAATCGAACTCTTGAAGTTGAAAGCAAAAACGGCAGCAATTTCTTGCAATGCCTTGTTCAACATGACGCCAGCATCAACCCTGGGAATAGTGGCGGCCCACTCATAAATGCCTATGGTGAAGTGGTGGGAATCAACACTCTCAAAGCTTCAGAGGGCGAAGGACTTGGTTTTGCAAACCCTATTGAAGTTGGCAGCGCAATATTAAAGAGAATCATGGAGGATGAAAGCTATACCCCTCCATACCTTGGAGTATTCGGTTTTGATAGTGATATTGCAAAAGTCTACGGACAGGCTTTAGGACAAGATGGAGTATACATTGTTGATGCTTCCGGCCCAGCACTTGAGGCGGGGTTGCAAAAAGGCGATGTCATTACCGCCCTTGATGAGCATATAATTAAGAGTATGCAAGACCTAAGAGTTGCGCTCTTTAATTACGATGCCGGCGACAAAGTGAGCGTAAAAGTAAAGCGTGATAATATAGAAAAATTTTTCGATTTGCAGCTATCAAAAAAGTAGATAAATTAGAATATAATCCTAAAAACCCGGCAAAAACAGCGTTTTTTATGCCGGTTTTTCTATTTACCCCCTTGAAAAACATGAAAAACAGTGGTATAATAGGTATGAAATAAATAGGAGGGAAACTATGGATTCAAAATCAACGGTAAAAAATATCGTTAGCACTATCTTACAAAAAAGATACTTTTCTTTGCGTAAAGAGATTATTAGAGGATTGCAACACTCATCAATCAGTCCTAAATTTTATAGCGAGTCTTTAACATCAAGCCTTGCTTATTCTCGTCTTGACTGTGACGCACTTGTGGACGAACTTAAGGAAAAGGCTATTGCTGGACAGAACGGTGACGTGGCAGCAAAGAAATATGCTGATAGAGTTAATAATGCCGCAAAGTATTTAGCAACAATCAAAAAGAATTACACTATCCGCGATATTCTTGATAATATGGATAGATGCCCACTATTTAGTGAGGGTGACGGAACTATCGACCCAGCGGCTTTAAAAGACTACTTTGTGTCTACCCTTAGCGCTCTTGAGCCAGCCTCTACTGATAGCACAGTCGCAATAATTATTGCATCAATCGTTAAAGCTAAAGTTAGCAGCACTCTTGATACCGAGGCTGCACGCGAATACGAAAAGATAATGGAACCTCTTGTAATCGCCATGATTGAAGATAAAGGTAAGTTTAATCGCAATTATGCAAATGGAGACATGGGAGTTGGAGAACTTAAAGCTCAAGTTATCGCTATGACAAACAGACTCCTGACAAGAGAGGGAGCAGACCCTAAAGGCGCTACAAAGTATTTCCATGACGTTTCACTTATCCACCTCATTTCTGCAATCCCTACTAAGAGTGAGGATATTCCAACAGGCATTACTAACGAAACAAACAGCCCTATGTTCTATATCGACGAAGAGGGAACTGCAAGAAGACTTATTAAAGATGCAACCTACATCCCTGGCAAGGGCATTTGCGAACTTCTTGAAATGGGCGACAAAAACGGCAATTTCTCAGCAATGAGAAGAATCCAAGGCTTAATTTCTCCAAGGACTTTTGATGTTGCTACTGGAAAAATTAACACCGCATTCTCAAATAATGAAAAACTTACTCAAGAATATATGACCCTCCTTTTCCTTGCAGACGGACTTGGGCTTGAACTTAAAGAAAGCACACTTTTTGCAATCGTAAACCCTCTTAACAAAGAGCTTCACACCATTGAGGATGAAGAATCCATTGAGGAGACCGTTGATAAAGCTCTCCAATGTGCAAAACAAATTCTTCAAGATGAAAGAGGAATACACTACGAGCCAGAAGCCGACTTGCTACCTATAGATTTCGGACATGTATTTGTTCTGCCAGATGCAGTACCTCCTTCTCCTGAAGAAGAGGAAACCCGTAAAGAGAAGGTGAAGAAGGCGAAGGCAAGTTCAAAAGTTACTGTAAGTACAGGTTTAATTAAACTTGCACAAAAAGCCCTCTCTGCTTTAAGAAAAGAGGCTTATAAAGCTTCTAGACAGAAAGAGGCTGACTCTAAGAAAGAAACATCAAGACAAAAGAGCGCAGAGCAGAAGCAAAAGGACGCTCGTGCAGTTGCTGAAAGCACAACTGACGCTAAAGAGAAGGCAAACGCAAGGAGAAGAGCTACAACCGCTGGTAAAACAGCTGCCGCAGCAGGAGCTGCCGCAGAAGAGGCAAAACAAGAAAGCAAAAGGTTTGATTCTTTAGGAAAAGTTTTAGACGACTTCTTAACAGGAATCACTGATAATAGCGACTTTATCAGAGCAATTATTACCGGCAAAACTGACATCCCTGGGCTTAAAGGAAACACTAACACCATTGACGAACTTAAATCTTTGGCTGCTGTACTGAAAGAAGTACTTGACGAGCTTGGGATAAATGCTGCAAGCTTGGATAAAAAGACTTGGGATGCGTTACTTTCAGATAAGGAAGTTGCAAAGCTTGTAGCAAACAAGGTTCAAACTATTGTAGAAGGCATGCCTCAAACTAGAGATGCACTTGAAATGAGAGCCCATAATAGATTAGGTGAAGGCGAAGGAACACCAATTATTCTTCCAACAGACGAAGACGAGGATAACCCAGAACTTACCCCTGATGGTGAAGGCGAAGGTGCATAATATTTAAACAAAAAAGCAACCACATTTTGTGGTTGTTTTTTTATTGTCATTTACATATTGCTAAGTTTCTCAAGCTCGGCTGAAATATCAAGGCGAGGGAACAAAATCGCAAGTGGGTCAACTGTATCCCCCTCTTTAAGCGCATAATAGTTTTCCATATCTCCAAATATGCTACTCTCTACATGAAGAGCCGTAAGCACTTTGCTTGCACAGTCTGGCAAGAATGGTTGCAAAAGTTCTGCTCCAATTCTAATAGCCTCTAAAAGGTTTCTCATTACTCCAGCAAGAACAGCCTTTTTATTTTCATCCTTTGCGATTGCCCAAGGCTCAGTCTGTTCAATATATTTATTGGCTTGTGAGAAAATATTAAAGATTGAGATAAGCGATTTTGAAACATC
>JAMPED010000086.1 GCA_023665325.1 Acetobacter sp.
CGTTTCATCAATCCAGAACGCGTATCTATGCCCGACTTTGATGTGGACTTCTGTCGTGATAGACGCGGCGAGGTTATTGACTATGCAAAACGCCGTTATGGCGAGGACCATGTGGCCAACATCGTAACCTTTGGTAATATGCAAGCTAAGAATGCGATTAAGGATGTCGCGAGAGTTTTGCGTTATCCTTATTCAGAAGTCGATAAAATAACAAAAGAGATTCCGGGGAAGCCGCTTAAGAAGCCTCCAGTGTTAGGAGCGTACTTTGGCACAACCGGCAAGGAAGAAGATAAACAATATATGATAACCGAACTTCGTCAGATGTATGACGAGGACGAGATGGTCAAAAAGATAGTTGATATGGCAATCAAGCTTGAGGGAGTGCCGAGAAATATGTCAATGCACGCTGCGGGCGTTTTGATTGCACCAGAGGCGGTTGATAAATATGTCCCTCTTGCAAAAAGTGGCGAGGATATTGTAACCCAGTTTGATATGACCGAGCTTGAGCACTTAGGATTGCTTAAAATGGACTTCTTGGGATTGCAGACTCTTGATGATATTTACAAAGCAATTCAATATGTCCGTGAGGACCACAATGTTGTAATTGACTTTACCAAGATGGATTATGATGACCCTGCCGTGTTTGAACTTATCAGTTCAGGCAATACTGAGGCCGTGTTCCAGCTTGAAAGTGGTGGTATGAAACGGTTTATGAAGGACTTGCAGCCAACCTGTCTTGAAGACGTAATCGCGGGCATTTCACTCTATCGTCCAGGGCCAATGGACTTTATTCCAAAGTTTATTAAAGGGAAAAAAGACCCAGAACATATTGAATACGATGACCCATGTTTAGAGCCTATTTTGAAAACTACCTATGGTTGTATTGTATACCAAGAACAGGTTATGAAAATCTTTCAGGTTATGGGAGGTTTCAGTCTTGGCGGGGCGGATGTCGTTCGCCGTATTATGGGTAAGAAAAAGGCAGAGCTTTTGCCACCAGAAGAGGCTAAGTTCATCAATGGTTGGGAGGACCCAACAGGCGTAAAAGCACCTATCCCAGGGGCTATCAAACTTGGTCATGACCCTGCAGTTGCAAAAAAAGTGTTTGACCAGATGGCTAAGTTTGCAGGCTATGCATTCAATAAGTCGCACGCGGCAGCCTATGCGTATGTTGCATACCAAACAGGCTATCTTAAAGCACATTATGAGGTTGAATACCTAACGGCGGTATTAAATACCAGAATTTCCAACGCTGATAGTGTTAAACACTACACCAACTATGCGCGTAAAGAGGGTATGGAAATCTACCCACCAGATATTAATAAAAGCCGTACTGAGTTCCGTGTTGAAAATGGTAATATTCGCTTTGGTATCGGTGCGCTCAAACACGTGGGCACGGGCGTTGTTGATGAGATAATCAAAGAGCGTGACGAAAATGGGCTATATAAAAGTTTTGAGGACTTTGTCAATCGTAATGTTGGGGTCCTTAACAAGAGGCTTATTGAAAGCCTTATTGTAAGTGGAGCGTTTGATACCTTTGGGGTGACTCGCTCACAACTTATGGCTGTGTATGAACTTGTTATGGATAGGGCTGTGCATGACAAAAAGAATCGTGCAACGGGACAGTTTTCAATGTTCGAAACTTTTGAAGATGCCGCTCAGACTGTTAATGCTGTTGAATATCCAAACATTAAAGAGTTCAACAAAGAAACCCTACTTAAATATGAAAAAGAGTATGTCGGCATCTATCTTTCAGGGCATCCGCTTGATGACTATCTTGACAAATATGACGCTTTCAACTTTACCTCAGATATGCTTCCAGACCAAGACACTACTGGAGAGGAAGGTGGAGAGTTTGAGGATGAAGGCGTGGAGATTATGGAGCAGTTTGACCAAATTCATGACGGGGATGCGGTTACTTGTGGCGGTATGATTACTGCAGCATCTAAAAAACAGACAAAGATGGGCAATATGTCGATTCTTACTATAGAGGATATGTATGGTTCGTTTGATGTCATGCTGTTTGCACGTGCTTACAACAAATACAAAGATGTTGCTGTTGAGGACGGACTTGTTACCATCCGTGGGCGCGTGTCAATAAGACCGGGCAAAACACCTTGCATCATTGCTGAAAGCGTTTATCCTTGGGAAAAAGTAGGGCAAGATGATGGAAAGCAGGAGCGCAAAGTATTTCTGCGTTTTGATACCAAAGATATAGATATGTACGATAAAGTTACGCGAATTTTACATTCTTATCCGGGCAATTCCCCAGTACTTTGTAAATGCACTTCTCAGAACAAAAGTTTGGCGTTTTCATGCAAGGTGGATATAAATAACTATCTTGAAAACGAACTTTGTGGGCTTCTTGGCGACCAGAATGTGATAATAAGATAGCAAAAAGATTTGCTTGAACGAGATATATGTGTTAAAATAACTTAAGGAGAAAAATAATGAAAATTGCGATACTTACAAGTGGCGGCGATGCGCCAGGAATGAATAAATTTATTGCTGAACTTGCAAGAAAATTTAAGGGACAAGTTTATGGTGTTAAGGCGGGGTTCCGTGGGCTTATTAACAACGACATTGCACCTATTGAGGAGTATAAACCTTTTGAGGTCGAAAACGAGGCAGGAAGCTGCATCTATTGTTCTCGTTGCCCAGAGTTTGCTACCGAAAAGAGTTTCATGAAAGCAGTAGAAAATGCAAAAAACTATGACCTCGTAGTTGTGCTTGGAGGAAATGGCTCTTTCAAAGGGGCTAAGCAACTTGCAGCCAATGGAGTAAGAACAATATTTGTTCCAGCAACGATAGATAATGATGTCGATGTTAGTGAATACAGCCTTGGGTTTCATACAGCTGTCAAGGCGTGCTGTGATTGCTATTATAATATTATGCCAAGTATGCAGGCTTTTAACCGTTGCTGCGTGTTTGTTGTAATGGGACGTAGACATAATGCTATAGCATTAAATTGTGCAAGTGCGGTGCAAGCTGACTATGTTGTTACGGACAAGGTTGAGTACAGTAAGATTGCCAAGGTTGTTAAGGAAAATTTCAACAAAGGTCGTGCAACAGGAATTATTTTAAGAGAAAATATTGTTTCACTTGATGAGTTTGTTAAGAATATTGAAAGCAGAGTTAAAGGGCTTGAAGTGAGAGGAGTTACTGTTGGCCATGCTCAGCGTGGGACTGCTCC
>JAMPED010000087.1 GCA_023665325.1 Acetobacter sp.
AATCTGAATATTCTTTATCGCGAGTAAGCACTTCAGCGTCATACTCAGGCAAGCCATATTCCTCAATATACTTTTTCTTGCGCTCCTCGGCAAGCATCGGAAGTGTCGATTTTATCCTCGCAACATCTTCGCGCTTGATTGTAACAGCCAGCATATCAGGGTCTGGAAAATAGCGATAGTCTTGGGATGTTTCCTTTTTACGCATTGCACTGCTCTTCCCACGCATGTCGTCCCACTTGCGTGTCTCTTGGATAATCTTTCCGCCAGCCTCAATCACCTCAATCTGCCTTTGTGCTTCAAATTGAATGGCGCGATATACACTCTTGAAACTGTTAAGGTTTTTCATCTCCGTACGCTGACCAAGCTCGGTAGACCCCTTTGGTTTAATCGAAAGATTGACATCACAACGCATTCCACCTTGCTCCATCTTACAATCTGCAACGCCAGCATAGATAAGGTTAGAGCGAAGTTTAGTTAAAAACTCAACAGCCTCCTCTGCACTAGATATATCAGGCTCAGTAACAAGCTCCATAAGTGGAACTCCGCCACGATTATAGTCGATAAGCGTTCCGATTGCTTGCGTTGAGTGAATAAGTTTTCCCGCATCCTCTTCAAGGTGAATACGATTAAGGCGAACGGTTTTACCAGTAATATCAATGTGTCCACCAATACAGATTGGGCGAACAAGCTGGCTTATTTGATAAGCCTTAGCAAGGTCAGGATAGAAATAGTTTTTGCGCTCAAAAACTGCAAGGTCGTTTATCTCACACCCCATTGCAAGTCCAGCCTTGATAACAAGCTCAACTGCTTTTTTGTTGAGTACAGGAAGCGCTCCTGGCAAGCCTATACAAACTGGGCAGCAGTGAGTGTTAGGGTCAGAGCCAAACTCATTTTTACAGCCGCAGAATACCTTGCTGTTTGTTTTTAATTCTGCATGGACCTCAAGTCCGATGACAATATCATATTGTGCCATAGTTACCTCCCTTGTCCTTGCATGAAGCAATCGGCAATGTTATACACTTTTCCTTCCTCAAACAGATTTCCGATAAATTGCATTCCAAGTGGTAAGCCATTTTCGCCTTTTTCATAAGGAACTGTGATAGCTGGCGCACCAATAATGTTTGCAAGAATTGTGAATACATCCTCTAAATACATCGAAACTGGGTCACTCTTAGCGCCAATTTTAAACGCCTCTCCCATAGTGGTTGGAAGCATAATAATATCGCACTTATCAAAAACTTTTTGTACTTTATCTTTAATCTTCTGTTGAAGCTTCTGTGCTTTATTATAGTAAGCATCAAAATAAACAGAGCTAAGCACAAAGTTACCAAGCATAATTCTACGCTTAACCTCTTTTCCAAACCCTTGTGTTCTGCTCTTAAGATAAATCTCGTCAACATCTTTTACATTTGCTGCACGGGTTGAATATTTTACACCATCAAAGCGGCCAAGATTGCTTGTTGCTTCAGCTGGTGCAATAATGTAATAACATGGAAGAGTAAGTTCAAATTCTGGAAGGTCAACCTCGACAACCTCAGCGCCTTGTGCTTTTACAAATTCAAGTGCTTTGTTATAAGCCTTTTCGATAGGCTTGCCTTTGATAAGCTTTGCAACTTGTTTCAGTACAGCAATTTTATATCCTTTGATTGAACCTTTGATTTGGTCAAGATAAGAAACGACAGGCTCTTCTGAAGATGTCTCGTCATGTTCGCTATGTCCAGCCAAAATTTCAAGCATATAGGCATTATCCTTAACATTCTTTGTGATAGGCCCCACCTGCTCAAGTGAACTTGCAAACGCCACAACGCCAAAGCGTGATACTCTGCCATAAGTAGGTTTAATTCCAACAACACCGTTGTAAGAAGAAGGTTGGCGGATAGACCCGCCAGTATCAGTACCAAGTGCACATGGAGCAAACTCTGCTGCCACCGCCGCCGCACTGCCACCACTAGAGCCACCTGCAACGCGCGTTGGGTCAAGAGCATTCTTTGTTACGCCAAAAGCAGAGTTCTCGGTAGAACTACCCATAGCGAACTCGTCCATGTTGGCACGCCCAATAATAACAGCTCCCTCTTTTAGCATCTTTTCAACAACAGTTGAATTATATTGAGCGACATAATTCTCAAGGAATTTTGAGCTGCAAGTCGCCTTCTTCCCTTTGTATAAAATATTATCCTTTATAATAATAGGCACGCCGGCAAGCTTTCCTTTAAACCCTGCAGCTATCTTTTTGTCCATTTCTTCAGCAAGAGAAAGAGCGTCATCAAAAAATTCAAGCACCGCGTTGAGGTCTTTTTTCTTCTCAATGTTGTCAAGATAATATCTTACAACCTGCGCGCTGGACAGTTCTCTTTTTTGAATTTTCTCAGCCAGTTCAATAAGTGAATAATCTTTAATTTCCATAATTAACCCTCCAACATCTTAGGCACACAGAATGAGCCTTTCTTTGTTTTGGGACTGTTTAAAAGTACCTCTTCTTGTGTGAAACTTGGCTTTACTTTATCTTCACGAAGTTCACTTAAATCGTGACAAGCGTGCTTAATTTCAGTTGAGCCAATATCGCTGTCCTTTACTTGTTCAACAAGGTTTAATATTGTTGAAAATTCTTCAGTAAAACTTACAAGTTCATCCTCAGTAAACTCAAGGCTAGAAAGAGCTGCAAGTCTTTTCACCTCGTCAATAGAAATTTTATTCTCCATACCCCCTCCTTTTATGGGTTTAAGCGGTCTGGGCCGCGGAATACAAACATAGCCTCTTTGATTGTTGGAATGTCAAGCAGAAGCATGGTAAGTCTATCAAGTCCAAGTCCAAAGCCTCCATGTGGTGGGCAACCAAACTTGAAAAAGTTGATATAGTTTTCTTCCATCGTCTTAGGGTCAATGCCCTTTTCAGCAATTTGCTTAGCCAATATGTCAGCACGATGTTCGCGCTGAGCGCCGCTCGTGATTTCAATATCTTTGAAATAAAGGTCATAAGTCTTGGTATAGCTTGGCTCATCCTCTTTCTTCATAGAATAGAATGGGCGAACTTCTGCTGGGTATTCTTTAACAAAGAAGAACTGATGCCCCGTTTTTTTCATCATGTATGAACTCAAAAGCCCCTCCGCCTCGGTGTCAAGGTCAGAGCCTTCATCAAGAGGGTAATC
>JAMPED010000088.1 GCA_023665325.1 Acetobacter sp.
CACTTGCAATTATTACAGAATCTAATGTAACAGAACCTTTTTTATTATCTATTGCTATTGAATTATTTTTAAATTCAACATTTTTCAAGTTAGCTGTTGCTTTATCATTATTTAAAATAATTGCATTAGAAGCATTTTGAATTGTTAAATTATTTATTTCAAGCTTAGTATCTTTATCCAAGACAAACGCAGTGTTACCAGACATATCGATTGTACTCAATCTTGAATTATCAAAACCGTTTAATACAAATTTTCCTAGACCGGTAACACCTAAATCATCAGTTTCAACTACCGTTGTATTTTCAACAAATGAATAAGATCTTGTTATATCAGCATCATCAAAAATATTGACAGCATATAAAGTATCTATCTGTGACATAACACCAAATATTATTGAATCTAATGTATCATTTAATTTAATACCTGTGTCACCAATAAAGGAGTTGTTATAAAGCACATATTCAGGTATATCATTTTCTAAATATGTTTGAACATTATATGTTGTAACTTCTTTAAGCTCATCTGTCAATTCAAGATTTATATCAAAAGTACCATCTTCTTTTGGTCCATCCGCACGTTTTAAAATTTCAAATTTATATGTAATATGAAAATCAGGATTTGCCAACCCATAGAATTTAGTTAACAATATAGTACCTGCTGAACCAGAAGCAACTGTAATAGTATCAGCTTTTTGTTTTTCAATACTAATATCAAGTTCATAAGTCGTTGCTTTAGCTAAATCTTTAGGCGTTGTTAACACTCCTAAATTCAAATTGTTTATTTCATTATTTACAGAAGATAATTGTACATTATCGAATAATACTGAAACATTTTTGTTATGGACATCAGAAATTGATAACATATCTGAGGTCAACTCTCTATCTGATACTTTCAACTCGCCGATTTCGCCTACTATCGTTCCTAATATCTCATCTTGATTTTCTATACTTAATCTGCCGCCGCTTAACGTCAATATACCTGACTCTTCTATACTTAACAATGTGCCTGACGCTATCTCACTACTTTCTGACAAATGCAAATTACCGCTCTTTATCGTTAAACTGCCACCACTCGCTTGCAAGGATCCGTTTCTGTCTAAGTCTGAATATACCATTTCTCCAGATCTTAACTCTATTCCACCAAGCCAATTATCGCCAGTATTCAACGATAATTCACCACCGCTTACTATCAGTTTACCTTCTTTTGATAATATCGTTACTAAACTTTCACTAATATAGCTATCTGTGCCCAAATTCAATTCTGAACCCAATATATTCAAGTTACCTAATTCACCCTCGAATAACCCATTACTTGTACCTTCTTTTAAGCCATAGTAATTTAAGCTGCCTAATTCCTCTGACAACACTACCTTGCCTTGCCATTCATCATTACTATCTAAATTCATTGTTCCGCTTGTCACGCTGAACACGGATGAACCATCTAAGTATACAGACTGTTCTCTTAATACACTACCGCTTAATTCTGTCTCTGAATATACTTTTAACTGACCAGCTCCGCTTACCTCGCCTGTTAACTTATCGCTGCCACGTAAATTTAAGACTCCACTATTTAATACTTTGCCGTATTCACTTTCTCCACGACTCGTAAACTCGCCGATATTTTCCAAGAGACTTATTGTATTACTGCCATCTAAGGATATAGTTCCGCTTGCTTCATTGATTACTTCACTTAATTGCGTTGTATTACTGCCGGTTACTTCTCCGCTATTTCTTAATTTTAATATCTCATCTGTACTACCATTTAACGTTAAGGTTCCGATATTTATTGCTTCACTTACTGATATACTGCCTGATGACATTACTTTTGAACTATTTTCTAATGTCGTTATAGTATTTGTTCCATCTAATATTGCTTCACCACTATTCGTTAGCTTGCCTATCGTTGTGTTTCCTAATGTAGATAGAATTCCCTTATTCTCGATTTCTTCTATCTCACTGCTTTCTTTTGTTGATAACTTTCCGCTAACATCATTCAATACTTTTGATACGCTATCCGTACCAAATAACTTCACTTCCCCACTATTACTCATTTCATTGATAATATTAGTTCCGCTTGTCTCTATTACTCCGCTATTACTGATTGAGGACAATATGCTACTATCTTTAATACTCATTTGTGAAGCATTCTTTACCTCATTCAATACTTCTGATGACGTTCCTAAAGATACTTCTACATTATCTAAGCTTAATTCTCCTGCTCTATTCTCTATCGCTAGTACATTTTCGCTTAATATAACATTTCTCAAGCTAGACTTTGATTTTGTATTATTCATCAACAATGCAATACTACCACCAAGTATACTTACATTCTCTATACTTAAATCTGTTTCATTCTCCAAATCAAAACCACTATGACGTACGCTGCCACCCAACGATATTACACTATCTGATGCATTTGAAGTTGCTCCCAATACACGGAATTCGCCAGCTCCAGTTTCACCCAAGTCTACAGCCTCTTCCACTGTCCCAGCTCTATGAAACTCGTATCGACGACCTACGTCTCCATTACTATAGATGTTTGTCTGATGTAACGTCTTTTCTGTTACCAATACACCAAATATTATTGTATCTAAACTACTATTTAAGCCTATACCTGTTTCACCAATAAATGAGTCATCATATACTACATACTCATCTCCTGATGCATTTTCGTAATCCTCTACGGTCCATTTCTTGTAGTACGAGGATACCAGATTTTCATCTAATTTAAGATTTATTCCATAACTTCCGTTTTCATCTGCTGAATCTACCCTATTCAACACTTTTAAGTTTCTGGTCTCTCTAAAATCTGGTTTTGATATATCACCTACCTGAGTTATTCGAATTACACCGCTTGAACCACTGCCTACGCTAATTGTATCTATTGTGCCTTTTGGACTCTCTAATTCTACATCCAACTTGAATTCACTATCGATACCTACGCTCAATACACCTAAGTTCATATTACCCAAGCTGCCATCTACCAAATTAACTACCGTTTTTGCTAAATTTACGGAAACATTTGAATTATTGCCATTACTTATTGATAGCATTGGTAAGGTCAACTCTCTATCTGATACTTTCAACTCGCCGATTTCGCCTACTATCGTTCC
>JAMPED010000089.1 GCA_023665325.1 Acetobacter sp.
AATCGCTTTCAGACGCAAAGGAAAGCCGACGTGATTTTATTGCTGTTCTTAACTCTTTTAGATTAAGCTGTTTATCTTTTAACAATGAAACCAAATAATAATTTTCCTGTTTATCGTCACGCAAGAAAAGCGTTTTCGCTATAACATCTGCGTGTAAAAAATGTAATTCTGCTCCGTCTGCTACGGTATAAATCGGTTTATGATCAAACAGGGAATATTCAATATTTGAAGCATTAAGAAACTGAATAACATCGTTTTTGCCAACGCCCATATATGCACCTCACAATTTCTTTATTCAAAATAGTTAATCTGCATAGCTGATCGAACATCATGTAGTGTCATGGCTGCGGCTTCCTGCGCGATTTTGCTTCCTTGTTTAAGAATATCGAAAACATCACCTTTTCTTTGTTCCCACATTTTCCGATTTTTTCTTATTGGTGCAAGCGTATCTTGAATTACATGGTTTAGAAACCTTTTTACTTTTACGTCACCAAGACCTCCGCACTGGTAATGGGCTTTTAACTCTTCAAGATTATTATAATCGGGTAAAAAAGCCGGAAAATGTTCAGCACGGCAAAAGGCCTCAAGGTAGATAAAAACAGGATTGCCCTCTGTCATGCCGGGGTCGCTTACCCTTAAATGGTTAGGGTCAGTAAACATGCTCATCACCTTTGTCCTAACTTCTTCTGTTGTATCAGACAAGTAGATGCAATTCCCCATAGATTTGCTCATCTTTGCCTTCCCATCAAGCCCAGGAAGTCGCATAGACGCTTTTCGGTCTGGCAGAACATTTACTGATTCGACAAGGGTGTCCCCATAAATCGCATTGAAAGACCTTACAATCTCTCGCCCTTGCTCTGTCATAGGATTTTGATCCTCCCCAACAGGAAGAAGCGTTGCATTAAAAGCGGTGGTATCAGCAGCTTGGCTGATTGGGTACACTAAAAAGCCTACAGGGATACTCTTCCCAAATCCTTTATCTTTAATCTCTTGTTTCACTGTTGGATTTCTCTGTAATCTCCCCAGCGTTACAAGATTCATATATATGACGGTCAGTTCAGCAAGTTGAGGCACTTGTGATTGAATAAATATCGTACTCTTTCTTGGATCAACTCCAACTGAAAGATAATCTAACGCAACCTCCATAATACTCTCTTGTATTTTCTCTGGATTTTTAGCATTGTCCGTAAGTGCCTGCATATCAGCGATAAAGATATAACTATCATACTTACCGGAGTTCTGCATAGCCACTCTCGTTCGCAGACTCCCCACTAAATGCCCTAAGTGCAATTTGCCTGTTGGTCTATCTCCAGTAACAAATACAGTTTTTTCTTGTTTGTCCATTTGCCTCTCCTATTTTCAGTAAAAATTACCAAGTGTAAAATTCATAATTATTATACAACATTTTCTTTTCATCTCCAATGGAATTTCACCTATTATTTTTAAAATCCAAAAAATTTTTGCTATTTATTTGCAAAATAATATATGGTTATTATATAATGTATTTATCTTAGAGAGGTTTATTATGAAATATGTTTTTGTGTATGACGCAGCTGGAGATGTCCCTCCACAGTTTTTAGACAAATATGACATTCACAGAATTCCAATCGAGGTAGATTTTGGCGAAGAAGCCTATCCTGACGGCATGGCAAATCGCGATTTCTATGAAAAACTCAAGACTTGCGAAGAACTACCTAAAACAGCTATGCCAAATGCATATAAATTTGAGCAGTTTTATAAAGACTATGCCAATAAGCCTGATGTGTTTGTTATGACATTGCTTATTTCCTACGAGCTTAGTCCAACAAAACTTCAAGCTCAAATGGCAGCAGAAGCGCTCAATATGAAAAATGTTTTCTATGAGGAATGTCAAACAACTACCGTCGCACAAGGTGCACTTATCTGTGAGCTTTGCCGCTATATCGACGCTCATCCAAACGCACAACCTCAAGAGGTTATAGACGAGTTCTACAGACTCCGTAAGAAAGTTAAATTATTTGCAATTATCAACGACCTCAAATACCTTAAACATAGTGGCAGACTTTCCTCAACAGGCGCTATTATCGGCTCAATGCTTAATGTTAAGCCTATCGTTAGCGTTGTGGATGGCAAAGTCGTTGTCGTAAACAAGATTGTCGGCACTCCTAAAGCAGAAAAATTCTTACTCGACAAGCTGTCCAATATTGACAGTAACCACCTATTGTACCCTGCCCATTCAGATAATGAGCCTGCAGCAATTCGCCTTGCTGAAAAGGCAAAACAGATGCTAGGTGACAAACAGGAGATAATTGTTTCAGAAATTGGTTACGTTGTCGGAACTCATGTCGGTGCAAAATGTTATGGTTATGTTTACTTTGAAAAAGACTAAGGTTAATCCTTAGTTTTTTATTTTAAATCCCCCTCATCAGCATTGACAAATCTACATAGTTATGGTATTATATTATTCGTTAAAGGAGTTCGGCATGATTGACAACAGCTATACAAAAATACTCAATAAATTTTCACAACGCGGGATTACGCCAGAGTTTCAACTCGCCCTTGCATCTTTCGTTGGAAGCCCTAAGTTTTCTAGAGCAATCAGTTTAGGCTTAAGAGCTGCTACTGGGAAAAAGGATTGGCAGACTTCAATTATACTTTTTCTTAAACCTGAAATTGTTGAAAACTCAAAATTGCCACTAAAAGAGCAAAACTCCCCTTGGGACTATTTCCGTTTCCAACCTGCAGCGCTCATAATCGACAATCCACAAAAGATAAAAAACGCACAGCAGCGCACTGGTATCATCGCTGATGTGGAGCGAAAAGCTGTTGAATATGAAACCTATCCTATGGTAAAACTCTGTCGCAAACTTGAAAAGCAGAATGGACTTTATTTCATCGACTACACAGCACCAAACTATGGCGAACAGCAAGTCACAATTGCCAAGAGTTTTCCTTCCCTTCCAGACAATTTCCCATTCCCAAGGCTGAAAGTAAGTTTTAATACTGAATATGGCGAATTTGATGTTATCTCTCCAAACAACATGCACATGCACGCCATTGAGACAGCACTAAATGATTCATTTGAGAAATACTTAGAAAACTCAAAGCCTTCTCGTAAA
>JAMPED010000008.1:0-38194 GCA_023665325.1 Acetobacter sp.
CTTTTTCCAAAGTCAACAACTTTTTTTCAAAAAATGCATCTTTTTTTTCAAAATTGTACCAATCTACTGTTTTTACTAAATTTTAATTTTATAATTATTTTTCCGTTTCTCACAACGGCTGTTACAATACATTATATTATGGTGTTTTACAATCTATTCTTGTGGTTAAAAATTATCATATAAAGTAGAATCACAATATCAAAAGTATGAGTTGTTTTCTATTTATTAACCTTTTTTAGCTTATCGTGTTTTTTACGGAGATTATATAATGAAAAGATTCTATGCATATATGTTATATATAGTGGCTTGCTTGACTCTTTGCGGGTGCGCTAAGAAGCCCGTTACAATGTTTGGTTCTGATGGGCACGAAATACCGATGGTTTTTCAGAATTTTCCAGATATTCCCTTTCCTGACAATTCTTATATGAATCTGGAAGATTCTAAAACTATGGGCAATGGAGAAAACTGGATTGGTAGCATTAGCTATACTTCGATGTTTAATGCTGGGCGCGTCTTTGATTATTATGTATCTGAAATGCCTAAAAAAGGATGGGTTGAAATTGCTGTTGTTCGGGCGCGCATCTCACAGATGACATACGTTAAAAACGGTCGCGCTGTTCAGATTCTTATACAGATGGAAGGAGACGACTCTTCTTTTGTGACTATTACAGCTGTACCGAATCAAGCTACCGTTAAACTTCTCACCAATTAGGGACTCGATATGACTTTTAATTTTTTTACTTTTGGGGGAGCTGTTTTTTGGGAAGATGTCTTTTTCTACCAAAAATGGCGAATCCAGCGGCATTGCTTTACAAAGTCTTATCGCCTTTTAGATTCGTGGGATATTCGACGAGCTAGTGGTTCTTTTAAAACCTGTCAAAAAGCATTTGTGAAATATATCAATAGCTATGAGCTTGTTAAGCAGCAAGGAAAAATGATTATTTTACTACACGGTTATATGGATAGTAAAAATATTTTTAAAAAGTTATGGAGAAAATTCATTTTAATCGACTCGACTGTTGCAGCGCTTAATTATCCATCTTTATTCCAAAATTCAAGAGAATCGGCTTATCAACTTCTTTTCTTTCTAAATCATATTGATAATATTGATGAAGTTTCTTTTGTTACAAAGGGAGCTGGCAATTTAGTTTTACAAAAGACTCTAAATTTGCCTTTAGAGCAACAAATATATAGAGAAAAAATGAAAATTGGAAATATTGTAGAAATCAATCCTGTTATTAAAGGTAATATATTTTGTGATTACTTATTACAGTTTAAACTGTTTCGTTTTCTTAACAAAACAATGCTGGGGGATATGACTGAACAAAAAATAAAACTTATGCCGAATCTACCACCACACTTAAATTATCTTAAAATATTCTGCGACTCCAAGTTTTTCCAATATTTTTCAACTTTAATTAAAGTGTTTCATTTTCCGATTGATACGAAATCTTTCAATAATAAACGAATCATCCATATTAAGGACACCCCTTTGTTCCCTATTGAAAATGAAGAAATCCTCAATAAAACGGTCAATTTTATTAAAAACGGAAAAATTTAACGATATTGTAATACTTTTTTTAGTTTTTTTGTGTTATAATAAGTTAGTTGAAGAACTTTATCCGAGGCGCAAATGAAATCGGTATTTAGTATGATTGTGGTTTTTATTGGGGTGTATATCGTAATTTATTTCGATATCTTTGGTTTCTTTGCGCAAAAATGGTTTTTGATTGTTGCTTTTAGTGCAGCTGTTACGATGTTACTGGTTGCGTTAGTAGTATTGGGTTCCCCATTTAAGAAGAAAGGTGGTTAAAATGAAAAATATATCCGCCTTAATTAAGTTTTTTTCCTTATCATTTTTTATTTTATTGGTATGTGCAGCTGGTGCATTTGCTGATGATGCGTGTCCATCCCTTAAAACTTATAAGGACAATGGAATCGGGGATAAGTTTATCTTAAAAGGTGCATTTGAACTTATTGCTGACGCGTGTACAAAAGTGGCTAATTTTTCGTGGAAAACATTTGCCAAACCCTTGCAGGCAATTGTTGGACTCGGTACAGCTATTTATATTGCTCTATATACCTTAAAAAATATTGGTTCTTTCTCACAACAAGATACATCTGCTTATTTATCTAATGATAAGACAGGTGTTATTCCACTTGCTGTCAAGATGACTATCGTTGTTTGGCTTTTAGGCAATCAGGCATTTTTATATAAATATCTTATTGGTATGGCTATTACTACTGGTATGGAAGTAGGTACACTAATTGGTTATACTCCGTTGGCACAAAGTTTTTCATCTCCAGACAATTTAGGCACTTTATTCCATTTGGTTATTAAACAAATTATTATTTTTAATAATACAATCTATAAAATTGTGGCAACAGGTCAGCTTTTACTATGTATGGCCTTTTCTCCTGATAATTTTTTAAAAGATTATTGGGTGGTTGTACCAATTGGTGGCGCTTTATATATTTATGGTTGGCTTCTGATTATTGGTGTTTCTTTTTATATGCTGGACGTTCTTTTTCGCTTGGGCGTAGGGTGTATTTTCTTGCCGTTTGCAGTTGCTTGCGGTATGTCAAAACTCACATCTGTTTATACTAAAAAGGCGTGGAACCTCTTTATGAATGTTTGTTTTAACTTTGTTATGCTAGGTATTGTTATTACTTTTACAGATTTGATGATTCAAAAATGCATTGGAATTAATATTCCGGAAGATAAGATTTTTAATGAAGCAGATATTAAGGACACTATTCAAAACATAGGATTAAAATCTTTTGTCGTTACTTCAATTTGTTGTATGATTACATATCAACTCTTTATGCAGGTTGAGCAACTTGTTGAGAAAATTTCCGGCGCGGATTCTGTTGGCAAAGTTGGTAGTGAAATTGGCTCTAAAGTATCTCAAGCAGCATTACACGCGGTTAAGGCACCTATTAAGGAAGTTGGTAATATTACGGCTGCTAGTGCACAAGAGGTAGGGGCTACTGTTAGTTCTGGAATTAACAATAAATATCAAAGATTCAAAGCTTATGTGCAAACACGTCCGTCATATCAATATGTGTCAAATAGTAGAGTCGGACGCGGCTATCGAACTATTTCTCGTTGGAATCAGGCGGTTCGGCGCGCTTTGCGGTTAGATGAATGATAGGAGTGGAACAATGATAAGGAGTATGCTACATTCTATATTGCATCTGATAAAAGTAAAAGCTAAGTTTTTGCTTCTGTTGGCTTTTGTTTTGCCACTCTGTGCCTGTGAAGATATTTGCCCTACTATTCAAGACTATCTTACTGAAGGAATCGGAGCAAAAGAAGATGGGAGCGATTGCTTACTATGTGGCATATTTGATGTTTTAATTGATACCTCCAAAAAAATAGCAACACACGCTTGGTCTGCATTAGCAAAGGCGCTTATTCCTATAGTTGGACTTGTTGCAGCTATATATATTGCAATATATACATTAAAATTAGTGGGTTCCTTTGGTAAGCAAACAGCAACAGATTATTTAAGCAGCGATAAAAATGGTTTATTTGTACTTATGTTTAAAACAGCGATTATTGTATTTTTACTTTCAGGTGCCGCAGGTGATGGCAATTTAGATATTTTTATGGGGGGACTTGGTGATTTGCTTGGAATCGGCAATGCCTCAAATAAGAATTTTTTAATTCAACAGATTATATCTCCACTTTTGACCAGCGGATTAGAAATTGGTCAAGCTTTAGCAATTAAATCTGGAAATGGTTTTTCCTTTGATTTTTATTCGACCAATAGTATGCTTCCTGCATTAGATGCAGCTTTTAGATCTCCGTGGGGGGCTGTTTTTGAGATGATTAGAAAAGCTGTTTATGGCTTTAATGCTGCAACTTATGAGCCTATTGCTGTGGGACAAGCAATGATTTGTAATTCATTGGATGATAGTTATAATCCACTTAGTTGGTATTATCTAATGCTGATTTATGGTTTTATATTGTTTATTTTTGGTTGGCTTTTAATGTTGGGAATCGGCTTTTATATTGTCGATATTATTATTGATTTGATGTTTGCTGCAGTGTTATTGCCGATTGGGGTAGCGTGCGCTATTTCTCCCAAAACATCTTCATACACTCAAAAAATATGGGGTATATTTGTAAATATTTTCTTTTATTTCATTATGCTCGGAATTGTTTTAGGCATTACTATGCGTGCTATTGATTTATCATTAGGACGAGCCATCCTAGAAGTTAATGATGCTGAAAGTGCTATTGCTGCAACTGGTGGTGCATTGGCAAATTTCCTTACAGACTATCAATACAAATTTGATTCTAATGAAATTAAGTCCCTTTCTGAAGATTTATGGAACAATGGAAACTTACTGTTTACCATTATCTGCTTAAGCGTTATCACAATGCTCATTTCCCAAACCAAGAATTTGGCTTCTAAAATTTCCGGTGGTACAAGTTTATCTGGAGCGGGGGCAAAAGTTTCTGCTGAAGTTTCTAGACACGCTATGTATGGAGCAGAAAAAATCGGGAAAGAGGCTTATGGTCGAGTTTTAAAACCTGGAGCAGAAAATACCGGAAAAAGTTTTGTACGTATGACGAGACTCGATCACGTTTATAACTGGACGCGTGGAAAAGCAGCTGTTGTACGCGGCTTTTCGACCGGTGGTGGATCTCAGGGGTATCGTTCTGTATGGGATCGTCAAAATGCTCGCACTTATTGGAGAAATACACGTTCAGCTGTCCGTAGAGCGTGGACTCACGTGAGGGGGTGGTTCTGATGTTGAATAATTTAATATATAAATTATCGCTTTATAAAACTCTACATCGTATCTTTGCTTTTATGATGGTGCTATTATTGAGCGGTTGTGGAGATGGCGCTGGCGGTGAAGATGAAAACTATACAACACAGGCTAAGTGTTGGCAAACAAAAATTATTGCAGCAGTTTTGAAAATTATCAATAAACTTTACGAACGTTCATCCGAATACGTTACAACTGATGCGATGTCTACCGGTGGAGCTGCGGTTATTTGTATTGCCTTTGCTATCTGGATGGCTTTTAAAATGCTAAAAACGCTTTCATCTTTAAAAGAAGAAAATCTGGGCGAAGTTTGGACTGAAATTGGGCAAAAGTTATTTGTTTGTGCTTTTTGTATGTATATTGTATACAATCCTGAAAACATTAACTGGGCTATAAGAACATTTTTACTTCCTATATATAATACTATTTTAGAATTAGGTCTTCATTTACTTAATTTTGTTCCTATGACTACTGAACAATCATTAGGTGAGTATGGTGCGGTTACGTATGAACAAAGTAAGAGTATTTGTGTTATTAGTAATGTTTCTAGTGAAGGTCCTCTTGATATAAAAGATTCCATTACACCAATGGCTAATTGTTTGATTTGCACTATTAGCGACAGATTAAACTCTGGTATTAGAATCGGATTAAAACTTGTTGGAGCTGGTGCTCTTTCTATTCCACCTAAAATTAGCTATATTTTGGTTGGTATTCTTTTAATGTTTCTGTTTACTATTGCTAAGTTCTGTTTTGTTTTATTTGTGATTGATAGTTTGTTCCGTATAAATTTTGCTATCTTTCTCTTGCCGATATGCATTATTGGTATACCTTTTAATTATACACGAAAATGGAGTAAGCATTGTTTTCTGATGTTCCTTAATTCTTCTGGAATTATGATGTTTATGGGACTTTTAGTGGTAACTGCTGTTATGACATTAGAAAAAATTATTGGCACTATTGGACCGACTTTTATGGAGGCCACCATTGTTGGACTTGGACCGCGTGTACTATCTATTTTATTTATAGCTTTCATTCTGATTAACATTCCTGGTATGGCTGTAGCCTTGGCTGATAAGTTCATTGGTGGCGGCGGCGGTGATGCTTTCCAGAAAAAAATTACAAAATTTGTTATGGAAACAGCAAAAAGAATTGGAGCTGCTGCACTTGGCTCTGTCACATCAAAGGCATCAAATATTATTACATCTACACTTGAAAAATATGAGAAAACACGTGAAGGTTTAGATACTGCGCGACGTATTTCTGATAAAGTCAGTTCAAAAGCTAATTCTCTTGCGGGGTACAATAATGATTAAGATATGTAACATATTTTCTGGTATTTCCTGCAACAATAAAACAATGTTGTATCGTTTTGGTTTGGCTTGGGCTATACTTTTATGCTGTATGCAAAGTGCTTTTGCTGTTGATTCAGAATTTTTGACATATTGTGTTGGTGAAAAATTCCTCGAAAAATATAAAGAAGCAGAATGTTGGTCTTGTGATATTATCAAAATAATGATGAACGCAATGATGACTATTACTGAAAAATTATATCAGCGAATAAAAGAACTTTGCCTCCTTATTCTTCAAATTGGCGGGGCAATTTGGCTAGCACTTTATTTTATGAAATCTCTTGGCTCTTTTGCCGCACAGGATCCTGCAAAAATTATTGATGGCGCTTTAACATTTATGTTTAAATGGGCATTGATTTATGCTATTATTTTAGGTGGGATGGATGTTATTATGGACTATATAGTTAATCCAATCCTTTCTATTGGTTTTGATGTTGGGGCTCAATTTGCCAAAGGTTCTGGCATTAAAGAAATTTAGGAGGAAGATATGAAGAAAATTTTATATACATTACCTATCTTCTTAATTTTCTGCTTGTTACCAACGCAGGCCCACGCTGGTATTTTAAATGTTATAGCTGAGTTTGTTATAGGCTTATTTGCCCGTTCACCATTGGATGATTTATCTAAAAATATTTTTAAGCTTGCTAAGCTTATTAACGATTCAACCGCTGATATGATGCGTTTTGGAGATATGCTTATATGCAGTTCGCTACACGGCTCTGCTGCTGATGTTGACTTTATGGGTGTTTTTTCTGCAAAAATTATAGCTCCTTCAATTTTTTTCAGCGGTAGTGTTCTTTATATTATCGGCTTTTTAATTATGGTTATGTCTTCTTTTTATTTGTTTGATGCTGCATTTAATCTTTGTATTGCTATTGTTTTGCTCCCGCTTGCATTAGCTTTATGGCCTTTTGGGTGGACACGTGATAAATTAAAATCAATTGTTGATTCTATTGTGTATTACACAGGTTTATTCATCTTTTTACCTTTAGGTGTTCTAATAGCTAAGCAATTAGCATTTAGTGTTGTAACAGAAACATTTATCAACGCCGGAGCATTTAACTTTACAGAAGCATATAATAATGATCAGGCTGATTTGATTGAGGATAATCTCGGTTTCTTTTGTCTGCCATTCTTAAAAGTTTTCTTATGCTATGTTGTCGCCATTCGTATTATCCCGTTAATGGCATCAGACTTCTGTCGATATTTCTTTGGTGGTGCTCTAGGAGGAACGCCGATTATGCAACGATTAACACAGATGTCACAATCTCTTATAAAACAAGGAAAAAAAGCTGGAAAATTTGGTAAAGATATTGCCAAACATCAGACCGGTGATGCCATTGCGAGAATGGGAGGCAATAGTTTCTTCGGGCGCGTTATGCAGAGATATGGTAGAAATATGGCAAGAACTCATAGGTGGGGCAAGGCTGAAGAAGATGCTTGGAAGAGGAGTCACAAATGATAAAACTTAGAAAATATTTATTTAGATATTTGCCACTGATTGTTGGAATCTGTTTTTTCTTTTCCGCATCTTATGCTTTTGCAGGTATTGTTGATTGGGCGGTTGGTAAAGCCGGTGAAACGGCCGCCTTTATTTTGGGCATTGATGGCAGAGATAACTGCACACCTCCGCAAGCATTAACAACTTGTCGTTTTTGCCCCTTATTTAAAATATTATATAATTCTGGAAGTTATGTTGCGGGAAAAGCCTACGCTATTTTTTCCACAGATATTGGAAGAGTTATTCTTACCTTTTTAGCTGTTTGCTTGGCTATCATTGTTTTAAAGAATTTATCTTCTATGAATTCTAAAGATTCTGGAACTCTTTTAAATGATATTTTTCGAAAGACTTTTGTATGTATTGCTATTTTTATTATCATCACTCAAGACTATTATAATTTGATGAATATCACTTTAATACCTGTTATAAAAACTGGACTTGATCTTGCTTCTATTGGTTATCCAATTTCATCGTGTAGTTCGGCTGGTGGAATTCAAGGTTTTACATCTCTTGCTGGAGCTAATGCAGAGGCGGGATTACCCAGAGAAATTGGTGAGATGATTATATGCACTGCTGAAAATATCGAATCTAGAATCAACTTATTATTTGAAAATGGTGAATGGGCTTTTTGCCTTGGGATGGGCCCCCACCGCCTTTTACATATTATTCCACATCCTGTTTATCTTATTGATGCATTGTTTTTATATTTGGGTGGAATCTTCTTTTTTGTTGCTTATCCGTGGGTCTTAGCTGATGCTATTTTGCAACTTGGAATCGCTATGGCATTGATGCCTTTTGCTGTTGCCGGATATGCTTTTAATGGCACCAAGTCTTATCTAGGAAAAGTATTTGGTTGGATTTTACATTCGATTTTCGTTTTTATCTTTATGGCCATTTTGATGACCTGCATTTTAGATTATATCGGTAATCTTTTAAAGGCTGCAACAGCTGTGGTTGACCCTGCAACACTTTTTACAGATGCAAATTCTGGTATTGCCTTTTTTGGTCCGAATATGGTTATGCTTATTTTTATCTTAGTCATCGGATGGTCTTATATGCCAATGACTAAAGAACTTGCAGATTCATTTTCTAATGGTTCGGGACTTTCTGCTGCTCAAAGTACTGGTAATAAAGTAACCGCTATGATGGAGAAGCAATCTGGCAAAATTGCAGAAAAGACTGCAGGAATGATGTGGGATAGAGGCAAAAGTATGGGACGATCGGCAATGCATATTGCCTCACGGCAGGGAGCTAATGCTTTTGTTTCTGCTTTCGGAAAAACAGATGCTACCGGTAATAAAGAATTAAATCTTTTGGGAATAAAATTTACAAAAGTAAAAAATGCGGATGGGTCAACCTATCTGCAGCGTGACTTTACATCATTAACCGGCAGAAAACATCTGATGGCTTCAGATAAATATATGACTATTAAATCAGAAAGTACAGGTGGTACAAATACGCAGGTTAAGAATACTGTTACTTTCAAAAAAGAATTTGCCGAAAAATATTTATTTAATGCTGATGGCAGCATAAATAAAGGCTCATTAGATAAGCTCCTTAGTTCTCCGTTAGCTCAAAATCCGGAATATAAACAAGCTATTATGGAACAAGTAGCCGTACAAGCACTTAAAGTAAGAGGTAAGCAAATCGGTACTTATTATAAATCACGAAATGTAACATTTGATCCGAATAATCCTTATAATATCGTAGTTGAGCAATTTGATAATACTGGTAAAAAAACAACATTTTCACTAAATATCAATCAACAAACTGGTCAAACGGCTGTCAGTTTTATGCGAACTAGAGATAGAAATAGTATTGAACAACCTGTACACGATTTGAATGTTGGTCGTAAACAAGCTGTACGTGCCGAAAAAATTGATAATGTTGTTGCCTCAGCCAAACTACTAAATACCCTAAGTTTCGGACTTGTTAAATATACAACAAGCACGGATGCTAATGGTGATGCTTATTATATTAGGGAAAATAAGAAATTTTTGTTTTTTGGAAAAAAACAAAAGAAAATTTATACCCTTAGTGGAACACAAAAGCAAGTTATCAATCATTTGGGGAGCCAAACAATTAAAACCAAAAATGTTGATAACCCACTCTCTGAAGAGTATGAATTTTATTTTGATAACGGTGTTGTTTCTGTTGATACGACAGGTACTAGAAATTCTTCAACACATCAATTTGGCGGGGAGCAAACTAGAATAAGATATTCTGAAGCAGCTCAAGCTGGACACGATACTATTCTTGGAGATAATAATAGCAGCCAGATAGTTGATGAAAATGGAAATATTTCAGCTCGTTTGCAGGGTGATGATAATCCATTAAATTTAGTATATGGAATGGACAATATTGCCGGAATTACCAATATTGGCGGTATAAATATGGGTGATTTTATCGTTAATAATCTTCTTGCGGAGGGACGACGCAGAAAAACTAATAATCTGAAAACTTCTTTAGGTGGAATTCTTCCGTAAATCATAAGAGTTAGTAAAGTAAAATATATAATAAGATTTTTTTATGATGATTTAAGATTGCAAATATGTACATAATACTGCACTTTTATGTTCTTATTCTATTTTCTGCTTTGACAAAAGTTATACTTTTTTGGGAATTTTTACTTTTTTTGACTTGCATATTTTTCGAGCACGACTATTATAATTTAAAATTGTTTTAATTCAAAGGTAAGTGTTATGGAAGAAATCGTATTCCCGAATCAAATTAGAATTAACCGTAAGGCAAGTGGCGTTTCTATGCAGGACTTGGCTGATAGATTAGGCATCAGTCTTTCGGCTATTTCTAAAATCGAAAAAGGTTACAGACGCCTTAATCAAGAGCAATTGATATTGGTTGCTGAAGTATTAAACTGTTCTTTGCAAGACTTATATGTTAATGAGCAAAACTCTCAACACGAAGTTGTAATGGCGTGGAGAAAAGAACAGGAACGTCGGCAAGAAATCAATAAAACAAGCGGTTTAAAAGTATTAGGGGCTGCGCTGAGATATATTCGAAATGAAAAATCATTAACGCTTATTGAAGTGGCTGAAAATGCTGATATGACTTTGTCGGTTTATCATCGGATAGAAATGGGACAACGTGAAGTTTCTGAAAAAGAATATAGAAATATCGCTCAAGCTTTAAAGATGAATATTGACGAGCTAAAGGCAGAAATTAAACGTCTAGATGAGGCTGGAGCTTTAGAAGAAATTATCATTCACAATGATACTAAATATAAAATCAATAATATGCAGCACACAGCTAATGATTATAACTCTAGTTATTTGGACATTGAAGCATTGAAAGTTCCTGTTTATGGTATCTCTGGTACTGCTGGCTCTATTACAATTGATAGAGATACACCGACAAAAGATGCTATTAAGCCAGCAACTTTATTAGATAAGCGTGATGTTTATGGTGTTAGTTTATGCTCTAGAAGATTGGGGTCGACATTGTCAAATCGTGCTGTTATGTTTGCTGCGCCTTCTGAAATTGCTAGCGTGGGCGATATCGCTTTATATTATAAAACTGAACAGCAAGCTTTTGTTGTTAGTGTTAGAGAGGACGAAACAGGGCAGCTTTATGGGTTGATGTGGAATCCTGAAGAGAGGATCTATTTTAGCAATGATGATTTCAAAAAACTTCATAAAGTTGTTGAAATTGCATTGTAATATATCTCTATTGATATATTTTTAGGTTTAATTGTGAATTGTAATTTTGTATAGAGGTTAAGCTCGTGGAAAATTTTAGTGATGTTGAGTTTGGTAGTGATAAAAGCACTGAAGAAGCACCAATTTTAGTGGCACAACGCTATTTGAACATTTTTAGACAGATACATATTTTTAATAAAGACAAAAGGGCTCAGTTTGATGATGAACTTTTGGCTTTACCACAAAACATCACAGACTTCTTTAAACGTATGCCTGGGGGAAGACTTTTAGTTGAGCATATTGAAGAGGTTAAAACAGAACGTGGCATTTCTTTTGTAAAATCTAGCAAAGAAGATTTCTCGGATGGAGATAATTCTTCAGATGCTCCAGCTGTTACTACGGCTGGTGCGACTGCTGCGGTTGGTGGAAATTTGGTTTTAGATGCATCTTTTGCAGAAACTCTTGCGACCTCTATGGCTTCAGCTTTTAAACAAGCCCCTACGCCTACTGTATCTGGAGGTGCAGATCCTGCATTACTATCTAGTTTGAATAAAACCCTTCAACTTGTTGCAGAAGAAGTTAAAACATCTAGAAACGCACTTATTGAGGTACTAAAAGAAACAAAACAGATTACAACTTCTGTTGTTTCAAATCAAAATACATTATCTAAACTTTTAGAAAATTTGAGCAATACTTATGAGAAACACTCAGAGCAAATGATGACTTATATGTCTAATCAAAAAGAATCCATTCAGATTCAGACTCCGCCTCATACTCAAGTTCAGACAAATTTACCTAAACAAGAAAACCATATTATTCAGACTGAAAATATTCGCATTCAAGAAAATGTATCATCACCACAGAATAGTGTAATTGAACGGTCAACTGCAGATGCACCAATTGAAGGTACTGTTGATAATGTGAGAAAAAAGAAGAAGAAAAAGAAACATAACAATTCTAATAACCAGACACCTATGACACCTCAAGAAAGAGTAGAACCTTCGCATTTGCAAACGCAGAGCTTTAAATCTAATAATCTGCAACCCCAAAAAGATATTACGGTTAAATCTGAAAAAATTGCTCCAGCTTTTGGTGGAATTATTCGTAATGTTGCATCAAAACATATTGATGAATTTAAAAATGTACGATTAGATGAACCTCCTTTTGAAGATATTTCATTTGAGGATGTTTCTAATATTGCGGCAGAGCCTGTTATTGAATCTGCACCGACATTTTCAAACCGTAATATAGCCCATAACAATGAACAAACAATACAAAGAAATGCTACTACAACTTCAGCAACAATGCAGGAAAATTCATTTGAAGCTCTATTTGATCGTGAAGAAGTTACAACACCGCAAGCCTCTTCCATTGTAGCAGAGCAATCTGATAAACTTGACAGTTTAATGGCTGATGATGGACTGGATTTTGCTTTGCCTGAACAGAATATCTCTGCTGAACCAGAACAGGAAACTGTTAGCGGACTTGACAGTTTAATGACTGATGATGGACTGGATTTTGCTTTACCTGAGCAGAATATCTCTGTTGAACCAGAACAGGAAGCTGTTAGCGGACTTGACAGTTTGATGACTGATGATGGGCTGGATTTTGCTTTGCCTGAACAGAATATTACGGCAGAAGCAGAACAGGAAACTGTTAGCGGGCTTGACAGTTTGATGACTGATGATGGGTTGGATTTTGCTTTGCCTGAGCAGAATGTTACGGCAGAAGCAGAACAGGAAACTGTTAGCGGGCTTGACAGTTTGATGACTGATGATGGGTTGGATTTTGCTTTGCCTGAACAGAATATCTCTGTTGAACCAGAACAGGAAACTGTTAGCGGACTTGACAGTTTGATGACTGATGATGGGTTGGATTTTGCTTTACCTGAGCAGAATATCTCTGCAGAATCAGAACAAGAAACGGTTAGCGGGCTTGACAGTTTGATGACTGATGATGGGTTGGATTTTGCTTTGCCTGAGCAGAATGTTACGGCAGAAGCAGAACAAGAAACGGTTAGCGGGCTTGACAGTTTGATGACTGAAAATGAGTTTATTTCTGATAGCACAGCAGGTTTGGGTGATTTAGACACATTTATAACACCAGATGAAACTGTTATTCAAACTCCGCAAAATCGTACACAATCTGTTACTCCAAATGAATCACAAAGTCGTTATAGTGAAGAGCTAAATAAAATTCGAGCAGCATTGACCAGTGATAATATTGATATTTCATCAATAGAACAACCTATTGCATTAGATGATTATAGTGATGATGAGAATGTTCACGATGATATAAATGATATTTTGATGGAAACCTCACAAGAAACATCCAATGAAGCAACACATACATCAACAGATAACTCATCTGAGGAAGAATGGGAATGGGAATATGTTGATGAAAATGGCAACCCAATTGAAGCTTCTGATGAAGAAGATGGTGACTGGGAATGGGAATACGTTGAGGATGATAGTGACGAGAATAACAACAAATAAAATATTTACAACTGTTATGCTTTGTTTTAGTTTTTAGGTAGATGGGAGGGAAATACGATGGAAATAGATGAAATCTCAGCAACAAAAGAATCACTTTGGTATATTGATAACTATGTACTAATTAGGGATTATTATGATCGTACTGTTTCCAGAATTGCTGCTAGATGCATTCGTAAAGGAAATATTGCTGTTGAGGATTATCCTTTTTTCCCCTACATTATTGATGTTTTGGAGGAGCTTTGTGAAACAGGGGATTATATACTTGAGCATAAAGAACTTCATCCCTATGTTGAGAAAAAAATTAAGGGAGGAATCGAGGCTCTAGAAAAAAATCTGAGCTTATATAAACAAGAACTAGAGAGAAATGCGTCTGTAGAAATGACAGCAAAAAAAGATGAAGATTTGAGCGCAGCAAAAGATGCTTTTGGCGGGTTTACAGTTCAGACAGATAATCCTATTGCTGGCGCAGGGCAGAGTATTGATGAAGTTGTTGCAAAGCTTATGGCTGAACAGGAAAAATTGGCGCAAAAGGAAGAAAATAACGATGACTAAATTTAACTTTTCTACACCTAAAACTTTGCTAGCTTCTCTTCTTTTATCAATACTGACTGTTGCGTGCAATGCTTACCAAGATGGTAGTGAAACAATTATTACGCATAGCGTAGTTAATGAAGAGAAAGCTGATAATTTCTTAGTTTTACCGCAACAAAATCCTTATATGCTTAGAACAACATTTAGAGCTAACGATTTGGATTTAGAAACACCTTTACGCTGTAATGTGAATTGGAAAACACAAGAAATGGTGCAAATTTTGCCACATAATAATGTTTCATTTAGAATAGAGCGCAATGATATAAATGATGCATTACCTGAATTTGAGGTAAGACATTTTACTTTCGATAACATTCCTGCTGAACAGGCTTTATTAAAATTAACGGAAGAAGCCAACATCACTCTTGTTGCTAAAGACGCTCCTTATCCTACCTTATATGGTAAAGATTTAAATGGTAGTTTTAAGGAAGTATTGGATATGGTTTCTCGTTCCGCCGATTTATTTTATCGCTATGATGCTAAAACAAATTCTATTATCTTGAGCAGAAGAGCTTCATTTACTCTTTATACGCCAAGTTCTCGCACTTTGATGATGGGCTTTTTAGATGTTTTGCGTGGTGTCGGTATTACTGATATGGTGACAAATTGGAGAGATCATACAATAACTTTTGAAACAAACCTTGAAACAATGGATAAAATAAATGGTCTAGTTAATGACTTTGAAAATAATCCAACAATGATTATGTATGATATTAGCGTTTTTCGGGTTATTGCAAACGAACCTTGTGGTATTGTTTGGAAAGATTTATTAAAAGATTTTGAATTTGGTAGTATTGCTACTGCGCAAACAGGCGTTATTGGTAGAATATTAACCGTAACAAATGATATATCTATCAATCAATTACAAAAATTTGTTAGTAAGTACGGAACAATACAAGAAATATCTGAGGGGCGCTTTGTTGTTCCTACACGTTGGTTCTCGCGATTTGATGTAGGTCGTTGTGGTAAATTAGATAATATGGAGTATCCTTTATCTGTTTTAGCTAAGGCTGAGGTAGAAAAGAATGACCGTATTTTTTCTGAAATAACTTTGGATACAACGCAAGGAGAAATTACAAAATTTAAGGTACGGAATAAATTAGGCGAAAATTTTTTAATTATTGGTTTGCCTAGTGAAATTTTTGGTCCGGCAGCTGAAGGAACTGAAACCATTGTATATATTGTTCCAAGATTAGTTAGATTATTAAAGACTGATGAAAAGATTAAAAACAAGATTTAATGAGGGTGGAAATGGCTGAAGATGATGCTTTAGACAACTTTTTGATGGATAATGCGCAAAACACTCAGGTTGCTGGTGAGGAACAAGCTAAGGCTCCTCGTCCGAAATTAAAAAAGATTAAAAGGGCGAAAATACGTCCAACAGTAGATATTCCACCGGCTCCAGAAAAAGTATCTCCTGAAATTACTGAAGATAGTTCTACGGTTTCTGTAGAGATGCATAATACTTTGGAGAGTCCCATTGAAGAAAAGGGAACTCAACCTTCTAGCGATACAGAAGAAAATGCTGCCGCAACGTCTTTAATTACAACGACAGAAGTACAAAATATCTCTGCAACAAGCGCTAATAATCCGTATGTTTTAGATGGTCTGCCTCCAGAACTTGATTATATTATGGATGAAAATGTCGAAGATGAATATATTGCTGATGGGGGATATGTTAAAAAGAGTATAGTTTATATTGCTGCATTTACGTGTCTATTTATTGGATTATTTGTAGGGAAAATCTTTTTTGCTGAGCAGAAAATTGAAAATTATGGTCTGGAAGGTGTTGTTCCTAATCCAGAAGTTCCTGCAGGAAGACCTCGCTGTGGCTTAACAGATAAAAGCCAAGCTTGTGTATTTTATATGTTGAATTGGTACAAACAAGAACTCAATGGGCGAGATTTTTATAAACTAGCAGCACAACTAACTGGACGTGAAGAATATATGATTGAGTCAGATAATTTGCGTTATTCTAATGTAAAAATTAAGCCTGGGCATTTTGCACAGTTGAATATTCCGGCAATAAAATAAAGAAAATGCCCTCAAATGGGCATTTTCTTTATTGATTTTCTTTATCTTTTTTGCTTTGTTTTTTAGCTGCAACTTTCTCTTGCGCTGCCTGAGCTTTTTCTTTTAACTCTTTTGAAGCTTTTTTTCCTGCATCCACTATATGCGGAACTTCATCTTTTAATTTACTCATTAGCTGTGGCATCCTTTCTGCATTATATATAACAAATACAATAATTGTTATTAGTAGTATTGTTCCTATCATAAACTCTCTCCTTTCTTGAGCATTTGATTTAAGGTCTCTGTTGCATCGTAGTCATAACTGATATTTTTTATCTCTTCAAACTGAGCATCATATCTTTTTTTGACATTTTCAACATTGATATCTTTAGGGGCATTATGAATAATATTTTTTATTTTTGCAAATCTTATTAAAGATTTTTCAGTCATAAATCTTTTTTCTTTACAAATTGCATACATCTCTTGATAAATACCTGAGCAATAGCATACAGCGTCTACTCCAGCATCTAAGCTTAAAGATGCTCGTTGACTGATGTTTCCGAATAGTGCGTGCATATCAATTGCATCACTAATTAAAAAATTATCAAAATTTAAATAGCCACGCAAAAATTCTGATATCACTTTTTTAGACATTGTTGTTGGAAATTCTGAATCTATAGATTTAAGAAAAATATGAGCAGTCATTGCCATTGGACTTGAGCATAATTTCTGTAGATAATTGGTTTCTTTTTTCAATTCGGACAAAGATAATTCTGTTTTCACCAAAGATAAATGAGGATCTTCTGTAATAGAAAAATGTGTCGGGAGATGTTTAATACACGGACATATTCCCATATTTTTATATGTTTCAATCAGCATTGATGCATATTTAACAATTACATCATCATCTTGATGAAAACAACGCCTCTTCAAAACGTTATTTTGAGGAACAATTATCTTATCAACCACTGGAGCATAATTTACATTTATTCCTAATGAGTGCATATCACACGATATAAGTTCTGCGTGCATTTTGGCGTATTCAATCGGATTTTGCCCTAATGTTTCAGCATCGACATATTGACTCACAGAGATATTCCGCAAACGAGAAACTCGTCCCCCTTCTTCATCTACGGCAATCAAAACATCATCTCTATTGATTATATTTTTTATTTCTAAAATTAGTTTTTGAACTTGCTGTTTGTTTTGCAGATTTCTGGAGAATAAAGTGATGCCAAGTGGATTATATTCGGCAAAAAGCCTTTTTTCCTCATCTGTTAGAGAAGGACCTGAGCACGATAATATTGCGGCTAGGATTGGTTTTGACATTTCACCTCTAATTTTGTTTAATAATGCTGCTAATTTTGTTTTGTTTCAGTTTATTACTTAATGTTTCAGCTTCTTTTCTTGTTTTGAATGCTCCAACCTTTAAACGATACAATGTATTACCATTTGCTGCTGTTATTTCTTCAATTTCATACGAGTAATTTTTGAGAAAAGTGTGCTTTGATGCCAAATTTTTCCATAGATTTTCTACCGTTTTACGACTAGAAGACGCAATGAGCTGAGCATACCACGTCCCTTTTGCTGATTTTACAGACTTATTAACAGTTTGCACTTCTGATTTAATTTCTTTATGTTCTGAAGCTTGAGAAACTGTCTTGGCTACAGTATTATTTTTTTCTGAATTGATACTGTCTTGCAATTTCACTTCAACGTCTTTAATTTTAGTTGGAATAATGACTTTATCTCTTCCTGTGGTTCGAATTGCAGATAAATCTGCAATCTTAACATTTTTTTCCATCTGTATATCTAAATTGTTTTCTGCTTCGACTAAGCTGTTATCATTTTCCAGACTTTCAACTAAATTTTCTATATTATCTGGCGTTTCGATATCTTTTTCAACAATGAGCTTCGGCATATCTGGAGCTTCAATAATATTCACTTCGCTTATGGGTTTCGGTGTATTATCGACGATATGATAAATTTCTCGATTTTGATTTTCAATTTCCATCCCACCTGGGTCGTTAGGCTGAACTTTTGCTACTGTCAAAGGGCGGTGTATGGTTGGAATAACCTTTTCTTTATTCAAATTTTCGGCTGGACCTAAAAATAACCACCCAACGACTCCGCCAACCAATATACCAGCAAGCATTCCAATAAAACCATTTTTAGCGTGTTGTATTTCTTCCTGACGTTGTTCTAAACTTTGGATATTTTGATCGGCAACACGTTGATGAAACTTATTTTCATTATTATCCTGACTGCTATTTAATCCATACAGCATCATATACCCCTTTTTGCTTTCTGTTTAAAATGATTATAACTGAAAATATATTTACAATCATTTAACATTATAGGAGTTAAAGTTTCATAAACAAAAAATAATACAGGAGGTTGGTGTGAAAATTGCCACATATAATATCAATTCAGTTAATGCTCGAGGAGCAAACTTATGTCAATGGCTCAAAAATGTTCAACCCGACATAGTTTTCTTGCAGGAAATAAAATGTGAAACTGATAAATTTTTATATTTTGAATGTGAAAGTTTAGGTTACAAAACGATTGCTTTAGGGCAAAAAAGTTATAATGGTGTTGCTATTCTTTCTAAGTACAACTTTGATGTTACTTCCAAAAATTTACCTAATTTTGATGATGATGCTGCTAGGTATTTAGAAATTTTAGTTAACGATAACGGAATTTGTTTTTATGCTATTTCCGCTTATGTTCCTAATGGCTGTTCCCCTGATAAACGAATCGAGATTGAAAAACTAAGTTATAAGTTGAGATGGCTGGAAAAATTTTATGAACGGATTGTTCAGCTTAAGCAAACAGGTATTCCAGTGCTTATTGGCGGCGATTTTAATGTTATGATGAGTGATATCGATGTTTTTGATGAAAGCAGATTCAAGAACAGTCCATTATATAAAAAAGAAGTTCAGGATAAAATTTTGGCACTACAATATGCTGGCTTTTATGATGCATTTAGATTTTTACATCCTCGTGATGAAGGTTTTACATTTTGGGACTATACCGCTAACTCTTTCGTAACTAATTCTGGTTTAAGAATAGATTATCTATTTATGACTGCGCAGTTGGCTGAAAAATTAAAAATATGTGAAGTCGATAGGACGTTACGACAAATGGAAAAGCCTTCTGATCATACTGCTTTAGTAGCTGAAATTGAGGATTTTGATGTTTAAAAATGTTGGTCTAACTATTTTAGGGTGTTTATTTTATATTGCATCACCTGCGTATGCTTATGAATTTACTAAAGTCGATACCTTATTTGATTCGTTATTAACTGATTATAATGGTTTACTTAATTTAAAAAATCTTTCTTTAAGGGGGGGGGATGCTTTAAATAAAATTGACGAATCGCTAAAATTATATAACAGTGATTCGAAAGCTTTTTTATATGATAATAATAATCTTGTGGCTACATTTAAGTTTCCGAAAGAAGAGAATCCGCAACAATGGAAACAATTGTTATCTGATATTCTAAAAGTGGGGACGCAATATTCTTCAAAACTTTCAGACGACCCTAAAGCCTTAGAAACTGAAGTTCTTACTCAAATTATGAAAAATTTAGATAAATATTCTCGAATCGAGAAAACTAATTTCTCTGATAATAAAATATTCTATCGTTTTATTGATAATATTTTATATGTGCAGCCAAAAATATTTTATTCAGGACTTTCAGATTATCTTCGTAATATCGTTGCATCTCATCCTACAAATGAGGGAATCGTTTTAGATTTGCGCAATAATCACGGTGGAGATTTCAACGAAGCAATTAAAACCGCAGATTTATTCTTGGATAATGCTCTTATTACTTATCGTGAAAGCGCCAAACAACCAAAACATTATTATACATCTACTGAAGGTGATATATTAAACGGTAAACCTCTCATTATTTTAACCAATGAGGAAACTGCATCATCTGCTGAAATTGTGGCTGCGGCACTTAGTGAGCAAAGCCGAGCAACTCTTATTGGTACTAAAACGTATGGTAAAGATAGTACTCAACAGATACATTATATCGGAGAAAAAAAAGTATATATTACCAACGGATATTTTTATACCCCCTCAGGAAAAAGAATAAGCGAAACTGGAATTTCTCCTAAAATTTGCACAGGAATTGCTAATAGTTGCACCCATTCAGATAAAAATAATCCAAATAAAGACATTTTAATCGCAATCAATTTGATAAAAAAAGATTTAGGATAAAAATTTTGTTGACATTCCAAATAATGATTGTATAGTGCGTGTAAAGTTTTTTGTATTTAACCTTGAATTTATAAGAGTAAAATAATGGCAAAAGCAGTTAAAGTGAAAGTAAAATTAGAGAGCACAGCCGGAACCGGCACTTTTTATCTTGCTGAAAAGAATCCAAGAACTCATCCTGAGAAATTGGTTATGAAAAAGTATGACAAAAAGTCTAAAAAGCACGAAGAATTCGTTGAGAAGAAATTGAAGTAATTTTTTTGTGTTTGATAGTTTTGAAGGCATTAGTATTCTAATGCCTTTTTTATTTATCTTGTTTCATAATTTTTATTGTAATTTTGCGTACTTAATTCGGAAATGCCTTTTTATATTCCTTTTGAATAGTATCAAGATTTACATCTGTATAACGTTGTGTTGAGTTCAATGAAGCGTGTCCTAATAACTCTTGAATAGAACGCAAATCAGAACCTTGTGCTAAAAGATGTGTTGCAAACGAATGGCGTAATGCGTGTGGTGTTACGGTTGCCGGTAAATTTAAATCTACTCTTATTTGTTGTAATTTGCGCTGAATAATTCTTGCCTTTACGCGCTCTCCCTTGGCGCCTAGAAATAGAGCTGCTCCTTTTTCTAATTTATATGGACAATTCTTTTTGTAGTTCTCAATTCGTTGTACAACAACAGATAAAATTGGCACATATCTATCTTTATTTCCCTTACCTCTAATTTTTAAAAATTCTGAATCACCAACATCTTCTACATTTAATCCGAGAGCTTCTGAAATTCGCAAACCACATCCATACAGCAATGTAAAAATAGCCATATCACGAATACCAATCCACGGCTCACTGCAATTATGTATTGCCTGTTCAATAATATCAAATGTTGTATTCACATCTAATGACCTTGGTAATACTTTTGGTAATTTGGGAGATGAAATTTGAAAAATTGCTGTATTATGAATAATATTATTATCATCTAACCATTTAAAAAAATTTCGAACAGCAGATTCTTCTCTAGCGATAGAACTTTTTCTTATATTACTTTTGGCTCGATGGCTAAAAAAGTTACGAAAATCACGTACATTCATTTTTTTTAAATCTGCAAGTTTGATTTTATTTTTATCAAAGTAATCTAAAAATATTTTTAAGTCACTTAAATAACTTGAGATTGTATGAGTAGAATAATTTCGTTGTGTTCTCAACCACTCAGTCCAACGAGCAATAATTTGAGTAAGTTCTTTATCTGCCATATCATTTCTCCTAAAATTAACCTCTTAATGCTATTATGACATTAAGAGGTTAATAATGGGTTATGACAAATCAGTTAATAATATTTAAAATCAGCTTCAAAATCTTCCATTTCTTGTTCGTGCTCAAGTTCTTCTTTTAATATCTTTCTTGAAATACGGAATGTTTCAAAATCTTTTCCCTGACACATTTCACAAATTTGCTGATAACGAGCTACTGCACACCGTTCTGCTGTTAAGTTTTGCGCCACTAGAGCTTTAGTATCAGGATTTATCGGTGCTTCATAGCGACATTGTGCCTGCTTTTTCCATTCTTCCGGATCTAAAATTGGAGTTCCGCCTAATTGAATTATTCTATCAATTAACCAATCGGCGTGTTTTAATTCCTCCTCTGCGTGCTCCATAAATTCTGCTGCAACTTTTGGACGTTCTAATCCTTCTGCAACTTTTGCTCCTACCCAATATTGATAATATGCCAACCATTCTTCTGCATACGCACAATTTAAGATTTTCAACAATTCTTCTTTATCTACTTTTGAAATTCTTTGAGCCATTTCACCCATTGTCTTCTCCTTTTCTTTAATCTAATTACATCTTTTTAGATATATCATAACTTTCAAATATCAATATCCTAGCTCATTTTTAATCTTTACTCCAAGTTAAGTTTTGTTACTTATACTTTGATTATATTTTTTTAGGAGATATTGATGGTTAAAATTGCCCCTAGCATTTTGGCTGCTAATAGTGCAGATTTCGGTTCTGAAGTTATTCGTTTAGAAAAAGATGGTGCTGATCTTATTCATTTTGATGTTATGGATGGACACTTTGTTCCCAATATTACTTTTGGACCTAAAATTTTAAAGGATATGAAAAAATATACTTCATTGCCATTTGACGTGCACTTGATGGTTAATAATCCTGCTCGCTTTGTACCGTGGTATGCAGAGGCTGGAGCGAATATTATAACCTTTCATTTGGAAGCAACAGAGGAACCTTTAAAAATTATTGAACTTATTCATCGCTTTGGAATAAAAGCTGGTATTAGTATTAAACCTCATACAAATGTTTGTGATATACTATCAATCCGTGATAATATTGATTTAATTTTGGTTATGTCTGTCGAGCCTGGATTTGGTGGACAATCGTTTATTGACACAACACCTCAAAAAATTATGCAAGTTAAACAACTTATTGAGCAGCGTTCTATTTTAATTGAGGTAGATGGAGGAATTACTCCTGCAACTGCAAAACTCTGCTCCGATGCTGATATTTTAGTTGCTGGTACTGCTGTTTTCGCAAAAAATACTTATCGAGAGAATATATGCGCCTTAAAAGGAGAAAAAATATGAGTTTGGTTATGGTAATTGAAGATGAAGATGCTATCGCCTTGTTGCTAAGTTATAATCTGGAAAAAGAAGGATATGAGGTTGCTACAGTTTCCAATGGATTAAATGCGGTCAGCGAAGTTGAACGACTAATGCCATCTGTCATTCTTTTAGACTGGATGCTACCCGAAATCTCCGGCGTTGAAATATGTAAACTTATTCGCTCTAAACCGGATATTAAAAATATTCCTATTATTATGCTAACAGCTAAAAGTCAGGAAGAAGATAAAATAAAAGGACTTGATGCTGGAGCTGATGATTATGTTACTAAGCCTTTTTCTATTCCAGAATTGATGGCCAGAGTTAAAACTAATATGCGGCGCGCACCTTTATTTGAAGAAAAAGAAAAAATTTTGACTTTTAAAGATATTACGATGGATTTAGTTGAACGTAAAGTTAGGCGTGGTGATAATTTATTACACCTTAGCCCAACAGAATTTAGGTTGCTTCGAATGTTAGTTAAAGAGCCGGGAAAGGTGTTTTCTCGTGAAATTCTTTTAAAATCTATTTGGGGAGAAAATATTTATGTCGAATCGAGAACTGTAGACGTTCATATTCGCCGTCTTAGAAAGACACTTAATGAATATGGTCCAGATTATATTCGTACTGTTCGTGCAAATGGTTATGCGCTTGATGAAAACGCACAAAATTTAGATACTACAGAAATGGAAGAATCATAATTTTTTGCGCATATCTAATGCGAGCTTAATTGTTCCATCGTCCATATAATCAAGCTCTCCACCAACAGGAATTCCTTGTGCAAGAGTAGAAACTTGTATGTTTTTATCTTTTAGCAATGAAGAAATGTAGTGCATTGTTATTTGTCCATCTACTGTAGCTGGTAATGCTAAAATTATCTCTGAGATTTCTTCATCATCTATTCGCTGTAATAGTTTATCGATATTTAAATCGTCTGGCGTTACCCCTTCTATGGCAGACAATACTCCACCTAAAATATGATAACGCCCTTTATATAGGCCTCCACGTTCTAGCGCCCACAAATCACTAATATCCTGCACAACACATAAAAGTCCTTTTTCCCTTGTTGTAGAGCTACAAATTGAACAAGGATCTTCTGTATCATAATTACCACATACTTGACAAACTTTGATGTGTGCTTGTGCATCTTCAAGTGCTTGTATCAGTTGAGGAATTAAAGCCTCACGCTTTTTTAAAAGATGCAATACTATGCGTCTTGCGGAGCGTGTTCCTAACGATGGCAGTTTTGCAATAATTTTAATAAGTTGCTCTATGTGTTGACCTGACATTTTTCACCTTAAAACGGAAGTTTTAAACCACCCAGATTAACACCGCCAGTTGCTGCTTTCATTCCCTCTTCTGCCAAGGTTTCTACCTTTTGGTGAGCATCATTATATGCTACGAGTAATAAGTCTTCCAACATTTCAATATCATCAGCAGAAACTAATGATTTATCAATAGATATTTTCTTCATTTCTGATTTCCCGTTTAAGGTAATCTTCAATAGCCCATTAGCCGCAGAACCTTCTACTTCTGTTTCGGCCAATTTTTCTTGTGCTTCTTGCATTTTTTTTTGCATTACTTGTGCTTGTTTCATCAATCCTTGTATATTTAACATATTACTATTCCTCTTCTTCTATATCTGTTACGGAAAGAACATCTAGGGCAATCTCTGGTTCTTCTTCTGCCAGAGTTTCTAAGTTTTTGCGGATGGCCGTTTCTATTTTTGCACCTTTGAATTCTTCCAAAATTTTCTTAACCAAGGGGTATTCTGCCACATTCTTTTTAGTTGCTTCAACTACTGATTTTTCTTTATCCGCAATTGTTTCACCTAATCCTCCCTTTATAACCTCTATTTCCCATTTTTTACCAGTTATTTCGGTTAAAAGCTTATGTAGATTCATTATAAAATCTTGATGAATATTGGCGCTAATATTCATTGCAATTTTACCATTTTCAAACGAGCAAATACTTACATCATTTTTTATTGAGTATTCAATCAATGCTTTTTTAGATCGTTCTAAATAAAATAATAAATCTTCTATTTTATTTAATTCAACATATTCACTAGGATTTACCGTTTCAATTAAAGGATTTTTTTTTTCATTTGCCACAGAAGAAAACTGGGCTGAGCTATTCGTTTCTATTGTTACTAAACTAGAGTTTTTTTTTACGTCATTTAAAAGTTCATACGGCGTTGGGAGGGCGGCTGAGTATGCAACACGCAGTAATATCATTTCTAGAGCTTCTACAGCAGAGGGCGCTAGGTTTAACTCGGTTATACCTTTGATAAGCATCTGCCAGATTTTAGAGAGAATCGCCAATGAGCACTTTGAGCTTAACTCTGTAAATGTTTGTTTCTCTATTTCACTTAGACTTGTCGAACTTAATAGTGCTGGAACAATTTTAACCTTTGCCATATCGTGTGTAATGTTAATCAAATCTTGTAACACTATCATTGGTGTTGCACCATTAACGTATTGTTCAGATACAGACTTTAGTACTGCTTCCATATCACCTTTTACTAAATTTTCGAATAGTGTTAATGTTTGACTACGGTCTGCTAAACCTAACATTTTTTTGACAATATCGGTCTTAATGTCAGCATTGCTTAACACTATAGACTGGTCTAACAACGATAATCCATCACGAGCAGAACCGTCTGCCGCTTTGGCAATAATCTCTAATGCTTCCGACTCCGTTGGTATATTTTCACTTTTTAAAATTTTAGAAAAAAGATGTTTGAGTGTTTCTACAGATATCCGTTGCAAATCAAATCGCTGACAACGAGAAAGAATTGTCACAGGAACTTTACGAATTTCTGTTGTCGCAAAAATAAACTTAACGTGTGCAGGTGGCTCCTCTAATGTTTTTAACAATGCATTGAAAGCCCCTTTAGAAAGCATATGAACTTCATCGATGATATATATTTTGTAACGAGCATTGGTTGGCGCATAGCGAGCACTATCAAGTAATTCTCGTACATCATCAACACCTGTATGAGATGCTGCATCAAGTTCCATAACATCCATATGGCGACCAGCTGCTATTGCTTTACAATTATCACATACCCCACAAGGATGAATTGTTGGACCACCTTTACCATCTTCACCAATACAATTAAGTGCGCGGGCTATCAGGCGAGCCGTCGTGGTTTTACCAACACCACGAATACCTGTTAAAATATAAGCGTGATGCAAACGGTTATTTTGAATGGCGTTTGTCAATGTTTGTACTAATGCATCTTGCCCTAGCAAATCTTCAAAATTCTGCGGACGATACTTACGTGCTAACACAACATATTGATTTTCGTTTGTCGTTTCTTCTGCCATTTTCATTAACTTTTAAGGCGAAGGGAGGCAGACCTTGTTTTAGCTGTTACGGCTGCTTTCTTCCGAACCTGACCGGATTGGCAGCAAAACAACCCTGCACCCTTCATATTAACATATATTTATTTATGCGCAAATCTTAATAAATTTGCAAGTTAAAAAATAACTATCAACACTAATTATTATACAACCAACTCAAAACCTCAGAACTGTTTTTACCATAGATTTTAGGGAGTTTCTCATACGGTATATATCTAATATCTATTTCATTTTCAATATAGCGTGCCCCTTGTTTAGTTGCATTAGACACCACTTTGGGTCCATCTTTGGTAATTTCCAGTACTTCCAAACTATGATAACTTTGTCCAGTAGGTAAAATCTTAAAATATCCATTTACACCATTAAAACCATTTTTGCTGGTGATACAACCATCTAGGCTATTATGACATTTTGAAGACAAGACAGATGCTAGCAACACGCTATCGTATGCAAAGGAATAAACAGTTTTAGGCTGTTCTCCAAATGTATCCTTATATTTTGCAGTAAAATAGCTGTTATATTTCTTTGAAACCATCGGATAGACACCGTGATAAAGCATTGTTTCTTTACTAAGATTAGTATTATCCCAAGCTGCCGTTCCTAAAAATAAGACTTCAGGATAAAGTACATCATTATATGCAAACATTGACGCCATTGATTTTAACCGATTGCCACTATCTGCAATTAAAACTGCATCGTAATCAGCTGATGAAGTTAATTCTTTTACTATAGAAGAAAAATCAACACTCTCTGGACTATAGAATCCAACCTTTGTTACCTGTGCACCATTACTTATAGCCGACATCATTGCTGATTTTAAGATATTTAACCCACCATTGCTATCAGGCACTAACAAAGCAATACGTGTTCTATTTTTTGCAGTTACATAAGATACAACTCTATCTATTTGTTCACCATTTAGTAAGCCTATACTGTAAATTCCTTTTTGCAAAACCTGTGGCGATGTTGTAAATGAGATAACAGGAATATCTTCTGATATAGCGACTCGGGCAACGCTTTGCACTTCTTCACTCATTAGCGGTCCTAAAATCAGCTCTGCACCACCTGCAATTGCTTTTTCTGCAGCAATTGCAGCGCCGCTGCCTGAACTTTTGGTATCATAAAACTTCAAAACAATTTTATTGCTTTTTAGATCATCCAATGCCAAAAACATCGCATTTTGCATTCCCTGCCCTATATCAGCTGCTTTGCCTGTTAATGGTAATAAGACCCCAACATTTAATGAGTTCTCTGTTCTTAATGATTCATCAACTACATCATAATCAATAATTTCATACTGCTGATTAGAAACAGATATACGATTATCTGTTAGGCGCCCTTCACAACCAAACAGACCCAAAACCAGAAAAAATAATGCTATCTTTTTTAACACTTGCAATTATTCCTAAAATATTAAACAATTATGTTGTTCTATTTAAAACAAAAAACATTTTTTGTAAAGAGTAATAAGATGTCTAACGCAGGTTTATATATTGTTGCTACTCCAATTGGCAATTTAAGTGATTTATCCCCCCGAGGCAAAGAGGTTTTAAAAGATGCCGACATTATTGCAGCAGAAGATACGAGAATTGCTAAAAAGCTTTTTTCTCTTTTAGGTATTCCCTCAAATAAGGTATTTTTAACCTACGAAGACCATTCAGAGCAAGCACGCTTTCAGGAAATTATAGATTTCATCAATGAGGGAAAAATGGTTGCCCTTATTAGTGATGCCGGTTCTCCGTTAATTTCTGATCCAGGGTTTAAGCTGGTTAGAGAATGTCGCAAGCAAGGTATATATGTCACAACAATTCCTGGAGCGTGTGCGGTTATCTGTGCTTTACAACTGTCAGGCTTACCGACGAATCGCTTTATGTTTGCCGGATTTATTCCAAACAAAGATAAAGCTCGTTTAGATTTATTTACTGAACTTAAAAATATCAATACGACCTTGGTATTGTATGAAACAGCCATCAGGCTCGAAAAAACCTTAAATGCGCTTAAAGAAATTATGCCTTGTAGAGAAATTGCCGTTGTTCGAGAAATAAGCAAGGTTTATGAAGAATGTATTTTCGGCTCGATTGATGAGGTTTTAGAACGAATTGAGTATTCTCCACTCAAAGGAGAAATTGTTTTAGTAATTGCGCCACCAACAAACGAGGAACAAGAAATTCCCGATTTAGAAAATTTACTTCTTGAGGAGCTAAAACACACTACGGTGAAAGCGGCTGTTAAAAAAATCTCTGAAACATATAAACTTAAAAGAAATGATGTATATGAAAAAGCATTGGAACTTAAAAATAAGCACTAAATATGCGGGGCGAATCGCAGAATTTTTATGTCGTATGTATATGCGTTTTAGAGGATATCGTATTATTGCTAAAAATTATATCTGCGGAACAGGGAAAAAGACTCCATTTGGTGAGCTTGATTTTGTTGCAATTAAGGGGAAACATATTGTTTTCTGTGAAGTTAAAAAACGCCAGCATAATGAGGATTTCTTAAAAGCACTAAGTTATAATCAGCAACAAAGAATTATGCGAGGAGGACAATATTTCATTAGCCGTCATCCTAAATATAAAAATCATACAATACAATTTGATGTGTTTTTCGTGAAATTACCTTGGCATATTGAGAGAATTAAAAATGCGTTTTATGCAAATTAATACATAACTTTATTGAGATATAATCCGCAGGCAGGGGCTGTTGCACCAGCTACGGCTCTATTTTTTGCCTCTAAAATCTCTTTAACATCTTCGGGAGTAAATTTACCATCACCGACAGATTTTAGTGTTCCTACTATATTTCTTACCTGATGATATAAAAATGAACGAGCCTCAACAATAAAATCAATCTCATCTCCAGTGGTAATAATATCTAGCTTATCTAATGTTTTAATGGGCGATAGAGCTTGACAACCAGCTCCCCGAAAAGACGAAAAGTCGTGATGTCCTAATAAATATTTTGCTCCCTCACGCATTTTATCTACATCCAGAGGATAGCCAACAGTCCAAACACGATTACGTAATAAAACGGTTGGTGCTCGGCGATTTAAAATGCGATAAATATAGCCTCTTCCCGTTGCTGAGAATCGGGCGTGGAAATCTGATGATGCCTCTTCAACTTCAATAACAGAAACCGGTGCCTCGAGAATCCGTAACCTTGCATTAAATGCTTCACGGATATGAAATAAATCTTGAGATGTTTCCAAATCAAAATGAGCCACCTGCCCTAAAGCGTGGACTCCAGCATCTGTGCGCCCTGCCCCAAAGATATCTATACTCTTATGAGTAAATCCTTTGAGAGCTTCTTCCAGATAATATTGAACACTAACCCCCTCGTTTTGTTTTTGCCATCCGAGGAGGTTAGTGCCATCATATTCTATAGTAATCTTATAGCGCATTATCTGACTATGCTGCTAATTTTACTTCTATAGGTTTTGATATTGTACGTTCGAATCCGAGAGCATCTTGAATTTTCCAAATTACACGCAATGCATTCAACGCGTCTTCACCTGTAATACGTGGTGTTGCTTCGCCTTTTACACAACTGATAAAGTGTGATAATTCGGCTTGCAATGGCTGATTTGTTGGAATGAATAGCTGTTCAACACTACCTTTTAGGCCATAATTCATCCATTCTGGAATTTCTTCTTGATTTACATACGGCATACGACCTTGAGAATGAACATTGATACTTTGATTGATAAAATCCATATCAATGTAGTTGGTATCTGTGGTTACAGCTAAAGTACGCACACGTGCTTGAGTGATACGGCTTGCTGTAATGTTTGCTGTCGCACCATTTTCAAACTCTAACAATGCAGTAATATAGTTTTTGCCATTTTCATTACCGCCGGCAGTTTTAACAGCACTCGCCTGAACATTTACGACTGGTGATTTTACTAAAGATTGAATAACTTCGACATCGTGAATCATCAAATCCATCGCTACATCTACGTCCGTAATACGTCCACTAGCTGCCGACATTCTTTGTGCAGTCAGAGAGCGAATTTTGCTGGTATCAGATAGAATCTTACCCATTTGTTCTACCGCTGGATTAAAACGTTCAATGTGTCCGACTAGTAAAGTTGCGTTATTTTTCTTAGCTGCACTTATTAAGCGCTGACATTCCTCTTCTGTTGTAGCCAATGGTTTTTCCATCATACAATGGATACCTTTATTTAAGAAGAACTCACCTACTTCGCAGTGAGCAACTGATGTTGTTACAACGCTTACAGCATCTACGTGACGAGCAACTTCTTCTAATGAAGAAAATGCCTTAATATTAAACATTTCAGCTGCTTTTTGGGCACTCTCAGGAAAAACATCATACACACCAACAAGTTCAACACCTTGTAGTGACTTATATGTGCGCAGATGGTTTTTACCCATCATACCAGCACCGATTACTGCAACTTTAATTAAATTTGACATACTAAACCCCTTTAAATTGTCATTTTGGGATTTATATAACACACCTTTTATGGAAAATCTTTTAAAAAGATGTTACATTTTGTTACAAACTATTTTATCATTTGAAGTATACTGATATTGATGTTGAGTCATTTTTCTCTGCTTTTATACATTTTGCTACAATATCAGATATTTGTAAATTTCTGATACATTTTTTATCTTGAGTGCAATATATATTACCATAATACTTATTTTCTTCGTTTCTCCCTCCACTATCTTTTTCTGTTCCATACATATGTACATAATATATATATTCAGAATATGGAATAATTATATTTACCCAGTATTGTAAGCATATTTGGGTAAATTCTGTATGTTCTGTCTTAATTTTTGTTCTAAAAAATATTGCATCAGGATAAGCTGCAAACACTATAAGACTACCAAAACTATCATATAACTCATTCTCTGTATATTCTTTCCAGCCCATAGGAAAAATCCCCATATTTCGCATATATTTTGTTATATTTATCAGCCCCTGTTTTTGCGCTATTTGCATCCAATCTTTCTTGTAGGTTATAAAATTTTGAAGAACAAATGTCATTTCTTCAGTCCATTTATTTATTCGATACTTCGTCATCGCCTTTGAATATCCGATAATACCGCCAACTGATAATATACCAACTATCGCCAGCACTCCCAACATTTCAATCATCGATCTACCGCTTTGATTTCCCATTGTATAGCCCCCATATTGCATAAAAAAACCGCCTGATGAGAGGCAGTCGGAGAGTTAGAAAATCACGTTAGTTGAAATGATCATTCCGCCTTTAAAGCACAGAGCTTCTGAACATACGCAAGAATCTCCCCGACCATTTGTATAGTCGGGGGATATATTTATTGTTGTTAATTCTTTCAGACAACAATATGACGATGCCATATCCAGACACCGCAACTAACAGGAGTTTTCTAAGACTCCGAGCCGTCTCCAGCTCTAGCACACACAGAACTTTTGTGTATGTTGGTTTTAAAATATCTAATTTATAATAGTTAGTCAAGAAGATTATTAGATACAGATTTAGCACTTTTGAGCGTAAAACTTCTTGCTTTTTTATTGTATGTTGTTATTTTTGACATATTCACTAATATTATTTAAACATTATGATTACTTTAATTATTAGCAAAAGTGAGTTTATCGCCGCTCTTATCTTCCTTACGCTTATGGCCATATATGGTCTTTCCTCCTTGATGCTAGCCAAGCACCGTGAACTTTCACTAAAAGTTCAAAAGATGTCTGACGCACAACTTCTTGACCAGTTCAAAGCTTTATCTGAAGACTATGAAAAAAAAGCTACTTTTTGGAAAGGTCAGGAATTGCGGGAAATTTTAGAAGAAAGAAAAAAGAGAAGACTCATTAAACAGATTTCTGATGCAGAGCTTATGGAACGTTATCATCTTATTCAAAAGGATAATGAGCAAGCTCCGACATATTGGAAAAAGCGAGAGCTTGCCTATTTTCGTGAAGAAGTAGAGAAAAGAAGATGGAAAGGACGTCAAATTTGATTTTCCATCTGTATGGTAACTAAACAAACATTAAAAAACCTCATACAACTAGGTATGAGGTTTTTGTTTTAATCAATTTCGGCTAAACGTTGCGCCTGATCCTCGGTTACTAAAGCATCGATTATTTCATCTAGTGCCTCACCCGTTACTACATCATCAAGCTTATATAATGTTAAATTGATACGGTGATCGGTTACACGCCCTTGCGGATAATTGTAAGTACGAATCCGTTCACTTCTATCACCACTACCTACCTGTAATTTACGTTTTTCAGAATATGTTGCGTCAATATTAGCTTTTTGTGTATCGTACAATTTTGCACGCAAGTGGTTCATTGCCTTTTCTTTATTCTTAAACTGTGAGCGGTCATCCTGACACTGCACAACAATACCAGTTGGGATGTGGGTAATGCGTACAGCAGATTCGGTCCGGTTGACGTGTTGTCCACCAGCACCAGATGCTCTATATACATCAATTTTCAAATCTGCTGGGTTTATATATAAATCAACTTCTTCAATCTCTGGCAATACGGCTACAGTTGCAGCGGATGTGTGAACACGCCCCTGCGACTCGGTTACTGGAACACGTTGCACACGATGTGCGCCAGATTCAAATTTTAATTTGGCAAATACGTCTTTACCTGTAATTTTCGCAGATGCCTCCTTATAACCACCAATACCGTTTTCGTTAGCATCTAAAATTTCGAATCGCCAGCCTTGTTTTTGTGAATAACGCTGATACATCTCAAACAACACAGCGGCAAACAAGGCAGCTTCATCACCACCTGTTCCCGCACGGACTTCCAAGATAGCATTTTTTTCATCATCTTCCTCTTTAGGTAATAAAAGAACTTTTATTTCCTTTTCCAAGAGAGGTAATTGTTCTTTAAGTTCATAATACTCTGCTTCTGCAAGCTCTTTCATCTCTTTATCAAGAGACGAATCCTGCATCATTTCTGCGGCGTCTTTAAAACTTTGCTCTTGTCGCTGATAGTTATGAATTGCTTCAACGACTGGCTCTAAGACTGATATCTCTTTATTTAATTTAACTAGTTCATCTGCGGAAATCCCAGATGTTGAAAGCAGAGATTGTACTTCTTCAAAACGACTGACAACACCTGCCAATTTCTCTTGAAAATTCATTATTATTTTTCCTTAGTTATTTTAATCTGTTGTTTATCTATCAGTTCTATCTAAAAATGCAACATTTAAAGTATCATCTAATTTAGCGAATCTAATGGAATATTCATTTTGCGACGTTTCACTAAAATATCTTTTTCTGTTCCTTTAATGTATACTTTAACATTTTGTGGACGCCCAACAGATAAGAAAAGATTATTTGTGTAGTCTATTTCTTTTTTATCTCCTTGGTGAAATACACCTTGGAAATAAATCTTATTTTTATCTTTTAGCTCTACCCAGCTTTCGCCTACGAACTCTACTATTACTTTATCATCTACAATCTCGGAAGCTTGTTCTTCAATTGTGTTAAGCTCTGTAACCGATGTCTGTACTAACGTATTTTCTTCTGTCGGTACAATATTTTCTTCTATTATATTTTCCTCAGTAGTTAATGTCGTATTTTCATCTGTAACAACACTTTCCGTTACAGTTTCTTGTACGAGAGTTTCTTCTGTTAGAACTTCCTCTTGTGGTTTAGTTTCTGATGTTTTTGAAGCTATTGAGTATGTATACCAACTCCACCCCCCATATATTATTGCCAGCGCTAAAATACCAGCAATAATGTGTTTACTGCTACTTTTATTTACTTCAGGAGTTTCTGTTGTTTCCTCGCCTTGCCCCCCCTCTTGCTCAAAGGCAGCTTTATACAATTTAACGGCACGCTCAGGATTTAACCCTAAATAGCGCGCATAACAGCGAACATAACCAACACCATATGGAATCGGCGGCAATGTTTCATAATCCCCTTCTTCTAAGGCGGTTAGATAAATCTTGCGGATACATAACTCAGAAGAAATATCTTCCATACTTTTCTTTTGTTTCAAGCGGCTACTTTTTAAAATTGTACCGATATCATCAATGTTAATATCTAAATCTTCTGTATTTTCCATCATTTTGACTTCCATTGTTAAAAGTTGGTTCGTGAGTATTAAAACATACTTTTTCTTAGATTTCAATAGCGTGATCGCTTGCGTAGGATTTTAATTGCGGACGCAAGGTCTTTCGGGAAGAAGAAAGAATATTATTCAGATAATCTTCCACCCCTTTTGCTGGTAGTGATCGTATCATTGCTTTTACTTTACCATACGATGCACTTGACACGGAAAGATTTCGTAACCCTAAGCCTATTAAAGCCATTGCATCTAATGGATTACTTGCCATTTCTCCACATACTGAACACGGAACATTTGCTGCATTTGCTTCTTTAATTATCTTTTTCATTAAATTGAGAAATGGTGCTGATAAGACATCATACCTTCCACTTAAGCGAGGATTTCCCCTATCGCACGCAAAGAAAAATTGATACAAATCGTTGGTTCCAACAGATATAAAATCGCAATATTTCAATATCTCTCGTAGTTGAAATACAACAGATGGCACCTCTATCATCATTCCTAAATTTACTTTTGATGGCAAATCATATCCTTCACGTTTTTCACGTTCATAAGCAAACATAAATGTTTCTTTTGCCTCTAAAAATTCATCTAAATTTGAAATCATCGGAAACATCACGTTTAATTCTTTTCCTGATGCTGCTCGAATAAAAGCACGCATTTGTTTGCGGAGAATCGCTCTTCTATCTAAAGTAATACGAATCGAGCGCCATCCAATAGCTGGATTTTCTTCTTCAATACTATTCCAATAAGGTAGTAATTTATCTGAACCGACATCAAGACTTCTGAAAACAACGCGTTTACCATCAGCAGCATCATAAAGGCGCTTGTAGCATTCCACCTGTTTATTGATATCGGGCATTTTTTCGGCGGACATAAATGGGATTTCAGTTCGATATAAACCGACCCCATCACAATTTGTACTTTTTATATAGTCAAAATCAAAGTCCATTCCTATATTGATATATAAATTGATTCGTTCTCCATCTTTAGTTTTACTTTTTAGATTTTTCAGCTTTTGAATTTGCTGAAGTTCTTTCTGTTTTTCTTCTATTTTTTGTTTAATTTTCTCAATTATAGACTTGGAAGGGTTAATGCTAACACTACCATCTTTGCCATCCACCGCCATTAAGACGCCATCTTTAATTTCTTTAAATAATCCTTCAATTCCTGAGATAACTGGTACATTTAATGCTTTTGCAACAATGGCAACGTGCATTGTTGGTGTACATTCCTCAATGACTAATCCGCGAATCTTCTTATAATCATAATCCATTAAATCTGCAGGTCCCATTGAGGTGGCAATAATAATTATATCTGTATAATCACTGTTAGTGCAAGCATTGCAATCTTCTCCACTTAGATATAAACGTAGGCGGTCAGCTATATCACGTAAATCGTGTAGACGCTCTTTAAGGTATGTATCCGTTGCACCAGATAATCTATTCCACATCTCGGAATATGCTTGCTCAACAGCTGCCTCTGCTGTTAATCCAGAATTGATATGATTGATTATACGGTTATACCATCCTTTGTCATTTGCTATCATCCGATAAGCATCTAAAATTTCGATATGTTCCCCTTTATTCATTCCTTCTTGATTAAGCTTTGCATCTAAATCAGCGTTCATCCTTTGGCGGGCGTGTTCTAAATTTTTCAGTTCCTTATCTTTATCTTTAGCAAACATTTGCGTTACAGCTTTTCGACGGCGATGTACAACAACATTTCCTAAACCATATCCCCCATTTATAATTGTTCCTTTTAATTTATCTTTTGAAACGACTCCTCGGCTTTTGATAAACTTTTTAACATAGAGTGAAATTTCTTCCCCTGCTAAAAATTCACTTAGAAACATACACACGGTTTCCAGCGACTCAGCTTCTTGTTCGTTATAACTATGTGTTTTTTTGTAAGAAATCAATAACACACCAATAGGCTGGTTCCAACGGCGAACTGGTACAGCGATATTAAAAGCCTCTTTGGTTTTAGCGAATGAAGTATTATTATCTGCTCCCGCCTTTCCGATAACTCCCTCACCAATACGCACTGTTGTTTTTTTCTCATCAGTAGAACTAACTATATGCTCTAAAGTAACATCATCTGCTTTAATGAAAATATCTGCCGAAAGAGCTTGGGTTTCCTCAGCAATAATTTTGATGACAAGTTTGAGTTTTTCTGCACCATCTTCTGTGCCTAATTCATTATGTATCCGTTTAATCACTTCAAGTGCAAAGTTTTTTTGCTGCTGATCCATCTTTCCCTCAACTTGAATTTTATGCTTGTAATTTTTCTTATACCACTTAATATTCTTATATTCCAGTTTATTTTTTAGAAAAGGATAAAATTTTATGGCAACAAATTACAAAAGAGGTGATAACGACACCCGCCCTTGGGGAACTTGGGAGGTTTTGGATTCCGGTGAAAATTTTTGTGTTAAGAAAATTACTGTTAATCCAGAAGCAATTCTTTCTTTGCAGCTACACAATTATCGCGCTGAACATTGGATTATTGCAGAAGGTGAAGCTATGGTTGTTTTAGGCGAGGACACGCTTTATCGCAAAGCTGACGACTCGATTTATATTCCTGTTAAGACAAAGCACCGGATTAAAAATACATCTAAAGACAAAAAGCTAGTTTTTATCGAAATTCAGACAGGTGAAAAGCTTGATGAAAGCGATATTGTGCGCTATGAAGATAACTATGGCAGAATAAATTAAGATTCTTTGTTGTTGAAAACATTGAGATTCATTTTTACAGATTTCCAAAAGTTAATTATTGATTAGTTAAATGAACTAGAGGGAATCTGTAAATGTTTTTTGAAGAAGATTTTTCAATTGCACAAGAGGGGGGAATTGTTATTTCCGCTTATCAGGAGCTTTTGGATGAAAGAGCTTCGAATGATGAGTTTTGTTGGGGGTATTATTTGAGAATTGAAAATAATTCTAATGATACCATAAGTTTGCTAGGCAAAAACATTTCTGTTACAGATATGAAAGGTCGCGCAGTTTCGGTGGCTTATAATGGTTTTAATGGTGAAACACCGGTTTTAGAGCCTGGAGAAGTTTTTGAATTTGAAGATTATGCAACATCAAAAACCAGTGCTGTTTTATGTGGAAGCTGTCAAATTGCTAATATAAATGGAAAACAGATTAAAGATATTCATTTGCCGGTCTTGAGTTTAATTGCAAATGACAATGCACAAAGAGTATTAAATTAGTTTTATTTTTATGAAATTATCTACTTACCATTAAGCATCTTGCTTAATGTTTTTTTACAGCATTAGCATTTGGACTGTTTCAAAGGTTGAAATTGCCACTATTTGTATCGAACACCCAATAATGGGAACGCTTATATTGCCCAAACCTTTACGGCAAAATTATACACTTGGACAACAGGTGAGGCTGATATCAAAAGTTTCCAAGGACAACAATGCATATCGTCTGACTTATGATTTCCTTGACTAAACTTTCATTCAAAAACCCGCCATTTTGGCGGGTTTTGTTTTTGTATTCCGAAAACCACCGGCTAGGCCGGTGGTTCCGTAGAGCTTTAGCGG
>JAMPED010000008.1:38294-71667 GCA_023665325.1 Acetobacter sp.
AGGCTTATAGCCGTTAATGAAGAACCGCCGGCTAGGCCGGCGGGTGTCTTTTTTAGTCTTTATATTCTTTAACACTGTAATTATTTTTAACATACATATTCAGATATTCGTGAATATTTTGTTCCATACGAGCATTAAAGTCGTTAAACAATTTTTGCACCATATCGTTCCAATATTTCTCTTTTTCTGCAATACTCGTATCTACCGGAATGCGCAGTTCACGCCAAGCATTGATGGTAGTTTCTGCAGCAGCTAAATTTGCCTTATCAGTAATTTTCAAGACCACTGATAAATTTGCCCGATATTTTAGTCGGTCTTTTTGAAGTAACTCTTCTGATTTTTCGATTTCTTCAGTTACTGAAGCATCTTTAATAATGTATTCTGCAATGCGGTTAGAGGAAAATCCATCTGCTTTTAGACGGTCTTCCGCCCATAGTTTTGCCGCTTTCTCAATAGAAACCGGAAACAGGTGCTCCACATTTGGACGGGTAAATGATGGGATAAACTCGGAGATAATATCCACTTTTTCTACATTCAGCTCAATCGGAGCGGTGTTTTGAAAGCGCGGTTCGCAATAGCGCAAAGGCACTGCATCTACATCGCTTGTGGAGCGACACGCAAATAAAAACAAACTGCCAAACATCAGCATTATACATTTAATTTTATTCATCAGGCTTATTCCATTTTAGTTATTACTCAATAAAGACTTATATCTTTTATATTTAGTTTAGCCCATAAAGTTTAATACTTATTTAATGTTAGTTTAATTTCTGCACAATTTCTGGAATTGTAAATTCGTAGTTTTCTGAGCAGAAGCCACATTTTGCCGTAATTTTAGAATTTTCATCCAACATTGAAGCTAAATCGTTTTCAGAAAAACCACGCAATGTTTTCAGAAGTTTTTCACGGCTACAACGACAACAAAATTCGTAATGATTTTCTTTGGTGACGACGAGATTATTAGCGTGATATAGACGGTGTAAAATTTCTTTCAGGCTAAGATTTTCATCAAACAGCTCTTCTTTAGTCAGGGTGTTCATTAAAACTTCTGCCTCATTTCTTAATTCTGGCAGTTCACTGATATCTACATTTTTACCACCAAGTTCTGGTATGCGTTGTAGCATTATACCGCCGGCTTTCCACTCGCCCTCTTCTGTTTCTGGGATGTCTACAAACAGTTTTAACATTGTTTCGATTTGTTCAGACTGTTTAAAATAGCGTAGAGCGCATTCTTCTAAAGTTTTCCCCTGCAAATCTACAACACCTTGGTGATAATTATTTTTACCATCATCAATCGTGAAAGCAAGTGTGCCATTACCCAAAAGGTGTGGTGTTGCCTCAATTTCGCCCTCATTTTTACGAAGAGCAAAAGCTTTTGCGAGGTGATCTTTATCATAATTGGCACAAGCCCGAAGTTTGCCCTCGGTGGTGACATCAACAACAATGGTTGAAACCGGACCATTGCCTTGGAGTTGGAGTGTGAATAACCCCTCAAACTTTAAGGCATTTGCAAGCATTACACCCAATGCGGTTGTTTCTGCCAAAGCTGCCGAAACATTTTTAACGTAGCCGTGTTTTTGGATTATGGTTTTCAATACATTCTCCAAACGGCAAATACGCCCGACAAACACACCATTATCAATCAAAAAAGATGTACACTCATCAAAATTTTTATTAGCCAATTTTTTAATCCCTTATATAATTAAAGTCTATTTTCGAATGAAGTTAATGTATAAAAAGGTAATTTTCAAGTGTTTAACGCAAAAACGACAAAATCTCTTCCGAAAAAGCCTACTAAGGTCCGTCTGCGGAATATTGCACTTTATTATTTAGAGCGGTTTGAAACTTCGGAAGATAATTTACGAGCAGTTTTAAGACGACGAATCGATAAATATGCGTTTTTTGATAAAGAATATAATCCTGCTGAGGCATACGGTTGGGTTAACGAAGTGGTGGAAGAGTGTGCTAAGCACAACTTTGTGAATGATGAACGATTTGCAGGGTTTAAGATAAACAGTTACCTTAATGCTGGTAAGCCACGACGATATATCGAGCAAAAGCTTAAAGCCAAAGGAATCGACGAAAAGACTATTGCTGATTTGTTTGAAAATATTGACTATTCGGAGCTTGAAACAGCACTTAACTTTGCTAAAAAAAAGAAAATTGGACGCTTTAGAGCAGATGAAGAAACTCGTGTAGCGAATCGGCAAAAGGACCTTGGAACACTTGTTCGTGCAGGGTTTGATTTTGAGATAGCAAAAGAGGTTTTAGAGGCAGAGGAATAGTTTTTTTTACATCAACCATTTCAAGATTTTAATTACACCCATTTTAGCAACACTGTTATGTGCCGAAACATCTTTGCGATTTAAGATTTCTTGTTTGTTTTGATGATAAAACTCATACGCGCGCAGTAGCATTTCTTCATTCGTTAGCGTGGGTGCGAATCCGAGTTTTTGCTTTACTTTATCTGTGTTAAAAATAAAGTTTGAGGCAATCATTTTATATTGGTATGGTCCAAGAGGAGAGATACCTAACCAAAAACAAATTTTCATTGCCCAAATCATCGGGAGTTTTGGAAAATGAAACAAGCGGGTTTTTGAGCCTGATTTTTTGATGACATATTCATATACTTCATTAAAGCTTTTCACGTTATCTGAGCCGATATTAAAAATTTCGGAATAATCAGCCTTAAGTGCGAGCTCACAGGCTTTGGCTAAGTCTTTGGCATAAATAAACTGATAACGATTTGAGCCATCACCAACCATTGGGAGTTTACGGTTTTCATCTATGAATTCAAAGAGAATCCCCAAAAGTCCCAAACGTCCCTCATCCATAATGGTGGGGGAACGAAAGATTATGCTATTTATTTTATCTGGGTGAGAGAGGAGAATCTGTTCCCCCTCAAGCTTGGATTTGCCATAAATTTCTATTGGATTTGGTGTTTCGGTTTCAGAAACTGGGGCATCGAAATTTTTTGCCCAAAGACAATTGCTGGAGATGAATACGATTTTGGTGATATTGTATTTCAAGGCAAAATCATAAACATTTTGTGTGCCGTTGACATTGGCGTGCCAGAGGCGTTTTAAGTCTTTCTTAACGTGAGCTAAAAGGGCTGCACAATGAAATATCGCGTCAAATTTATATTGAGAAAAAATCTGTTCCATCAGTGTATTATCGTTAATATCTCCCTGAAAAGCGGTGAAATTGGGATGTTGAAACGAATCGGGCTCTAAATCCACACTAACACATTGTGCGCCAGTGTTTAACAAGTGTTGTTTTAAGATTGTACCGAAAAAGCCGGCGCCGCCAGTGATGAGGTAACAAGACATATATTTTCTCCTATTGTTTAGGGAGAGTTTAGCGACGGAAAGTTAAATATTTGCTAAGATAATTGATTGTTATTTAAACACAAAAAACCACAGCTCCCTAGAGGGGGCTGTGGCTAATTTTGATCTCGCTAGTCTTACTCACCATAGTAGCAGTGAGTTACAACCTGACCTTGGGCATAAGTCTGCCCGTTGAGCTTATGGTTGTATGTATAAGACACACTTCCAACGTATGGCTTGCCATCAAGCTCGTCGGCTACGCGAGAGGGGGATCCCTCTACCTTTTCCCCAGTGAATTCGATGTTGCCATCGAATTCAAGGTTGAAAGTCGCCCCGGTTCCTTCGTGCACGTATCGCACGCTGCGAAGGAAAATTGTGGCCGTGGGGTCGAGAGGATTCTCTACACCTGAATCAGCTATCGCGGACACGTGGTAGCGGAGTGTCTTCCGCTTTTCATAAACCTCAAAACCATCTTGGTAGATGGGATTGAGATTCTCGATTTTTTCTACCTCTTCCCCATATCGAAAGACATTATCTTTCGGCTGGGGTGTATTGATAATATACTTGTTCTCAAGTATATTATCAAGATACATCGCTTCCAGAACGAAAGGTTCTGAAAGCAAAGAGATTGATTCAACGAGCTCACCGCTCATCCTCTTTTCGAGGATAAGGTCGGTGATGACCACGTTGACACTCTTTGTGTCGATGATCATCAAAGTATCTCCCTTGATGGTGTACACCGGAGTGGGGTCCGGGGTGGGTCCAACTGGAGTGTCGGGCTCATCATAAAAAGCCGTTTGTGATGAACACGAAGTTGACACGAGGGTGAGGGCGATGGCGATGAGAACGAGTGCTGCGCGGGTAGCTGCAGCCAAAAAATTTTTTTTCATTGTTTTTTCCCTTTTACTCTTTTGGAGACGGTCGGGAAGCCGGTATGTGGGACAACAGGTTTGTTTTATGTGTTGCCCCGATTCAACTTACAATTAAAAAAACAAATTACTAAAAAATCCCAAGTTCTCTCGAGATCCCTAATTAAGAATAAATAATATTCATAAATTCTATAAAGGGGCATAATAATTTGTTTGTATGTTTAATATAGCATCTTTTCTATACAAAATCAAGCATTTTTTGTTTACGAATCGAGGTTTTATGCCAAAAAAAGATGTTTTTTGGCTTTTCTTAAAAAAATGGACGATTACATTTTCAGAAAAGAGAATCCGCCATATCATCCGGCAAGATAGGTTTTAACTGCCTCATTTTGCTCAAACAAATAAAGGAGAATTTTTAGGGCTTTACCGCGTTCACTTTCAAGCCTTGGGTCGTTTTTTAAGATTTGCTGCACATCATCCCGCGCTTTAAGGAGTAAGTCTTGGTGGCAAGACATATCTGCAAGCTTAAACTGCGTAAAGCCGGATTGGCGCGTTCCCAAAATTTCACCACCGCCGCGCAACTCTAAATCTTTCTCGGCAATATAGAAACCGTCTTCGGTTTGTTTCATTATATTTAATCGTTCTCTAGCGATGGCGCTTACCGGATATGCATACAGCAAAATGCAGCTGCCTGCCTCATACCCGCGTTTGATGCGTCCACGGAGCTGGTGGAGCTGGGCTAGTCCGAATCGCTCAGCGTGTTCGATTATCATAATGGTTGCCTCAGGCACATTAACGCCAACTTCAATGACCGTGGTGGCGACAAGCAGTGTTTTGCTGCCGGACTTAAACTCTTCCATTACAGCATCTTTTTCTGCTTCTTTCATTTTGCCGTGGATGAGTCCAACTTTGTCACCAAAATATTGCTGCAGCATTTCATATCTTTCTGTAGCTGCGGCGAGATCTGACTTTTCCGATTCATCTACCAGTGGGCAAACCCAATATGCACGTGTGCCCTCGGCTAATTTGCGTGACAGCGCACTGATGACATCTGGCATTTTATTGACATTCATTACAACGGTTTGTGCTGGCTTACGCCCTTTGGGGAGTTCGCCAATTTTGGAATAATCCATATCACCATATGCCGTCAGCAGCAGGCTGCGCGGAATGGGGGTTGCGGTCATTACCAAAACATCACACAAAACCCCTTTCGCTGAAAGTGACAGTCGTTGGTTTACGCCAAAGCGGTGTTGCTCGTCTATAACGACATAAGCTAAATCTTTAAACACCACCTGCTCCGTAAACAAAGCGTGTGTACCGATGAGGATATTGATTTCCCCTGAAGCTAATTTTTCATATATCTCACGTTTTTCCTTTACCTTAAGCTTGCCGGTGAGCAGTCCGACTTTTAGCGTTGTATTTTGGCAGAGTTCTTTTATTGTTTCAAAATGTTGCTTGGCGAGAATTTCTGTTGGCGCCATCAATGCTGCTTGCGCCCCCTCTTCTATGACTTTGAGCATACTCATAAGGGCAACAATGGTTTTACCCGAGCCGACATCTCCCTGCAACAAACGGAGCATTTTATATGGCGCGGCTTGGTCTGCGGCAATTTCTGCCAATGCATTTTCTTGTGCAGCTGTCAGAGAAAATGGCAGCGAAGATATGACTTTTTGTGAGAGTTCACCTGTACCAATAAAAGCTCGTCCCTTTTGTTGTTTCACTTTTTGGCGGATAAACGCTAAAGCTAGTTGATTAGAAAGAATCTCATCATACGCCAAACGGCGGCGAGCAATTGAAGAAGGTGCCAAATCTGCTGCATTTCGTGGATGATGTACTCGCTCCAGAGCTTGGTTAAAACTGATGTATTCTAAATCATTCAGAGCCTCTGGCACCTGCCATTCGGGTAGCTGAGGCACGTTTTTGAAAGAGCTGTCTGCTAAATGACAAAACATCTTATTGGTGATGCCAGCAGTTAAAGGATAGACTGGTTCGAATCGGGCTATTAACGGGAGATATTTTTCGTTTACGCTATATTCTGGATGGCTCATCTGCCACATTCCGTTAAAAAACTCTATCTTTCCGCTGATGGCGCGACGCTCACCGAGAGGATAGTTTTTAACAATCGACTCTTTATAAACCTTAAAAAAGACTAATACTAGCTCGGCTGTGCCGTCGGTACAATATACGCGATATGGGTGTTTGCGGCTTGCAGGCGCTTGATGTTCGGTGATGGTGACTATGCCGGTCCATATTTTGCCATTTTGCGCCTCTTTTAACGGCAAAGTGTAGGTTCTATCTATTATATTTACTGGCAAGTGGAACAGGATATCGAGAAGTTTCTCACCACAAAGATTTTTTATTAACCGCGCATATTTATCACCCACGCCTTTCAGCGACGTGATGGAACTGAACAATGGGTATAAAATACTAGGGCGCATTTAAAAATCTTTACAAATTTGTGGTTTGGGTTATTTATTAAATAATTTTAACAGAAAGTATGCAAATGTCTATTGATTTTGAAAAATACAACAAAAAAACCTTAAGCGGAATCGCTAAAGACGCTGAAGCCTTTGCGATTAAGGATTTGTATTATAAAAGCAATAAAGATATTTTATGCATTTTAAGCGATGGTATCAGCTTAAAACGTGTGTATGATGTGTTGTTGTTTATTGCACCAGAGATTGATGTTTTGATGCTGCCGGCGTGGGATACGGTGCCATACGACCGCGTTTCACCTAATTCTGTGGTTCTTTCAAAACGAATCGACACTTTAGCAAAATTAGTGCTTGATAAAGACGACAAACGGCGAAAAATTATATTAACCAGCATTGGTGCCGCTATTCAAAAACTGCCACCGAAAAAGAACTTTCTTAACACCAGAAAGACGCTTAATGTGGGGGGAAAACTTAAGTTTGATGATTTTTTACATTATGTTAGTGTGAACGGATATACGCGCGTTGAGCAGGTTATGGAATCTGGTGAATATGCGGTTCGCGGTGACATTATTGATATTTTTCCAAGTGGTGCTGAACAACCACTCAGAATCGATTTGTTTGATGATGAAGTAGAACGGTTACGCCTTTTTGAAGTGGAAACACAGCGCAGTACTGAAGATTTGAAATTTTATAGCTTTGATAGCGCTAATGAAGTTGTTTTAGATAAAAATACTATTAAAACTTTTCGCTCAAAATATCGTGAAGCGTTTGGGGCGGCGGGCATTAAGGATGAACTATATGAAAGCATTTCTGAAGGTAAAAAATATTTAGGGATGGAGCATTGGTTGCCGTTTTTTTATGAAGAACCTTTACCTGACTTGTTTGATTATATGCCCACAGCTGATGTGATTTTGGGAATTGAAGCGGAAAATGCTCTTAAATCTAAGGAAGAGACGATTGCAGATCATTATGATGCACGACTCGAGGCGCTTAAAATACGTGATGTTTCAGAAGTCGATAAATATCGTCCGATTGCCCCTGAAACGTTATTTTTATCACAGCAAGATTTTACTAACCGAATTAAACAACATAAATATAGCAAATTCTCTAGTTTGGTGATGCCTGATAGTGATGATATTATTAACTTTGGAGCAACACCGCAAAAGGTTTTTTCATCCCTTAAAAATATCAACAATTTGACTGTTTATGAAGATTTGGCTAATGAATTTGTAGCTAATAGACACAAAAAATGCATTATTTGTTGCTATACGGAAGGCTCGCTTGACCGAATGCACAATATTCTTTTAGAAAATAATTTTAAAAATTTAACAATCTCTCCTAGTTGGGCAGAAGCTGAAAAAGAAAGCGCAAAAGGAAAAATTGTTTTAGTTCTGCTTGAACTTCAGCACGGATTTAATTCTGATGATTATTTTATTGTGACCGAACAGGATATTTGGGGTGAGCGTAAAAACATTCGCGCTAAGAAAAAAGTTTCGGCGGAAAATTTGATTGCGGATATATCTTCTCTAAATATTGGTGAATATGTAGTGCATATTGAACACGGTATCGGACGCTTTGAGGGACTCGAGAATATTGTAACTGATGGAGCTGCGCACGACTGTTTGAAATTGATTTATGCCAATAATGACAAACTTTATGTGCCGGTAGAAAATATTGATGTTATCAGCCGTTATGGAGCGGAAGACAGTGTGGTGACACTTGATACCCTCGGGGGCTCTGCGTGGGAAGCGAAAAAAGCCCGCGTTAAAGAAAAAATTAAAGATATTGCCGCAAAGTTGATAAAAATTGCTGCTCAGCGCCGGATGAAACAAGCCGAAATTTTTATTCCTGAACGCGGACTTTATGAAGAATTTTGCAATCGCTTTGTTTATACAGAAACAGATGACCAACTTAATGCTGTTAAAGATGTTATCAAAGATTTATCACTTGGGATGCCGATGGACAGACTTGTATGCGGTGATGTGGGATTTGGTAAAACAGAGGTTGCTATTCGAGCTGCTTTTACGGTGGCAACGGGGGGAGCTCAGGTGGCTTTGATTGTACCGACAACTTTACTTGCCCGTCAGCACTATCTCAACTTTAAAGAACGGCTTAAAGGTTTTCCAATTAAAGTTAAGATGCTCTCGCGCTTAGTTACACCTAAAGAATCGAGAGAAATTAAGCAGGAGCTTAAAGATGGCAGTTTGGAAATCATTATCGGTACGCACGCACTTTTAGCTAAAGATATTGAGTTTTGTAATTTGGGCTTACTGATTATTGATGAAGAACAGCATTTTGGGGTAGCCCATAAAGAACGCCTTAAGCATCTTAAATCCGATGTTCATATTTTGACACTAAGTGCTACGCCTATTCCGCGGACTTTACAACTTTCTTTAACTGGCGTTAAACAATTGAGTATTATTGCGACTCCTCCGGTGGATAGATTGGCTGCGCGCACGTTTGTTATGCCTTTTGATACTGTAATGATTAAAGAAGCAATTTATCGCGAGAAATATCGCGGCGGGCAAATTTTCTTTGTATGTCCACGTGTTTCTGATATTTTACAAATTGAGCCTAAATTACGCGAACTTGTTCCAGATATCAAAATTGCTGTTGCGCACGGACAGATGCCGCCTGCTCATCTTGAAGATGTTATGTGTGATTTTGCTGATGGAAAAGCTGATATTTTACTTTCTACAACAATTATCGAATCTGGTATTGATATGCCAAATGTTAATACGATGATTATTTATCGAGCTGATATGTTTGGCTTGGCACAGCTCTATCAACTGCGTGGAAGAATCGGACGCTCTAAATTACGTGGATATTGCTATTTTACTATTCCGAATAAAAAAGTTTTAACTCAGATTGCTCAAAAACGACTGAATATTTTACAAGCATTAAATCAACTAGGCGCGGGTTTTTCTCTTGCTAATCACGATTTAGATATCAGAGGGGCTGGAAATATTCTTGGTGTTGAACAGTCTGGACACATTAAAGATGTTGGTATTGCGCTTTATCATCATTTACTTGAAGAAGAAATCAATAGACTTAAAGCGGGCGAAACTGCTGAAAGTGATGGTAATGCTTCAGTTAAAACTAGTGATTGGAGCGTCCAAATTACAACTGGCGTACCTATTATTATTCCTGAAAAATATGTAGCAGACTTAGGTGTTCGTTTAGGTTTATATAAGCGAATCGGCAATCTTAAGACAGCTGAAGAAATTGAAGATATGCGTGAAGAGTTAATTGATCGTTTTGGTGTGATTCCTGATGAAGTGGAGAACTTGCTTAAAACTGTTGAAATCAAGCAAATATGCGCTTTATGTAATATTGAACGAATTGAGGCTGGCGCAAAGGGTATCTTACTTTCTTTTCACAATAACACATTTAAAAATGTATCAAATCTAATGGCTTTCATTAGTCAGCAGCTTGGAGCAATTAAAATCAGACCTGATCAAAAATTATTTATTGAACGAGATTTAACTAGCTACAAAATTCGGTTAGAAACGATTAAAAAATATGTCCGCAAGCTCTATGAACTGTCACTCTAAGAAAGTTTTTCAAGTAGTTTCTTATATGCTGCTGTCAGTCTTTTGAATTTTTCTTCAGCATCTTTATCCTCTGGATGCAAATCTGGATGACAAGTTTTTGCTAATTTCTTATACTGCTTTTTTAAATTTTCAAGACTAAACTCGCTTGCTTTTATTTCCAGTTTATCCATTTCGCGGCGATCTTCTTTGGAAAAATACAAATTATCTGTTACCTTATCATAGCCGGAAAAACCGTGTAAAAACTCTAACTCTTCATTCAAATCACAGCCAAATTTATATTTTATTTTAGAATGAAAACCGCTGAAACGTGTTTTTTTATGAAATGTCTCTTGTTCAGAAGTGGTATCTTCATCTATGTAGTAGTTCCATTCTTTGTTATATTGTTGAACGTGCTCTAAACAGAACCAATAATAACTTTTGAGTGTTCTATCCTTAGGGGCTTTAAACTCTCCTTCCTTATTACATCCTGGATGGTCACACTTGTGCTGTACTCCTTCATTTTGAGGAGTAAAATACTTTCTTGTTCGTCTTTTAGTAGCAACCTTCATCTCTTATGGTCTTATCTATCTTTAAATTAAAATTCGTAATAATATATGCCAAAATTTAAAGGTAGTCAAATATAAATCTCAAAAAAATGTTAGTGTATAAACATAAGTTTATCATCGCAGCTTCTATTTTTTATGTATATGCTACTTCAAACAATAAAGAGGAAATAATAATGCCAGAATTGCCAGAGGTTGAAACTATTAAAGAAGCTCTTAAACAAGCTATTGATGGAGCTACCGTTTTAGATATCACCATAAAGAATCGGTACTTTAGAGAAATTATCCCTATTGATTTTGAAAACAAAATTATAAATGCGCAGATTTGTAAAGTTTATAGATTCGCAAAATATATTATTATTGAACTTAACAATGGACTCAGCATTATATGGCATCTTGGAATGAGTGGGCGTGTTAAAATTTGTGATATTCTCCCTAACGAATTAGATAAACACGATCATATTGTCTTTAAAACCAACAAGGGATACGTCATTTATAATGACGCTCGGCGTTTTGGATTGATGACATATACTCGAACCACCTCTCTTAAAGACCATCATCTATTTCATCATATAGGAATCGATCCTTTTAACGAATCTTTAACAGTATCATATTTATGGGAACATTTAAAAAATAAAAAAATTCCCATCAAAACAGCCTTACTAGATCAAAGCATTATCAATGGTATCGGTAACATTTATGCTTCTGAAGCCTTATATGAAGCACGAATTTCCCCGCTACGAAGTTGTTGTGATATTTCTCTTACTGAAATAAACCTTCTAATTATTGCAATTCGGCAAACCCTACAAAAAGCTATTTTAGCAGGCGGATCGACCTTACGTGATTATCGCAGACCTGATGGTAGTATGGGGTATTTTCAACATCAGCATTGTGTCTATAATAAAACTGGTCAGCGCTGCCCTGATTGTACTTGCAATATTGAAAAAACTGGCGGTATTAAACGAATCATTCAATGCGGGCGTTCAACATTTTATTGTGAACGCAAACAAAAATAAGGAATAACACTATGAAACAAATTTACATCACCATCTGCGCAATATGTTTTATGACATTTTCTCTTACAACAAATGCCAAAAACTTTATCGCAGGTTTTGAGGATATTCCGCTTGTTAATGGTTTTCAGCAAATTGAAAATAATGATTTTTCGTTTGGCAATGAAGAAACACATTATATTGAAACTCAGCTTATAGCCACTGATAGGCAAACTTTTTCTAATGTTAAAAAGTTTTATCAAACAGCCCTAACTCAACTGGGCTGGACTGAGCTTGTAAGCACTGATACGACTCTCCGTTTTGTCCGAGAAAACGATGTTCTTGAAATAGAACGAATCAACACTTCCCCTCTTAGAATCAGCATCATTTTGAAAAATAGAGCTTAATTTTAATTATTTTTTAAAAAACTTGTTGACTATCGCAGATTTTAGAGTATAAGTGTTTCAGAATTTTATTTGTGTTTAACTTAAATTTTAAGACAGGATAATGAATTATGGCCAATCATAAATCGGCAAAAACAAGAATAAACAGAAACAACAAAAGAAGCATTATTAACGGTGCTCGCAGAAGCAGAGTAAGAACTTTTGTAAAAAAAGTTATTGCAGCTGTTTTGAGTGGTAATAAAGAGACTGCCGTTGCTGCTTTGAAAGTTGCTGAAAGTGAAATGATGAGAGCTGCACAGAAAGGTGTGTTCCACAAAAACAAAGCTGCTCGCACGATTTCTCGTTTAAGCCAAAAAGTAAAAGCTTTATAGTTTTTTTCATTTTGTTTATTTTGTAGCGCAAACGCATTGCCCAACAGCAATGTTTGCGCTTTTTTGTTTATTTTCAAGCATTTATTTCGAATCGCTTTTAAAATCCGTGTCAAGCAGTTTTATTTAAAAATAGTTAAAAAAAATATTTGTAAATTTATTCTAAGTCTAATATGGTTTCGTTATGTTATGAAATGAGATTGGTTGAAGTTTTTACAATATATCAAGACAGACGTAACGTGAAGCAAGAGTATTTTTGAGCTTTAAAAATACTAATAGATAGTTTTAAACTAATTAAAATGGTACTCTGCTTAAATGAATAACGTTTTGTTGTAAATATAATAAAGAATCCTTTTTCGTTTAATATCAGGCTAACGCAGCCAGAAATTATTTTAGGTTATGAACTTTTATCAAGCATTTTTGATTTGTTTGATGGAACCAAATTATAAATTTATGTAAATATCTAACGTGGGAGACAGATATGGCAGAAGAAGCATTTGCAAATGAGGGACGTACCGTTGATTTACAATGGGAACAAGTTTGCAGCCAATTAAAAATGGAATTTGGTGAGACTGCATTTGACAGTTGGCTTAAGCCGCTTACAGTGGGAGATTTTAGCAACGGTGTTATGAGTATTTGTGCACCAACTGCTTTTATGAAAAACTGGGTTGTGACTCATTATTCTGATAGAATTAACAAAATCTGGGAACAACAGAATCCAAATGTAAAAAAAATTAACTTTGTTGTTCAGACAGGTTTGAGTGAACGCCGTAGTGTAGACACTTCATTATTGAAAAAAATTTCCTCAGCACCAACACCTCAGAATATTTATGGTTGCAATATTAACAGCAGTTCTTTTGGTTTGGTTGCTGGCGCAAATTTAGCAAACGATTCAGCAAAAAATAATAACTTAGCAACACCGCTTAATCCTAATTATACATTTGAAAACTTTGTTGTTGGCAAGACCAATGAATTTGCTTGTGCTGCAGCTAAGAAAGTTGCAGAAGCTAAAAATGTTCCCTTTAATCCTTTATTCCTTTATTCTAGCGTTGGTTTAGGTAAAACGCACTTAATGCATTCTATTATTTGGCATATTAAAAAGAATGATCCGACTCGTAATGTTATTTATTTAACCGCTGAGCAATTTGTTTATAAATTTGTGAAAGCTTTACGCTATAAAGATACCGCTGCATTTAAAGAACAATTTCGTTCCGTTGATGTGTTAATGGTTGATGATTTTCAATTTATGGGTAATAAAGGTACGACACAAGAAGAATTTTTCCACACATTTAGTTCATTGGTTGAGGAAGGTAAGCAGGTTATTATTTCCGCAGATAAATCTCCAACTGATTTGGATGGTATTGAAGAGCGTTTAAAATCTCGCTTAGTTGGTGGCTTAGTTGTTGACATTATGCCAACTAACTTTGAGTTGAGAATGGGAATTCTTCAGAAAAAAGCGGAACTAATGGGGATTGAACTTCCACAAAAAGTTGCAGAATTTTTAGCTCAAAAAATCACATCCAATGTTCGCGAGTTGGAAGGTTCACTCAAAAGAGTTGCAGCACACTCTCAATTATTATCTGGTAAAGAAATTACTCTTGATATGACACAAGATGTTTTGAAAGATATGTTACGCTCCATTGACCGCAAGACAACTATTGATGAAATTCAGAAAAAAGTTGCCGAACACTTTAACATTTCAGTTAAGGAATTACAATCTTCGCGTCGCGCAAGAACAGTTGCAAGACCGCGTCAAGTGGCAATGTATTTGGCAAAACAGCTAACTTCTCGTTCTTTACCCGAAATTGGGCGTAAGTTTGACCGTGATCATACAACAGTTATGCACGCTGTTCGCAAAGTTGAAGAACTTATTATCGAAGATCAGAATTTAGCTGAGGATATTGAGATTTTAAGAAGAACACTTGAAAATTAAATAATAAAAAAAATTGTTGAAGACTTGTTTTTTAACTTCTGCTTTTATTGATTTGTGATAAAATGTAGAAAAATAGAAACAAGTCTTTATTTATGGGATAAAAACAATGAAATTTACCATCGAACGCGCACACTTTTTGAAGACTCTCAGCCATATTCAAAGTATTGTTGAGAAGAGAAATACCATTCCGGTTTTATCTAATGTTCGTATTGAAGCAAAAGGTTCTGCTATCAACTTTAAAGCTACTGATATGGATATTGAAATTACGGAAATTGTAGAAGCAAATATTACAGAAGAAGGTGCAACTACTGCGCCTGCTCATATGCTTTATGATATTGTCAGAAAATTATCTGATGGCTCTGATATTGAGTTGACGTTTCCTGATGAAAAGGGAGCATTGAGTATAGCTTCTGGACGTTCTAAGTTTTCGCTTTCAACCATTGGAGTTGAAGACTTTCCAATTATTTCCGGTGATGATTTACCAATTAACTTTGAAATCAGCAAAGACGAGTTAAAAACACTTATTGACCGTACTCAGTTTTCAGCCTCCGTTGAAGAAGCTCGTTACTATTTGAATGGTTTATATGTTCACGCTAAAAACGAAGGTGATACGAAAGTTTTACGTGTTGTAGCAACAGATGGTCACCGTTTAGCTTGCGCCGAATCGCCATTGCCCGAAGGTGCTGAAAAGTTAGAGGGCGTTATTATTCCTAGAAAATCTGTTTTGGAAATTAGAAAACTTTTGGATGACGCATCTATTGACAATGTTAAGATGGCTCTCTCAGAAAATAAAGTTCGCCTTTCTTTTGAAGATATTACATTAACATCAAAGTTAATTGATGGCACGTTCCCTGATTACGAACGCGTTATTCCTACAGATAATGATAAAATTTTAGAAGTTAATGTTAAAGAATTAGCATCGGCTGTTGATCGTGTTTCTGTTGTTACAGAAAGAAGCCGAGGCATCCGTTTAATCACAGATACGAATCACGTTACTATTGCAGCATCAAATGCAGAACTTGGCAATGCGACTGAAGAACTTGAAGCTCGTTATGATAAAGATCCAATTGATACTGGGTACAATTTCCGTTATCTTTTAGATATTTTAGCACAAATAAAAGGAGAAGATGTTCGTTTTAGCTTATCTAGTAATGCAACAGCAACGGTTATTAACGACACTTCTGACAATAGCGCCATTTATGTTTTGATGCCAATGAGAATCTAAGTGAGCTCCACCTGTTTAAATTTCGACTCTGATATTGCTAAGGTTAGGTCCGCCATCAGGCGCCTGACCTTAGTTAATTTTCGAAATTATCGTTATTTAAGATTGAATACAGATACTCCTTTCATTGTGTTAAGTGGAGAAAATGGTTGTGGCAAAACTAATGTTTTGGAAGCTATTTCTTTTTTATCTCAAGGAAGAGGGTTGCGCAGTGCCAAACTAGCAGAAGTAAAAACATTTGATTTTTTAGCAGATACAGCGCAGACTCCAGTTTTTATCAATAATAATGGATGGGCGGTTTCAGCTTTAATTGACAACTCTGGTGAAGAATTAACGATTGGTACAGCTGTTGAAAGCTCCCTCAAAGAAATTTCTTACAATGAAACCAAAGAGGTTGAACGGCGAATCGTTCACGTAAACAACCAAAAGCTAACATCTCAAAATGACTTAGGTAATTTCATTTCTATTCTTTGGGTAACACCGCAGATGGATAGAATTTTTCAGGGTGGCTCACAAAATCGACGTTCATTTTTAGACCGAATCGTTTATGCATTTGACACTGAACACGCCAAGCGCTTATCTACATTTGAGAATCTCTATCGCCAATGGTTGCAGGTTTTGAAGAGCGGCACTCTAAATAATACGTGGCTTGACACCCTTGAAGAACAGATTGCTGGTATTGGTGTTGCAATTGCTGCCGCTAGACGAGAACAGGTTATTAGACTCAATACATTTATTGATGCGAATCCTGATGATGTTTTTCCTGATGCTACTTTAGAGTTAGATGGAACTATTGAGAAAATGCTCGCAGAAAAAGCGGCTATTTATGTTGAAGATTTTTATAAAGAATCGTTATTTAACCAGCGGCGCAGCATTTTGTACAATGATACTGGTACCGGAATCAATAAAACTGATTTAAAAGCTATTTATAAGAAAAAAAATGTACCTGCGAATCTATGTTCTACTGGTGAGCAAAAATCTCTTTTACTTAATATTATCCTCGCACAAGCTAAAAGCTTAATTACCTCAAAAAACATTTTTCCTATTCTTTTGCTCGATGAAATTACCGCACATCTAGATGAGAACAAACGTGATGCTTTTTTTGAAAAAATCAAGAATCTGAATATTCAGAGTTGGCTTACATCAACAACAATGTTTGATTTTATGCATATAAAGAATAATGCGCAATTTTTTGAAGTTAAAGACAATACTGTTAAAGAAGTATGCTTTGGATAATATTTATCATAAAGAACTTTACAATTTCTAATAAATTCAATATAGTTTATTTGGATTAGGTTTTGCTAATCTGAGGTGTGGAAACCTCTTACATACCGTCTGCGTAAAGACGAAATTTTGCGCGCCTGAAGGTTTGTGTGACTGGAAGGCGGCAAAATACGCTTATATTCAGTCAATATGTCGCACTATGTATGTATAGTTTCCAACTTCCAGTCGCTTTTTAGCGGCTTTTTATTGTATAATAAGGAGTTGAACTATGAAATATTATTTTAACCAAGCAGGACGTTCAATGATTGAAATGCTAGGAGTATTAGCCATTGTTGGTATTCTTTCTGTAGGAGGAATCGCCAGTTATTCTAAAGCAATGTCCCAATATAGAGCAAACAAGCTTACAGAAGAATATGCGATATTTATTCAAAGTATGTTATCATTTGAAAATATTATTAAACGTGATTTCAAAAATACAACAAATGTTGTTAATCTGGCAAGTATATTTGCCGGTTTAGGTATAATTCCGAGCAATTGGAAAACAGAAAATATCTACATTTATGATAACTCTGGTCGACAAATAAGACCATTTATACGCCCTGATGCCTCTCAAGCCTTAGTTATAGATTATTTTTTTAGGAACTCATCATCAAAACTATCCACCAAGGAGGATAAACTATTATGCCAAACTTTATGGCTGAATATTGTACAATCTTTTAAAGATACAATATATCGAACTTTTGTTTACAAAGATGGTGGTGCTTCGTATGATGTTTATTGGGGGAACAATTATTGCACTACAGGAAAACTTTGTCTTGCTGATATCACTCTTCCTGAAATCGTATCATCTTGTTCTTCGTGTATTGAGGATTCCTATTGTGTTCTTGCTATCGAATTTAAATAAAAAAGAGTCTCAAGAGACTCTTTTTTATTTTTTTTCATTTAGAATTGTTCAAATTCGTGTTTCAAATCTCGATCAAACATTGAGCGAATCGTTTGTTTAACATCTGCTCCCTCATATACAGCTTTGTATAAAGCCTGACAAATCGGCATATTGATGTTTTCCCTATCTGCAATATTTTTTACAGCTTTCAAAGTATAATACCCTTCTGCCAATTTACCAAAGTCTTCACCTTTAGCAAATAATTCACCAAACATACGGTTATGACTATGTTTTGAGAAAAGCGTTGCTTCATAGTCTCCCAGATGAGATAAACCGTATGCAGTCATTGGATTTCCCCCGAAATGTTTAATAAAACGTCCAACTTCTACAGGCGCTCTTGCCATCAACGCTCCTTTTAATCCATACCACTCCAAACCATCAAGAATACCAGCAGCAATACCTATCACATTTTTTAACGCTGCACCAACTTGATTACCTATAAAATCTGCTCCATAATAGAATCGGATTAAATCACTTTGCAATGTATGAACTACACGTTCTTTCACATCTTCTTCGTCACTATCAATCACAGCACAAGACGGTACTCCTTTCATATAGTCCTGAACGTGCCCTGGTCCGCCTAATGTTGCGATATGTATAGGTTGTTGAATTTCCTCACGCATAACTGTACTGAGAATCGTCGCGTTGGGCTCCTCCAAACCTTTCATTGCTAATAAAAAAGTTTTACCCGCAACATTATATGCATTTAATTCTTTAGCCAGTGAGCGTAAGTGTTGACTACCAATTGAAATGATTATCAATTCATTATCTAGTACTTCGGCAATTTTTTCGTATAAAAACATATTATCACTTAGTGTCAGATAAGGATTTTTACGCGTCTCTTTTAATTCAATAAAATCTGGAGAATCGGGACGACTATATATTTTAACTTTATCCATTTTACAGTGGTTTGCCGCGTACCAAGCCAAAAAAGTCCCCCAACGTCCACTGCCTATCACAGAAATCTCAGCCATATTGCTTTCCTTTTCAATAAATATTATTTTATATAGATAATTTATGATGCATTTAATTACTTGGCAAACCAAGTTTAAGAGAAATTAACAGGCAAACCGATAATAATGGGAAAAGCAATTATTTAAGATTTTTCTTTACCCGCTGACGCCCAATGATAGCGTTAATATAATCAAACTTCGCAAAAGATTTATAGGCATAATCTAAACTTTGCTTTTCATATCCATAGAATACTTTATTTGCCAACCCCTTAATTGCGTCATCAATTTTTTTGAAAGCTTCATTGTAATCTTTACTAAAATTATTTTTGGCTTTTTTCTGAACAAGCTCGTGGTAGGCTGCAATTACCTTAGCAGTTTCATCTGCTGAATTTGCATACCCTTTGCGTTCAAACTCGTGCATAATCTGTGCAGTAGTTTGATAGAAGCATTTGTTCGTCAAAATACTTTTTTGCGTTTCATTTTTGCTATCTATTATCATTGCAAGAACGTAAACCTCCAAAAATATATTTTATGTATAGCACAAAAAAATTATTTTTCAAGAGGTTTTACGTATAACATTTTAAGATATTTTTATAAAAATTAAATTTCCTGATATTTATTATTTTCAAACAATTCTTTTCACTTAAAAAAATATTGACTTATTATATTATTGATTTTATAAGTGTGTGGGTAAACCGAGAGGCTATCATAAGATATGCCTTTAAATAATAACTAATTAACCGGAGATTCATTATGAAACGTACATATCAACCAAGTAAACTCGTAAGAGCTCGTCGTCACGGTTTCCGTACTCGTATGGCAACAGCTGGTGGTCGTAAAGTTTTGGCAGCACGCCGTGCAAGAGGACGTAAAAGACTTTCTGCTTAAGTTTGTCTGCTATGACGAAAATACTTACTTTCAAAAAAAGAAAAGATTTTTTAAGAGTCGCCAAAGGATGTTATATTGCTACACACAATATGGTTCTACAGGCGGCTCCTAGTTTATCTAAAATTGATGATATTATGGTTGGCTATACTGCAACCAAGAAAATTGGTAACGCGGTTATTCGTAACAAAAGCAAGCGTCGATTACGCTCTATTGTGGCAACTGTTTTAAAAACATATGCTCTTGCGCGTATTGATTATGTTTTTATCGCCCGTCTGTCTACAGCTGAATGTGATTTTCAAGAACTAAAAAAAGATACTATTTATGCTATAAAGAAAATCAATAAGAATTTTTTACCTATTGCTGAAGAGAATGCAAGCAATGAAAAAAGCATATAAATATTTTACAGATTTTCTTTGTCGATTGATTATTTTTATCATTAAATTCTATAAAAAAATCATCTCTCCCCTCTTACCTTGTGCGTGCAGATATACACCAACGTGTTCCGAATATATGATTCAAGCAATTTCATTTTATGGGATTTGGAAAGGAACATATTTAGGTATAAGACGTATTTTACGCTGCCATCCGTGGGGTGAGTGCGGTGAAGATCCCGTTCCCTTACCCAAGCATAAAGATACGGATTAAACCGTTATAACACTTTACATTGATACTTTTTTATATTACAAAAACAAAAAATTAGATTTATAAATAATTTAGGAGATATTTCAGGTATGAAAGACGAGCTAAAATCTTTATCTTTAGCGATTGTATTGTCTTTTGTGGCAATCTATTCGGTAAACTACTTTTTTGGTATTAACAAAAAAAGCATTATTCAGCCACAAATTTCACAAATTGAGCAGGCTATTGTTGGTGAAGTTAAAGATATTGAAACTTCAGATATTATTAAAAGTACAGAAGAGATTTTGGCAGATGATGCCAGAATTACCTTTCATAACGATGCCCTTAATGGTTCTATTAGATTGAAAGGTGCTCGATTTGATAATCTTTCACTATCAAAATATAATGTTTCTCTTGATGAGAGCAGTCCCAAAGTTGAGCTATTAAAACCCTATCACACTAAAAATCAATATTTCGCAGAGTTAGGATGGCTTTCCCTTGACAAATCAATTTCCTTACCTACGGCTAATACGGTATGGGAAAGTGATAGTGGCGAATTAACACCTGACAATCCTGTTACATTGACTTGGCACAATGATGATGGGCTGAAAATTATTCGTAGAATTTCGATGGATAAAAGTTATCTCTTTACGATTGAAGATACAATTGAAAATAATTCCGAACAAGAGATTGATGTATTTCCATACGCTCTTATTAGCCGTAATATTCAAGATTTAAGCAATACACGTTCTGTAGTCCACGAAGGCATTAGTGGCATTATTGATGGGACACTTAAAGAATTTAAATACAATGACCTAAAGAAAAATGATAATAAGACGTTTGAAACTAAAGGTGGTTGGCTTGGTTTTTCTGACAGATACTGGTTTTCCGCATTGATTTTAGGTAATAAAGATAAAGCTACAGCAACAATCAAAAATAAGGATGATAAAAATTATCAGATAGATTATCTGGGAACTCGAATGGTTATCCCAAGTCAAAAGGCTGAAACATTTTCCTACAGATTTTTTTCAGGCGCTAAAGAGATTAAACTGTTAGATAAATATAGAAAAGAAAACAACATTCCAAAGTTTGATTTAGCTGTGGATTTTGGTTGGTATTATTTTCTAACGAAACCATTTTTCTATATTTTAGATTTATTGTATAGCTTTTTAGGTAATATGGGATGGGCAATTTTATTATTTGCAGCATTGTTAAGATTATGTATGTTCCCGATTGCTAATAAGTCTTATACTAGTATGGCGAAGATGCGTGCTTTACAACCAAAAATTAACGATATCAGAGCTAAATATGGAGACAATCAGATGCTTATACAACAGGCAACGATGGAGCTCTATAAACGTGAAAAAATCAATCCGGCATCTGGTTGTCTTCCGTTACTTATTCAAATTCCTATTTTCTTTTCTTTATATAAAGTTTTAAACTTTTCCTTAGAAATTAGACACGCACCATTTATCGGATGGATTAAAGACTTATCGGCTCCAGACCCTATGACCATTTCACAAATTACAGGAATCGGCGTTCCCGGATTTATTGACATTGGTTTGTGGCCGATTTTTATGGGGTTCACTATGTGGATGCAACAAAAGCTTAACCCTGCACCTGCTAGTAAAGAACAAGCTCGTATGTTCGCTTTGATGCCTGTTTTCTTTACGTTTATGTTAGGGCATTTTGCTGCAGGATTGGTTATATATTGGACCTTAAGTAATGTTTTATCTATTATTCAACAAAAAACAATTATGAAAAAGAATGGAGTTAAATGATGGATAAAACTTTAGATGAAGCGCAGAAATTGCGGCTTAAAAAAGGTATTGAGCTTTTTAACCAAAAGTGTGATTTTGTTTTGAGTGTTGCTAATTTGAAACAATTACCTAATGACAATTTAGAAGAAATTGCGTTTGCTGGACGGTCGAATGTGGGTAAATCTAGTTTAATTAACGCTCTTTTCGGACAGCGTAAATTAGCAAAAACATCTTCCACCCCTGGACGTACGCAACAATTGAACTATTTTAACCTTGATGGAAAGATGTATGTTGTAGATTTGCCGGGGTATGGTTTTGCCAAAGCCCCTAAAGATATTGTTAAAAATTGGCAAAAACTTATCAATACTTATTTAGTAGGTAGAGCGAATTTACGACGTGTATTTCTTTTAATTGATTCTCGTCACGGAATTAAAAAGATTGATGAAGAAATTATGGATATGCTTGATAAAGCAGCTGTAACTTATCAAATTGTTTTGACAAAAATTGATAAAATTAGCGTTAAAGAATTGGATAAAGTTGTTGCAGAAACTCAATGTATTCTAGAAAAGCATACTGCTGCCCATATTACTGTTTTAAAAACAAGTTCAGAAAAGAATCTTTATCTTGATGAGCTCAAGGCAGAGGTTGCAGACTTACTCTAAGTAATCTCTGTAATTCCGCGGATATTGCCATCTCGAACAATTTGCACAACGTGGAGTTTCTTACGCATTTCTTCAATTGTTTTCTCAACATCAATATGCGGTTGCGTTCGCATTATACGTTTTACAAATGCTTCATACGCCGCTGTGGAGCTTTCTGCGTGAATAGTTGCCAGACAATTGTCGTGACCTGATCCCATTAACTCCCAAATTGCTGCAGCATTACTGGTTGAAATCTCACCACCGATAATAGCATCTGGTGTAAAGCGCACAATTAAGTCAATTACTTTTGAATAATCCATACTATTTGTTTGTTCAGTACGAGATAAGACTATATGAACGTGGTTTGGCTGTGGTACATTTAACTCCCGTGTATCTTCTACGGTAATAACACGTTTATGGATATCCAACAATTTAAGTAAATTATTTAACAATGTTGTTTTACCTGTACCAGTACCTCCACTGACAAGAATATGATCTCCTCGGCGCAAAGCCAGTAGCAAGCGTTCGTATGCATCTCCTGGATCTTTAATATTTTTTAATGGATTTATTTCCTTTAGCTCTTTACCTTGCTCCAGTCCATAATCTCCGAATCCAAATGCTACGTCATCAGAGTGCAAACGGATTGTAATGGCTATTCCCCCAGCTGCTGCATCATCTAGATCATACTCAATATTTTTCCCCGCGACACCTGTAAAACGATGTCCCCCAGGAATACGGGCATATACTACCGGCGAACCATTGATTGGGTCAAATTCCTGATCATTCAAATTTGCAATGATATGCAATAAATTTGTTAAATATTCACGCGTTAATTTGGGATCTTTATAATTCACCCACGGGAAAGCTCTTTTTCCGCGTAAGCGAAGCCATATATCTCCAGGGTGGTTGATCGCCACCTCTTCAATATTTTCCTGCTCATACCAATAGGCTAGCGGTCTTAATACAGAACTAAGAACTTGATCTTCCAGCTTTCCCATCAATATCTCCCATTTAATATATTTTCGTTCATTATAACATAATTCTTAATAACAGTCAATGTCTTCAACTATAGTGCTTAGTCTAGAATAACTCTATATCACCTGTCATTTCTTCCTCACTATCAGGATAATCACTTACTGTTCCATCAGCAGCTGGTGGTGGTATTGCCCCTGGAACAGTCTGTTTTTGCTGATTTTGCTGGGTATCGTTTCCAATCAATGGTGCATTTTGCGATTGATTTTGCCCTTGATTATTTTGTACACGTGGTCCCGCTGTATTGGTACTCGTATTGTTATTTGTATTAACTGTCGTTTCATTATCATCAATCAAAACATCTTTATGTCTTTTATTAACACTGGAAGTTTCCCCTTTTTCAATTTCTTTTGTACTTCTTAGCCATAAATCAGTCATTGGATAGATAATAATTCTAGTCCCTGCAGGAACAAAAGTCACTGGTTCAATTTGGGATTTGCTTTCAATAATTTCATCCAATATCTCGTTCATTTTTTCCATAAATTGTTGACGTGCATCTGATGCAGCTTGTTGTTTTGATGTTTCAACCTCTCCTGTTGCATCTTCATCTGCTGCCATCATATATGTTATTGCTGAAGTAGCTAAAGTTCCGACAAGTGGCATTGTATATTTCTTAACCATTTGCTCATCAACATATCCCAGAGCACCACCTCCTCGTCCTTGAGCATCGCCTGTCTGACTATTATTATCCAGCAAGAACGCTATTCCATCTGGACGGATGATACGCTGCCACGATATCTTTAATTTTACGCCACCACTTGTACCATCAAATCGACTAGTAACATCTAGTTCTCCACCATCATTCAAACCACCAATAATTCGACTGCCTGCTGGGATAATAACATTTCTCCCCATATCTCCATAAACATTTCTTTCCACAATTGCAGTAATTGGTACATTACCTAGTGAGATCAGAGATCGTGCCAAAACTGCTGGAATTGGTTTATCTGCTGTTATCATATTACTCATATCAACACGTAGAGTAGAAATTGAACGTGTAATACCATCCCAGTTATCTTGCCAACCTGTATAGGATGCGGCATCAAAGTTACTTGAAATCGACTTTCCAGCCATAGACTGACGACGACTATTTTGTAGCTGAGCAATAATTTCCGCACGACGAGGATTATATCTTTCCCCAGGTCCTATTCCCCCTCCTGGACCGACATTTACAGGTTCGTTACCCGTACCGTGAGCTGAAACAATAACGCCCTTCATTATGCTTTCCCACCAATTTTTATTGACTGCTCTATTATTTTCCTTATCTTTTGTTTGGAAACCACCAATAATATTTCCGTTTACATCAACAATCTCTCCATTTGCATTTCGATTGCCAACTACGTTTCCTTCAGCATCAATAACCTCATTATTACTATAGACATCACCAATATATCTTCCCCCAGGTGTTAGCGCTATGCCCACAATCTTATGTTTAACCTTTATATCATCCGCATTTGGTGTTTCTTCATCTATTTCCGTAGATGTTTGATCATCAAATCTATCATTTTCTGGCTCTGCAATATTTTCATTTATTTCTTCTAATGATTTGTCTTCTATTCGAGAATCACCTTTTGTTTCTGTCTGTTTTCCCTGTTTTACTGCTGCTGTTGTGCTTTTATGATAATACTGTAGAGGGTCCGCAGCAGCAATAACCTTTTCCGAAGAATCGACAATTTCGCCGTCTTCAGTTAACGTCCCTACTAATATATTTTTATAATTCACAACATTTCCATCTAAATTGAGATATCCTATCACATTTTTTTCATCATCCCGAATGAGATAATCTCTCTTTCCTCGAGCAATTAATTTTTGCTTTTTATCTAGAACGAATCCGTGATGAATTGTTCCTTTTACATCCCCCATAATACTATATACTGTTCCATTTTTCGCAATATAACCGACCGTTTTTTCTTCATTATCATACACATATAAATCATACAAAGCAAACCCTGTACTGCCATCCTGCAAATGTACTAACCCATTATAGTCCACGTGTCCCAGAATATTACCTGTGTCTGATAAAACTTCTCCATTCGCGTTAACTCGCCCTAAATATGTATTATTATCATCAAAAGCTACTTTATAATCAAATAGAACACCAAGATTTTCCCCTTGCAGACTATAAGCCGCAGCATCTATTCCAATATATCCTAATTGTCGTTCTGTATCATCAGCAATAAAACCTGCTGAATTTATTTTTCCTATGATTTGGTTATTAAACCCCATAATACTTGTATATTGAATAACTCTTCCGATGATTTCATTTTGAGAATTTCTAATATTGCCATTGATATCTTGGCAACCTAAATTGCGATTATCATAGTTCAATACGCTTCCAAGAGGGGTTTCGACTCCTAAAATTTCACCTTTATCGCCCCATACCCCTTGAGGATAAATTATATACCCCATAACTTCTTCAGTATCACTTATAACTTGGCGATTTGCCAATATTGTTCCTATACGATTACCTTTTGCATTTTTAGCATCACCATTATCTGAAACAACTCCTAAAAACTTGCACTCAGGTGTGACCACAACACCGTATGATAATGCCACTCCATATAATGCCCCCATATTATCCAGTGCATATCCATCTGCGCTAATAACCCCAACAATTTCTCCAGACTTTCTTATTTGCCCGTTTAGTCTATTTGCCCCAAGGTAGTCCCCATTTATACTGATACTCAATGGTGCATTTCCTGCCTGTCCTTTATATTGTTTCGGATTACCAGTTAGGCTGAATACGCTATCATTCGGAAAAATTTGGGCGTCCAATTGATTTTGATTATTAACAATAAGATTAGAAAAATTTGGGTATCCTAGTGGTGTTCCGAAAAAATCTGTTGCATAATCAGCATCTACATTTTTTCCTAATAACTTATTATTTTTATCAATTAAAATTCCTGAGCTTGTTAATTTAGAAATTTCATTTAATGAATTATTTTCTGTTTTTCCTTGAATAGATGTATATGATAAAATTTTTCCATTATTATCGATTATATTTGACAGAGGAATATTTCTCCCATTTATAACACCGCTTTCATCAAATACATAACCATAAGGAGATATTGTGTATTCTTTATCTTCTGCATTTAAGGTGCTTGCTATTCCATTAACACCAATAAATTCTCCATTATTACTATAAATGACGCGGTTATCTAGTACACGTCCAAATTCTTTACCTTTTTTATCAAAAGCACTTTGCTGTTGAATATAACCAAGCTCTGAATTATCTAAAGATATAATTTTACCGCCTACTGCTGCATTTCCACGAAGGTTCCCCAAATAATCAAATATTGGACCAACAGAATTTATGATACCAATAACCTGTCCTTTATTATCAATTACATTTCCTGAAGCCCCTATTTTTCCTATAATATCGTGTGATTTAACAATATTTCCGTTTCCAACTATTCGACCTAAATATTTTCCATCCAACGTATTAGCTGTTGCAGACTGACTTATTGTAAAACCTATTAACTCGCCACTTTTGCTTATAGCCCTATTTCCAATAACTGCTGTACCAATAACTTTCCCTTTATCTAATATATCACCGTTATAGCTAACAATTCCTAAGTAGCTTCCTTCTAAAGTGAATGCATACCCCTCGTTAACAATATGTCCAATTATGTTTCCATCTGCGTTATAAGCAAAACCATTTGCGTGAATATTAGCAATGGTATTTTTATTTAAATCAGTAACTCTTCCATCTGGCGCTATACTACCTAAAAATTTTCCATTTGCAGCTATAACCATTTTAGAAGAAATCAATCTTCCAACAACATTATATCTCTCTCCTCCTGTTTGTGCAAAAACATATCCTGATGCCGTTACATAACCATTTTTCTCTCCTGATAGATTATAAAAATATCCATCACCGGACACTCTTCCAATAATTTTCCCTCTATCATCATAAACTAATCCGGGCGAAATAACTGCACCTAAAATATCATAATTATCATTAACAACTAAGCCATTTGGAAGAACTTTGCCAACTATATCATTATTAGCAGCAGTTACTGTTCCATCATTATTTACTTTTCCTAAAATTTCATTCTTATATGAAATAGCAATTCCTTGGGGAACGATACCACCAATTAAGACATTATCATCATTAACTGTATAACCATCTGCAGTGATGTGTCCAATTAGTTCATTTTCAAAATCAATCACTGAACCATCCGGAATAACTTTTCCTATTAAGTTTCCATCTAAATCGATTGCACTGATGTCTGCTGCTTTAGTATTATTTATTGCGGATAACAATAAAGCTACGCTCAAAATAAGACATTTTAATTTCGACTTTTTAACAAACAAATCAGTTCCTCCGATTTTGAGCGACTTCTTCTAATACGTAACCGGATATTTTATTCTTAGTATTGACATACGAGCCATTACTCTTCAAATATCCTATTTTTCCATTTGTAATGCTTAAGACATTACCCTCTGGTGATAAACGACCGGCATATTTTCCATCGTTGTTTAATATACTAGCACCAATTTTATATGTATGTCCTATAATTTTTCCATTGTTATCTACAGCTAAATTTGCTGAAATGACTTTTCCAATTGTTGAATGTTCAAAATTTAGGATTTTTCCATCAATATTTACATAGCCGATAACTTTATCGTGCTCATTTATTACGATGTCTCCATCAACGATTTCACCGATCAATTTTCCTTTATCATTAACTGCTTGCCCTGAACTCAATAACTTTCCAATTTTTTTATTATTTTTGGAAACAATCGTACCATCTGCTACAACTTGTCCAATTATTCTCCCTGAATAATCAAGAACGATACCTTGCTTTATGATACTATAATTTTTATTAGAAGCTCCACCTGGAAGAATTGTCGTTAAGATATTATCATTAACATCAATAATATCTCCTAAAGCATTTAGATACCCTTTTATGCTTCCAAAAATATCAATAACTAAATTTTCAGGAATCACCTCACCAACAATCTGTTTATTAACATCTAAAATATGCCCATCTGCACAGATATTTCCACTTATACTTCCATCTACATCAATTACTTTTCCACTTTTACTGACATACCCTAGATATGAGCCATCGTAACCTATTCCAACACCTGTTTTAACAACTCCACCTTTATATTCTCCTTTATTGTCAAACATTCGTCCTTTAGCATCAATTCGTCCGTATACTTTACCATATAAGTCAATGACTTCAGCGTTATCATTTACAAAACCTATATATTTTCCATAAAAGTCAACTACATTTCCTTTGGGTAATAATCTTAAAGGTTTCCCATTATCAAATGCATATCCATCATAAGTTATTTTATCAACTGCTATTCCTTTTTGATTATAAATATAACCATCAGCGAATATACGTCCAACAATGCGTCCATTTGCATCTATTATTATATTCTTCTCAGGAAAAATAACACCCTTTGCTTCTTTTTTATTATTAACCAATAATTTATTCAGCAATATCGTCGTATTAGGAATGATGTTTTTACTGTCATAATTTTGCTGTGATAAATTGTTGATATATTCACCATTCAAATTATACGCCTGTGTTTTATCCATTATCTGTCCAATAATGAAACCATCTCTATTTAAAACTTCACCATCAAAATTGGTACATCCGACGACATTCCCGCCTGACTTTATAGTTCCATCAGGATTTAGAGTCCCCATTACTTCACCATTATAGTACATCGCATAGCTTGGTTCATAAACCTTACCGATGAGTTTTCCATCACGATTTAGGATTCCTCCATCTGGGTTTACACATCCGAGGTATTCGCCTTTATTATCTCGAGCATAACCATCTTGTTCAACTTTACCTATTAAGTTACACTTATTGTCCCTTATCCAACCAAGTTTAACTATCTCTCCTGCATATTTTCCGTCCTTATCAACAATGCTTCGATCAAATAACATTCGATATCCGGTATCTTGATTATCCTTTTTTACTCTTCCATCTTTATCAACATAGCCATAATAGGAACATCCCCAACCTCCAGCGATACCGCCTATGACAGCCTTTCCTATTATTTTTTTATTTTCAATACCTTTAATTAAATAATTTGGTAAAACTTTCCCTACTACTTCCTCTTTATTGTTAATAACGTCTCCACGATTACTAATCGTTCCAAGGCTAAGCCCATTGGGTGAAAGAGCTATCATATCTTTTTTGATAACTGCACCAATTCTTACTCCTCGAGATGTTATCACATTGCCATTTTCATCTACATAGCCAATAATGATATTGTTTAGATCGTGGACTTTTCCATCTGCATCAACATAACCGATAATATTACCGTTTTCATCAATAACAAGATTAGAATAATCACCAACAACTCCAACAATATTACCATTTGCATCTATTGTAAATCCCATATTGTTGCCAACACGTCCAATTATATTACCATTTGCATCTATGATGGTTCCGTCTTCCTGCACAGTTCCGATAATATTTCCATCAAAATCGCGAGGAATACCATTTTCATCAATATATCCGATAACATTACCATCTTTATCCAGCACAGCTTTACGATTAACTATGCTCAAATTTGAATCCGCTTTTGGTGATAAACGCCCGATAATTTCTCCATTACTTCCATATACTGTACCATCTTCAGCTACTATTCCTATAACTTGACCATTATTACCGATGACACGTCCATTTTCATCTATGTAGCCAATAATATTTCCATTTTCATCAACCGCTACTTTAGCAAACTCTCCTGCATAACCGATAATATTTCCATTTACATCGTGAATTGTTCCATCTTCTCCCAGATATCCAATTAGATTTCCATTAAAATCTCTAACGGAACCATCTTCATCAATGTAACCTATAACATTTCCATTTTCGTCATAAGCTAAACGTTTGCTTATACCTGCTGTCCCTAATATCTCATCTGTAATACAGTAAACATTACCATCATCATCTGTAAACCCTAAAAGTTCTTCATCCGTATGATATACTTTTCCGTCTGCACCGACAAATCCGATAATATTTCCATTTTCATCGAAAGCAAAATCTACATATCGCCCAATTTTACCAACATTACGATTATATTCATCCGTAACTGTACCATTTATTTGAGCTTTACCTATTATTTTTCCGAGGAAATCATAAACTGTATTGTCTTCACCTATATATCCGACAACTTTACCATTTTGACTGTATGCGATTTGACCACGTTTTCCAATACTACCTATGACTTCATTAGTATTTTTATAAACTTCACCATTTTCGTCGATAAAACCAATCAACGTATTATTAAAATCTCTTACATTTCTATTTTCATCAACAAAACCTATAATATTACGTTGTTTATCATAAACAAGATTTCGCAAATTGTTTGCTGTACCAATATTTTCTCCGGCCTCAGAGATTATCTTTCCATCAGTTCTTATTTTTCCTAAAATTTCACCATTTACGTTTATAATATTATTGTTTTCACTAGAATATCCTAAAATTTTTCCGTCATTACCATAGGCAATCTTAGCACTTCTGCAGGCCGCACATAAAACATCACCGACTGCAATTACATCTCCACTGTCATTGATATAGCCAATAACTTTTCCAGCATTATCAACTGCAATATTATTTTCTTTTTTTACACCTATTTTTTCATTGCTGTGATTTAATAGTGTTTTATTATCTATATCTAACCGACCGATAGTATTCCGTTTGATTGATAAGACATTTCCAGCAGTATCAACAACTCCTAAAAGATCACTTTCATCTCCACGTAAATATCCTTTATTATCAATATAACCTATCACTTCGTGATTATTCTTTTGTACCATATTAACAGAGATACCACTTTTACCGATTAAATCGCCTTTCGTGTTAACAATATTATTATTTTCTTTTTTACCAATTATTCTGTTTTTAAAGTTTCTGACATTCCCGTCTTTTTCTAAATATCCAAGAATTTTATTTTTTGCATCTATAACAATATTTCGTTTAATACAGCTATGACCAATTACTGTATTTCCAGATTTTATAACACGTCCGTTTGGATCGATAAACCCTATTTTTTGTCCTTTTTCATTTGAAATAATACCATTTTCATTAAGAAAACCTATAATTGTTCCATTTGCATCAATAGCCATTTTTTTGCGCTCTTTATCCGCTATTCCAATGATGCGTCCTTGTTTATCTGAAATCGTGTTATCTGGTAAAATTTTACCAATCAGTCCATCTGAAAAATCTTTTACCATTCCATCTGCGGCGATATAGCCTAAAATTTTTCCTTTTTTATCATAAGCCAAACGCTTATAATTTCCAATTTCACCGATTATTCTTCCGCAAGATGCTCTTATATTCCCATCTTTATCAACGACACCTATAATATTTCCGTTTTCATCAATAACACGCCCTTTATCATCAATGTAGCCAATAACCTCTCCTTTATCATTTAAAGCGAGTTCCCGCATTTCTCCGGCTTTGCCAATGATATTTCCTTTTGCATCAACAATATTACCATCAGCATCAACGTGACCTATCACATTCCCTCTAAAATCTTTTACTGTACCATCGGGATCAATGTATCCGATGATATTACCGTCTTTATCATAAGCCAAGCGACGTGACATACCAGCTTTACCTATAACTTTCCCATCTGTTCCTATGATATTACCATTTTTGTCCACATAACCGAGCAGTTCACCATTTTTGCCAACAACGCGCCCTTTATCATCTACATAGCCAATCACCTTACCATTCTTATCGTAAGCTAAATTTTTATAATCTCCAGCTTTTCCTATAATTTGACCATTTTTATCAATAATATCACCGCTATCTGTCACCTTACCAATTATATTACCGTCAAAATCAATAACATTACCATTTTCATCAATATAACCAATGGCTTGACCGTCTTTTCCTATTGCTAAACGACGTTTGGTCGCTGGGGTATTTTCATCTTGCGTACTAATTATATTGCCATTTTCATCGACATAACCGATTTCACGACCACTAGCATCAAAAACACGTCCTTTATCATCCACATAGCCAACAATATTGCCATTTTCATCTAATGCTAATTTAGAATAAGCTCCCGCTTTACCAATGATTTTACCATTTTCATCAATGATATTACCATTTTTATCAAGCTTACCAATTACATTACCTTTAAAATCACGAACTGTTCCATCTTTATCGACCCAGCCAATAACGTTGCCATCTTTATCGTATGCAAGGCGGCGACTAGCACCAACTTTTCCAATAATTTTCTTTTTTTCAGGGATTGTTTTTACTATATTACCATTTTTATCGACGACACCAATTTCATTACCTTTAGCATCAAAAACACGCCCATCTTTGTCAACATACCCTATCACATTACCGTTTTTATCTAGAGCTAGTTTCGCTACTTCTCCTGCTTTACCAATGATTTTACCATTTTCATCAATGATATTGCCATCTTTATCTACTTTACCTATTACGTTACCATTAAAATCTTTAACCGTACCATCTGGCTCAATATAACCTATAACATTACCATCTTTATCATATGCAAGGCGGCGACTTTCTCCTACTTTGCCTATTATACTTTCTCCCTGTATGATATTTCCATTTTCATCAACATAACCGATTTCATTGCCTTTAGCATCAAAAACGCGCCCATCTTTGTCAACATACCCTATCACATTACCGTTTTTATCTAGAGCTAGTT
>JAMPED010000008.1:71767-97840 GCA_023665325.1 Acetobacter sp.
TCGCTACTTCTCCTGCGTTACCAATGATTTTACCATTTTCATCAATGATATTACCGTTTTTATCAAGCTTACCAATTATGTTTCCTTTAAAATCACGAACAGTCCCATCTTTATCGACCCAGCCAATAACATTGCCATCTTTATCATATGCAAGGCGGCGACTTTCTCCAATTTTTCCAATAACTTTTTTACCGCCTTTTTTAGCATCAGAAAATTTAACAACATTACCATTTTCATCAATATATCCAATAGCTTTGCCATTTTTATCATATACAAGTTTGTGACTATCACCATTAGTACCTATTGTACTCTCAGAAAGCTTATAGACATTACCTTCATCATCGACATAGCCTACAATATTACCATTTTCATCGACTACACTATTATCAGGCATTACAACACCTAATATGTTACCATTTTCATCCAAAGCAACTTTTCCAGCAGATGTTACCCAACCTACAATATTACCATTTTCATCAACAACCTCTCCGTTTGCATTGAGGTAACCAATTATTTTTGTTGGATCATTGATATCAACGACACTGCCATCTGGCATCACTCGACCGATAATTTTACCATTTTTATCATAAACAAAACCTGCATCAACAGCTTTTCCGATTACTTCCCCCTTATCATTAACAATTGTTCCATCTGGTAAAACTCTTCCGATTTCTTCTCCTTGGGCATTCACAACGGTTCCATCGGTTTTGACATAACCGATAATATTTCCATCTTTATCATAAGCCAAGCGCATATTTTGTGCGACACCAATCACATTCCCATTTTTATCTAGGATCAGCCCATCTTCATTAACGTGACCGATAAGATTTTTATCTTTATCATATACATTACCAGCTTCATCTATATAGCCAATAACTTCCCCATTTGTTCCGATAGCCAAACGATGTGCACCAATATTTCCCCCTTCAAACGAGCAACTTCCAACTCCATCACATATTTGCCGATTGTCTTCAGGGTACACGGCTGTTCCACGGATGCTTACTTCTTCTGATTTCGCATTTGACCTATCTAATCTTGTTTCATACCAAATAATTTTAAAATTATTTTGAACCATTCCTGGTAGATGAGGTTCCCACGAGATTAGTACATTGCAAGTTTCCTCACCACGTAAGTCTCTGTTTTTGCATTTATCTCGAAATTCAAAACCATCTTCGGTTTCTTCTGCTAACTCAACTCTCTCTATATGAATACTCTCACTACCATCTGTTCCAATTGTTAAGACACTTTTATTTTGCTTATCTGTCCCAATAATAAACTTATGCATATTTATTTGTTCTGGGGTAATTTTTATCGGTTTTTTTCCGTCTATGGCAAGGCCATCTTCAGCATCAATAAATAATGTATCTTCTTCTCCATTCAGGTCTGGTAAGATGTCTTGATTTTCAGTAAAAACAGGAGCATTTTCTTCCGGATTATATATTTCATCATCTGAACTTAACAGCAATATCCCAAATAAAAATAGCAAACCTGCGATAATTCCGATAACTAAAATTATCCGCTTGGTTTTTTGCTCATATTCTTCAAAACGGGTATTATCGCTCATTGTATCCTGACCACACTACAAAATATTCCGTTTCGCCCTAATTGACTGCAAATATTATCCCCATCTTCTAACGACTTAATAGGACCGACGCGAAGGTGGAAAACCTCTTTTCCTTGACCATCAGCAGCTGTATCTACCGAATAAAAGGGATGATAAGAACCAAGAGCCGCAGAATAACGTTTAGAAATATCATTCCATAATTTTTCAAGATTATTCACATTTTCATCAGTACCCAACTCAATAGAAATATTACTTTCATTAGAACTTTCAAAAGCCTTTCCACTACGGAATTCTTTTAATAAAGCCTCTGTTTCCGCAGAAATAAGTTTATTAGCAGTTGAATTGGATGATTTTGGAGCAATTAACACTGGACTGGAATTGTTATTTGAACTTCCCAGTGAAACAGTTTGCGCAATATTGTCTGGCATTTGCATCTGAACCTGTGGCGCGGCTTGTTGCGGTACATTTGCCTGATAATCTACACCTACATTTACATTTTGGTTGTTATATTCAGGGGTAATAATTTCTGCCTGCCCTGCTCTGACATCAATTTGCCCAGTTAGCTTTTCTTTTTCCACATCTACTACTGGCTGCTCGACTGCAGATGCAGTGTTCTTTGATTGCGGTATTCCCGTAATTGGTGTCGCTTTTGGTAATGCGTCTAAACTTGTCTGAGGCTCTTTTCCATTTGCATTAGATGGAGCACTAAAGAAAGTACTATTATTGAAGAATGATGGTTTTTGATTTATCGTATTTTCATTTTGAGATGCTACCATTCCATCTGATAGACCATCATTATATACATTTTCAATTCCTTGCATCCCTTCTGACGTAGGATTTGATGCATATTGCGACTGCAAATCCCAATCATTCGTCTTAGCATATATTGTATTTTCCAAGCCATCCGAATCAGCACGACGCAGCTTTAAACAAACTATACGTTTTCCACTACGCATCACCATATCTCCCATTCCCTCAACAATAATAAGACGATTGTTTGGTCCTGCTGATCGAAAACCTACTGGAGTTTCTGAACGCTCCACAATTAAAGTAATAATTGGACGTTGGACTGCAGTTAAAGCCTTTTCGCCTAAATCTATATATGTAAAAATATTATCCCGCCATACCCGTTCAGGAGCAATGATAATATCATCTGGGTTTGGCACATAAACCTCTATATCAAAGCGAAATTTAGTCGGATCAACAGGAATCCGTTCAATCCAATCTTCTTTTTGTAAGTTACGCGTAAATGTGGCATCCTCACTACTTCCATTTGCTGAATAGCTACTAGCATTTATGTGTCCACCGCCAGCTCCTCCGCCTGTTATAACACCATTTGCACCTTGTTTTTTCTTCACAACCTCAATATCAATTATAGCATTTGTAATTCTGTCAGTATTGATTGTTTCGCTCTGGACGTAAAAAACATATTTATTACCAGAGCGTCCGAATACAATCATATTCGTATCTACACCGACAAACTGTGAAGCTTCAGGATATACCATTAAGCTCGACGGCCCCTGAATTTCTGCCGAAAACGACAGGCTATCTCCAAGATATACATTTTCAACAACTTCCCAAGATGGAAAATTTATCAATGTATACATTCCCTCACGAACACGAACAGGCAAAACCAACTCTGGCGTCCAATAATATTTAGTATATCCTGGACGGGTTTGCCCTTCTCCCATATGCTGCAAAGGGTCTTTCCACGCGCTCTGCATCATTCCCAACGAACCACTTCCTAAATAATTTAAGTTTGTTGCTGCATAATTTCCTTGTGCCTGGTCTGCATTTTGATCTAAAACACTTTTAGTAACTTGCGCAAAGGATTGACCTCCTGACATTTGCATCAAGATTATTACAGACAATATACTAAATACTTTTTTCATAATACAAACCTTAATTAAATTCTATCGTTTCGTCTGAGTGTACTCTTCAACAGTAAAGCCTAGAGGATTTTTCAACCTTTCGCCATATTTTACGACTTTAGGACGGTATCTAATAGCCAATGTCGCCTGCCACTCTCCAACTTTTGGGGTCTTTTGTTCTGGCGTCATATCTTCCACACGAAAGCCTACTTGCCAATACATTCCTTTGCGCCCTCCTGCAACCTCTGTTACAGATGTTATCTTTACATTACGGGTTAAATTATGTTGACGAACAAGCTCTAATGCTGGAACGGCCATCTCTTTTTTAAACTGATTATAAACACTATTATTTGACATTTCGCGCAAATTGCTATTTACCCCCCAACGCTCTTGCATTTCACTTTCATCATTTACAATAGTATTACGCAATAAAATATATTCACGTACAAACATTTCGGTCAAATATTTATAATCGTAAATCTTATCCACTTGTTCGATTTTATAAATTTGCTCTTCTTTATCTGCAAAACTAAACAGATATGGCTCCACCCGATATAACGGCATTACTTTAATTATCACATAAGTCAGAATAATATTGCAACAAAGGCTTACCGCAAACACAATAGCAAAAGCTCGGGCTGTCCAAAGATATCTTTTTTCTGTAGCATTTTCTACAACAACATCTGCTGGCATTTTTCTTTGCGAACGAATCGGCCTCGGAGATGATGCTGCTTTTGCACCATTTCCTTCTAATAATATTCGTTTCGTATTTTCTGAAGATATCTGCTCCGCCATTTATGTTTCCTCAATAACTAACCAGCCATCTTAAACCAATCTGGCAAAGTTTTTGGCAATTCGACTTCTATACACGCGCACGGAGAAAGTTTAAGTTCATAAACATCTTTACCAATACCTACGGGCTCTGGTTCATAATAACTTCCTAAGATATTGCACGCAGCTAATATTAAGACAGCGAAAACTAAAATTAGTGTTTTATACATATTTCTCCCTCTTTTTTAAAATAATCCTTTACTATAATTAGAACTTTTATTTTTAAAAGTCTAACGAGAAAACAAAATGCACAGACTTATCAACAGGCTAAATTGCACTGTTGTTAGTATAATCCTGAAATATTTAAGATTATTTTAATTTTCGATTTTACTTTGTGAATAACGTATAACAACAAATCCCAATGGATTGATAAGGCGTCGATATGCTATGCGTCGGTTCGGATCAACAAGGCAACGAATATTTGCAGTCCACTCTTGCTCTGTAATGATGGGATCAACATCTTGTCGCATTCCGACACTACTTTCATTAAATGAGTAATCGTATGTTTTAAACTCTACTTTCCATATATAACTGTTTTCACCACCTGAGCGCTCAACAGATTTTATCTCTACAGAACGGCTTGCTTTTTTTTGCACCATTTCTTCGGTTAACTTGGGATATTCTTTTTCGAATGCTTTATAAACTTTATATGTTGATAAATATGAGATTAAACCACCCCATAACCAACGTTTTTGCATTTCTGCTTCATCTTTAATAAAAGTATTACGTAATTCTACATATTGTTTAATAAAATTTACCATTACGCGTTCACGCGATGTCATTTTATGGTTAATATATTCACGTTTAACAAGAGACTGCGAATCTGATAGCTCTACAAATATTTGTGGATCTATCATCATTTCTGGTACCAGTTTTAATATTGCCAAAGTTGCACATACCGTATATAGCATTGCACCAGTTGCAAGCAATGCCATCAGACGACTAATCCATTTATAGTATATTAACTTTGCTCGACGAACCTCTACGACATCTTCTGTAATGAAAGAAGGGGCTTCTTGTATCTTGTTCTTATCTGCTATTTTTAAAATTTTCTGGTTTTGCAATTCTGCCATTTGTTAAAGCCTTTTCTTTAATATATTGGGCAATATGCCGTCGCTTGAGTTTGATTTTTCATTTCTTGAATACTGTCCTCAATAGCACCAATTGTTATTTCAAGATTAGATTCTGCATTTTTAATTAAAGTATCCATTTCTTTCTTTTCCATATCTGGGCGAATCGCTGTTACTTCATCCGAATCTTGGACTAATGTTCCATCTTTATCTATATAATTTTTAATTTTCTGCAGACGCTCTTCGAAATATTTTTTCTGTTTTGACGACATTTTGTGCAGTTTATTTTCTGATTGTTTTAATGAATTTTGAGCATCATTAAGTTCTTTTGCTTTGGCACTATCCAAATCACAGAGTATTTGATTATAAAATGGTGAATAATGTTTTGTATTCGCACAATCTATACCCCTATACTCTTTCAATTTTTTCTTTTTAGTACTTTTTTCGAAATACATTTTGTCATCTGAACTAGTAGCTAAAGCTTTCTCTTTGCAATTATCAATGTCTTTACCTAAAACATCCTTCAGCTGTTCACAAAGATTTTCCATCGTGTCTTCTATTGTTTGTTTTGAAGACTCCATAGTTTTTCGTGCATTGTATTCTGCTGTAACAGCATCTAAAAATGAGCCAAATGTATTGCGTTTAAATGATGCCAACTCTGCTTTTTGGCGAGTGATATTATTATCTGTATTTTTCTCATTCTTCAGATATTCTTGAATATTTTTTTGCAGTGGGCGATATCTTAAATCTGTTCGAAGCAATTGCCCTAGTTCACTATATTTTTCATATAGTGGTTCAGGCTGCTTAGGTTTATTTGGTGTTTCTGTATCTTTAATTTTTTTACCTGTACCGTGATCTGCCAATAAATGATAAATCTTATTACCTTTCCATTCTATTTCTTGGCAATTTGGCAAGTTTGAGAGATATGTTCTAGTTTGGAATTTCATATTTTCAACTTTATCCCCACCGCCCATATCTATATACTGACTTCCAAGTTTACACGGATAAACACCTGCACGAGAAATAATCGTATGATAATGTGCGTCTTTAGCATCTGCAATGTAACCACTCAGAAGCTTATTCGTTACTAATAGATTTAGATTATTCTTATCAAATGATCGTTCCACAAACGTTTGTTGATATTTTTTATCTGCGCGTAAATTTGGGCGAGCTAAAATATGCAACCATATTTCAGGTAGATAATCAACAGCACAGGTTCCATCTTTTGCAAAGTATTTACAATTTAGCAGTTCTGTCAATACTGGTTTGCTTCCTTTATTTTGTGGAATTTCATCATATTCTGCGGCACTGAAATAGAAGACTTCACGCAGTGGTGGCAGACTTGAAAGCATATTTTGCGGTGCTTTATAGTCTCTTCCTCTATTTTCATCTTTTCCCATTCCTTGATAATTATTTCCACGAGCAGGTAATCCAACAAAAAAGGCATCATCTTGAGTTTCGTAATCTTCGGGGATACCAAAAAGATTATCATTTTCATCAATGTTACCATACGAAATTAGCTCTTTCAGTAACTGACTATGTGCGGTTGATGGTTTTTCAAGATATGAAAGTGTTGGAGTAGCTTTTGTTTCCCCGCTTATATTATGTTCTTTTGAAAATTGGGAAACTCTACTTTCAGCCTTTTCTACAGCGTTTCCCACTTTTTTATCTGCATTTTTTATTTCTGTTTCAAGCTTCTTTGCGGCTATCTGGACAACAGTATCTTTTAATTTTGTTGCTAAGGCTTGAGCTGAGGTTGATCCCGCACCTAGTCCTATTATGTCTTTGAAGCTTTCATCAACAACAAAGCTATTAGGAACACCTGCTTGCGTTAATAATGAAGTAATTTTAGTACTTGGTGTAAAGAATACACGATCTAATTCTTTTTTCATAACATTATTTAGATTTCCACTAGAAATTACATTACTAAATGTTGTTTCTAAATTATTACTTTTATATTCTTTCTTTCCTTTTTTCATTCTTAATTTTTTATCTTGGGTAAACTTTTCATATTCATAATTTTTATTTTCAATTGCCTGTTGGGCTTTATTTTCAGCCTCAATATATTTTTCTGCAAAGTTTTCAGTTAAACTTTTTTGTTCTTCTTGCAGTTGGGCAATTTTTTTCTTTTGTCCTTCAAGTCTTCCTTCTTGTTGTGCAATTTGGCTATCATAAATTTTTATATTATTTTGTGCTTGAGGAATAATAAGATAACGTTGTGTTTCATCTGTTAATTCTTCATTTTCTTGACTCATAACTTTTTGCAATGTTGTCAGATACGCATTGCAGTTTAATTTTTCTTTACTACAATCTCTTTCTTCTTTTGCAAGAGATGTTAAATTTTTGCAAGAATCGCAATGTGATATCAGAGATTTACCATTTTCAATACAATTTTGTTCATTTTTTAGAGCAGCAATTCTTTTCTCTATAGCACATTTATCTTCATTTATTGCATCTTTTGCACGTACATTCAAGGTTGTTATTTCGCTCTTTATGGAAAATATACGTTTTTGAGCATTTTCTAAGGCAACACGAACAGCATTCCTCTTTTTCTTTGCACTATCAATAGCCTTGTTTGTTGCTGTCAAATTCGCAATGGCATTATTCACTTCTATTGTCTTGTTTTTTATCTTTGCCTGTTGTTCTCTTATCAAATTTTGAACATTTGTATCTTGTTTAGTCCGTTCAGTTATTACGTCTTTAAGTTTATCTGTTGCAACAACACGTCCTTTTCCTTTTGCTGCTTGATAAAATCCATCTGCATTATTCCAAGCTTTAGAAAAATATGTTTGAACTAAGCACGATGGAGTGAAACATATTTTTGACGGATTGACGGGAGCTGCCGTTTTTTTATATTCACAGGTATTGTTTAATGAAACTCTTTGATCTTCTACTATATCGGTATAATTTGTTGTATGTTTTTTTCCATTTGAATCATACCAATAATTTTTTCTTGATATTGTAATAATTCCATTACTAGCTTTTACATTACAATAATCATAACCACCGCAATGTCTTGTTTGGGCATCAGCTTTAGCCTCATCAATTGTTTTACAATTTGCTGCAGCAGTGATAACTTTTGTCGCCAGATCATCATCTCCTGAAGTATATCCTTTAACGTTTTTATCGGCAATTTTGAAGGAAGCAACAGCTTGGTCGGTAGAGCTAATTATCATTCTGATATTACGATATTTATTACGAAGATATTCTGCTTGTAATAATTTTTGGTCATTCCAAGGCTTAAAGGTCAATTGCCCATTTTTAGTCAGATCCATAAGCTTATCACTGCCTAAACTCCAAGTTAATTCATTATTTTTGCGACTATCTTTTTCTATGGCCTCAGCATCTTCACCATTCATAAACCCATCTGTATCTGCAGTTGGAAGCTTAATTTTACTACTATCTGCTTTTGTTGTTGTCATTTCTTCTTCAGGCAATCCGATATCTTCAGTGATGGATGCCACTTCACAAGCATAAAACGTTTCTTCTCCGTCTGTACACGTTTCGTTCATATTCATTGTGTAACCGGATGGACATACTTGATAATATCCCTCACATTCATTACTGGTACCTAAAGCAATATTGGTGGATTTTTGGTCATAGGCATATATTAGTTCCCCAGCAATACCTTGTCCTTTATTTTTACCACGTGTTTCGTAATCGAATCGTTTTTCACCTTGAGGTTCAGCACCGCCATACCACATTTCTTGAGTGCCACCGTGTCTGGTTAAAAAGTTTACGACACATTTTTCGCTATTTTCGACTAATTTTTTAGTTTTATTATGTATTTCTTTTTGTAAAAGATATTGACGATATTGGCTTTTAAGCTCTGGCAAACTATTTTTTAAGTTATGTATTGTCATCGCTTTGTTGATGTGCTCTTCAATTTTTTTCAAATCTTGCAAAGCTGATGTATCATCAATATTTTTTATTGCTTCTGTTTGTGCATCGTTTATTTGTGGGCAATTTTTATTATTGGAACCATTTTTACATTGGTTTATTCGGTTATTAAAGTTAACAACAGGTTTTCCTTTAGCCAAGGTGTATTCTTGCGAATCGTTATATGCAAAGTGATAATTAGGCACAACATAGTTGTCTGCACTGCTGTGTTTTTCTTCTGAAATTGGTTTGGCAATACCTAATTGACGTGCTGATTGGAAAATAGCTTCAGCTGCTGTTAAATCTTCAATAATACGCAAGAGACGATCGTGCACCATTGTGACGATGTATGCATTACGTGTAGCTGCTAATTGAGCTTTATTATCTCCTTCTTCTCCTTCTGCTGCAGGTTCTTCTTCAATAACGCCAGCCATTGTCATTCCAAAAAAGGTACAATTTTCTTTAAGTTGATGTTCATCTGAACCATATTTACCTGTTTGACACTCTTCTAATCTATCTAATGTCTTATCTACCGTAGCTAAATAATCTTCCATCAATTGGGCTGAAATATATGTATCAATTATGACATCTTGTTTATACTCTTCAGCTTTATTTTTATAAGCTGTTTCAAATAGTTCTGGTGAAACACCCTCAATGCTAACTCCATCAAAATTATGTGTAAAGAATAAAGTATGATATGCATTAAAAAACTGTTCTTCATTGACGCTATCTTTATCTATTTGTAAATATGTGCTGGGGGCGGCAGAACCTTTTCCTGGGTTTTTCGCTTTACCTTTTTTATCCATTTCAGGCGATACTGTTTTTTTAAGATCAGCAAATGCTTTATCAAGTAACCCACCTTTAAGATTATTTAAACTAAATGCATTTTTAAATGTAAAACCAGATGTCAATGTATGTTTGCCGCTTTGAACAGCTCCAAGAGTTTTACCTACAATGTCTGGAACATCCACCACTGGAGTGGCGAATGTTGGTGGAATCGGAAGAAATGCTTCCGCTTTTTGACAAGTTATGCCAAATAGGAAACTCCCTATAATCAAATATTTCATATATTTTGATATTTTTGTCATAGTCTTATCCTCCTATTCTATGCCAGCATTTTCCACACGTTTCTTTGTGGCATCTTGTTTGCTATTTGCAATTAATTGCTTAATATCTTCATCTGTTACAAGATATTTTTCTAAATCAATACTCTCAAATGGATTATTTTTATATATTTCTCCAAAGGTGCTCTGATTTACGCCATATTTCTTTAAATCTAATGTATTTATTTCACGTGCCGCTTGATATCGCAATTTTGCGGCTAATAATCTGGCATAAAGAGTTAGCGCTCGCGCACTCTCTATACGACTGTTTGAATATGCGGCAATAGCTTCAAGTTCGCTACTAGCTGTTTTGGTTTTATCAAACCACTCTTTTGCTCTTTGTTCACGAATTGGTAATTCTCGACGAATTGTTGCTGAAACTTGAAGTATATGGGAGACATTATATATAGTTAAACCTTTTCTATTACGTTCTATTTGAGCTATTGTAGCGGCATATTCTTGCTGCGCTTTTTCTAAATCGTGCCCCTGTTTAGAGTTTGTCAAATTATTATTTGGTTGAATGTAAAGGTAGTCACTCACAAATTTTTTATAAGTTTCATTATTCACGATAAAGTTTTCTCCATCAATATCGCTCCAATCATTTTCACGAACCTCAGCAATGCCTGTATCAATATCTGCATCATCTTTTTGTTCCGTAATTATTTGAACTGCATCATCTTTATTTTTCCAAGTTGCATCTTTTTCGGTACCAGCTTCAGCTACAAGTTGTTCCAATTTACCTACCACTTCTCTATCTTTTACAATTGCATTTTCGAGATCTGCAACATCGGTAACAAGTTTATTATATTCTGAGCGTACTTCACCTAATTTTATCATTGCAGCTCTTTCTGCTGAGGTATCTGTTCCCCGCAGGCGATTATATTCAGCTTCTGCCTGTCTGAGCTCTGTTTCTTTTTTTTGTAACTCTTGCTTTTTGTTTCGCAATAGCATTTCATCTTTCTGTTGGTATTCTTGCGCTTTACTTAACTTGGCTTCGCGTTCTTTTTTAGATGCATCCGCATATAAATCTCTATTGTGTTCAAGCAACGCTGTATTTTTCTGTTTTGTTTTCTTTACCATTGGGGCTAAAACTTGAATACTTCCTTTCGTAAAGATTCCAAAGTCAACTAGCGCTTTTAAAAAATTAAGATTGATTCCTTGAGCTGCTGCTTGCTTTAGCTGATTTACCTGCTGTATACCTTGACTGGCCGTATCGTAAATAATTTGTACATTTCCACCAATACTTTGAGCTATTAAAGCTGGATCAATAATCATAGATGATGTAGCTGGTTTTGTTATACCAATATTTAAGAATGCTGCTAATATTATGGATAATGTTAACTTTTTCATTGTCATCTCTCAGCCTCTTATTCATCAATTTCACGGTTATATTGCGTTAGTTCTTTAAATGCTTGAGCATTAAACATCAATGAACGAAGCTCCAAAATCCGTGCAATACGTTTATTACTTTGCAACAATAATGTATTATGTGCAAACAGTATTTCTTCTCGGTTATCATCTTTAAAGTTTCTGTTATATAATTCGGTATCTTCTTGAAGTATATTATGGCGCGTAACCATACCCTTTGCAAACAAAATAGCTAATAGATCTGTTACTGCAGCATTGTTTTCTGCTTCTAGCTGTTCTCTTCTTTTAATATCTTCTCCTAGACCTTTTTGATAGGTTCCTTCTTCCCTGATAACTGCTGCTATTTCATTGGGTGCTTTTTTCATTAAATCCGTATTTTTTAGATCTTTTGAAGTTGTTCTTATTCCATCGATATAACCATTTGTTTTTTCAACAAACCCTACAGCATCTGAATAGCAGTTAAGTGGATTTGTAAAGCATTTACTACCTACTGCATACCCTTCTCGCAACATTGTTTCAGTATCTTGCTTTAATTTTGCTACTTCTTTCAATTTATTTTCAACATCAGTTTTCACAACCAGAAGATCTTGCAAAAAATCGGGTATATCCAAAACTGCGTAGGCGTTTTTACTAGAGATAAATAGGGACAGTAGAGTGATAATTAAAATTTTCTTCTTCATTTTATGACTCCTCCCTAAAACCTTCATCAAAATAGTTAAAGTCAATATCTCTTAAATATTTTAGTATTTCTGTTTGCAAGTTTTGCGCATCTGCATCAATAATACTCAAAATCTGCATTGTTGAATAATAATTAGTTTGTGCACCGGAGGCATAATCATCACGAGCAACGGTATTTTTGTTCATATCTTTTTGTAAACTAGTGATGTTTACCTCGTCTCCTTTTGGGGTCACATAATCACGGCTGGATTTATAATTATTAACTGTTGCGAGAGTTAGCGTTTGAAAAGAAGAATCGTTAATAACTGCATCTTCATTATCTCGCCAAACTGTTGTGCATTGCTGCAAAGTCAACCCGCTATCACAATATGTATCGCCATTTTTTTTACGACTGCCACTAGCACCAGCAGCATATTGGTATATGCATTTTGCGATTTCCTTTTCTGCTGTCTCAATTGCTTTGGCGTTGTATTTATCATCAAATGACACTGATATATTATCTGCATTCCTCCCACAATTATATAGAAATACATTCGAAAATACCTGACGATCGACTTTATCTGTTATCTTTCCTTGAATATTTTTAATTTCAATATTTTTAATTAAACCATTTTTATCCTGATATGCTCTTGTAAATGGTGCATATCTTTCATCCAGATGTAGTGTGCTGCCAATGTTAAACTGTTGTACAGCCTCTTTAGAGCGATGTAATGTATCTATAACCCGAATCCAGCTCCAAAGTTTGGGAGCTTCTAAGTCTATTGTATTCATTGCAACATAGGCATTCCTATTATTGTCAATGTTTCCTTTGCTAATAAGTTCAAATAGTTTAGGAAGTGTTTTTTGCTGCCACGTGTTAACATATTGCAAAATACGGCTATTATTTACTATATTAGCCTCTGAATAATCTTGTATAACGTGATCATATACACCGAAACGCCTATGAGGCTCAAATATTGCTTTATCTTCAAATCTATAAGGATCACATTTTGAATCTGTTGTATCAATACCTTTTTTTAGTAAGCATACATATTCTTTTTCTGCCTTTGCTAAGGTTATGCACTCACGAAATTTGTTTGTATGTTTCTCCAATTCTGAGATATCATCTTTATTCATTTTATGACAAAGCAATTCACGAGGAAGTGCAAAAATTTGATATTCTTCCTCTAAATTTGTATTATAATATACTCCAGTGGCATATGCACGTGAATGATTTGATTTATATTGGAAAACATATTTAACTTGCGAATCAATAGAACTTATTTTTTCCGTTTCTGGTTCTTCATCTTCATCAGAATAGTCACGACTATTTGCTTGGCTATTTAAGATATTTTCCTGTAATTGCTGTGCAGCGCTAAGAATATCTTGAGATTTATCAATAAGTTTATTGATATTACTTTCGTCAATTCCGATAGGTAATGAGGCTATTTTGTCACGAAATTCCTCACCCGCTTGCTCAAGCTGAGAGCTGGTAATTTTATTTGCATAATAATCACTTACACTTTGACTATATGCGTCAAAAATTTCAGTTACTGTTTTAACATATTCAGTATTATATTCGTTTTTAGCATTTTCTATGATTTCCTGAGCATCGGCTTTTAAGCTCTCTGTCTGAGATATTAAATCGACTGTCTCTTCTTTATATTGCTTGCGTTCCTCTACAGTTAGGTCTTCATTTTGTTCAATGGCTAAAACTACTTTTTCTAACTGTTCAACAACATCGTTTATTATATCTTCAATGTCTTGTCCGGTTGTTTCATATACATTGTTCAAATCTTCATTGGGATTTAACATTTCCTCTTTAGCAGCAGTCAGTGTTTCTTGAACTTCATTTTCACTAGCGCCTTCTTCAAGTTGGAGATTGACATTTCTCACTGTAGAATCTGCCATTTCGTTATTATTATCTCTTAACGTATCTGCTTTTTTGTTTGCTTCGTTGGCTTTTTCCTTGATTCCATTCATATCTACACTTTGGAGATTAACCTCACCAATTTTTGCTACTGTGTTTTTAAGATCCGCAGTATATTTTGTTATGCTGGTCACGCTATCTCCAACAGAATTTATCGTCTGTGTAGCATTATCTATTTGGCTTTTTGTGGTAGTAACCTGGTTAACACCACTGCCAATTTTTGAAACAAAAGAACCAACTTGTGAAACATCTATAGAAGGCCAAATAAAGGCAGCTGCAGGACGCATAGCTATCATACTGCAGCATATTACCAGTGCAGTCATTTTTTTCTTAGCTTTTATTCCCTTACTCATCTTTATTCTCCTAATAATTTCTTATTTTATATCTCAAAATATATTGATGTTTCCTTAAATTCAGGAAATATTTTCTATACTTTTCAAAATGTTTTCTACATTTATGGTCAATTTCTCGATATCCTCATTGACAGACTTAGCTGCTTTATTAAGCTCTGCTAATGTGTCTGTATTAGGGGTCACATTTACCTCTGTTGCTTTTTTTTGTAATAGTTCTCCAGCTGCAATTACTTCAGCTTTATCAGCATCTCCTTTCATATACGCCTGAACAACTTTGGTATAGTTATTTATCTCATCATTAAATACACTTTTATTTTCTTTGATGTAGTTTTCCTTTACGCTTTCAACAATTCGTATTGCCCATTCATCAACATTACGTTGTTTTTTAATTATTTCAGCAATATCTTTTTGAAGTTTTTCTTTATCTGTTTTCGTTATTTTAGGCATATCTTGTATAGATTTATCTAATTGCTCCAAAGCAGAAATATTATTGTTTGCAGATTGGTTTAAAATTGTAAGCTGCGTTTCCAGAGTATCTACCAGCTCTGTCGCTAATTGTTTTTGTTCTTCTTGAATTTCTTTATGTAACAGTATGATGCTTTCCATTTCATCACTGTACACAGCCTCTTCTTCTTCCTCCTCTTCCTCATAAACAAGATGTATATTTGTACGATTATTAGGCGAATTGAGTTTATTATTTTGTATGCCAATAATTTGTTGGGTCTGGTTGACATAATCATCAGTCATATCTTTTTGCGTATTAACTGTATCTGTTGTTTTTTGGGAAACAGTTGTTGTAGATTGATTCGTTGTCTGTGTTCCTTTGTTTGTATTAGTTTTTACAGTATCTATTGAATCGTTAATATTTCCGACACCTCCAGCTGATACAATCTGGTTAAAAGCAGCTATACTCCCAATCTCTTTACCTATCACATTCAAAGTTAAATCTTTAAAATTAAGCTGTTGTTTTAATTTGGTAACAGTATCTGCATTATTTTTTATATCTTTGCTAATTGGAACAACTTCTTTAAAGTCAAATACAGGCCATTGTGCAAAAGCAACTTCAGCACATAACATAACATAGCAGCATAGAACTGCACTATATGGCCTACTTTTTTTCATCTAATTCCTCCCGTATAAAATAATATTTTATGTGCTTTTATTTTATCATATTTTTTGTTTTTTGTCAATAAAATTATCCGCCCAGACCATCTAAATATTTGGTAACAAATCCATCCTCACCAAATTCTTTTACCAGATTTTCAACGAGTAATACGTTTTTAATACCTGAATTATACAGTTTTAGATATGGTCCAATACCACCTAAATTTACATCCAATATAACTGACTCACCCTCACCATTTTCTCCGGCATCTGGACGTTTCAGCAAAATTGCATACGGACAATCACGATATGACCGACCACAAATAAAATCATATTCGCTATCTGTCAAATTCCACTTAGCATAAGATTCTGGAGTAGCTTGAGTATTGCGGAAAAATATCATTGTTTTACACTGTCCACGAACTGCATCACCCACTCCTAAATCATCTACAATATTTGGCTGTTGGAATGCGCAAAGATATGCTTGTCTTTTTTTACGTCCTTCTTGTAAGCCTTTAATAAAAGCATCACGAAACATCTCGTGCTTTAACATCGGCGCCGTTTCATCAATCATCACCAACGCCGGTGTACCGGTTTCTGTGCTTTGAGATTGGATACGATGCATAATATAACTGATGGATGCGGCAGCAAGTGTTTCATCATCAAAAATTTCAGTAAAGTCAAACGCAACAAATCGATTTGAACTTAAATCCAAGCTATCGTGTTCTGCATTAAAAATATTACCATATTGATCTGGGTTAATCCAACGAAATAATTCTCGACGCATATTTCCTGTTGGTGAGAAACAACTTTTATATAAATTATTCAGAACCCGTTCCTCCGGACGCAAGTAATCGAATGCTGTCGTCACGGCACGAGCTGCCTCACGTTCAGACAGAGCATCAGTAGACATTGTTATTGCTTTAAGCCAGTTACGTAAGAAGGCTCTATTACTTAACGTATCTTTAGTATCAAACGGATTTAACGAAACGTTTTTTCTCTCACCACTAAAACCGACATACGCACCTTTGACAGTATGAGTAAATATTTCCGCACCACGGTGACGGTCAAAAAAGTAAACTTTCAAATCTCCGTGGCGCATTGCCTGACCGGCTAAAAATGTCAATAAAGTTGTTTTACCCTGTCCAGTTGGTCCAACAATGCAGCAGTGTGCTACCGCAGATTCAGCTGCTGAAATATGAAATTGAAAACGGTACGGCGAACCACTCATTGTGCGGAAAACACTGATTGCCCCTTCTCCCCAGTCACTGCGCGGTAAACCTGTTGATAGCTGTTCAAAAGATACAGCCAAAGACACTATGCGCGATAAATAGAAATAAGTGCGTCCACACATATCATAACCAGGAAATTGGTTAAAGAATGTTGCTTGTGCTATCCAATTCTCTCGTACTGGTGTAACACTAAACAGACGGCATATACGTTGGATTTCGTTTTCGCCAAATTGTATTTCCTCCATTGTATTCCCTTTTATGATAAAACTCATAGAATATTCAATAAGGGATTGATGGTCAGCATCACTATCTTCGATAGCGGCTAATGCCTCGCTGTATTGGGCAACAACATCTCCAGAGAAACTCGTTACTTCTGCCATTTTCTGCTGTTGAACCAAAATTGCGCGCGCTTTCGGCTTAAATAAGGGGTGAATATGATGTAAAACTGTCAACTCACAATCTATGGCCAATAAAGAAGAAATCATATTTTCATCCATATAATCACCAGATTGCCGTATTCCCATTGTTAATGCATATTTTTCCTTACCACCAGAAAAGAATTTAATAATCCCTTCTTCACCTGTGAAGTGTATACCGTCTGCACTCATTAACTCTTTTAATTGAAAACCTTGAGCTCCTCGTGCTTTGGGTTGGGGTTTACTAATAGGATTTAATATACGAACGAAAGGATATATTGGACTCATTTCTGCTGAGCTTTCATCATCCTCATACATCACTTTAACACCATAATCATTCAAATTTGCAATGACAGACTGTGATGCAAAGTTTAAATCTTTGACAGCATCTTTTTTATCTTCAATTGATAATATGATGTAGTGATCATTTTTGTATACTCGGCTTAGATTTTCACGCCAAACATCATCTACAATTTTTAGCCATTTATTACCAAAATCCGCTTTATTTTTTTCCATTGGCACACGTTCGCGAATAGTTATCACTCGGCAGGTCACCTGCAAATCAGCCATATTATCGAGCCAAGATTTGCGCGCCTCAAACATAGAAAGAACTGTTTCCTCTCGTGCTGAAGTTAAATCCACTCCTTGAACTTTAAAAACTCGAATGTATGAACCATTACTACAGCGTAGTGTCGACCCGTCGGAAAGCAGACTATCAAACGGCAAAAAGTCTGACACGCGTGTTTCGCTTGGCTGAGGAAGAATCCACGTTCCAACTTTTGAAACTAACGCAACGACTATTGCAGCCGCACAAATGATGCCTAATGCAGCAACTAACGCATCCAAGCTTTCCAGACCTGCAACAAAAAGTGTATCAAACTGAAAATCTGTATTAAGGTTCAAATTTGTGTCCTTTCGCCTTGTATAAATTTGTTGTTACCATATTGGTGCTACCAAAAGCCTGTATCATTCCTGAAAGATGAGGGTCTTTTGCACCTAATGCAACAACAACAAGGTGACCCAACACGATGGTTATGATAAAAATTAAAGGATTTACCTGCCAGATTCCCACACTCATAAACATAAACGGAATCTGCAGTCCTGCGTTTAAAGCCGTGGGCAAGACTGGTCCCCAAAACAGTTTTGGCGGGTTAGCTACTGCTTTTAGAATTATATCCCTCATCGTGCTCAATCCCTCTGTTGACGTATTTTATTAAATTATATGCCAAAAATTCTTACAAAACTGTTAATTTTTTAAATTTTACGCATATCTACCTTATAGACTGCTGTTTCGACGATTTAACTTACCAATACTTGTATCTGCTGCTACGTATGTATCATTAAACTTATATACTAATGCATTATTTCCACCCTTAGCATAAGTAATTAAGGCGCCCATCCCTGAAAGAAAAAACAAACTAATGAAAATATAACCCAAATGTTTGAAGTTGATTTTTCCACAAATTGCCAAATATGTAAACATTATGATACCAAAACCGGAAATCACATAAGCTAATTTTCTTAAATCTTCTGCAAATTTTCCAGTTCTATTTGCCAGATCATCAAACACACCTGCATCTGCGTATGCTTCATTATTAAAAAATAACAAGCTTATTATAAACAACACCGCAAAAATATATCTTTTCATTGCCTTCCTCCTAATTACCACCCATTACATCTGCTGGTATTGACTTTGCCGCATCTGGAGCAAACATATCTACAAACATAACTACACTGCTTATCACAACCAACCCAACAACAATAGCGGTCAGCCATTTCCAGTTAATATTACCAAAAAATCCCCCCATACAAACAGCAATAATCCCAACTGCGGATGCGGGATAAATAATCTTTCTTAAACCTGTAAAAATATCTTTTCCTGCTTTTGTTAAACTATCAAATGCAGCAAATGCCGAAGGCGGTAAGCAGATAATAAATGCTATTATCAACAGCATCAATATTACTTTTTTATCTTTAAAACTAAACATAATAAATCTCCCTCCAGAGTTATTATTTAGCTATATTATAACATATATAAAAAAAATATTCCAGCAAAATACTATGCATTCCCTCCTTCACCAACCGTATGTTTTTACATTATTTTATCTTTTTGTAACAAAAATTTCATATTTAATTTACAAAAAAACAATAGAAAAAACCCGCACAGTTAAGTACGGGTTCGATATATTTTTAATTTCTATGATATATCTTTAATTTCTTATGATACCACCTTCGTCTGATTCACCGAATGTATCTTTAACTTCACCAGCACTTGAGTTTTTACCCATTGTATCACCGGTTGCGTAGTTTACAATCGCCCCTGCAGCTGCCAAAATAGCAAGACCTACAGCAAGCCCAGCAAACCAAGTCCACTTAACTTTTCCGAAAATAGCTTGGAAAGCAATACCTACAAGACCAAAACCACCAACTACGAAAATAATCATTTTAACGTGATTGAAGATTCGTACAGCTTTACCTGCAGCTACATTCATCAAACCAGCATTTCCTGAAGATTGCGCGAAAGACGCATCTGCAAAAATTACTGTAAATACGAGTGCTAATGAGCACAGTATAAACATTTGCTTTAAATTTCTCATTTCAGTTCTCCTAAATTCATTACACATCTTTACTATATCGTAATTTTTAAAAAAAATCAAGACTTTCCCGATCTACACTTTTCAGCTTAACTTATTGTTTTATATATATTTTATATTTCTGTAACAAAAACTTCACATTCCAATTTTCAGATTTTTCCTATTCATTTGAGGAACTGCAATATGTCTATATATTATTTTGTTGTTATTAGTTTACAAATGTGCTTGCTAAAGATTTTGAATAATGTTTAAAATATAGTTAATATTCAAATTGTGGCTTTTGAGGATTTACCCACTTATGGAAGGTATAAAAAGTTTTGTTATAGGGTTTAGCCTTTCTTTACTTAGCGTCTCTTTAGGCGGACAGCTATTCTGTTCAGCTACAGCCAATGCTGATAAATCCCCATCTTTACATCATATCAAAATAGATCTTTTTAAGTCGCAGAATCCGATTAAACAACCTGAAGCCTTAGGTATATTTGCTAATGTACAGAAAGTCTCAATTACAGATACGGACACTCAGAATAGCTCCATTGGCGCAATACCTCAAGCCAATGAAGATTTCGCCTTTAGCACTAGCGCACCTGAAGATGATGAAATTTTAAGCATCAACATTGATGGCGTTATCCCTATTGAATTTGATAACACTCCGGTCACACAAAAAGTTGAGATATCCCATTTGGACAATAACGAAATTTCAGCTATGCTTCCCACAAATTTAGAAGAAGAATCCTTAGACGATATTTCCGAAAACGATACACCGTGGGCTGTTGTTAAAGGAGGGCGCCACATAAAGAATAAAAAACTTTTAGAGGAAATAGAAGAACAAGAGCGCGGAGCCATCCCTCAATTAGCTGATGACTTCACGTTAACATTAGAAGATAGCGAAGAATCGTCATATCGAGTTGCTGAAAAAATTAAATCCAGCCTTCTCTTTCCCATCCCATCAGAGATTTTGAATGATGAGAATCTAACTCCCACCTTTATAAAAAAAAATAAGACCCCTAATAAGACTATTCAAAAAAAACAAACTTCACCGAAAGCGGCACAAAAAAAAGAAGATTTGACTATTATTACAAAAATTCCAACACCCGAAACCGAAAAAGAGGACACTTCTAAAACACTATTAGGAAGTATCACATCTTGGTTTACGTCGTCCACCCCAAGCGAAGAAACTACCAAACAAAAAAAAGCACCTTCTTATAGCAGTCAAGAACAAACCAGCACAAGTAAACAACAAAGACCAACAAATAACAATGAGTTTGTGAATTTTTATAAAACACTTCAAGAAACAAGCGCCGCCCATCAAAATAATACCATCATCCCCACAGAGCTAAAGCTTTCTTTCCAACCTGAGCGAGCCGAAATATCAGGGCAAACTCTTCGCTGGTTAAAAGCTTTTTCAGAAGCCGCACAAGATGATGCAACATATCTGCAAATTCGCTTAGATGTTTCTGCATCAACAGAACTACAGCGTAAGCGTTTAAATTTGCTCTACACTATTTTTATGAACAACGGTGTTGATTTCAAAAAAATTGACACTGTCTTCTCTTTAACCGAGCCAAATGCTTTTATTATAAGGACTTTGAAAGTGCAGTAATTATATTTTTGTAAAATATTTTACGATTTTTTCATAAAACGTTTTATAAATAAAGCAGTAAGCTTGAATAATTAAATTTTAACATTTATTGTGGAATGAGATTAGATTTAACGAATAGGTCAAATTATGAGAAAGATTTTTTTATTACCGTTTTGTATATCTTATGTTTGCAGCATATCTGCGTGCAGCAATCATTCGTATAGTAATCAAGAAGAAATTTTCATTTCAGATGAAGATGCTGCGATTATTGATGCCACAAATACATCAAAAGGGAAATGCGGTATTGACGGCATTAGCTGTAATGATGATGCTTTAGTAAACTACACTAGAACAGAGGCAGATTTTCGAGAATATGGTGAACGTACGAAACGCGACCACCTTTATACGCAATCAGGAACAGGTAATAATTTGACGGCATCGGTTCGTCCTGGAATTGAAGAGGATATTGTTACAGTCAGCCCTATTAGCGGAAATCCTGCACTTAAAGAAAAGGCTAAAAGAATCGACTCTCAAAATTCGTCATTTGGCGCACCTAATAGCTACAACAATAAAGGTAATTCAGCTTACAACACGCCAAATGGATATACCTCAGCAAAGGGGTATGACACACCTTATGCTCCACGCAAAGCTGAAGATGGAGCATTTAAAAGAACAACAACTAGAGATGTTGAAGTTCAAGAGAATACATATCGCGAAGAACCGTTGATGTATGGCGAAAACTTAGGGCAATCAAACAAACTCAAATCAGCTCTTAAGCAAAAATACTCTTATGAAGTAGTATGCGAAGATGGTGAGTGCACTCAACAACCATACGAAATGTATTGTTCGGGTGGTTCTTGCTCAAACACATCAACTACAACTACTACAACTAAAACATCAACTAAGACTTGGTCTGAAGAAGCTCATTCTGGTGAGCAAAATGCTTACAACCCTCATCATACAGGTTCCGTAAATGGTACTATTGCGGGAGTTGGTAGCAATGTTGCAGGAGGCAAAGTTATAAAATCAGGTAAGACCGTTTTAGATGGTCGAGCTAATATGGATGGTACTATTGCCAGCAGTAAAACCCGTAATGGAGCTATTATTACTTGCACCGACAGCACTCACTGCACACAACAAACTTCAACCAACTCTAGAACAGCTCAAACATCTCGCACTGTAACTTCTTCACAATATGAAGTTGTATGTGAAGATGAATGTGAAGATATGGTAAACACGAATAACCGTATTGTATCATCTGAATTTACAGAAGAATCTTTTGATATTTCTGATTATATCAAACCAGAAGATGAAGAGATTAGCTTCAATGAAATTAGCAATAGCAACACAACTATTACAGATATTAATATTGATGAAATTAAAATTAGTGATGACACTGTTTTAACGTGGGAAGCCGAAGAAGGTGAGAATCTGCGTGAGTTACTCACAAAATGGAGTGCTATGTCTGGTTGGAAATTATTATGGCAGACGAATCGCAACTACATTTTGAGTGCCGGTGTTATGTTTAAAGGAAAATTTGCGGATGTCAGTTCTGCTCTGATTAGAGCTTTTGCTAGAGCTAGACCTGCTCCAATTGCAACATATTATAAGGGTAATCGTGTTATTGTGGTTGAAACAATGGAGAATGAGAATGCATACTAGTAGAAAAATTTTAATCGGCTTTGCGGGACTATTACTTTTAGGAGTTGCATCTTGCTCTCTACCAACAGATTATGATGCTGCAATTGAACGTGATGTAGATGCTACTATTCGATATAAAGAAGATGCTAAAGCACCTCAAACGCCTTCTGATACAGATGTTATCCGTATTAAAGATGATATTTGGCTTGGTGATACAAGTGAAATTGAATACGAGGGTGATAAACCGCTGCCTAGTTATTTAGAAACTTCTGATGGTGTTACTCTCATCAGTAACCGTCCAATTACATTGTATGAAATTGGAAATATGATTAGCCAAATTACTTCTATTAAGATGCGTTTTGCTCCACAGTTAGAAGGTGCTGCGAAGGCGGCTGCAGATAAAAATGTTCCGACTGTTAACAAGGTGGGCTCTAAATGGTCTGATACGTCTCGAATGCTTGTTTCTTACAGAGGCTCTTTAAGTGGATTATTGGACGAAGTTTGCTCCTACTTTGGTGTTTGGTGGAAATATGAGCACGGTGAAATTTATATCTACAAATACACAACGAAAACCTTTACACTTTATACGTTACCTACTAAACCATCAATGACTTCTAGTGTTAGTAGCTCTAAAGGTGGCGGCAGTATTTCGAGTGGTGTATCCAGCATTGATTTATGGGGCAATATTGTTACAGCCGTTAAATCTATGTTAGGAACTGGTTCAAGCTTGGTAACAGATCCAATGAATGGTACGTTAACCATTACAGCGACTCCAACAGAAATTAAGAAAGTCGCTAAGTTTGTTCACGAACAGAATATTCGTCTTTCCCGCCAGGTTGCAATTAGTGTTAAAGTTTTACAAGTCGAAATTGATGAGCGTCACGGTTTAGGTTTTGACTTAAATGCGACTTTTGCTGACAGGCTTGGTAAAGGTGGTAATGTTACATTGAATACAATCTCTGGACCGTCTGGCTTGAGTGATGTTGATCAAAACAGTTCTTTATCTATGTCAATTTTAAGCGGTGATGTATCTGCTAATGCTGCAATTCAAGCTTTAGCAACACAAGGTGTTACAACGCTTGTAACTAGTGGTACAGTTACAACAATGAATAATAAACCGGCTCCTATTCAAGTTATTAAAAAACAGAATTATATTTCTGAATATACAAAAACTAATAACGGCACTGTAGGTAGTACAACGAGTTATGATGTTACCGTTGAAACAGAAGAAATTGAGACAGGATTTACATTAGATGTTTTGCCAAGAATTATGGATCACGGACGTCTGATGATGTTATTTAGTTTGAACCTATCAGATTTGCTATCTCTTGAAAATGTACCGTTAGGTGATCCACGTACTACTGAAGAAGATGTAGAAGGTGGTGAGAGCGGTTATATTCAGAATCCTATTACTGAGGAACGAGGATTCTCACAAGAAATTGCTCTTAAGTCTGGTGATACTCTTGTTCTTTCTGGTTATGAACGTGTTGAAACACAGAGTAATAAGGAAGGGTTAGGAGCTGTTAATAACAATATTTTAGGTGGTAAGCAGCAAAACACCAAAACTCGTAGTATCGTTGTTATCTTATTAACACCGATAGTTTTGGAATCTCCGTTATTACCTGAATCTCGTATGAAATTTTAAGGAGTAGGCCGTGGCTGAAAAAGATGATTATGCATCAGTAGAAGATTCGAGAGACGACAACAGCAAAGAATGGGCTGCCAGTTTTACTGTTGATGGTGTTTCGTATGCTGCAAGCATCTTTTGGGAAAGTTTGCAGAATGTTGATGCGCCATTTGAAGATGCAAAGGAAGCTGCTGAAAATGTTTTGGTTGGTGCTGATTTATTTTGCGTAAAACACGGTAAATCTCCTCAGCTCGGTTTGGCAATTTCTAGCCAAGGTTTCCATAAAGGAATGAATGTCGCGGCTGTTGCTGCAGTTTCATCCATTGGTGATGCTTCTTCATTGTTAGCCGTTTTTAAAGTTGATGCCGGTTATTGGTATTTATGCGTCAGAAACGATGTCATTCTCTCTGATGGTGATGTTCTCTTTGTAAAAGAAGAAGATGCTAGAGAGCAATTTATGTCAATGTTATCTGTTCCTGATTGGGGTAAAAAAATAGCTCCTGCAGAATGGGGAATTGATGATACTGAAGAAAAAAACATTAACGAGATTATTGCTAATGGCTTAGATACAAAACTTGAAAAGATCAATGCATTAAGAGGGTTTGAATTAGTTGTTGCGATTGTTCTTCCTTTGCTTGCTATTGGGTTTATCGGAAAAGTTATTTGGCAGACTATTTCTTCACCTAGTGCAGTAGAAAACAGAGTTGTTACACGAAGAGCGCAGAAAAAAGTTATTAAAGAAGTCGAAGAAGTTATTCCTGCTCCTTGGGAATCGATGATTGATCCCGTATGGATGTTGGATAATTGCAGAGAGAGTATTTTATCTTTAGTAGATATATCGACTCCAGGATGGATTAATAATGGTGTGACTTGTTCGCAATCTTCCGCTATTACTTCTTGGAGAAGAAATTTTGGTCGTCTTTCTTGGATAGAAATGTCTTTATCTTATTCTGGGATGACGTTTGCAAATAAGTCTATTGATGAAACAGGAAGCTTAGTTACAGTTTCCATTCCTTTTCAATCTGTGCAGAAAGTAACTTCTGCGCCGAGTAAATCCGCTTTAGAACTTCGTGATATGATTAACGATTTATTTCAGACGTTAAATTTGTCTATACGTATAAGTAAAGGACAGGCTAAAGTTGGAAATAAAGTTTATGAATATATAGACTTTAAGATAGATTCTAAGTATGATCCTGAAGTTTGGAAACCTTTGTTAACAAAATTTTCAGGACTTAAGGTTAATAATATACGTTA
>JAMPED010000009.1:0-27180 GCA_023665325.1 Acetobacter sp.
AAACTATATTTATGTTATACAAAGAAATTTAGAAAATAGGGGGAATAAATGTCGACGGGAATAAGCGCTACAATGTTTAAAAAAATTACAGGTTTTTTAGTTCGCCGCAAAAGTGGAGATATCAGCCCATCTGAGGCAGAAAAAATTCAAAAAGCATCGTATGCTTTGGTAAATGCAGATATTAAAAAGAAATTTTCCCCAGTATATTTAAGTATACTGAATGGATTGGATAGTGATGAGAAACAAATCTTTGAAGCAACAGCATATTACCTTACCAAAATTGCGCAAAATAAATCAAAATATAAAGAAAATATCTTAAATATTATGGACGCAAAAGCAAAAGAAGGTGGCATAAATCCTGAATTTCGCGAAATACTAAAAAATGAAATACAGAAAATCACTTTAAAAAACAACCTTTAAATGCACATTGTGTATTGACTATAAAATAAATAGTATTATAAATGAGGCTGTTGAGCATCTATGCTTAACAGAGAAAGTGAAACGTATTTATTTATTAGTAAGGAGACAATATGACGACAGGTACTGTTAAATGGTTTAATTCCCGCAAAGGTTATGGCTTTATTCAACCTGAAAACGGTGGAAAAGACGTGTTTGTACATATCACCAAATTAGAAGAAAAAGGGTTAAGAAAGCTATACGAAGGACAGCGCGTCAGTTATGAAATTTATGATGACCGCGGGCGTACTGCTGCTGGAGCAATTGAAATTTTGTAATTAAAGATGGCTACGGACGTTAAGCCGCACCTTTGTATAGGGCGGCTTTTATCTATTTATAGTCAATATTTTTTTATTTACATCTGATAAATATTCTGCTAAATATTCAATGTTGCGAATGGTAGACCAAATATCAATCGCTAGAGTATAAATTATATATTAGGAAGTCTGATGTTTCAAAAGTTAAAAGCTAAATTTTTAAGCTTAAATATTGTTGTAAATTATAAAAAGATTTTACCCTATATTAAACCATATTGGGGCAGAGCGCTCACTGCAGTGTTGATAACTATCCCTATTGGTTCAATGGATGCTGTGATTGCGTGGGCACTAAAACCATATATGGATACAGTAATGGTTGAAAAAAATACATTCGGTTCATCCACATATTTTATTCCATTGCTGATAATTATTTTTAGCTCACTTCAAAGTTTATTAACATACACAGCAACATACCTGAATACGTGGGTGGGGCAAAAAGTGGCAATGGATGTTAAAAAGAAATTGTTTAGCAAGTTAATGCATTACAATGCTAGTTTTTTTGATAAAAATACATCAGGCGATATAATCTTTCGATTCAATAGTGATGTCGATACTGCTTGTAGTGGCTTGCTAAATAATATGAAATTATTTACAACGCGTTTATTCTCTTCTATTTCTTTGATTGCTGTTTTATTTTATAATTCTTGGCAATTAGCAATTGTTGCAACACTCGTCCTTTTAGGAGCACTTTATCCTTTGACCAGAGTTCGCCGCCGAATTAAAAGTTTAATGGATAAATCTGTATTTTCTGGTGCAGCAGTAATGACTCATTTTAACGAAACTTATAATGGTAATAGAATTATTTCTTCATATAATTTATATGATTACCAAAATAAACGTTTTTGTACAACATTGGATAGTGTTTTCAAACTTGGAATGAAAATGATACAACGCACAGGAATGATGTCTCCGATTATGCATTTTATTGTATCGTTTGGTATTGCTGCCGTAATTTGGTTGGGTTCTTACTTAATTGTGACACACCAGATAACTTCAGGAAGCTTTGTTTCATTTATTGCAGCTTTAATTATGTTGTATAATCCAATTAAAAGTATAGGTAATAATTTTAATAGTGTCCAATTAGCATTACTCGCAATGGAACGTGTTTTCACGGCTTTAGAAAGAGTACCAGAGATTAGAAATTGTGAATTACCAAAAACATTGAAGAATCTAGATGGTTGCATTGAATATAAAGATGTTTGTTTCTCGTATGTTAAAAACAAACCTGTTCTGAAAAATGTAAATTTAAAAATAAAAATAGGTGAAACCATTGCATTTGTAGGTAATTCAGGAGGCGGAAAAACAACAATGGTAAACTTATTGCCGCGTTTTTATGATGTAACCGGTGGAAAGGTTTTGATTGATAATACAGATATTCGAGAGTTTGATATAGATTCGCTACGTGATAATATTGCTATAGTTTTTCAAGATAATTTCTTGTTTGGAGGGACGATTCGCGATAATATTATACTAGGTAAAGAAGATGCTACAGAAGAGGAAATTCAAAATGCAGTAAAAAGCGCTTGCCTTGATGAATTTATCAAAACACTTGATAAAGGATTAGATACAGAAATTGGCGAAAGAGGGGTGCTTCTTTCTGGTGGGCAAAAACAACGCATTGCGATTGCCCGTGCATTTATTAAAAATGCACCAATTGTTATTTTGGATGAAGCAACATCTGCGTTGGATAATAAATCGGAAGCAATAGTGCAACAAGCAATAGATAATTTGATGGCAGATAGAACTGTATTTATTATTGCACACCGTTTGTCAACAGTACGTAATGCTGATAAAATTGTTGTTGTTAACTACGGCGAAATTGCCGAAATAGGTTCACACGATGAATTGATAAATAAAGAAAATGGTATATATGCAGCTTTATACAAAACTCAATTGCATTAAAGGAGAATGAAATGCCTTATTTAACAGTTTATACAAACGTAGAAATAAAAGATGGTGCTGAATTGGCTGAAAAATCATCACAAGTTGTTGCAGAAACTTTACATAAACCGGTAAATTATGTTGTGGCAAATATTTTATATAATCCGATGATGGCACACGGTGGTAGTAGCCAAAATAAAGGTGCGCTGATTGAGTTGAAGTCTATTGGCTTAGGAGATAAAGATAAACTTGTCAGTAACTTAACATCATTTTTTGCAAAAGAACTGGATATTACTAATCAACAATATATAAATATCTCGCTGATAGATTGTCCGGCGGTATATACCGCAGCCGCAGGCAAAACATTTGGATAAAAAAATCCCTTGATATTTCAAGGGATTTTTTTTATTCCGCGTATGGATTATCAGCTTTTCGAACTGTAATTCTTATTGGAATTCCTCGTAGATTAAATGTTTCTCTAAGCTGATTCGTCAGATACCGTAAATATGAGTCTGGTAATCCCTCAGGATTGCTAGAAAAAATATAAAATGACGGAGGTCTGGTTTTAGCTTGCGTGATATACTTAAGCTTAATTCGACGCTTATTTTTGCCAAGAGGAGCAGGATTGGCTTCTTGAACATCACGAAACCATTGATTAAGTGGTGCAGTAGCAATACGTGTATTCCAACGCTCATATACTTTAATAACAGCACTCAATAGTTTGTCTAAACCTCGCTTTTTTAGGGCAGAAATAGTAACAGTGGGAACACCTTCAGCTTGGGTTAGAGATGTTGCTAATTTGTCATTGAGTTTTTGCAAAGCCTCTTGCTTGTCTGCGATATCCCATTTATTAACAGCCACAACTAAAGCTCTTCCTTCGTCTAATACTTTCCGAGCAATAGTTAAATCTTGCTTATCTAAAACACCATCAGCATCTAGTACCAAAATAACAACTTGCGCCATATTTGCTGCATAAAATGTGCTTTCAACAGACATCTTTTCAATAGCACCAGTTACTCTCGCTTGTTTACGTAAACCAGCAGTATCTACCAAGTTAATTTTCCATCCCTTCCATTCCCAACGAGAAGTAATAGCATCGCGGGTTAAACCAGCCTCTGGACCTGTCAACATACGTTCGTCGTTTAAAAGAGCATTAACCAAGGTAGATTTACCAACGTTCGGACGTCCAACAATGGCAATCTGAATCGGTTTTTTCTTTAATGTGTTAATATCCTCTATGGCATCATTTTCCTGTATTTCTTCTATTGAGCTCATAGTCGATAATTTTTCTTCCAAATCTTTTAATTGTAAATATAATTCATCGAAACCAATACTATGTTCTGCAGAAAAAATAATTGGTTCACCAAGACCTAATTTATAGGCTTCATAAATTCCTTGTTCTTGCGCACGACCTTCACATTTGTTGGCGAGTAATAAAACTGGTTTTTCGCTTTTACGGACAAGGTCTGCAAAGTGTTCATCATAAGCCTGCATCCCCGCTCTAGCGTCAAAAAGAAACAAAACCACGTCAGCCTCTTCAATTGCGCGATGTGTTTGCTGCCACATTCTTTCTTCCATCTTGCCTTCAGTCGCTTCTTCGTAACCAGCTGTATCAATAATTGTCAGCTCTAAATCTTTGAGCTTTGTAACAACCTCCTTACGGTCACGTGTAACTCCAGGGAGATCGTGTACTAATGCAAGTTTCTTTCCGGCGAGTCTATTAAACAATGTCGATTTTCCAACATTTGGACGTCCCACAATTGCCAGTTTCAAAGCCATATTAAATCCTTTATCAATGAAAAATAAACCAATTAGCTAGGAAATATAACACAAAGCTTTGAAATTTTCAAGCGTTAAAATTGAACGCCTTATGACTCTATAAATTCTTTATATTGTTTTTCAAAAAAGTGAGGATATAATTTATATAAATTTGTAAGTGCTTTTTTCATTACTACGCGAACCGACGGATGCGCTGCAGTATGACAGCGAAGGGCAAAAATATGTTTCCACTCCGCAATATTAGCCGTCATAATCATATCCGCTTTACTGGAGTGCGGTAACATCATTCTTAGCTGATCTCCTTTTGCTCCAAGTGCAGCCAGTCGCATATATGATTTCTCAATGTACTCCATCGTGTTTAACCATTCAACATACATCGCAGAATCTTTTTCAATATTACACGGCTCAATCATTGTTAACTCGCTACCAAATTTTCCTTTTGAATAGTTGCAGTAACGAGTCGATTCGATAGAGAAGGATGCGAGTCTGTGTCTTGTAACATCTTTATATGCACCAATATCACAAATAGAATGTGTTGTGACGTAGTTATGTAATTCGGAAAATCGTGAAGACTGAATACCCTCAATTTTAACATCTGTAAAAGATTCTGATGCATTGGCTTTAATATAAAACAATGGATTACCAATAAGTAGTAAAAAGTCGTGAATATCATATAGTCTAGCCAAATCTCTAAACGCACGAATGTTGCCTGAAACGATAATTAAACCCTGCTCAAGGGAAATATTCAATCCGCGAATATCTTTCATCTCAAAAATTTGGTGGTTTTGTATGCTGTTAGGCATACTAAAAATTACATTAGCGTGCTCAATAACTGATTCGTGACCACTTTTCAAAATTCCAGTAATAAAAGGAATAGCTGTTTCATTAGTAATAAGATTCTCAGATTTATAACACGTCCGCCCACATCTCTCTATATGTGTACAGATATCTTCTAATTTATCCAAGCTATAGACTTCGCTTTCAGCACTCACTATTTTTACCATAGTTCTATTCCTTTATTTGAATACAATCACATCTGCATCATCAGAAACGGCAATCACTTTTTCTTGTGCTGCAATTAAACCATTACTAATGTCGATTCCTAAATCTGTTTTAGCGCGAAGAGCACCTGATGCCGCGTCAACTTTAATAATCCTACCATTTGAAAAAGCCAATAAAATCTGTCCGTTTAGCATCAGTGGCGGGGCAGCATAAATAGAAGCTTTACTATCACCATCATCAGATAAGTGTTCGTGCACATCTATTGACCACATTACTTCACCATCATTTTTGTCAACAGCATAGAGAACATTTTTATTTGATATAACAAATAAATAATCTCCAGCAAGCAGCATATTTTGCATAGAACCGATTTCTTTTTCCCATAACTTATCACCACTACGCATATCAATTGCTAACATAATATTACTATTACTAATAGCATATATAACCCCGTCTTGCACAATCGGATAAGCTCCAATAGTGTTAATTTCAGTAGAAGATGTAATTTGTTTATTAGAAACTAACATCTCAGACCATAAAGGTGTGCCGACAGCAGCATTCAAAACAACAATTTCGCCATTAGAAAAACCTGCAATAACAACATTATCTTCTGAATCATACGCAGGAGTTGCTCCCCCCGCAATCACTGTGTCCTCGTGAGCCACCCCAAAACGCCAAAGTTCTTGCCCATTTACTTTGTCTAATGCATAAAGTTTATTATCAACAGTTTGTATCAATAACATTTTTTCTGTAACTGCTGGTGCAATACGAATCGGTGATTCCATAACTTTACGCCACTTAGGAGCTCCAGTTTCCACATTCATTGCAAAAACACCGCCAAATCCAGTTGTTGCAAATAGAGTATTACCATCAACAGCAAGTCCTGATGCACGACTCTTTGTTTCCTTAAAACCACCAATATTTGCTGTTAAACTATTTTCCCATAAGCGTTCACCAGTGTTAAGATCAAAAGAGCTAACAACCCCTTGACTGTCCATAACAAAAATGCGATTTCTACTAACAACAGGAGAGGCTAATAAAATATCCCGTTTACTAATACCTTTTCCAAAATTTTCGCCCCACAATTCTTGCAAAGTAAATCCAGCCTTCAGATTTCCTATAATGTGCTGAGGATTAACTCCAGCTTGTGCCCAAGAACTATTATGATATGCTGCAGGTAAAACTGATATTTTTTTATTCTCTAAAGTATTATCACTATTCAAATTTCCCAAAGCAGAAATTCTAATACCTTCAGGGAGCTTTTTATCCTGCGAGCAAGAAACCAAACTCAAAAACATACCGCATAAGCAAAGTCCTTTCCCAAACCAGTGCATATCAAACTCCTTAATCTTAATTTAAATACAGATAAATAATTATTGTGCTTCGTTGATAGATGCCAACATATCGTTAATTCTGGCTTTAAATTCCTCTGAAATATTTGTATTTGCTAAAAGCTCTTGATAAATATCTTTCGCTTTATTCATATCTTTGTTTTGGATTGCAGACATCGCTAAAAGTTCTTTTGCCATCACAGCCCAAGCACCATTCTTCTGAATAATCGGCATTAAAAGGGTTTCAATTTCTTGATAATTTGATGTATCAACTTTATAGGTCGCAAGCTTAACCGCTGCAATTTCCCGAACCTTATCTGTAACAGTTTCATCTTGATAAATATTACCCAAAACCTCAAGTCCTTTATCTGTTTGATTATTTTCTAATAAAAGACTTGCAATCTGTAAATATGCCATATCACGATAAAGTCCTTTTTCTGTTGCAACAATATTTTCCAAGGCAACAATATTGTTTTCATAATCAGGCGTAGGTGCTAATGCTTGGACATATTGCACATTCTTTTGCTCAGCTTTACTGATTCGCCATTGAGCGATTCTCTCATACCCGACAGCGAATGATAAAGCAACAACTAATACAGCTAAGATATAACCACCATATTTGTTAACAAGTTCTTTGAAACGCTCATTTCTAACCTCTTCATCAACTTCTTCAAAAAAGGCTTTTTCGGCATCCAAATTAAAATATTGTTTTCCGCCGTTTTCTTTATTTTCTTCATTTCTGCGTTTAATGTCTTTTGCCATATCTCTACTACCCTTCATTAAAAATATTTTCCTAAAATATAAACAAAGCTTTATCTTCTTGCAATTAAAAACTCAATTTAATTACCAACTAATTTGCGGATAACGAAATCTTTGAGCCACAGCAAGTCGTTAACAGGCAGTCGACCGCCAAAGGTAATAATTTTGTCATCGCTGATAACTGCAAGACTATATCGATCAATTGTTGGGTTATAGGAAAGTTCAATATTCTCAATTTTTTTAACGGGAATACTGTCTTGATTGCGTGCCGCACCAAAAAGAGTTTCCGTAATAGCAACTTTATCAGGGTGTATTTCCAGCTGATACGAACGGAAAAGTCTTGTTAAGTAGTAGATGACGATAAAGAAAAGAAAGGCACCTGTAATCCAGTATTTAACAGGAACAGTGGTGCCGCGGATTGTTAAATAAACACCTCCAGCAAGTAAGACGAAAATCGCTGAAACAGCAATAAATAAAAAGAGAGAACTAAAAATATCCCAATAAACACCGGTTGGTAGAATAACGGTATGATGTTTTTTTTCTTCAATTAAAAGAGTGTTAGGAGCTGGAAACTTACCGCTGGCAATATAAGGAAGTTTACCACTGGCAGCAAGCTCTTGTAAAGATTTATCCAAGTCTGTATATTCACGCTGTACGAGTCCTCTATCTCCTACACTTAAAGCAGGTAGCTTAAATGCTTTGGCGTAACTTTCCCAAATATTGCGAATGTTTCGATTGTTTGTTGAAATATAAAGTGGAATAATTTTGTCAGAGTCGCGATGATAGAGGTCTATAATATAGCGATTACGATTAAATATTCCTGTTTGAGTAAATAGAACACGGAGTCGAACTCCGATATAGTTATCTAAAGATTCAGTAATATAGTGCTTAACACCAATCGACGGTACATAAACAATAGAAAAATCTTTTCCATCAAAAGAAAAGCTTTTATATCTACTAAGTGAAAAAAACGAACCAGCAATAAGACCCAAGCCGATAAGAATAGTGATGAAAGCAAATATCTCTACAGTTAAAAGAGATGTTTCAATTTTTCCTTCAGCTTTTAAAAAACTTAAAAGTTCAAAAAAGCCTAATCCTAGCAAGAAAAGCCCAAACAAGAAACCAGCCATAGACTTCAATAATGAAGTTCTGTCAACAACAGTAGCTGGATGTTTTTTTAAATCAAATTTTAAGTGTGAACTAAAGTGATCGGGAACGTGTACTAACATCAAAATCTCCGCAGAATATTTCTAATATAACATTCATTATATATCATTAAAAAAAATATTCACCTCTTTTTTATCGTTTCAATGTAAAAATGTTTAAAACTTCTCTTGTCAATCAGATATTTTTTTGCTAAGCAATATTCACAAAAGAAAGGAATAAAATGCAAAATTCTGTATGTCGACAATGTGGAGGTTGTGTATTTCGGGAACTGACCGAGAAACAATACCAACAAAATAAAATAGCTGATTTTCAAAAAACAATAGCTTTAATAAAAGAAAGCTCACCAGTTTATGACGCCCCAATATTTATTAAAGATGGTAGCCGAAGACGTGCAGAAATGTCTTTCGTGTATGCAAAAAAAATATTGAAAATGGGTTTTAATGAGGAAAAAACGCATAATCTGGTGGATATAACTGGTTGCACAATGTTGACGCAGGAATTAAACAATAAATTACCCATATTCCGGTCATTTTTAGAAGAGTTTTGTTCGATTCCAATTACCTTGAAAAATAAGAAAAAAAAGGAAACAACATATATCCGAGAGGGGTCTATACAAGTATTAGCTGCAGATAATGGAATTGATATTTTACTACACATATCTGTTGAACCGTCATTAGAACATCGATTTACTGTTGCTGATTTTGTGAATTCCCAAACAGATATTTGCCGTCTATCGTGGAAAGTTGCTGATAATACTCCAGAAACCATTGTCGAAAAAGTAGCTCCCGAGCTATATATTGCAGGATGTAGTGTGAAAATTCCGCAAGGTGTTTTTTTGCAAGCATCCAAAGCTGCTGAAACTGCAATGATTGAAAAAATGTTGTCATATATGGGAAATACTACGGGGAAAATTGCTGATTTATTTTGTGGTTTGGGTACTTTTACGTATCCTTTGGCAAAAATTAAAGGCAATGAAATAGTTGCAGCAGATTCATCTGTTTCATCTCTGACAGGTTTACAAAAAGCACTAAACGCTAATCAATTGCATAATGTTAAAGTTTTAACTCGTAATCTCTTTAAATATCCGTTTGATGCAGCAGATATGAAAGGTGTAAAAGCCATAGTTATAGACCCGCCACGAGCTGGAGCACACGAGCAATGTCGAGAGATTGCATCTCTTCCCTCAGAGAATAAACCTGAAAAAATTATATTTGTTTCGTGCAATCCTAAAACATTTGTGTATGATGCTGAGCTGTTGATAAAAGCTGGTTACACATTTGAACGTATCACGTTGATTGATCAATTTGTATATTCAAAACATCAAGAGCTGATAGCTCTATTTACTTATAATTCGAACCTTAATAAAGGAGCATAAAATAATGATAGAAAATTCTAAGCTGAAACAAATGGCAAATACGATTCGTTTTCTTGCTGCAGATGCAATAAATAAATCTAATTCTGGACATCCCGGAATGCCATTAGGAATGGCAGATGTGGCAACAGTTTTATTTGCAGAATATATAAAATTAAATCCTCAAGCTCCTAAATGGTTTGATCGAGATCGATTCGTTCTTTCAGCTGGACACGGCTCAATGTTGCTTTATTCTTTGTTATATTTAACAGGTTATGAAGATATTAGCTTAGAGGATATAAAAAACTTTCGTCAATTTGGTGCTAAAACAGCAGGTCATCCCGAATATGGTCATTTAGATGGAATTGATATGACAACAGGACCTTTAGGGCAGGGAATTTCTTCTGCTGTAGGAATGGCTCTAGCAGAAAGAATGCTAAATGCGAAATATGGTAATGAACTTTGTGCGCACTATACATACGTTATTGCTGGTGATGGTTGTTTAATGGAGGGAATTTCTGAAGAGGCGGCTTCACTAGCTGGTCACCTGCGTTTGAATAAACTTATTGTTTTTTGGGATAATAACAATATCACAATTGACGGTACGGTTGATAAATCAAGCTCTGTTAATCAAATCGCTCGTTTTGAAGCGATGGGATGGAATACCATCAATATTGATGGGCATAATTACACAGAAATTCGCCGTGCTATAGAATTAGCACAGAAATCAGATAAACCAACATTGATTGCCTGCAAAACAACTATTGGATTCGGCGCTCCAAGCAAATGTGGAACGTCAAAGTGCCACGGATCACCTTTAGGGGTGGAAGAAACAGCAGCAATGCGTAAAGCTCTAAATTGGAGTTATAGTGAATTTGATGTTCCAACAGAAGTTTTGGCGGATTGGCGTGCTACACAACAACGCAATGAAGCATCATATAAAACGTGGGTGAACGCAGCTGCAATTGCAGGTGCTGAGTTTCATAATTTAATTGCAGGAAAACTTCCTCAGAATTGGGATAAAGCCTTAAATGAATTAAAAGTCCAATCAATTGCAGATAAAACTAAGGTTGCAACTCGTAAAGCTTCTGAGATGTGTTTAAAAGCAATTGTACCAAATGTTCCACAAATTGTTGGTGGATCAGCAGATTTAGCTGCATCAAATTTAACATTTGTTGAAGGCTTAAAAACTGTCACCAAAGATAACTATAACGGAAATAATATAATGTATGGTATTCGCGAACACGCTATGGGAGCCATAATGAACGGAATGGCACTACACGGAGGAATAATACCGTATGGTGGAACGTTTTTTGTATTTTCAGATTATTTGCGACCGTCAATGCGATTAGCAGCTTTGATGGGAATACGCGTTATTTATGTTTTAACGCACGATTCCATTGGCGTGGGTGAAGATGGTCCGACACATCAACCAATTGAACATTTGGCGTCTTATCGGGCAATGCCAAATATTTTAACGTTTCGACCGTGTGATGTGGTAGAAACAGCAGAGGCTTGGCAGATTGCTATTACGGATGACAAGCGCCCAAGTTTGTTGGCTCTTTCTCGTCAAAACTTACCTCTACTACGGACATCTGCAGAGAAAAATTTGACAGAAAAAGGTGCATATATAATTTCTCCGGCGAAAGGCGAACGACAGGCAACACTCGTGGCAACCGGTTCAGAAGTTTCTGCAGCGGTAGAAACTCAAAAAATCTTGGCAGAAAAAGGTATAGATATAGCTGTAGTTTCAATGCCTTGTATGGAATTATTTGAAGAGCAGAGTGAAACCTACCAAATAGAAGTTTTGGGTAAGGCGCCTGTCATTAGTGTTGAAGCAGGATCGACTTTCGGTTGGAACAGATATGCGCAAAAAACAATCGGAATTGACACATTCGGTGCCTCAGCTCCAGCAGATAAACTATATGAACATTATGGTTTGACTGCAACGTGTATAGCAGAAGAAGTCGTCTCATTTTTGCACAATTGTTAAAAAAAGGGGGGAAGGTTATCCTTCCCTTTTTTAACAAAATAGAAAGATGTTTGTGCTAGTCTTCACATAAAATAACTTTTAAGGATAAAGCTTATGAAAAACAATATGAAAACTATTTTGCTTGTAGGTGTTGCTGCTGTTGTGCTTATAGGATATGGCGCATATAAATTGTGTAACAAAGCAGAGTTGCAAACTCCGAAGATTGAGGCTGTAAAAGGAGCACCAACAGCAACTAAGATTGATGAAAAATTTGCAACGTTAATGACTGCTATTGGGCAAAATGCCGGAGTTGAAACTGTTGAGGTCATTATTAAAAGTGGAGCAGATGTAAATGGTACAATGCCAGATGGGATAACGCCATTGATGCTTGCCTGCAATGAAAATGCTAATGTTGATATTGTAAAACTTCTTCTTGCCAATGGAGCTGATGCAAAAACGCAAAATAAATATGGTATAAATGCCTTAAGTATTGCTGTCTTAAATAATGTAGCTCCTGAAATTATTGAGATGTTGTTACAAAAAGGTGCTAATCCAAATGTAGAAATCAAAAAAGGCTGGACATTGCTAATGACCGCTAGTGCAGAGGGGAATTTAGGGTTAATAAAAATACTTCTTCAAAATGGTGCAGATGTGAATCAAAAAGGAAAAGATGGTCTAACTCCGCTAATGATTGCAGGAGCTAAAGTTTACCCGGAAATTATTCTTACCCTCATAGAAAATGGCGCAGCTATAAACACTAAAGATGCGTATGGAATGACTGCTTTGATGTACGCGTGTGGAGGTAACTCCAATCCGGAAATCATCAATATTTTGCTAGAAAATGGTGCTCAAGCAAAAATGAGAAATAATGATGGAAAAACAGCTTTAGATTTTGCTAAAAGAAATCCTCAGTTAATGGATAGTCCATATTATGAAAAACTTGAACAACAAACAATAAGATAAAATGATTATTTGGTAGGGCGGAGAACCGCCCTTTTTTGTTTAAAGCTTTCAACAACAATTTATAAAGTCACAAAATTTATTGCAAAAATATATAAACTCTTATATATACTACCATTATGTCTTTATAAAATTTCAAAGACATAGGACTAACAGAGTAAAGAGTGAAAAAATGTCTTTGAATGAGAAAGAAAAAATGGCCTTATGGTCAGGCTTAAGAAGTTTTATATATTTACTATTAGCAATGTGTTTTATCGGATTTATTCATTATCTCGCCTCCATATATAAGGAGCAGACATTTGCAGAAAACAGCATAGTTGAAAATATCCAATTATCATTACTTCTTATATCTGGAATAATTTTCTTAATTCAAGGTATTTGTATAAAAGATTGGCGTCCGTTGATGTTATTTCTTGCATCATTGTGTTTTTTGGCAAGTTGCCGAGAATTAGATAAGACATTAGACGAGCTAATTTATGGTCTACGTTGGCGGGTTGGCTTTGTGTTTCCTTTGATTGCTTTTGAATATGCTTTAAAATATAAAGAAATAACACGTCAAAATCTATTTTCATTTTTAGGTTCCTCATCGTTTTATCTGATGTTTAGTGCGTTAATAATCATCTTCCCAATTGCGCAGTGTATAGGTCATCGCCCGTTGATAGTTAATGTATTAGGGGATAATCAAATGGCTGCAACAAAAGAGTTGTTTGAAGAATGTAGCGAGGTGATGGGGTATTTCTTCATATTTTTAGCCTCAATAGAAAGCTATATAGGGTTAACCCGAAAGAAAAGTTAAAAAAGAGGTTTTAAACCTCTTTTTTTTATAGCAGAATGATTTTTTTCTCTTTGACATTTTAGATTTTGTTTATATAGTTCTAACTGGATAGGCAATAGTCAATCTGGGGTGTGGAAACCTCTTTCAAATGCGTTCGTGTAAAGACGATAATTTTGCACGCTTTCTGGTCATAGACTGGAAGGCGGCAAAATACGCTATAAATATAGCAGATATATACTTGTGGTATATAGCTATATGCAAATATGTCGCACTATGTCATTTGAGTAGTTTCCAACTTCCAGTCGCCTTAATGGCGGCTTTTTTATTATGCATAGTTGGAGATATTGTGATGAAAATAAATGAACAAGGGCGCTCAATGATCGAAATGTTAGGAGTGTTAGCAGTTGTCGGAATTTTATCAGTGAGTGGAATTTCAAGTTTTTCAACAGCTATGGAAAAGTATCGTATGAATCAAAGCTTAATCCAAATAAAAAGCCTTTTAGATGTAGTATATGTATATGCTAGGCAATGGCGTATAAAACCAGCAGGAAATGACAAAATAACACTTATTCCATATATAAAAGCAATTGATAGTGTGCCAGAGGGGATGCAAGAAATAAAAGGAATAACAGCAAATGATATGCTTCTAAAAAATTCTTATGAAAGCTATATTAGAGTATATATAAATGGTAGTAAATACTACCACCAAACTATGTTTACAATTAACGGCACAACAGCTTGGGAAGCAAATATCGAAGCAATAAATAAGAAAAACTTAATTACTTATTGTGCACAAATACTTGAAAGTATTCAGCAAATATATAGAGAAAGCCCAAAAGCATTTTGTTATATATATTTTCGATGCCGTCCTAATGGTTTCCCTGTTACAAACTTAACAGAAAAACAATATAACTTTCAAACAATGAATATTGGAGAAATATCTAGCTTATGTACGCAATACATAACAGACAAAGGTGGCTTTTTTATTCAAGCTTGTTTTAATAATACTAACTAATATTGTCCTGAAATCGAAAACTTTTTATACCATTTATTCATCACTTCGACAGCTTCATCTCTGCATTCCGGAATTGCTGTTGCATAAACCCCATCTTTTAAAAGCTTATACAAGTCATCATCTCTAAAACCAATATTTGCTGCGTCTTCTCTCGTGGCGGCAAAATAAATTGTTTTAATATTTGCCCATTTTGCCGTCATCAAACACATAGGGCAAGGCTCGCAACTTGTATATAACACACAGTCAGATAAATCCCACGTGTTAAGAATACGACAAGCTTCACGAATAGTATAAACTTCACCGTGTGCAGAAGGATCATTATTTACTAAAACGTGATTACATCCTTCAGCAATCTTTTTTCCATCCTTATAGATAACGGAGCCAAAAGGACCACCAATAGGAGATTGAACATCATTTTCTAAAGCTGTTGCAGACATCGCAATCGCTTCACGCATTGCTGCAACATCAACTGCATCATAACTCATCTTTACTAATCCTATTCTTTAAAAAATTTATTTGTTTTCGGGAAACCAAACGGAACAAGCCGTCCAACCTGTGCTCTATGTCCAAGCCAAGTCAAAAGTTCTTTTTCATTGGCAACACCACCAGAACGATTATAACAAAAACCTTCTTCTTCCTTGAAAATTTGAATATCAGACATCTTACAGCCCTGATATTTTTGTAATGCAACACCACGTCCACGTGCCATTGATGGAATTTCCTCAAGTTTAAAAATAAGCAGTTTGCGATTTTCGCCAACAATAGCAACCATATCACCAGTAATTTTCTTACAAAAAGCTGCAATTTCGCCATCTGCGAGGTTCAAAATCTTACGTCCATTACGAGTTTGTGCAATCATATGACTTTCATCAATTACAAAACCGTGCCCATAATCAGAAGAAACAATATATCTAGCCCCTTTTTCAAACACAAACATCGAACAGATATTGTCATTAACACCTAAATCAGCCATCAAACGTACTGGTTGACCAAAACCACGACCAGAAGGTATCTCATTGGCGTTAATGTTGAAGAACTTGCCAGATGTATCAAAGAGAATAATTTTATCAGTCGTATACGCGTGAATAACACATTGTAAAGCATCATCCTCCTTAAATTTGAACTCATCAGTAAGAGGAATATACCCTTTCATACTTCTAATCCACCCTTTTTGTGAAAGGATAATCGTAATCGGTTCTTTTTCAACCATCACTTCAATTGGCACATCTACATCTTCAGGCATATCCGCAAATTGACTCCGACGTCTTCCTAAAATGGTTTTTTTACCGAATTTGTCTTTCATCAAGTTAATCTCTTCGCTTAAGCGGGTCATCCTCAATTCTTCATCACCAAGCAAAGCCACCAATCCATTCTTTTCTTCTGTCAGTTCGTCAAACTCACCACGAATTTCTTCTTCTTCAAGCTTGCGCAAATTGCGAAGTTTCATATTTAAAATAGCTTCTGCTTGATTATCCGTCAAACCAAATGTAGCCATTAAAACAGCTTTAGAATCATCTTCTTCACGAATAATACGAATAACTTCATCAAGATTCAAATATGCAACCAAATAACCAGATAAAATTTCCAAACGAGCGTTAATCTTATCAAGACGATATTGTGATTTACGAATAAGAACTTTGTGCCTATGGTTCAGATATTCTTTCAATACTTCTTTAAGACTCATAACCTTCGGCACACCATCAGAAGAAAGCACATTCATATTCATCGCAAAACGGATTTCGAGTTCTGTTTGCTTAAACAAATGTTCCATCAACAAGCCAGCATCAACAGTGCGATTCTTAGGCTCTAACACGATTCGAATATCTTGCGCCGATTCATCACGAACATCAGCAAGTAAGGGAAGTTTTTTATCTTCCAACAGCTGTGCAATTTTCTCAATCAGTTTTGATTTTACGACTTGATATGGAATTTCTGTTACGACAATCTGATATTGTCCTTTACCAAGGTCTTCTTTTTCCCATTTTGCTCGAATACGGAAATAACCCTTTCCGTGCGTGTAAGCGTCAATAATTGCTTTTTGATCAGCAATAATCAACCCTCCAGTTGGGAAATCTGGTCCTTTAACATATTTAACTAAATCGCTAATACCACATTCAGGGTTTTTAATGAGATACAAAAGTGCATCAGCCACTTCACCCAAATTATGCGGTGGAATATTTGTTGCCATACCAACAGCAATACCAGCCGAACCGTTACATAAAAGATTCGGTACTGCCGCAGGCATTACAATAGGTTCTTGCTCTTCACCATCGTATGTATCCATAAAATCAACGGCATTTTCATTTAAACCTTCCATCAATGCTAAAGCAAACTCTGTCAATCTCGCTTCGGTGTATCGCATAGCAGCGGCGCCATCGCCATCAATATTACCAAAATTTCCCTGCCCATCAACTAAAGGATAACGCACAGAAAAATCTTGTGCCAAACGCACCATCGCTCCATAAACAGCCGAGTCGCCGTGTGGGTGATATTTACCGATAACATCACCAACCACTCTGGCGCATTTCTTAAAGCCTGACTTCGGGTCAAGTTTTAATTGTCGCATCGCATACATTAAACGACGATGTACCGGTTTTAATCCATCACGCACATCAGGCAACGAGCGCGCCACAATGGTAGACATCGCATACGATAGATAACGCTTGCTCAATTCTTCTTTGAGTTTGACGTCGTGTACTTTTTCTTCCAAACTTTCTTCTTCCATTGTGTCCTCAAATCATTATGCCCTTAGGCGTTTGTCTTATTGTTCTTCTTCGGCTATCTCACCAAAAAACTGCCATAAATTAGCACGGCTCTTTGGTAAAAGCAAGTTATGAAACTTAAAAAAATGCTCATACAAAAAGAATTCAGTCATTTTTAGCACATTAAAAATTTCCGCATAAGAAGGAGTTTGCTTGTTATCCACAACAAAATGCGGATATTCGAATAATCTGTCGTGATAGGGTTCTCCCACTTCTCTGCAAACAGCCTTGCCGGTTTTTGGGGAAACATAGCAAAGCCCATCAGTTTGTCCAGTAACTGCACAGCAATCCAACGAAAGCCCAATTCCTAAATATTCTAATGCGTAAAATTCAAAAAAAGCATATTGTGTCAACATCTCTTTAAGTGTCTCGGCTTTAAAAAACTTTCCAACAATCTCATAAAGCGGATAAATTTCCTCATTTTCGTTCAATAATCGGATAAACATCGGAACAGCCGCTGTCATTAGCTCTAACTTCTTAACATCACTCATCATCGCAACCGCATTCGGCTCAATGAGTTCCAAGCGAAATAAGCGACGCATATTCTCTTCCAGACGAGCAGACGCTTCAAAAAAAAGCTTATTTCCAGTTTGGAATAATCCCCGATTCTTTTTAGAAGTCCCATCAGAAACAAAGCCAGAGATTTTACCTTTGTTTTTAGAGAATAAAGTAACAATCAGCGATTTCTCGCCATACTTCCTCGCACTTAAAACATATCCCTCGTCTTTGATAATCATTTCACAATATTGTTCTCTGTTATTATTTTTTAATAAGGTAATGAATAATCTTTTGAAAGTAAAGCTTAAAACGAAAAAATGTTATTCAAACCCTATGAGTAATACACAACTACTACCTTCTTTAACACAGCTAATACAAGAATCATATATCTGTGATATAGTTGCATAACGTACACAATTTCTATTACCATAGCAATAACTATCACCATACCACATAAGGCTGGCATTTTCATCGCCATCGCTATCACTTCCCCAAACGTGAACAGCTGTAATAATGTTACTATAAGGTTTTGCAATATTAACGAAAAAATTTTGACACATCAAAACTTCGTTATCTTCTTGATCTTGTTTTTTTATTGAATAACTAATCATTGGCTTATTGTGGCGAATACCACTATCGTTTTGTTCGTGTCTGATCGAAACGTTCATTCTATTTCCCATACTATCATAAATATAGCTTCCAGAGTGAGACCATCCTTGCGGAATTATTCCTAATTGCGTAACATATGATGTTAAATAAAAATGCTCATTAGGACTGAGTTGCATTTTTTCTTTTATCCAATCTTTTTCATAACGTAGAAATTCATTGATGAATAGGGTGTATTCTTCTGTAAGTTTGTTGAGTTTGTATTTCATCATCGCTTTAGAGAAACCAGCGATTCCACCAACTGATAAAATTCCCACAATCGCCAATACCCCTAACATCTCAATCATTGATCGCCCGATTTCATTATCTCTCATATTCAAACTCCCCAAACACATAACAAAAAAAGCCGCCGATAAGGCGACTGGAAGTTAGTAACTACTCAAATAACATAGCGCGACATATTAACTACAATAGCGTATTTTGCCGCCTTCCAGTCGCTGACTAGAAAGCGTGCAAAATTATCGTCTTTACACAGACGTATTTGAAAGAGGTTACTAAGCCCCAGACAGGCTATCGCCATATCCACCTAAATCATATAAGGAAAAACCAAAATGTCAAAACTAATTTTTGCGGTTGATTAAAAAAGCCATCTTAACGATGGCTTTCCTTTTCCAATCCTAAAATATATCTAAACTCTTGCGCACTTCGTCAAAGCGTTTGAGGACTTCTAACACACCTTTCATATCTTTAAGGGCAATCGTGTTTGGTCCGTCAGATAAAGCTTTATCAGGATTCTCGTGTGTCTCTGTAAACACAGCCGCTACACCAACTGCAACCGCTGCTCGAGCAAGCACAGGTGCAAACTCACGCTGCCCACCAGAAGAACCGCCCATTCCCCCAGGTTGCTGTACTGAGTGTGTGGCGTCAAAAATAATCGGACACCCCGTATCAGCAGCCATTCTTGGCAATCCACGCATATCAGTAACAAGAGTATTATAGCCAAAGCTTGTGCCTCGTTCAGTCAAACAAACGTTATGATTACCCGATTCGTCGCATTTTACCACAAGGTTTTTAGCTTCCCACGGCGCAAGGAATTGTCCTTTTTTAATGTTAACCACCTTGCCAGTTTTCGCCGCCGCAACCACTAAATCTGTTTGACGGCACAAAAACGCCGGTATCTGGAGCATATCAACGTGTTCAGCCACAATCGCACATTGCTCTTTCTCGTGTACGTCCGTTACAATCGGTAGATTATTATAAAGTTTTTTAATCTCGTCAAACGTCCGCATTCCTTCATCAATCCCCACACCACGTGCGCCGTTGATGGATGTGCGATTCGCCTTGTCAAAAGAAGCTTTGAAAATATAAGGAATATTCAGCTCTTTGGTAATCTCTACCATTGCTCCAGCAATATCAATAGCGTGCTGACGACTTTCAATCTGACACGGACCACATAACAAGCCAAAAGGCAAATTATTGGCAAGTTTGACACCATTAACGTTAATAACTCTCTGTTCCATAGTTCTATCCTCTAATTAAAACAATAAGAAAACTCTAGGCTGAAAATCATTTACCGTCAATGCAAAACAAAGTTTTATCCGCTATTGGCTTAATTTTTCCCGTATGATATCCTCAGTTAAAATCTGTGGCAAAATAATAGGTTCTTTCTTTCCAGCTGGATAATAAACATAAAGTGGAATACTATTGCGCCCATACATTTTTAAAGCTTCTCGAATATTTTCATCGCGATTCGTCCAGTCAGCCTTAAATAGATGAATACGATTTTTTTCAACCGTTTGTTTAAACACTTCGGTTGAAAGTGTTGTTTTTTCATTGAGCAAACAAACCAAACACCACTTTGCCGTAAAGTCTATAAACACTGCATCATTTTTTCTTAATGCTTGCTCAATTTTTGCTGGCGTGTAAACTTCCCACTGAATGTCTTCGGCTGTTGCGGTTGGTTTTAGCTGATTAAAAATCACCCATCCAAGCCACAAACACGTTAAAGCAATAGGCATTGCCAATATATGTTTTAAAGTTATCATCCATCTTCCAGGTTTCGGAATAAACCGTAAAAAGAAATTCGGAAACAGTTCAATCAGCGTATAGGGTAGGGCATAGCCAATAGCCAAAGCGATAAAAATACCAAAATAAATGGTTGTTGGTTGTGTAATGGCATATCCGAGCGCCGCCCCCATAAACGGACCAGTGCAAGGGCAGGCGATAATCACCGCAAAAAATCCGGTTAAAAAGCTTTTATTACCAGCAATTTTACTTAAAACATTAGCGCATCTATCCGGTAGTGGTAATTTATCAGTCAGATTCAAAAAGATAATGAAAAACAGTAACAAAAGAATAATGTTAAAAGTAGGGGATTGCAGTTGAAAGCCCCATCCGAGCTCAGTTCCTTTTTGGCGAAGATAAAATAAAATACCAGAAAGAACCGCAAACGAGCATACAACACCCAGCATATACATTATAGCTGAAAGAGTAGAAGTATGTTGTTTATTTTGCACCAAATAAAGTGCTTTTAATCCTAAAATTGGTAAAACACACGGCATTAGATTCAAAATAAGCCCCGCAATAAACGCCGTCAGCAGATAATAAAACAATCCACCATTTGGAGAATGTTGCATCGGAAATGCAATGGAGTTTTCTTTGGGTTCAACATAATAAGCGTGTCCAGGGCAGAGTAACACACCTTTATAATCAGGTGGTAGTTCGTCATCTTTAAAGTCAATATGCAGTTTTCCTTGTTCAATAACACTAGTTTCAGGTAAATCTGCCAACACGCTTTTTTTCGGATGTCTGCTTACAAATTCCGGCTCAGCACAATCTTTTAAGATGTGTTCTCCAATATCAAGCTCCAAAAAATTATCATCAAAAGCGCCGTTTGCTGTTAAGGGTAGCGGAAAAGTATTTTCAGCCTCTAATAATGATTTAACATAGGTTGGATTTTTTTCTTCAATATTCCCAATCGGTAAGGCAAAATTTAAATTTATTGTTTCAGGAAAACACGATTCGCTACAAGCTGTATATGACAAAACAAGATTAAAAGGCAGACGTGTCACATTTTGTAATTTTTTTAATTCAAACGTTGTCTTAAAATAGAGCTTCTGCGTATAGATATATGAGGTAATAATTTCTTCAAATACTGATTTTTTCGGTGCGCTATGAATACTTGATTTTTCCACATAATAAGGCGATTCGAAAAAAGTCAAGGTTGTCGGATCGCCCGTATCTCCAGGATTATCCCAATATAAATGCCAGCCTTTGGGAATATTAACTTCCGTAATAAAGGTAACAGCAGCCGTTTCTTCTGAAATAGTTTTATATTCAGGAATAGCCGTAACGCTTACCAAATCCGTCTGTTGGCTGAAACTAATTGCAGCAGCATTCGTAATAAGAGAAGCAAAAACAAGCAGATAAATAAAAATTTTTTTAAGCATTCAAGCCTTTCCTAAATTTGATGAGAATTAAAATTAAAAACAAAATAATCGTTAAAACAAGATATTAAAACACCTTTTTTATCTAAAATTCCTATTTTTCTGTAATTGTTATCTCCAATGGAGCAATTCCCATCTGTAAAGCAGTAGAAACGCCATACGTGTTGCGGAATTTAAGTTGAAGTTTGCCTGCTACCAGCATTTCAGGTTCAATTTCAAAAGAAATATCATAGGGTGCAGTTTCATTCTTCTTAGGCACAAAAGTAAATACCTTATGCTGGTTTGCTGTAATTAAGATTTTGTGCTGAGTATCAGCAAGGGCACTAAAGCGTATTTTAACAATCAGCGGTTTATCAACGTTAGATGAAAACTTCAAATTTAGACGGTCAATATAATATATTCCCAAAAAGTTTTCACTGGCATCAGTAAATTTAGCAATATTATTATTGTTAATTATTTCGCCAAGTTGATAGTTTGTATATTTATCAATGCGTTTCATTGGGAGCATATTAAATTTGTTGTAGATTTTAGAATTAGCTAAAAGCTGCATTTTTAATTTTGTAAAACCAAGCTTCTCAAGTAATGTAGGGGTATCTGAAAAAAGAGAGTGTCCCAGTCCGAAAGAACGTTCCGAAAGTGTAATTCCCAAACTTTCTAAAATACTTGGAGCCATATCAAATGTAGAAAATATCTTAGATGGATTGATTTTTGCATCATCCGGTAAATTGAGAAAAACATTATAAATTCCTCGATGCAAATCTCTATGCGGTTTGAGTTGTACGGGTAACAAATGATCTCCCATAATCACAACGGTTGTATTTTTCCAATAAGGCGACGTCTTAAGCCAGTCAATAAAGTTAGCAACAGTATTATCTGTACAAATAAAAGCATCACGAATATCATTAAAATACCGTGGACATTTAGTGCTAAAATGCTCCACAGGAGTATGTGTATCTAATGTAAATAAAGTCAGCATAAAAGGTTTGTCAGGAGTAAACATTGCAAGTTTCTTTTTAGCAAAAGAAAAAAGTGTTTCATCTGAAACGCCATCAAATCCACCAAGTAAAGATTGATGTTGTGATACAGGATAATGTTTTAAAATTTGTTCTTTACCCAGAGCTTCATCGTAGCCGTGAGAATAAGCAAATGTATCAACATTCGTAAAGTGAATATCTGAAGCTTTAACAATTGCCGTCTGATAACCATTTTCTTTTAAAATTTCTGGAAAACAAACCGCTTGTGGTAAAAAGTATTTAGTAGCATAAATATCCCGAGTAGAAAGATGACGCAAAGGAATGCCACATTGAGAGGCAACCAACGAGGCAATCGAAAATCCCGTTCCAGGGAGTTGATAATGTGCAGAGGAATAAGCACCTTCATTATGCAGATTATCTAAATTTGGAATAAGATTTTTTTCATAATATTGTGCTTGAGCAAAATTTTGCTCAAAACTTTCTAAATAGATTAAGATTAAATTTCTTTTTTTCTCAGGAAATGTATAAATAATCTCTCGCGGAGATTTGTATTCTTCTTCATAAAGATGCGAGGTTGAAAATTGATAGAAACAATAAACCAAATATCCTGAAGAATATAAGACAGCTAAAAATAAAATCAGTGCAACACAAAATCTTTTTAGCGTACCTAAAAAAATATAACAAAGCGGAAAGATAATTATAAAAAACAACAAAGCCCAAAAATAATCCGACATCACCGTGTTTGTTTTAACAATATCAAAAGATAAACTTTCAAGTGTGATAAGAATTTGTTCATAATCAGCATCTGGCCAAATCTGCCGAGCATAAAGTAAAATTGAAAAAGTTAAACAGGAAAATCCTAAAAAAAGCAAAACACAAAAGTCAATAACTTTTTTACGCAACAACATAGTTAAATTAGTCCTTTAATCTTATCAATAATATCAGTAAACATTTCATAACTTAAAACACCAGTGTTAATGTTATAACGAGAGGTATGGTAGCTGTCAACCAACTTTATATTAAGCTGCGGAATATCATACACAGCACCGTGGCAAAATTTAGCAAAAGATTGTTTTAAGCCAAGAGCTTGTAATACATTTTTATGAGAGATTGTTCCTAAACACAGGATGATCTTAAGGTTTGGCATAGCTTTAATCTCGTTTTCCAAAAAATGTCGACAAGTTTTCTCTTCAGTCGTGGTGGGCTTGTTTTCCGGTGGAACACACCGTACAGCATTAGTTATCCGAACGTTAAGAAGCTCGAAACCATCGTCTTTTCGTTTTTGATACTCTCCTTTTGCTAAACCTGCCTCTTTTAATGCAGGATATAAAATATCTCCAGCATAATCGTTTGTAAAAGGTCTACCAGTTTGATTAGCGCCATTTAGTCCTGGAGCTAATCCCACAATAAGAATTTCAGCATTAAGATTACCAAACGGTGCAACCGGTGCATTATGATAATGTGGAAATTTAATCTGGTTTTGCTTCCTAAAAGTACATAATCTCTCACACAAATCACAATTATTGCTTGGTAATAAAAAAGTCATATCCAAATCCTTAGTTACAAATTAAATTTAAACTTATTTTATACCTTCTGTGTAAATAAAACGTAAAAAATTTATTTTCCCTATTTAAAAGATAAATTTTGCGCATATATAGGCTAGCGAGAAGTATTATAGCGCATATAGTACTTTAGGACTAAAGTTAATTTTAGTTTGTAATGGAGTTTATAATATGAAGAAAATTTGTTTATTAACAGCAGCCGCATCAGTACTTGCATTAAATGCTAATGCTATGGATTGGAGTATGGGTAATCAATATTTCAGACCATACTTAGGTGCGGATTACGTTTATTCGTATGCAAAGCACGGTGCAATTGCTAAAAATGCCAAAAAAGATTATAATTCTTGGATGGTAAATGTTGGTACTGATATTGCGCGTTATACCAGTGTTGAAGCTTTCTTCCAACAGACTGGCGAGCGTAAATCTCGTTCCCACAGAGAAGCAACAAAATCTGAATTTTATGCTTGGGGTTTAGATTTATATGGACGCATTCCTGTAATGTGTTCAGGCTTTAATTTATTAGGTTCACTTGGTGCTGCAGACTATAATGTGAAATATAAATTCAAACCAACAGGCCGTAGTATGGATAAACAACGTGTAGGTTATCGTGCAGGTGCCGGTTTCTCTTATGATTTTAATAACAATGTATCTTTCCGTGTTATGGGGCGTTACACCTATATTGGTATGCCTAACTTAAATAACTTGATGGAAGTGACAGCCGGTCTTCGTTATACATTCTAAAAATGAATGCGTAAAGATAATAAAAGGGTGCAGAAAACTGTGCCCTGTTTTTTTATAGAAAACTAAATATATTTAAGCCCAATAACGCAAGTATTTGTGGTACAATTACAGGCGGCAGATGCCTCATTAACTGTTAATGGGGCGGCGTCATCGTGTAAGCCAGAAGTATAAATATTCTGGTCAGGAAAAGAATCACCTCCACCAAAGGCATTAAGCATAAGTGGAGCGCTAATTTCAGCTACACCAGCATAAATACTCTGAAAGCCAGATGCTGGGTCCTGTCCCCAATCCATTGTTGCAAGTAAAAGACAAGCTTGATGCTCCAATCCAGTAAAATAAATTTCAAAAGCCTTGGGTAATCCATTGGAAATTTTACTCTCATAAACAATAACATTTCCACTAAATGCGTGCCTTATTGAATGGGGGGATGTATCTTGGTTTAACATTTCAGTAGGAACAAAGCCAGTATTGATGAGAGCTTCATTATTTAGTCCTTCAAATGAATGTTGACTAATATAAAGATTGCGAATATTCATAACTAATTCGCTAGACTGGCTAATAAAGTGATTGGTTTTAGCTTTAGACATAGCCTTAGAATATCCAGCAATTCCCCCAACCGAAAGAACACCGACAATGGCTAAAACGCCAAGCATTTCTATCATAGAACGTCCGCTTTGATTGCTGTTCATTGTATTGTCCTCCCGGTAAGATAGGTCAAAGAAACGTTTTTCTTTACTATCTGTCTTAAATTATTAACAATTATATAACAAAGTTTTTTACTTGTAAAGCCTATGAAAAGTGCTATAACTATAGATATAGAAATATAGATAGGTGTTAAAAGACTTTCTTCGTATGGAAAATGATAATACCAAATGTTTCCTTTAAAAGCTGTAGCTTGGAAATCGCCTAAAGGGGATAGGGCGGCTTTAACCAACATCAACCCCACAAAATGGTGCATCATAATGTCAAAAGTATGTGTGGATATGTAGTTTAACACTGCACTATTTTTTATAATTGGAGTTAATAATTTTGAAATTCTTAACCAGAAAAAAATCGCAAGAATGGCGATAAGGTAGATGACAATAGCAGGGGCGTTAATATAATTAAACCACGCAGGAATAATATCGCATTGCGGAAAATTGATACGTAAAAGAATGGTTGCAACAAAGATAATAGATAAATAAGCAATGGTGTTAATCTTGTCATATTTCTCTAAATGGTATCGATATAAAATCCCTAAAGCATAAAATGGTAGAAAGTAAAAAATACGTATTCCGGCTAAAATCAAATCACGCTGTCCTGTGTTATTTGACGCTGCCCAGATAGCTGCAACACCTAAAAAACACGAAACAATGAAAAAAAGCCAGATACAAAAAGTAAAAAAACTTTTTGAAGATGAAAGAAAAGGTTTTAAAATAATAAAACTGATAAGTTGTACGCTAAATAATGGAATTAAAAACCAAGCTCCCATATTGTAAATATACTGATGCCCATCCACAAGCGGTGCATATAATAAATTATAAAAAGAAAATTCTCCGCCAAGTGTAAAATTTTCATATTTATTCAAATAGAAGACAAGTGTCCCATAAATAAAATTCCATAGATAAAGTGGAAGAATAAGTTTAATAGTTTTGTGTTTAATAAATTCACCATACCCTCTATCAGCTTTAAAAAAATATCCAGAAGCAAAAATAAAAAGAGCAATATGATAGTTTTGATAAGGGAATAATCCATTGAAAGAAAGGTAATCAAACGAGCCAATATGTCCGTCAATAATCATAAAAATAGCTAACACATAAAGTGTTCTAAACGTAAAGTTTATGTCT
>JAMPED010000009.1:27280-53470 GCA_023665325.1 Acetobacter sp.
TTAGAACTCGCTCAAAAGTTTTAAGCGAGTTTTTTCATATTAAATTTATCTGCCTTAAGGGGAAACCTAGAAAAGCAGGCGGATAAGCGTGAAAGAGGTTATTTGATGAGAAGAGTTGTCGTAACAGGTATGGGCGTGGTTTCGCCGCTCGGAAGAGGTGTTAAGCATAACTGGGAGTCTTTGCTTGCTGGAAAATCGGGTATTCGTCCGATTGAAGGTGTGGATTTGAAAGATATTCCGGTGACAATTGCTGGACAAGTACCGTTTGGTGAAAATGAGCCTGATTTTAATCCGGATACGGTTTTGGCTCCAAAAGACCAGAAGAAAAATGATAAATTCATTATGTTTGGAATGGCAGCCGCCGGTGATGCATTAGAAGATGCAGGGTGGAATGCTGAAACAGCTAGTGATGAGGAAAAAGACCGTGCCGGTGTTATGATGGGTGCTGGTATTGGCGGATTACAGGGAATCTATGAAAATGCTATTTTGTTTAATGAATTTGGTATGAAGAAGATTTCTCCGTTTTTTATTCCGTCGGTGCTGATTAACCTCATTTCGGGTAATGTTTCAATTAAATATGGGTTGAAAGGTCCGAACCACGCTTGTGTAACGGCTTGTTCAACTGGAACACACGCTATTGGAGATGCGGCAGCGATGATTGCCCGCGGTGATGCGGATATGATGGTTGCTGGTGGTGCGGAATCTGCAGTTAACGTTTTGGGAATTGCCGGTTTTGCACGGATGAAGGCTGTGACTTCTGACTATAATGATACTCCAGAAAAGGCTTCTCGTCCGTGGGATAAAGGTCGTAGTGGCTTTGTGATGGGCGAAGGTAGTGGTGCTTTAGTTTTAGAAGAATTGGAACACGCTAAAAAACGTGGTGCAAAGATTTATGCTGAAGTTGTTGGCTATGGTATGAGTGGTGATGCTTATCACATTACGGCGCCGTCTGGTGATGGTGCTTATCGTGCGATGAAGATGGCTGCTGATCACGCTAAAGAAAATGGTGTGGAACTTTCAGATATTGGTTATATCAATGCACACGGCACATCAACTCCGGCTGGTGACGTGGGTGAAGCTATGGCTGTTAAACGCTTGTTTGGTGATGAAGGCATTAAAAATGTTTCAATGTCTTCGACTAAATCTGCTATTGGTCACTTGCTTGGTGCAGCTGGTGCTGTTGAGGCAGTATATACCATTATGGCTTTGCAAGAGCAAACTTGCCCGCCAACTTTGAATTTGGAAAATCCTGCTGATGAGTTGGGTGATTTTGACCTTGTTCCTTTGAAACCGAAGAAAAGAGAGATTAAGGCTGCAATGTCCAACTCGTTTGGTTTTGGTGGTACAAACTCTTCGGTTATCTTTAAGAAATATAACGGCTAATTTTTAGGCGCTGTTATGAAGATGTTAAAGCGGCTTCTACTTGCAATGTTTTTTCTATTGCTGGTGGGAGCTGCTTTTTTTGTGGTTATTACCAAAAAATTTACAGATAGTTATGTTTTAAGCAAGCGAATCGAGCTGATTATTCCGAAAGGAGCTGGGCTAAACCAAACTGCGGTGATTTTGGCGAAAAACGGTGTGGTGGAAGATGGGCGTTGGTTTATGCTTTATGCTCGGGTGATGGGCTTGGCGGGGAGGTTGAAAGCCGGTGAATATGTATTTGAAGGGGGCGTGTCGTTAGAAACGATTGCCAATAAGCTGGTGAGTGGCGACGTTATGGTGCGCAGTTTGACGATTCCGGAGGGGAAGGCGTTGGCAGAGATTAAAAAGATTGTGAAAGAGAATCCTTATTTAAGCGGGGAGATTACGTTGGCGCTTAAAGAGGGGGAAATTTTGCCGGAAACGTATCATTTTATCCGAGGGGAAGCGAGAGATAGTATTTTAGAGAAAGCTCGTCAGGCGATGAAAAAGGAGCTTGCAACGGCGTTTGCGGGGCGGGATGTTCGTGTGCCATTGAAATCTGAACAAGAGCTGTTGACGTTGGCGAGTATTGTGGAGAAAGAAACCGGTGTGGCTTCGGAGCGGGCGAAAGTGGCGAGTGTGTTTGTGAACAGGCTCAATTTGGGGATGCGTTTGCAAACAGACCCAACGGTTATTTATGCGGTAACTAATGGACAGATGAATTTGGGACGTCCGTTATATCGGAAAGATTTGAGCTATGATTCGCCGTATAATACATACGTTTATGCGGGGTTGCCTCCGGCGCCTATTTGTAGTCCGGGGAGAGAGGCTATTCGTGCGGCGGCACATCCGGATACGACTAAATATCTGTATTTTGTGGCAGATGGTATAACGGGCGGGCATAGGTTTGCGAAGACGTTAAGCGAACATAACGCTAATGTGGTGTTATATCGGAAATCTCAACGGTAATTTTTACTTGCGTGGAGGTTATTTGTGGGGTAAAATCCATACAATAGGGTATGTTTGGTGAGGGAAATATGTTTGGTGAGAAAAGTCAAATTGTTGAAGAGATATTATCAAATCATTTTGAGGGACTTAATGAGCCGGTCAGTGTTTCTTTAGGCTTGTTTCCTGAAGGAGATTATCGTTATTCTCAACGTGATAAGGTGGTAACTTTGTTGCGGGAGAATGGGATAGATGCTGTTTTATCTTCTTCGCCCGAAGTGACGGATATTACAAAATTTGTTGTGGAAGAAACCGGTATTCGTATGCCGTTATTAGCACCTGCAGATGCTAAAGCGGCAACAAAAGATGTGGTTAAGATATTAACGCAGAATAATATTGAAATTATGGGGTATGCTCAACCTTTAAGTAAGTCAAATATGCTATATGCTCAAATGGGTGATAAAAGTGTGTTTAAAGAAATTCCTGTTAGTGATTCAGAATTTTGCAGTAAAAAAATTGCTGAAGCTATGACTATGCCGGAAGCCGAGTTTGCATCAAAGGAAGCATCATTGTTTCGTGGGGGAACGTTGGGTAATCGACCTTATGGTATTGCATCTTCTTTTTGTCGGGCAAGAGATTTTGCATATGCAACGGATGATATAGAAATAGCTAAATGTTTTTCAGGGGCAAATGAAAGCAGTTGGGCTGGTCGGGCGAATTATAAAAAAGTTAATGGTTTAGCATACGGTTTTGTTTATGAATATGAAAAAGCCGCAGACCAGAAGTTTTATGGTAATTACGGAATTGAAAACAGAAAAAGTGGTGGACATTATGAAACACCTGTTTTTGAACATAGAAATAAATTAAAAGGTGTTTATCTTAATGTGGATGGAAGAGTTGTTCAGATAGCTGGAGAGAATGGAAAGTATTTCAGCAAGGAATGGGAAAAGTTTGCGGAAATGCATAATTCTGCAATTTATCTTTCAGATGAGGCGGCTATAACACGACATAATAATTTGAAATTTGCGGCAGAGAACGAGAAAGTAGTATCTTATGTCAAACAAAAGCCTCCGGTTCATCCCGTGGATGTTGTTGAAAATGCTGCTGTTAAGGATGTTCGGGAACAAATCACGGCGGCAACAGTAAAACTTGATGCAAAAATAGCTGTAAAAGGAGGGATTGCAGCCAGTTCAGTAGGGGCAAAAACGGGGAAGAAAAGTAAAATTTTGGCAAAAGCGGCGACAGCTAATGCTAAATTTGATAAAGCTGTTGATAGAGCAATTGAAAAAGGAACACTGACGCTTAATAACAGTAAAGCTGGGCAGCTTTACGAAAAAACTACAATGAAAATAGGGGAAACAAAAGTTGCACAGGCTGTGTCAAAAGAAACCTCCAAGGTCGTATCAGTAGTTGCGGAAACGGCTATAGGTAAAGCTGCGACAAAAGTTATGGTAAAAACGGTCGGTTCGGCAGTTGGAAAATCAGTTTTAAAGAAAATTCCGCTTGTTAGTATTGGGGCTGGGGCGTATTTTGCTTGGGAGCGGGTAAAAAACGGAGAATTTAAGGCAGCGGGATGTGAAGTTCTTTCAGGAGTGGCCGGATGTTTTCCGGGAATTGGAACTGGGATTAGTGTTGCAATTGATACAGGACTTGTTGTCAATGATGTTCAGCAGGCATCTCATACGGTACAATCCTCAGATGCGAGTGAGCAAAAAGTTACTCTTAAGCCTGTGCCTAAAGATTTGAGTAAGAAAGTTGAGGAACGTTTGAAAAAAGAGCAGGTAACGGTTGAGCAGGATAATACGGCAGTTCATAATCGCATACCGCTGCAGCAAATGACTTATAAACAAAAGAGTAACGTCAGGTAGTTTATTTTATTAAATTTAGTAATTCTTCTGGTTTATCGATAATTGGGTTAGCGTTAATGGATTCCAAAAATGCACAGCTGCGGAAGCCCCAACTGACACTGATACACGGGACATTAGCGTTGGTGGCGGTTGCGATATCGACTTCCGAATCGCCAATATAAATATTCTTTTCATTTTCGGCGTGCAGTTCTTTGATGAGGGCGAAAACAGCGTCTGGAGATGGTTTCTTTTTCACGGTTTTGCTGGTGCCTTGGGCGTGGTCAATCAAGCCGGTAAAATATTGTTTTGCAAGTGCCTTAACGCCTTCATCAAACTTATTAGACACAATTCCCATTTTGATATTGCGAGATTTGAGTTCGGTTAAAAGCTCCATAATGCCATCGTATGGGGCGGTGTAGTCGTTGAGGTGTTGAGAATAATATTCCTTGAACGTGGCAAAGGTTTCCGGAAACTTAGGATTTTCTGAGCCATTGGGGAGAGCGCCGGCAACAAGAGCTTCTATGCCATTTCCGAGGAGCATTTGTGTTTCTTCAGTTGTTTTTTGAGGGAAACTATGGGCTTTTAAGGCATAATTTAAGGCATTATGCAAGTCGGTAATGGTGTTTAAAAGTGTTCCGTCTAAATCAAATATCAGCATTTTGTGTTCCTTTCTTGTGTTTATGTAATTGTTTATTTTAATTTCGTAAAGTTTTTTTTGTTGTATAAAGAGCAATTTTGTGGTATTTTGATAATATGTATATTACCTGTTGGAGGTAGCTATGAGTGAAGCGTTTAATTCTGTACCTATGGTCACTGTGTTGTCAGAGATATTTTCTCAATTAGAAAGTTTTTCTGGTCGTGCTTATTATGATAAAATGGTACAGTTATTTCCCTCATATAATACAACAGCTAAAATTGCTATTCCTACTGAAAAAGAAATCCAAAAATGGATATTAGAAGAAAATGAGTTTTTGATGGTTGAAGGAAAGACTAGTGTTCCTCTGGCTGAAAAAGAAATTGGGGTTAAAATTGGGGAAGATTATGTTTATCCAAATGGAATGACGGATCTTGAATACAATATTAACAGAGTTCGTCGGTATGGTCTTTGTCATTATACTAATCAATGTGATTTTAGCCAAGTTGTTGAGTTTATGGAGATGGTGGATGATGATGAAGAGTCTAAAGGGCTCTTTAGTGCGGAACTTAAAGCGGCGTATGTGTGTGCTTGGCAAAGTTTGCATTTTCATAATTATGATGAGAAAGATAGAGTATTGGGTTTACAAAAAGATTTTAGTGAATTATGCCGTCTTAATCCACAATTAAATCGGTTAAAAATAGATACAAATGATGCCGTTTCTTTGACCGAAGTTTGTAATGGTGTTTCTTATGGTTTTCCGGTTGAAGACATTCAATTGTTTGTTTCCGAGCGTGAACAAGGACGATTTGAGGTTGCGTATAACGAGCATTCTCGGATTAGGGAAGATATAAAAAAAGAAGGACTGCCGGATGGGGTTGAATTTGGGTGGGTTCTTTCAACAGAAACTATTAAGAAAGTTGGCGAAAGATTGAGAATAAAAGAGAGAAAAATGCAGCAAACTTCTGCTATTGGGGCAGCAGGTTTATCTTCAAGGCAGCTTTTGAAACAAGGAGGGAGGGAACGTTAATGCGCCTCGTCCCAGTTATCACCGACACCGACCTCGGCAATGAGCGGAGTTTTGAGAGTGAGGGCGGTGATGTTTTCCATTTCTTGTTTTATTAGGGCGGCGGTTTGTTCCACTTCTTCTTCAGGAGCTTCAAAGACTAATTCGTCGTGTACTTGCAAGAGCATTTGCGCTTTTAAGCCGGCGGCTTTTAGTTTGCTTGGGATTTTGTTCATTGCCAATTTGATGATGTCTGCCGCACCTCCTTGGATAGGGGCGTTGATGGCGGCACGTTCGGCAAAAGAAGCTAGTCGCTTATTATTATCTTGAATGCCGAAAATGGTGATTTTGCGATTTAAGGGCGTTAAAACATAGCCGTTTTGGCGAGCGAAATTGATGGTTTCATCCATATAGGTTTTGACCTCGGGCATATTGGCAAAGTAGGCGTCGATATAGCGGCTTGCCTCAGCAGGTGTAACGTCAATTTCTTTAGAAAGCCCGAATGCGGACATTCCATACACAATACCGAAGTTAATTGCTTTAGCACGGCGGCGGTGTTCGCTATCTACCTCATCATATGGGATGCCAAAGACTTGTGCGGCGGTTTTGCGGTGAATATCCACATTTTCTTTAAACGCTTGTTGCAAAAATGGCACGTCGGCGATGGTGGCGAGTAAGCGCAGTTCTACTTGTGAGTAGTCGGCGGCTATCAGTTTATGTTTAGGTTTAGCGATAAAACATTTGCGAATTTCTCTCCCAATTGGTGTGCGAATGGGGATGTTTTGCAAGTTTGGATTTAATGATGACAAACGTCCGGTATTAACGGAAATTTGGCTATATGTGGTATGAACCCGACTGTTTTTATCCATTAACCCTAAGAGGGCGGTGGTGTAAGTGGATTTGAGTTTTTGGTATTGTCGCCATTCTAAGATTTTACGGGGGAGTTCGTGTTCTTCTGCCATTTTCTCTAGCACTTCGGCGCTGGTGTTAAGCGAACCGGAGGTATGTTTTTTACCCTTTAAGCCGAGTTTAGTATATAAAATCTCACCGATTTGTTTGGGGGAACTTAGGTTAAATTCCTCGCCGGCGAGGGTGTATATCTCAGCAGATAAACTATTCATCTCTTTATCAAACAAAGTGTTTAGCTCGGTTAATCGGTGTGTATCCAACATAATGCCAGCACGTTCCATCTGATATAAAACAGCGGAAAGCGGACGGTCGATACCATCATAAACAAAAAGTTTTTTTTCAGTTTGTAGTTCGGGGCGAAAGAGCTGGTGCAGGCGCATAGTGTAGTCGGCCATTTCGGCAAAGAATGTTAGCGCTTCTGTGGCAGGTAGGGTGCTGAAGTCGGTTTTTTTATATTCCGGTTCGCTCATTTTTAAGCTTTTTTGTAAAAACTCTGCGGCGAGTGCTGGTAGAGTGTGCGTAACAGAGGCACTGTATAAATCATACGAGAGAATCGCTACATCGTCATATGGAAATGGGGTTAGTTCTGTTTGAAATGCATTTGCCAGTTGGTGGATATTTTCCTTAATATTTAAGGCGATTTTTAAGATTTCCGGAGCATTAAACAGGGGAAGGATAAATTGTTTGAGTTCGTTGAGCGAAATGTCGCCTGTTGTGGTGGGGGCAGAGAATAAATCTGCCGCCGGAGCTGATTGTACCAAAGGAATATAAAAAGCTTTGGCATTTTTGAGGCTGATGGCTAAACCCAATAGGTGTTCTTTATCCATAATGGTTTGGAAAGCAAACATATTTTCAGCTTGTATTTGCTTTGTTAGTTGTTGGAGTTCGTTTGGTGTTTGGATAAGTTTATATTCGGGTGTCAGCTCTTTAGAGGAGGTTTGTTCTTCCGGCAGGTCAGCGCATTTTTGCTTGAGCCAGTTGAGAGCTTTGTTTTTTAAGCTTTTGAAAGCGTGGCGGTCTAAAAGGTTTAGTAACACGTCTTGATGGGGTGCTATGCAGCGGAGGTCTTTTAAGGGGAGCTCCACCGGAACATCAGGCTTTAGAGTAACGAGTTTTTGCGAAACGAGAGCATCTTCTTTGTGAGTCATAATTAGTTCGCGGCGTTTGTTTTGCTTGATTTCTTCTGCACGATTTAAAACTTCAGTCAATGAACCAAACTGGTTGATAAGTTCGGCGGCGGTTTTTAGCCCAATTCCTGGGACTCCAGGGATATTATCTGTGCTATCACCGGCGAGTGATTGTACATCAGTTACACGTTCAGGATAAACACCAAATTTTTCTTTCACATCTTCTGGAGTGAAAAATTTATTTTTCATACTGTCATAAAACTTTACGCCAGGGCGGATAAGTTGCATTAGGTCTTTATCAGCAGAAACGATGGTGACATCCATTCCCTCTTTTAAGGCTATATCTGCATAGGTAGCAATCAAGTCGTCTGCTTCATAACCTTCCATTTGTAACCAGTGTAGGTTTAAGGCTTCTACTACCTCGTGAATGAGTGCAAACTGAGGCTTGAGGTCTTCTGGTAATTCTGGGCGGGTAGCTTTATATTCGGCAAAAAACTCGTTGCGGAAGTTTTGGCGTTTGGCGTCAAATAACACAAGGCAGTAGTCGCATTTGATGTTAGCAGTCAGGCTTAAAAACATATTTAAAAAGCCATATACAGCGTTAACGGGTAATCCTTCGGGATTGGTCATTTTGGGGCTTGCAAAAAAGGCTCTGAATATGTAACCTGAGCCGTCTATCAAACAAACTTTTTCTGTCATTCTTGTCTTTCCTTATTGTGTTTGGTTTAATATAGCGGCAAATTTTGTTTTCGCAAAGAGTTTTTTAAGCTTTTGCTAACTAAAATTGGTTTATGCTATTAACTATAGGATAGATTTTTGAGTGTATTGAACTATGGTACAGGGTAAAAAGAGAAAGCCTAAGGCAGCTGAAGAAGAGCAGAAACTAAAAAAGCAGACATTACGAAAAAGAAAAAAAGTGTTGCGTTTGCGGAAAAGACGCAATTTGAAAATGATATTGATTGTGTTAGTACTTTGGTGTGTGGTTGTTTTGGGGCTTGTTCTGGGGGGATATTTATGGTATTGCTATAAAACGCTACCAGCATTTTCAACTGCGGAATATGTTGAAAGACAAACAGGGGTGCGTATTTTAGCGGAAGATGGGCGAGAGCTTACCTCGTATGGGGCGTTGTTTGCAGAACCTGTGGATGTGAATGAGTTGCCGAGTTATGTGGCGCAGGCAGTGATTGATACGGAAGATAGGCGTTTTTATAAGCATAGTGGTATTGATTATATAGGCTTTGTTCGGGCGATGGCGGTTAACTTGGTGAAACGACGTTATGCGCAGGGGGCTTCTACTCTTACACAGCAGGTAGCAAAGAATTTGTTTTTGACACGTGAAAAGAGCATTAAACGTAAAGTACAAGAGTTTATTTTGGCGCGATGGCTGGAGAAACATTTTACTAAAAAGCAGATTTTGAATATTTATATGAATCGCGTATTTTTTGGTAATGGTGCATATGGTATTAACGCTGCGGCAAAACGCTTTTTTAATAAAAAGGCAAAAGAACTTAATCTGCGCGAGGCGGCAATTTTGGCGGGTGCTTTAAAAGGTCCGAGCAAATATAATTATCTGAAGAATAAAAAACTTGCGATTGAACGGTCGGAAGTTGTCTTATCGTTAATGCGGCGAGCGGGATCTATTTCTTTACAAGAATGGGAACACGCGCTGGTCTTACCGATAGGGAGTGCGTTTGATAAAAATATTCCTGATATTAGATATTTTGGTGATTTTGTGATGAGTGAATTACCGCATTTGGCAAATATACAGGGGCAAGACGTATATGTGCGTACTACGCTAGATTATGATTTACAGAAACGAACGGAGTATTTATTGCGCAAACATATTCGCGCGAATAAGGATAAAAATGTGACTCAAGGGGCGGTGGTTGTGTTAGACAAAAATGGTGCAATTAAAGCGATGGCGGGGGGATATGACTATAATAAAAGTCAATTTAACCGTGCAACGCAGGCGCTCCGACAGGCCGGATCATCGTTTAAGTTATTTGTGTATCTTACGGCTCTTGAAAAAGGAATTAAACCTGAAGATATTTTAAATGATGAGCCTATTCGTATTGATGATTGGGAACCACAAAATTATGATAAGCGCTTTTATGGTAAAGTTAGTATGAAAGAAGCCTTTGCAAAATCATTAAATGTTGCGACGGTAGATTTAGCGACATATTTAGATATGAATGATATTATTGAAACGGCTGTTAAGATGGGAGTGACAAGTGGTGTACAAGATGAGCCCTCAATGCTTTTAGGGGCTACAGAGGTTAAAGTGGTTGATATGGCGGCAGCATACGCAGCAGTTGCTAATGGGGGGTATGCTGTTTTTCCATTTGCGGTTCGACAAATTAAAGGTGCGCGAGGGAGTATTTTGTATCAACATCGTTTGTCAGATAAAATCAAAGTTATTTCAGAAAAAGCCTTAGCTAACATTGATCTTTTGCTGCGGCAAGTCGTATTGACAGGAACTGGTAAAAAAGCAGGGCGGGTTAATGAGGCCCGCGGCAAGACAGGCACGTCGCAGAATTATCGTGATGCTTGGTTTATTGGTTTTAATAAACGATATATTGCTGCGGTGTGGGTGGGCAATGATGACAACAGTCCGATGCGCGAAGTCGGCGGAGGGAGTGTGCCGACGGAGATTTGGGCTGATATTATGAGATAGGGAGACTAGACGCCCATATCGCGTACAAAGCGTGTGTTGTCAATATATCCATTGCGAAATTTACCGCGGACCTCAATAAGGTGATTATTGAATTTGCGCCAGTGATTGATGCTGGAGCGATTGTGGGTGAAATCCAGTGCGATGTCAGCGGCGCCACTATTTTCCACTCTCTCATAATAATCTTCAGGAGAGCAGTTGGAGCTGCCTGTACCAAAATCTTCTCTTGCGAGACGGATAAACCCGCGTCCGTTATCTTCAAAGTATGTTCCGCACCAGTTTTCTGTATTGCTATCTGCTAAACCGGCGGATGATGATGTAACACATAAAAATAACGCCAGTAAAGCAGCTTTTCTCATTTGCGAAACTCCTTAAAAGTTAATTTTCGATTAACATATAGCAACTTTTCTGTCTTCTGTCAATAGTTTTTTGTCTATAAAAATGTTTTTTTTTGATTTTTTTTCATAAAAAAACGCTATTCCAAAGGGAACAGCGTTTGAAAAAATGCTAAATTGCGTTCGAAAATGGCATTTCGACAATGTAGCAACGTTCAAATGTGGCAGCAGTCAGACCATAAAAATCTTTAGGGTCTGCGTGGAGATAATCTCCTTTTTTAAAGGTTAGTGGACCACCACGCCAGTAGGGCTCATAACATATATCTTCATCAAGTTTGATGAAAAGATGAACAGCGTTGCCCTTTTTACAGAGAGAGCGGCATTTGAGCACGTTTATCTCGGCGGCGAGTTGCTGCTCAATATAGAGTCGCAACTCCTCATAAGTAAAATTTTTCATAAAAATTAGATTTTTACAATGATACATTAAATAATTCAAAATTAAGCGTATTATAGTGTATTTATTAAAAATAGCAAGGTTTTTTATTTGTTAAGCTAATTTTTAGAAGATGAGTGTATGATAAGGGAAATTTGGGAGGTGTTGTTGTGTTGCACTTTAATTTTATAGGACTGTTTGGATTATGTACGGGGCTTATTTGTTGGTCGGTATTTTGGTCTTATCCGTTGGTTTTTGCTGCATTATGTCTGGGAGGATTTTGGTTTTGGCGGCGGGCTGAGTTTTCGATGGCGGATGGAATATTTGCAACGGCATTTATGATGAATGTGTGGTATATTTCTTCTTCTGTTGGGAATGTGAGACAGTATGATTATTTTAACTTTGTAATGTTTATTGATTATTTTATCCGTAATGGCTTTTTTCTGCAAGCGCCGATGTCATTTTTCCAAGAGATATATTATCAGCCACCACTGTGGGGCGGAGTGAGTGCGGCGGTTGTTAGATTTTGTATATGGCTAGGAGGGACGGCTGCACAAGGTGTTGACTGTGTACGTTATGTAAATTTGTTTGCTGTGAGTGGGGCAGGGATTATCTTTTGGCGATTGATGGAGCGGCTGAAGTTTCAGGAGAATGTTCGATTTGGGTTATTAGCACTGTTTTGTTTTTTTCCAGCAAATAGTATTTTAGCGAATTTGGTCAATAATGATGCGATGGTCTACTTTTTGATGTTGTCTGCAATGTATGTGGGGTATTTGTGGTATCAATCAGGGAGATGGCGTGAAGTGTTTATTCTCAGTGGGATACTTTTTGCAGCTGGGATGATAAAGTTTTCGGGGTTAATGATTGTGCCAGCAATAGGTGTATTAGGGGGATGTCTTTTATTACGAGCGAAAAATAAATTATCGCTTTCTTTGTGGGGACAGTTTGCAGTTATTGGGGCTGGAGCGGTGCTAGGGTTCAGTTGGGGATTATTTTTGATGTATTTTGATTTATCACTTGTTTCCCCGCCGATAAATGTCGGTTTTCAAGATTTAAATGGTTTTACAAAGACGGAAAGACTGTTTAGTTTTGATACAGTGTCGTATCCTTTTGCAGATATATGGGGAGGATATATTGAGGTAAATGTTTTTTTGGCATTAGTTAAAACAGCTCTATTTGGTGAATGGGGATGGGCATTGGATATTTGGGCATATTTGCTTTATGGTTTGGGGTTGGTTTTGGCGGTAATGCTCGTTATGTCATTTTTTTCGTTATGGAGATATGCACTTGGGGAAGATTTTGCCTTAAATATATTTTGTGTGGTGCTTGTTCTTTCTGTACTTGCTGCGTGGATGAATTTTTGGTTGGAGTATCCGTATTTTTGTTCAAGTGAGTTTCGATATGTTGCAATTTTACTGCCGGTTTCGTTGTTATGGTTTGGTAATTATCTCTCACAAAAAAGCCTGCCAAAGTGGTTGAACTATGCTTTGGCAGGGTGTTTGGTGGTATTTATTTTAGCTAAATTTATGCTTTATCTAAATACCATTTAACAGTTTTAACAATGCCGGTTTTGAAAGTTTCGTCTGGTATGTAACCGAGTTCTGATGTAATTTTGGTTGGGTCAATTGCATAGCGATGGTCGTGCCCTGCGCGATCTTTAACAAAAGTTATCAACTCAGCATATTTTTTACCATCTTTTCGTGGTTGAATATCATCTAGAATAGCACATATTGTATGTGTTATTTCCAGATTGGTTAGTTCGTTATGACCGCCAACATTATAAGTTTCGCCTTTTTTACCTGTATGATATATAATGTCTATAGCTTTGGCGTGGTCGGTTACATAAAGCCAATCACGGATGTTTTGCCCATTACCATAAATAGGAATTGACGAGAGATTTACGCAATTACGGATAATGGTTGGGATAAGCTTTTCTCCGTGTTGTTTTGGACCATAGTTATTGGAACAATTTGAGGTTGTGGTGTTTAGCCCGAAAGTGTGATGATAAGCACGTACCAAAAAATCTGATCCTGCTTTGCTTGCAGAATAAGGACTACTAGGGGCATAGGGCGTTGTTTCGCAGAAGTAACCATCGCAGCCTAAGCTACCAAAAACCTCATCGGTAGAAATGTGGTGAAAATGGTTGTTTTCTTTGCCTTTTTTTGGGGTGTTTGGCGCATCAAACCAGTGCGTGCGGGCGGCTTCTAAAAGGTTAAAAGTGCCAAGCAAATTGGTATTTATGAAAGCGCGTGGTCCGCTGATGGAATTATCAACGTGTGTTTCTGCGGCAAAGTGAATAACACCGGTGAAATCATATTTATCAAAAAGGCTGTTGACTAGATTATTATCACAGATATCGCCGTGAACAAAAGTATAGTTTGGATTTTGCTCGATTTCTTTGAGATTATCTAAGTTGCCAGCATAGGTGAGCTTATCAAGATTAACAATTTTGTAGTCCGGATGTTTTGCCATAAAATATGGAATAAAATTGGCACCGATAAAACCAGCACCGCCAGTTACTAAAATTGTTTGAGACATTTTATCAATCCTTTCTTCCAATGAGGGATGTTTAAGTTAAAACGTTGTTTGATTTTGGTTTTGTTTAAAACCGAATAAGACGGGCGGGCTGCTGGTGTGGGGTAATCTTTGCTCTCGATGGGAAAGACTTTGCAGGGGAGTTTAGATTGCTCCATAATTTCTAAGGCGAAATCATACCACGAGCAGACACCTTCGTTAGTGAAATGGAAGACTTCTTTTTCTCCGGTTTTTATTTGCGGGAGGGCTGCAATAATAGCTTCGGCAAGGTCATAAGCGTTGGTTGGTGAACCTATTTGATCAAATACAACCTTTAAGTTTTCCTTTTCAGCACCCAGTTTGCGCATTGTCTTTACAAAGTTTCCTCCGTGGGGAGAATAAAGCCACGCGGTGCGGATGATGATGGCGGTTTCGGCGTTTTGTAATACGTTTTGTTCGCCTTCGCGTTTGGTTTTGCCGTAAATAGAAATCGGATTGGTTGCATCTTCTTCGGTATATGGCTTATATGCCGTCCCATCAAATACATAGTCGGTAGAGATATGGATTATTCGTTTACCATATTTAGCTAAGTATAACGGAGCGAGAGCATTAACTTTATGTGCATTTTCGCTATCGCTTTCCGCTTTATCAACTGCTGTATAAGCAGCACAGTTGATGATGAAGTCATACGTGTTGGCTGCAAGATATGTCTTGACGGCGTTTTCATCGGTTAAGTCTAAATCGTTACGGTCGATATAAACGGCGTTGTCTTTTAATAAACTTTGCAGGGCTGTGCCTAATTGTCCGTTACATCCTGTGACTAAAAACATTGCTCTAAATCCTTTAACAGTGGGTGGTTTAAATCACGCTCCAAGATGTTGGCTTGACTCATATCTATCTGCCAATCTATTTTTAGAGCAGGGTCATTAACGCATAAGCCGCCTTCTGCTTCTTTGCAATAAAAATTATCACATTTATAGGCGAATATGGCTGTTTTAGATAAGACAGAAAAGCCGTGAGCAAAACCGCGGGGAATAAGTAATTGTTGTTGATTTTCTCCTGACAGGCGGACGGCAACGTGCTCACCGTAAGTAGGAGAGTTGTGTCGGATATCTACCGCGACATCAAGAACTTCTCCGGCGATAACACGAACAAGTTTTGTTTGCGCGTGTTCACCTTTTTGAAAATGTAGTCCGCGAATTGTTCCATAGCTTGAGAAAGATTGATTATCTTGTACAAAGTCATAAAATAGTCCATTTGATTCAAATTCTTTTTTGCTATAGCTTTCAAAGAAGTAACCGCGTGTATCTGTGAAGATGCGCGGGGTGAGGATATAAACACCCTCAAGTTTGGTTTTAGTAAAGATCATAATTTTCCTCGTAAACTTTTTTCAGATATTCTTTATAGGGCACGCCGTCTTTTAACTGGTTAATTAGGTGCTGCATTTGCTCGGCGTTAATGAAACCTTGACGGAAAGCGATTTCTTCGATACAGGCAAGTTTTAGACCTTGTCGTTGTTCGATAATCTGGACAAATTGTGATGATTCCATTAGGCTATCGGGTGTGCCAGCATCTAGCCACGCATTGCCGCGCTTTAGGGGAATGACGTTTAACCGTTTTTCTTTTAGATAAAGTTTATTAAGGTCGGTAATTTCTAATTCACCTCGTGCAGAGGGTTTGAGTTTTTCAGCTTTTGCAACCACATCAGAAGGGTAGAAGTAAAGTCCTGTTACGGCATAGTTTGATTTTGGTTTTTTAGGTTTTTCTTCAATGGAAACTACTCGGCTTTCTTTGTCAAATTCAATTACTCCGAAACGCTCAGGATCAGAAACGTGATAGCCAAAGACGGTTGCAGCATCGTTTTCTTCGTGTACAAGAGCACGGTAGTTTTTCATTTGTGAATGGATATAGAAAATGTTGTCCCCTAATATCAGGCAGACTTTTTCATTCTGAATGAAATCTTTTCCTAGAAGAAAAGCCTCAGCTATGCCATTAGGATTTTCCTGAATTTTATAAGACAGATTTAGTCCTAAATCTTTACCATCACCAAACAGATGTTCGATATTTGGGGTATCTTGTGGTGTGGAAATGATGAGAATATCTTTGATGCCAAACAGCATTAAAACCGAAAGAGGATAGTATATCATCGGTTTGTCATAGACTGGGAGGAGCTGTTTGGAAACGCATTGGGTTAAGGGATATAACCTTGTGCCGGAACCTCCGGCTAAAATAATGCCTTTCATTGTTTAATCCTTTTCTTGATTAGGGTTTAACTGTTGTAACAAACAATTTATCAAGGCAAAAGAATCGACTCCTTGATATTTGCTCTCAAGTCCAAATGCAAAAATATAGGGAATTTTTGCATTAAAATCTCTGCTTTCTTGAGTTAACTCAATGTTTTTTTGCAGATAAGATTTATAGTCTTCTGTTTCTTTTATTTTGTTGCGTAGCAATCCATTGCGGCGGGAGAACAAACGATAGTATGAAAGGATGAGTCCCGCGGTTAAAATGATGATGACGGCATAAACGTTTGAAGTATAAATTGCCATCCAGCCGGCGATGCTTAAAAGTTCTAAGACAACAAGTGCTTTGACTATCCAATTGGTTAATTTGCGGTGAAATTGGTATGATAGCGTGATTAAACCGGCAAAAATCAATACTGTGCAGCTTGTAATTATTAAAAACGTATGTAAAGGATTAACTGCAACAGCTGAAGCGCCAACGATACCACAGAATAACATTGAGAGGCTGAATAGTAAATATAAGCTATTGAGTTGTAATTTATAAAGTCTGAAACGTTGGGTGGTTTTACCTTTAAGGTATTTATAAGCACGTTCTAACTTTAAGCGTGATTCTGGAGTGGCGGGCAGTGCTGTTTCAAGATTGGGAAACAGTTTTTGTATGAACTGCTGTTCGGTTTTAGAGAGTTTGCTTAGATTGTCAGTTTTTTTAATGAGGACAGCACTATTTTCTTTGGCGCGTAGTTCTAAGATGTTTTTGGAACAGAGATTAAGAATTTCGGCACCAAAAGATATTTTGTCAAACACTGCGGCGTTAATTAGACGGAACAATGCTGGTGTTTTTTGGAGTGTGATACGCGTTTTATCTTGATTGCGACGAATCTGAGCGGCTGAAATTTTGTATGAAGTAAATATGGCGGCTAGGGCTAGCAAAGCAAAGAGTACAGCGCCATAATCGTGTATGTACCACGTATATTTTTTAGCAAAATCTGGTGGGACGATAATGCCTTTTTCGAGTCGAATGAAAAGGTGTATGTCTTCTCCGACATCAAGGGCATCCGTATCAGCAAAGCCTAGGGAGTTTTCGGTTAGTGTTGTAATCGTTACACGTTGAGGGTTTACACCTTCTTTGGTGCTGACGAAGGCATTTTGCTCCATAAAGGTTTTTCCGGTTGGCAATATAGCAACAGCGTTGGTTGAGCCAATAACATTTTTGATGGTGCGTCCAGTGATATCCCAATATAGTTCATCAAAATCATTGTAAAACCATACGGCACGATCAATTAGGTAATTAAAACGATAAGTATAAATTCCAGTAGGGAGGTCTAATGGTTCTTTAGGTTCGATGTGGAGGTAGTTTCCAATTTCGGTAATTTTGTATGGAACTTCTTGATCATTAACAGTGACTGATTCTAGAGATAAATCTATGCGACGTTTGGTGTTATTTAATGAATAAGCATATTTGGGAAGGATGCGATAAAATCCAGTAGGAAATCCTTCGTTATTTGAAACAAAAACAAACTCTTCGGTAACACGTAAAAGTCCTGTTGGTTCGATATTTAATGAGGTCAGCATATAGGCAATGTGTTCTTCGGCGGGGGCTAAAATTTCGCGTTTATCAGAAAGGCGGACGGTGACATACGGGAAATCAGGGACAAAGGGACGGTATTCTTCTTGTGCTTCTTTTAGGCGATAAAATGTTCCATCTATTTCAACATCTTCATTTAAAGTGCCGTGACGATTGGCTCGGTTCATACTATCCTGATAAATTTGTTCATATGCAGAAATTGTGGCTTTTTGTTTTTCTTGTAACTCTTCGGTGGAAACAATGCTTGTGGAAGCGGGGGTGTTTATATCTTCTTGTAAGATATTAGCTTTAGAGATAATGGAGAGGCGCTTTTTGAGATATTGCTCAATAGCTGCTGTATCATTTAAGTCTGGAATTTCCTTGTAGAGGTTTTGTAAATCTTTAGCGTCTATTTTGGGCGCAGAGATTGGTTTGGCGGCAGCTTGTGCAGCACTTTGTACACTAGCATTACTGTTTTGAGGTAAAATAGTGCTGATTACAAACAATAAACAAGCAAAAAACTTCTTCATATCTTTTCCTTCGTGGTTGCTAAATCTCGGCTTTAATGATACGAGTATACATAGTTTAATGATAAAGACAAGAAGTTAATGTTTTTTTAAGAGGATAACTATGAATAAAGAAAATATTGCTGCGATTATTTTAGGAGCTGGCAAAGGGACACGAATGAAATCTGATTTACCAAAGGTAATGATGCCAGTGTGTGGTAAACCGATGATTAAGCATATTATCAATACACTGGAGGAAATGGGAACTGAGGAGATTGTGACTGTTATTTCACCGGATGGAGAACTGGTTAAGAAAGAGACAGCTCCATATAAAACAACTGTACAGGCTGAACAATTGGGGACAGGACACGCGGTTAAATGTGCTCGTGAGGTTTTGAATGGTTTTGACGGTGTGGTTTTGGTTATTTTTGGGGATACGCCGCTGATTACTAAACATACATTTATGCGAGCAGCTGAGAAAATTCGCGAAGGATATGCTGTGGCAGTGCTTGGTTTTCGTCCGGCAGATGCAGCTCGTTATGGTAGACTTAAGATGGATGGTGCAGAGCTGACAGGCATTGTAGAATATAAAGATGCAACAGACGAGGAAAGAGCAATCAATTTCTGCAATTCAGGATGTATGGGGTTTGATGGGAAATATTTATTTGAAATTTTAGAGCGAATCGGCAATGAAAATGCGGCAAAAGAATATTATCTTACTGATGCGGTTAAAATTGCGCGTGAGATGGGGCTTAAATGTACTGCAATTGAGGGGAACCCTAAAGAGGTGGCGAGTGCCAATACGCGAGAGGAATTGGCTGAGCTTGAAATGTTTTATAAGGAAAGAGACACTTGGCTGTAAGATTTAGAGAATATTGGTTTGGTGGGCTGTTGGGGCTGTTTGTCGTTTTGTTTTTGCTGTTTGTGGTGGTGGTGGCAATGGCGCCGCATAATGATATGAAGATGCGTGGGTTTGCACCGTGTACCTATCAGATGACAACAGAGCTAAATTTGGCAGCAGGTGAACGGCAGATATGGGATGTTATGTCAACTGTCGGTAAGGGATATTGGTGTTATGCAGGGGTGATGCGTATGGGAATGGCGAAATGGTATGCAGGAGAGCAGGAAACACCGTGGGCAAATTATTTTTTTGTGCCACTAACGGATGTGGCAACGCCAGAGGAAAGTGAGCCTTTTTCTGAAGATTTGCTAAAAGCGAACTTACTTGAGGACAATGGCAAATCCTCGTTTATTGTTAATGAAGAAAATAAGGAGAGTATTGATGAGTAAAAATGAAAGAATGCCTGAGTGGGATTTGAGCGAATATTATGCGGACGTTGATGATAAAAAAATTGATGAAGATATTGCGCTTTACGCAAAAAAAGCAGCAGCATTTGCTGAAAAATATCGAGGGCGTGTGGCAGAACTTTCGGCAGATGAGTTTTTAGAAGCGTTAAAAGAGCAGGAAGTTTTGAGCAATATTGCCTCTAAACTGGGTGGTTTTGCGGGGCTTAACTCTTCAACAAAACTGACAGATCCGAAATCGTCGGCGCTGTATCAAAAAGTGACGGAAGCTTTAAATGCAGCCGGAGCAAATTTGTTGTTTTTTGCTTTGGAATATAATGCTATTTCTGAGGAACAGGAAAAGAAACTACTCTCTGATGAGCGAATCGCTTTTTATAAGCCATATCTTAAACGGGTACGAAAGTTTAAGCCGTACGAACTTTCAGAGGATATTGAGAAGACATTGCTTGAAAAAGATGTGACTTCTGGTTCGGCGTGGGTGCGTTTTTATGAGGAGTTTATGTCTCGTCTTTCATATACGGTAGATGGTAAGACATATAACGAAGCGGAAGTCGGAAAGTTTTGTCTGAGTCCGGATGCGAAAATTCGTGAAGAGGCTGGTAAAGAGATTAACCGTGTTTCGAAGGAAAATAGTTTTCAGGTTGGTTATATCTACAATATGATAATGAAGGATAAAGCAGTTGAAGATGAGAAACGTGGATTTAAGTTGCCGATGTCTTCTCGCAACCTTTCAGAAGATGTGAGCGATGAAATTGTGACGAGTTTGGCTGAGACCGTGCGTGATAATTATAAAAACATAGCTTGGCGGTTTTATAAGCTTAAGGCCAAGTTGCTTGGGGTAGAGAAAATTCAGTATTGGGATAGAAATGCGCCGTTGCCATTTGAAAGTGATAAAGCATATAGTTGGGATGAGGCGGTTAAAACTGTGCTTAATGCTTATAACGAGTTTTCACCAAAGCTTTATACGATAGCACGGGATTTCTTTGACAAACCGTGGATTGATGTGGCGCCGAAAGAGGGCAAAAGAGGCGGCGCTTTTTGTTCGGGACCGTTGGTGGAGGAGCATCCGTTTTTGTTATTAAACTTTGTGGGTAAGCGCAATGATGTATTGACCCTTGCACACGAATTGGGGCACGGTTGTCACCATCAGTTGCGGCGGGAAAATGGAATTTTGAATGAAACAACCCGTATGACAACCGAAGAGGTGGCATCGGTGTTTGGCGAGATGTTAGTGTTTCAATCAATGCTAAACAATGCGACAAGTAAAGAGGAGAAAATCTCTTTATTAGCGATGAAAGTTAATGATATGATTAACACCGCTATTCGGCAGATTGCGTTTCACTTTTTTGAAACTCGTGCACACGATGAGCGGAAAAATGGGGAAGTACCAGTGGAGCGTTTAAACGAAATCTGGCTTGAAGAGATGAGAGCTAGTCTTGGACCATCGGTTGAGGTGGATGAAAACTCTGCGCATATCTGGGAGCAAATTGGACACTTCTTCTTTTTGCCGTTTTATGTATATGCATATTCGTTTGCGGACTGTGTCGTTAATTCGCTTTATTGGTTGAAACTTCAGGGAAAAGTTGAAAATTTTGAAGAGAAATATTTGAAGCTTCTCTCACAAACAGCAATCGGCGATTATAAAGATATTTTTGCACCGTTTGGGCTTAATCCGGAGAGTAAAGAATTTTGGCAAGGTGGGCTTAATCTTATTGCATATTATCTGGATGAGCTGGAAAAACTTTTGTAGCCTTTAGGGGCGTGCTATATGTCATTGCGAGCGGAACGTAGTGTAACGTGGCAATCCAGCGGGTGAGGTAAGGTAAGCCTAGCGGCTTTGGGCTTGTGGATTGCCACGCCGATATGTGTCTGGCGGCACACGGCTCGTAATGACGAGAACGGAGAATGTTTTATGGATTGCTTCGTTTATTGTCTTATGGCTTACCTTGTAATGACGGTTAAGTAGGCATAAAAAATCCCCTCGTGTATTACTACACAGAGGGGATTAAACAGGGAAGGATTACTTGCCCAGCAAATCATCAAGATTGACGATGCTGTTACCCCCGAAAACTTTCGGGAAGTTTTTGGCAAGTGTCTCCTTGAGGAGCTCGGGATGAGACTTGAGTATCTCACCCAAACGCTCCTTAATCTCATTCTCACTGGCGCCCTTGAGCTTTAAGGCATCAGCCTCAGCTTGAGCCTTGGTGAGAGCTGCCTTAGCCTCTGCCTCCGCAATGATTTGCATCTGCTCGGCTTTTGCCTCTACTATTTCTTTATACTTTTGGGTTTTAGCCAAATCAGAAATAGCTTTGGTATACTCGTCGTCAAATTTAACGTCAGTGATTGCTACAGACATATTAACGAAGAGATTTCGGCCGGCTATGTTGTTGCATTGATTCTCGACTTTAGCAAGGTAAGCAGCCTCAATCTCCGTTGAGAGATCACCAAGCTTACCGTTGATGTCTTCGTAAGTCTTCGAGGCAACAACTTGCGTCATCACAGCGTCAAGCCACGGGCAGAGGGCTTTGACAACATAGTTGTCTTCGCCGATGGTGGCGTGCAACTGTGCCACCTGAGCTTTATCAATTTGATAGGTCAGAGCATAGCTCAGGGTGATATCACGAAGATTCGCCGTTTTCATTACGTTGCTATCTTCGTGCTTTTGCAGGCGAACATCAACTTCTGTAACGGAGCTGATGAATGGCCATACAAACTGGAGACCAGCCTGCACGGGGTTCTTCATCATTTTGCCCAAAACAATCTGATAGCCGACGTATCCCGGCATAACAATACACAGAGAATTCACCGTCAGCACTATGCCGAGTATAATGGTGAGTGCTGTTATTCCCCACCAAAGGTGGAAGAAACAGAGCGCGCCGGCAAGTACTGTCAACGCACTACCGATTTTGTTTACGAGTGACTTTGCAGCCACGAGACTAGAAATAAAATCTGTTGCCATAATTTTATTTTTTATGAAACAAAGTACTTATTTCTTTTCTAAATTTATTTTAACTATTAAAGCGTGGTCATATCTCTGCGTAAGAGCGTCGGTGTCAGTCTATCACCTTCTAAACGTTGCCTTAATGCGTGAAAATTTGTTAGACCGCAAATAAACCCTTTCAAGCCTATTTGTAACCCTTAAATCTTCTAAATCTATCCAAGAAACAGTTTTCCCTGTTTTGTTAGAATAATTTACATATCTGTTAATTTAGGTCTTTAGAATACCATATTTTTGAAGTTTAGTCAATAGTTTTTGTTTGTGGATTGGTGGCAGCGGTACTTGCTTGACTTTGGGCTGTGGCGAGTGGAGGGGCGACGTTTAAAGACGTCATTGCGAGCGGAACGTAGTGTAGCGTGGCAATCCAGCAGAGTAGGGTTTGCGTTTGGGGTGAGGAGATCCCTTGACGGCTTGCGGGCAAGCCGAGGGATGACAGGTATGGAGGACTACGTCACTGGTCTGTGGATTGCCACGGTTGCTGCCTTACGGCGCACCTCGCAATGACGGTGGCAGCGCCACGGGTATAACATTGGCTGTGGCGGGTGGAGAGTACCTTTTTTAACGAGCGGGCTGAGGGGAATGTGGATTGCGCTGCTACGGAAAACGGTGTTTTCCTACTTGCGCGAACAACTAAACGTTGCTGTGGTTATTCCTTACTTGCAATGTTAAGAGAAGTTTGCCGCGCGCTTATGCCTTACAGCGGCGCTCGCAATGACGGGGAGGAGAGAGAGGGATTGCGAGGACGAAGCATAAGAATCCCCCGCTTTTAAGGGCGGGGGAGAGGTGTTAGAAATTATATTTTACGCCAAGATCAAATAACTCTGGGTTATTCTTTTGGATGAGGCGATTATATTTCAAGTAGACGCCGATTTGTTTATATTCGTAGTCTATCGCTGCCTCTAAGATTGCCCTGTCGTGACTATACAGGTTGGCATAATCGTTTATCCGATACCAAGAGCCATTGCCGTGTTTCATCCGAGCGTCGATGCTCTTATATGGCGAACCGAGTTCACGATAATAAATTCCACCGATTTTGAAGCCGAATTTACCGTATTTTTCGGTTGATACATTCTTTTTGAGGAATAAGCCAGCGCCTGCCTCAATAGAGAGATTTCTTGTACGTCTGGTTTCAAGCGCACTTTCGCCGTTACCTTCATCGTAGCCATCGTCAGAGTAGCCAATAGCATTTAACATTAAAGCAGGTTCAAGTTCGGCAAAGCCATTTAAATCTATGCTGTAACGTAGCTCGTTGGTTAAACCATAGAAGAACGTGGTGATGTCTGATTCGTTATCGTTTCCACGGTCATATTCGCCGTAACCATAGCCTACGCTTAAGACTGAAGCGAGGTGAAGATTTTCGGCAAATTTATGTACATACGGCATAAAGATGCTGACGATGTTCAAATCACGGTCGCCTCCCATCTCATAATTTGATGAGAGTTTTGTGAAACTTAAGCCTAAGCCTAAGCGATTGTTATTATCTAAACGTTTGTCGCCAAAAGTGTACATTGTGTTGGCACTTAAATCTGAACCCGAGAGGAGACCTTTATTGTCTGATTCCCAGTCAATGTAGTCATAACCAGCAACAACACGGTTGGTTTCTTCGGTTGGTTTTAAGAGCGTATTCGCAATGTTTCGGTTTAGGCTTTTTAAAACTGTGAAGTTTTCGTCTGCAAAGTTTGGCATAATGTTATAACCAAGTTTCTTTGCGGTTTCATTGCTTAGTGCTTGTGCATCACTCTTGCTCTTTAGCTCGTTATACATATTTTCCAGTTGCCCCTCTTTGTAATTTTGTTCGAGGTAGTTGGCTATGGATTGGTTTGGAGCAAATTCCGCGAAGTTTTTACGTTCTTGTGTGATGTTATAGCCGTCGCCGTTTTGGTTTTTCTCTATACTTGCGTTAAACATTGCAGATTCGGAGTTAATGTTCAAACCTGAAATGTCTTCCGCTTTGAGGGCAGATTCGGCAATGTAGGTGTCTTGGTTGGCGCCCATAACAGTTGAGGTGCCGGCATTCAAATCTCCAGAGAGAGATTGTGCCTCATATACACCACCTTTTTCAAGATATACTCTACCGTCCATTGTGTTTAGATTAGCAGCACGGCTAAAGCGCATTACGCTAGCATTTCTTAAACTTGCTCCATTAAGGGTGATGCCTGTGTCGCCTGGTTTTTTCTCATTATTGATAATGATGGTGCCGGCGTTGGTTACGGTTGCATTAGTAGAATTTTTATCAACGTAAATACCGTGGGCTTCGTTTGAGGCGTTTACATTGATGGTACCACTATTAAAGATATTTGAACCTTCGCCATTTTTAACATAGATACCATATGCATCTTTGCCAGAAACGTTAATTGTTCCGCTATTATCGATGGTGTTTTTACCTTCACCATAAATACCGATTGCTGTACCGTTTTTGCCTTCAATAGTGATTGTGCCACGGTTAAAGGCAGAACCACCCTCGGCTGTGTACATACCATACGCGGTGCCACCAGCGTTGTTTTGGATATGGATGGCTGCGTTTTCGTGGTTAATCAGGCGGTTTGAGCCAGTTCCTCTCATACCATACGCAGTGCCTGTAGAGTTATGTGTAATATCAATTAAGGCCTGTTCACCAGTAGCGGTGTTGTTCTTGTTTTCTAAGATGGTGTCTCCTATGAGTCCTTCCACATCAGCCTCACCTTCAGAAACACGTGTTAGAGTAGCCGTATTTTGAGTGGTGGTTATTGATGTGTTGTTACGAACATAACAAGATATGCCGTTTATTTCTTTCGCATTACAGGTGTATGTAGATCCAAGAGTACATAGTCGTACATCCTCGAATGCATCTTTGCCATCACATTTATAACTACATTTGTAGCATTGTGTATCACCATTATAAGAAGAGTCGGCGGCGCTGGAAGCTGTCAGCGAGGTATATTGCGGACAGTTGGCAGAGCTTGCGTATGAGGTGCTTGTGCCTGTAGCACATTGTTTCTTCTCACATTGTGTGCAGAGGAGGTCGCCTGCATATTTTGGTGTGGTGGTGTTGTTTAGGGTCCATCCGTTAGAGCCTTGGTTACCGCAGCTTGTCACAGTTTGGTTTGTGGTGTTGAATGGAGAGGTACAGGTTTTGGCTGTACATTTACCACAAGTTATACCGCCAACAGAAGTAGAGGTGTAGGTCCAGCCTTCGGGATGGGTTTTCGCACTACAGTCTGAGAGGTTTGCAATGTAGTCAGTTGGGCAGCCCTCAGAGCCAGTACGTTCCCAACAAGAAACCCCGTTTTGAGCACGTTCAGTACAGGTATAACCATCGGTTTTGCACTCATTTTCTGTTGTAAATAAGCCGGTTTGGCAGCCGTAAGTGCAGGTTTTGCACGCTGTGTTACCAGCAAAGTCAGTGGTGCTTTCGGTAACGGTTAAGGTGTGGTACGAGTCTGCCGCTGTACAGGTGGTTTCTTGCGGGTTTGGACAGATTTTCGGGTCGCATTTACCGCATTTTAGACCGCCAGAGGTTCCAGACGAGGTGTAAGTCCAGCCTTTGTCACCTGAACTGCCGCAGCTTGCAACGCTTTGATAAGCTGTATCATAGCCGGTTGGGCATTCGCTTGCAGAGCCACGTTTCCAACAGGATACACCATTTTCGGTAGTTGCCGTGCAACTATAACCGCCAGCGGTGCAGAGACTTTCTGTGCCATAATAACCTTTTGTGGTGTCACATTTATAACTACATTTGTAGCATTGTGTATCACCATTATAAGAAGAGTCGG
>JAMPED010000009.1:53570-85094 GCA_023665325.1 Acetobacter sp.
CTGTCAGCGAGGTATATTGCGGACAGTTGGCAGAGCTTGCGTATGAGGTGCTTGTACCTGTAGCGCATTGTTTCTTGACGCAGTAATTACACGGTAGACCAGCTGCGAATGGAACATCGGTTGCTTGTTTGATATCCCATCCGTTAGAGCCTTGGTCGCCGCAGTCTTTAGTAGAGGTGATGCTTGTGGAAGCGGGTGCAACACACTGTAAAGCTGTTTTAATCCAGCATTTGGAACCAGTAACGTTTTCGGCGCAAGTGTAACCTTTGTTTGCAGTTTCGCAAGCAGATTTATTTTCATAATAAGTTGTCCCACTTGGGCAATCTCCTGCTACCCAGCAGGTTTTGATGCCGGTGTTTGTGCTGGTACAGTTTTTACCGGTGGTTGTTTGACAAGTACTTTGTGAGTCGTAATAACCTTTTGATGTATCACACGCATAACTACAAGTGTAACAAGTGATGCTATTACCAGTGGTTGGGGTGGATGTTACGATTGTATTTGCGTAGGTTGGGCAGGTGCCGTAATAATTATTTGTTGTGTCGCATTCGTAACTGCAATTGACACATTTAACAGAGCCGGCTTGTTCGCCTGTTTCGGTTTCAATCAATCTGCGTCCGGCAGCAGCAGGATCACATTTGCCTTTTTCAACCGAAGGGCGTTCGCATTGTTTTGCTGTTTTAATCCAACACAAAGAGCCAGTTGCATTTTCAGCACAGGTATAGCCAGGGTTGGCTGTTTCGCAGGCTGTTTTATTTGCATAATATGTGGAACCAGTTTGGCAGACAGGGTTTGTTTGGCAGATTCCAGCTGGTGTGGTTACAGGTGTGCAGGTTTTACCAGCAGGGCAGGTGTTAAGATAGCCGTTTGCTGTGTCACAAGCATAAGTACAATTGTAACAAATTTTATCGCCGACTTTTAATGGATCTTCTGTTGTGATGTAACCCGTCCCTTTTTCACAACTCTCATTTGGGTGTGTGCTTGGACAGTCTGCAGAACCATCTCGTTTCCAACAACTAAAGCCGTGATTGGTTACTTTTGAACAAGTATAGCCACCAGTGGTACAAGCAGTTTCACTGGTGTAAGAGTATGGTGCGGCACACGCATATTCGCACTCTACACATTTAACAGAGCCAGCTTGTTCACCTGTTTCACGTTCGGTCAAACTGTAACCAGTACCAGCAGGATCACATTTGCCTTTTTCAACAGAGGGAAGTTCACATTGTTTTGCTGTTTTTATCCAACACAAAGAGCCAGTTGCATTTTCAGCACAGGTATAGCCAGGGTTGGCTGTTTCGCAGGCTGTTTTACTTGCATAATATGTGGAACCAGTTTGGCAGACAGGGTTTTGATAGCAGATTGTGCCATCAGGTGTGGTTACAGGTGTGCAGGTTTTACCAGCAGGGCAAATATTCTCACCGTTTTTACAGGTATAGATGCATTTGTAACATTTGCCATCGCCATTATCAATAGCGTCTTCGGTTGTAACATATTGAGCATCATTTCTTATACATTCTGTTTTGCTTGGGTGGCTGCTGGGGCATTCTGCATCACTTGTATGTTCCCAACAGGTGATGCCTTGTTGTGTATGCGGTGTACATATGTATCCGCCTGTTTGGCAATCAGCTTCTGTTGAGTAGTAGTTTGTTTTACAGCCATAAGTGCAGGTGACACATTTAATATTTCCGGCTTGTTCACCGTTTTCAATTTCTTTAACTGTGTGATATGTATCGGGTAATGGGCATTTTCCGGCTTCAACAGCTGGTGGGGTACATTGTTTTGGGTTGCTATTGTCTTTACCCCAGCAGCCAGAGCTGTTAATATTTTCGGTACAGTAGAATCCAGGGTTGGCACGTTCACACTCTTCCTTATTAGCGTAACTATAGCCAGTAGGACATTGTGGGTTGGTATAACATTTTGATCCATCTGGTTTGGTTGTTTCAGTACAAATTTTACCAGTAGGACAAGTGTCTGTCCAGCCGTTTGCTGTGTCACAAGCATATGTGCAGTTGACACATTTGGTGTCACCGGATTGCTCGTTCGTTTCTGTTTCAATTAAAATAATGCCTGAGGATGGCTTTTGACAAGTACCTTTTTTAACAGCTGGTGGGGTACATTGTTTTGGGTTATTTCCGTCTTTGGTCCAACAACCATCATCAACACCGCTAGGGGTACAGTTATATCCGGGGTTTTTATTTTCACAATCTTCTCGTGTGGTATAATGTCCTTTCGTGGTATCACAAAAGCCTTTAACGTAGCAGCCGTTGGGATCTTGAATACAGATGTAGCCAGTATATTGCATACGGCAGGCAGCATCTGTGTCATAAAAACCAGCAGTTGTATCGCATTGATATGCGCAGGTATAGCATTGCATATCACCAGAAAAGTGTCCAGTTGGAGTTTGGTTGGTGATATATCCAGATTTATCAGCGCAAGAGGTGTATTCGCCAGCTGGACAAGGGATTGGAAGACATTGAGTGCGGTCTGCATTAGGTTCCCAGTTTTCTTCACAATCATCTAATTTCTTTTTACCATCGCAGTCCGAACATATTCCGTGTGGTGGACAGTCTGGGAGAGGGTATTGTGTTATATCACATTTATGACCGCCATCATCATCGTCAATTAACAAATATGCGCCGGCAGCAGCGCCAGCGGCGAGTAATGCCCAAGCAGCAGGGTGAACTTTGGTTTTTTCGCCAGCTATGATGGCGCAGATGGGGTCATCATCATCGTGGCAGGGAGCTTTGGTACTTGCGCCATAGTCAAGCAAAAGGGAGTATGCTTTTTTATCCTTGGCTTGTTGTGCCAAACAGAGGGCAGTATTTTTATTTTCATCCATTAAGTTTATATAGCGTTTAAACTGCTCTAAACGTGATGTGTTATTGTCGTGAGCCCAACGATACAGATGCTGTGGTCGCAGTTTGACTGTAGCGGCATTTGCGGTTTGGCTGTTAAAGGCGCAAAATGCGGCAACAAGTCCTAAACTAACGCTTAAGTATCTTATTATTTTTTTCATATATATTCTCCCTTTATTGACTATGCATCTTAAGCTGCATACGCAAAATGGGTGTCTTTGATACACCTTGTTTGATTTTTAACATAGCTCTTGTGTAATGTAAAGATTTTTTTTGTATATAAATGGTTAATTTTTGTTTTTTTATGGCGCAAGACGAATCTGTATAAGGGATTTAAAAGATTCAAAAAATATGCGGTGCGAATCGCATCTTGTGTATTATTAACTGTCTGGTAATATGTTGTTAACTGAATGTTAATATTTTGTCTAAAATTTGTGGCTTTTGCGATTCGGTATGATGTGGGAATCTATTTGATTTCTTCATCCTTTTTGATGCCATAAATCACACTTCTTTGCATCCAACCTTCGATTTTGTTTTCAAACTCTAAAAGACAGAATGCAGGTGTGCAACGTTTGATTTTACCGATGGAGCCGTCTTCTGCGCGGGCGATAACATCAGAGTTTAAGCTGTCTTTGCTATATACATTAGTAACACCAGGTTCTGTGACTAGAGCGTAACGAGCATTTGTGAGTAGGTTTTTCATTACCCAACTGACGGTTCCTTCGTAATCACGAATTTTACGCCATTGTTCATATTCGGCGATAATTTCTACTGGGTAGTTTTGTTGTTGATAGATCCATTCTATTGGGTAGCGCATATTTGGACCTGAACGGGCGTTGACTTTATTAGCGCGCATTGCGACAAAGCGTGTTTCTTTGGGCGATAATTCAATAATTGCCGCGTTTGCATTTATGGTGGTAGTAGCCAAAAGTAACAATAAAATAAATAAGCGCATTATTTCCTCTTTTGAGATTATTTTATTTCAGTTTATGGTGTGGGAGTTAAAAAAAGATTAAAAGCGGATATTTTTTTAAAGGTTTCTTTATAATCTGTAGTTAAAATGGCGACAATTTTGATGAAAGGGTAAAACAATGGATTTAATTAAGACAATTGAAGATTTGATTCGCTTTAAAACGGAAACGGGAAATGCCGTAGAGATTGATAAGTGTTTGGAGTATATCAAGGCGAGTTTTGATGGAACAACTGCGGTTGTTAAAATTGAGCGATTTGAAGACGCAAGTCCGGTGATTTATATTGCTAACAATGAAGATATGCAGCAAAATGCATTAGTATTGGGGCATATTGATGTCGTAAAAGCAAAAGATGAGATGTTTGAGCCATATATTAAAGATGGCAAGATGTATGGGCGCGGAACTTTGGATATGAAGTCTTTTGCGGCAGTTGCAATGAACTCAATGCATTATGTGTTGGAACATAAATTGCCGATTAAATTTGGTATTATTCTTTCTACTGACGAAGAAAAAGGAAGTAAAAGCACACACGCATTTATGGAACGGTATTCGGCGCTTAATGCTGATGTGGTCCTAGATAATGATGTGGGAGGGGATATTGGTGAGATTATCAATAAGTGTAAAAATCCAGTATTTGTAAAGTTATTAGCTCAAGGTAAGCCAGCGCACGGTTCAACCCCTTGGGAAGGGTTAGATGCAAATGAGATGTTGATGCGGACAATGGCGAATTTGCGGCAATATTATCCTTATTTTGATATTAACAGTGGTAAACCGCAAAATACGTGGATTGATACGGTACACGCGGCTAAAATTTGCGGCGGTGATGTCTCTAACATTATTTCAGGTAAAGCGGAGGCTCTCTTGGATTTTCGCTTAACTGAAAACTCAACGATTGCTGGTTTAGAAGAAAATTTGAAAAAAGCTTGCGAGACCGGGGTTCGTTATGAGATTGTTTCTGTTTCAACCCCTGTTGTAATGCGTGAGGATAATCCGCAGATTTTGGCATACAAAAAACTTGCAGAAAAGATTATGGAGCGTGAGATTAAATTTGTACAAATTGGTGGAGCAACTGATGCACGTTTATTTGCTGACAAAGGAGCAACCGTTATTATGCATTCAGGAACGGGTGAAGGAATGCACGCAGATGGTGAGTATGTGGTTATTCAATCTGTAGAAGAACTGGCTAAGATACAGATTGAATATTTGAAAGGACTGGCGAACTAGATTGACAAAATCTTTAAAAAAGGATATAATAATTCTAGTATTTGCTTATTATGAGGTTCTTGACGATGACTTTGAAAGATGATTTGAAAAGGCAAGCAGAAAGTGCAACAGTTAAGCTGGCGATGGTTGCGACATTGGCAACTAGTCCGTTACAAGCAGCTGCTGTGTATCAGACGACTAAAGATACAGATGATCATCAAATTGAGCTAGCCGAAGGTCATTCGCAAGAAAGTGAAAATTTACCTAATCCGTTTAGTGCTGAAGAAATTGCAGATGTTAAAGATGCTATGCATCAGGATTATGATGATGTTTTGGCTGAAGATAAATCAGTTGCAGAAAAAAAACGAAAATATAATTTAAAAGCGCAAAAATTATTTAATCAACTAAATTCCCCAATAGAAGGACGTGTTGTTAATGAATGTTTTTTGGTTGGCAATTGGGGGAATGTATTACGGCAGGCATATGAAATTCGTGCTGGGTGTAAAGATGCTAATCTTTCGAAAGAGGAGCGACTTGAGTTTCAACAGAAAAAAATTAAAATGATAAAAGCGACTATTGATACAAGTAAAGTTCAGGCGGTTCCTGAGCGAGCAGATGATTTGATTGATCGCAGTAGATTGAAAATAGTTAATAATGATGATGATGTTTTAAAACAGGGTTCTTATGCGTATTTTTCGCCTTCAAGTAATACGATTACGTTGCATCGATATGCGATGGATGAACAAGATTATAAGGGGAATTATTTGTCGGAATATACAAGAGGGAACCCAATTGCGCAGGCGAGTACTTTGGTGCACGAAAATGTTCACGAAGATCATCATAATTATGATGGTTTTGGGCAATTAAATTTTTCTCCTATCAATGCGGCAAAAGGGGATAGACTTACCGAAACAGTTGCGGTTGCAGCAGAATATCTTTATGCGGCGAATCAATATACACAAATGAAAACACAAGGTGCAGAGACCTTTCAATGTGAGGTGAATGCACCACTTGACGGTATATTAGTTGAGTATATGAACAAAGAAGACAATAAAAAGTCTGATTTAGCAGAATATTTAAGTTCATACGGAATTGAAACAGTGCATATATGCGAGAAGAAATCCTTAAAGAGTATTTTGAGTGATTATAAAATTTTGAAAGATGAAAATAAACCGTCTTTGGAAGAGTATCTGAAAAATCTGGGGATTGAAAAATTGCAGATTGTCGAAACTGAAAATTTGGCAACTTTTTTAAAAGAGTTTGCTAATGAAAAAAAAGCAGGAAATATTCCGGATTTTGAAGAAATGGTACAGTTACTAGATAAACTAAATTGTCGTATTGCGTGTGATGCAGATTCATACAGTATGGAAGATTATTTTAAATATGAGATGCCTGAAGCTGAAAAAGTTATCAATGAGGGTGGGGATATTGAGTCGTTGATAGAAACATATGCGGCAAATAATTTTGAGGTTGAGATACCTGGTGAAGCTTCGGTTGAAAAGCTTCATAATATGCAAGATTTAGGGGATATAGAAATTTCAGAATTCTTGAAAAAAAATAAACTGTATGATGGGCAATATCGCTTAAATTATGATATGCCAGTTGAAGAGGTTACACTTGCTTGGTCATCATTTTCTAAAGATGTCAAAACGGAAGATGAACTACTTGAAAAATTAAAAGGTTGTGGGCTGACAAATGCATACGCAACGGTTGTAAAGGAACTTCCAACTGAAAGTATACTAGAAATGTATCCAGGGTTAAAAGAAGCAGTTGGTGAAAAAGTATTTGATGTAAAGGATACAGAAAGTGTGGCTCGTGTGGTGAAAGTAGCAACAGATATTTGGGAAGAAGAACGTATAGATGACTATGAAGCACAGACTTTAAACGCGGCAAATGTAGGGCAGAAATGTTTTGCATCTAGATCTTGGTCTGAGCAGATAAAGATTTTGGAAAATCAAGATCGAGTTTATCAGGAAGTTTCTGAGCGAATGCTTAAAGATGTATATATCGGGAATAATACAACAGTTGATTTATCAGGTTGTAGGGATATGTTAGATACGCTCTCAACGAGGGATGCGTGTAATATGATTAGCGAACATAATGAGGGGATAACGGCAGGGTGGTTATTTGATGTTTCTATATGTTCAAATTATATCAGTGTAATTTCACTGGAAGAGATGAAAAAGGTGGATGCTTATCTGGAAGGTAAGGGGCTCAAGACAGATGAGCAAAAGATGGGATATATGTCCGAATATTTGGATAATATAGCGTATCGTCGTCCTAAAGAAAAAGATAATGCTTTAACTGAGATTTTGCTTGCTCATAATCCGAATATTACTTTTGAAGATGGTTTGAGTGTGGAACATCAGTCTGATGGTAGTTTTTTTGCGATGCTTAATGGAAAGTCATATAATTTGACATCATTTATGGCAAAAGAAACACCACAACAAAATGCTTCAATGGTGAATGCAATGTGCTTAGACAAAGGGCGCTGAGTGGTTAATATTTTTAAGTAAAAACCCCGCTTTATTGGCGGGGGATTTTTTATTCGCTTTCTTCTTCGTCTATTGGGGCTTTGCCTTCAATGACATATCCCTCACCAAACCAATTACCGAGGTCGATGTCAGCGCAGCGTTTAGAACAAAATGGACGATATTTAGCACTATCAGTTAGTTTGCTGCATATTGGACATTTGTGTACTTTAACTACGGTTTGTTTAAGGCAATTTTCAGAAGGTGTTTCTTCACTCATTGACTTAAGGCTCCACTCGTCCGGTACCACAGCAGGTTGGGCATTCAACAGAAAAACGCTCAAGTAGAGTTGGTTGTTTGCGGCGACGTAAGATTTCAACGTTTCCTGCTTTAGATAAACCTAATACGTGTGCGCCCTGAGGGTCACCTGCTAGTTCTTCGCTTAAGGTATCCATTACGCCGCGCATAAAGCGATACTCAGTAGAACCAGCGAAGTCAATAATGATTTTACCAGCGAGATTGCGTAAAACAATCTGACGTGCGATTTCACGAGCGGCTTCTTGATTTAATGTATCTGTTTGACCACGAGCAACTGAACCAGCGCTATCTACGTCTATTGCAACTAAAGCTGAGGTTTCTTCAATGTGAATTTCACCGCCAGAGGGAAGCTTAATTGTTTTTTCCATTGCGGTTTGTAACATATCTTGAATTCCAAAAGTCTCAGATGGGTCATTGTCAAATTTAACGTTTCCACTGAAAACGGCTTTGACTTTCTCTTCAAGATTATGGTCGTTGACAACAACGTTTTCTAAGCTATCTTTATAACGGCGGATAAGATCAAATAATGGGTTTTCTTTAGCATAAAGCAATGCAGGTGCAGATGCTGAGCGAGCTTTAACTCGTATGTTTTCGTAAACGGCTCTCAATTCATTCATCTCTTCAACAACTGTATTGATATCAGCGTCTGCTGCTGCGGTACGTACCACCCAACCTTCTTGTTGTGTGCTTACATTTTGCGTAACGGCGCGGCGTAGTTCTTCTGCTTTGTCATCATTATTGATTTTGGTGGAAACGTCGATATAACTTCCAAATGGGCGGTAAACTAAATATGTTCCAGGGATTTGAACTGCACGGACAAGTTTAGCTCCTTTTTCGGCGCGAGCCTCTTTTTGCACTTGAACAACAACACATTGTCCTTCGGTCATATTTACTTCAAGCAACCCTTTTTCTTGTGCATTCATAAATGCTTCTTTGTCGTCTCCGATGTTTACCATAAAACCATTTTTATCTTCGGATAAATTAACCTTTTTGACAATGCGTCCAAGGTAAACATTGCCTTCTGCTGCGCCGTTTTCATTAAACACGGTAAATTCGCGCAGTTGTCCATTATCTAATAGTGCTAAACAGGCGTCGTTGCCTGATTTTTCGTACACGATAGTATCTGCTTTTATCATTTTTAGTGCTCCTCTTTTTAAGGTTGCTTAAATTTAGGCGTTTTTTTAATTAACGCCTATTCCGTTTAACATATTTTTAGTTTCATACAATGGCAAGCCAATAACGCCAGAGTATGAACCGATAATCTTTTTAACAAAGCCTGCGAGCATTCCCTCAATTTTATAACCGGCAACACCGTGCCATTCTTTTGAGGCGATGTAATTGGTTATTTCATTTTCAGTTAAATGTTTCATAACAATTTTAGTTGTAACTGTTTTCTGGCTAATTTTTCCGGTTTTGCTGATAAGGCAGACAGAAGTAATAACCTTATGGGTTCTGCCAGAAAGTAGACGCATAACCTTTGTTTGTGTTTCATCGTCAGGGGATTTTTGGATAATTTTTTGCCCTGCAACGATGACTGTATCTGCACTTAAAATATTTTCATTTGGTAAAATGGCGGCAACAGCTTCGGCTTTGGCGCGGGCAATACGACGAATATATCTTAGCGGTGTTTCACCTTTTAAGATATGTTCATCAATATTAGCTGGATGGATATCTTTGGGTGTATAACCAATCTGCGCCAATAAATGTTGACGTTGTGGGGAGCCAGACGCTAGGATAAAGTCTTTTAAGGTTTCGTCTTCTTTAGGCTTCGTCATCGTAAGTTTTTTCCATACGTTCGTGGCGTTCTTGGGCTTCTACGCAGAGTGTTGCAATCGGGCGAGCCATCAAACGACCGATACCAATTTCTTCTCCAGTTTCTTCGCAATAGCCATACGAACCGTCTTCAATACGCTCTAGGGCGGCATCTATTTTTAAGATAAGTTTTCTTGCACGATCTTTGGTGCGTAAGTCAAGGGATTTGTCTGTTTCCAGAGAGGCGCGGTCAACGTCATCGGGTTGGTTTAGACCGCCTTGGCGTAGATCATCAAGAGTATCGCTTGATTGAGCTAAGAGTTCTTTTTTCCATTCCAGCAGTTTTTGACGGAAATATTCCAACTGCATATCGTTCATATATTCTTCTTTTTTGTTCGGAACGTAATCCGGTGGCAGAATAACAGAATTTACCATTGCTTTTCTCCTTCATATAGGCTCATTTGTTGTTCTTAAAAAATATTTTATGCATAAGATAGCAATAGAATTCTTAACTGCAAGTAAAAAAATGCAGTAATTAACTATTTTAACTGAAAATCCAAGAGATTTTATTGTTTTCTTCCTCAGTACACGCTTCAAGAGCTTTGGTGATGTTGATTTTTATGCTTGATTCGGGGAGGGAAATTTTGGGTTGAACGTGGGATAAACCAACGGTATCATATAAAGAATATTGATATTGCCAAGCATAGGAATTGTTGACAATAATGGTATCAATATCTGTTCCACCTCCATAAAATTGTCCTTGGGTTAATAATTCAATACAGCTTTCGCGGGGTAATCCATCAAATGAGATGTGAAACATATAGTTGTCATCAGAGGTGGTACTGAGACCAGCTTCTTTTCGCATTGCTTGTACGGAACTTATTTCTATTTTGCCGCCTAATGCATTGTGTTGGTTTGCCATATCAAAAGGTAAGGCTTTTTTTTCAGTTAATTCTTCTAATGTTAGTTTACTATAGTCTTCATCTGCAGCAGTAAAGAAAACGATGATTTTTTTTAGGTCTACGACTTGTTGAGAAACACGTCCGGTTTTGTAGCGCGTAAAGACAGTGCCGACATATTTTGCAAGTACACCACTCAAAACAATCATTATGCTAATATACATAATGGCTTCGAGCATCGTATAACCATTTTCATCACTTGCTCTACGCATTCGTCTTCTCTCCTTTTCGTTCATACGGGTATATTATAGCAGAAAATCTACAAAATCGCAATAGTTTTGTTTGATAATCCTGAGTTTTTTATATACATTTAAAATAATATGGTTAAAAATATGCTTAAATTTTGATGTTATTTTATGATAAAAAGGGGTTAAAATGAAAAGAGTGGCAATCTTGGGTTTATTTATTGGGGTATTTGTTGCGGCATTGTGGGGAATTTATATATTACGAGGGGAAAGTATGCCTAAGCTTGAGGCACAAAGTGAACTTCAAGAGCCTAGAATGGTGAGTGATTCGGTGCATTCTTATACCGTGGTAGATGTGAATAATGTTTGTTCGGCAGAAGATAAGATTTTTTGCGCTATTGAACGCGCAGTAAAGTGTACTTTAGTGCCGGAATTAGAGGGTTGTAGTAAAGAGGTTGTTCCCGCGTTTATTTTGGGGCGTCCTGATGTGGCAGAACGGCCAACTGAGATGTCTTTTGCGATTACCAAAATTAAACCTGTGGCTGAGGGTGCCGATATTTCTGTTTATACGACTTCAACTTGTAATGCCGTTTGGTTTGGACTGTGTGAAGGGACTGTTGTTTATGCTCTTTCACCACGTGCTGAAGGCTGGGTGGTGACAAATATTTATGCTCTTGAAAATTAAGAAGAAAGCGTGTTGAAATACGGTTTATATTAGCGTTTTTGATGATAAATTCTGTCTATGAGACGCTATATACTATAGCAAAAGGTACTAGTATAAAGTTGCTGGTATCTTTTTTTGTTGACAAAAAATATTTTAACAGTTATGAATATCCCACATTTCATATTTTTATGAATAAAGATAATTTTTTTGTTTTACTTAAACTCTATTTTTATGGAAAAGTTTAGATTAAGCAATGGTGCGTCCGTTGTGTATGCCGGTAACTCAAGTGAATACTCTGTATGCCTGAGTATCAATATTGGTCACGTAAACGAGCCGAGGCTCGGGTTGGCCAATCTGTTTGAGCGAACGCTTTTGCTGCAGCTCAAGGGAATTATTCCCGTGTTCGGGGGAACGATGACTGCTTATACAGCGGTGGGGGATGATTTAGAGGAAGTCCTCGAGAAAGTCTCTCATATCTTCAGCTCCGCTGTGGTGACAGAAGAGTATGTAGAACTTGCCAAAGCGGCGATTGTGAAGCAGACGCTGGATACAGCCCCGCTGACAATGCGCCGGTTTAAGCTGTTATACAAGCATACGGCGTTTGGTGCGGATTTAGTTCGCACAACAGATGAATATCTCCAGTCTGTGACATCTTGCACAGTGGAAGATGTTCGTCGTTTTGCAAACACTTATTACACCGCCTCTAATATGGTGGTGGTGATTGCTGGTCCGAAAAAAATGACGGCTGAAATCAAGCAGCTTGCTGTTCGTTACTTTGGGGAAATTCCTCAGGGTGAGAAAATGCCGAAGTTTGACTGTAATATCTATACGGGTGGTTATGGCCGTATGGATGTTTCGGACGGCATTACGCGATTGATGTTTGGCTGGGATGTCAAGCATCTGACACCGAGTGACAGTCCTGTGGCAAATGTAATGATGAGTATGTTCTTGCGCAGGCTTGAGCGTGCGTATGCAGATGCCGGTGTTAAGGATGCCGGTGTTGACTTCAAGATTGCTGGCTACTATGGTCTGCGTACTATGCGTGTGACTGTTTCGTCGCGCTATGCTGGGGCAAAAGAGTTGACGGATATTTTCGTTAAGGCGCTCAATCGTATTTGTGATACGGAGGCCTCGGAAAGTCGTCTTGAGAAATCCCGCAATGCGGCGATGGTCGAAAAGCTCGACAAGTATGAGAAGTCTGATAATAGGGCTCTCGAAACGGCTTGGCAGCTTATCGGCCGCGGGGATATGTATAATATCTCGAATCGCATTTTAGGCATTAGCGACACCACGGCGCACGACGTGAAAGTCTTGGCGCGTTCTGTCTTCCGCTATGCTCGCCCGACGTATATTGTTGCGGCTGCGCCCGAGGAGCAGATTTACAGCTATGAAGAGCTGATGGGTTTGCTGGGTTTGGAAAATTTGCTTAAATAAGCGAAAGTTTTGATGATATGGGGAGAGAGTTTTCTTTCCCCATATTTTTTGCGGTTTAAAGAACGAAAGCCCTGACACCTTAGAGGTGTGCAGGGCTTTGGTTTAATTTAGTTCAGTTCAGTTCAATTCCAAGGGTTGCGGCCAGCGCTTTTTTGATGCGCTGGGTTGGATAACGCTTGAATTCAATGAGCTCTAAATCAACCCCTAAGGTTGTCAGAGCTTCTCTTCTGACTTCTCGGCTATTGTGGTCGAGCTTGTTGTAAAGAGCTAATCTGGTTTGATAGTCCATTTCAGCTCCATTACGGATGGCTCGTTTTACACTTTCTTCCGAATAGTCGTGGAGTGTGCTCCAGAGATTTTTTTCGAGTTCAGTAAAATCCATTAGGTTTACATCGGCGTCAAAAAATTGAATCCCGAGCATCTCAATTCCTTCTTTGCGGGTTTTACGACCACCATTGAGTTGGTCATAGAGTCGGCGCTGATTGTGCAAAGAGAGTGCCTGTGCGGTAATCAATGCACGTTGATAGCTCTCCTTAAACTTCATCAGCTTGCCCTTTTCAGGACCAATGCGGAGAGCATTCACGAAGCTGATTCCCAATTTCTGAGCGAGTCCGCCACACTTTCTGCCATATTCTCGCTTGGCTTCTTTATCAAGCGAGATTTCTTTTTCGCGCATTTGTGAAATTTGCGCAACGACAGAATCAACTATTTCTTTGACTGGATTTTCTTCGGTTAAGAAGATGCAGTCTTTGGCAGACATATTACGGCGCCAGGTGCCATAATAGAACGTCTTGAGTGCATAGCTGTTTCCATCGTTTTCCCACTCTTTGGTGTTTTCATCTGGACGGCAGCTTAAGAGCTCTTTTTTGCGAGCGAGATACTCCTCAGCGGTGATTTCTCTTAGGGAAACCGTGTTCACGCCTTGACGGCGGTTCAATACATAATAAAAGAAATATTTTTCTTTTACGATGAAAATTTCACGATTAGCTAAGTCTTTACCACGGCGGCATTCCAACCGGATAGCTTCGTCAGTTTTAATGACGAAGTTTACAAAAAAGTTTTTGTTCATAACTATATGTATTTTATTGTTCATAATCGTATTTTGATACGAACCCACTGTAACATACTTTTTGGACAAAAACAAGCAAAAAATGAAAAATATCGTTAATTCAGACGTTCGGCAATAACTTTAGTGTTTATATGTTGCTTGAAAGCAGTATATTCTTGTTCGTTTTGTTTGGGTATGATATGCCAATATTTGAAAATTTCAGGAGAGAGCATTTGCGCTAATCGGAGAATTTTTTCAGTGGCATCATTATCATAAAATTCGCAAAATCCAGCAAAAACTAAGCCATATACTACGGCTCGATCGATGATGAGTTGTTGCATTGCCGGAGGGGCTTTAGGAACGAAGTTTAAGGTTTGATTGATTTTTTGTTCTAGATAAAGCAATGTGGTGCGAACGCGATTATGATTTAAATCGCGCAATAATTCTTTTTGTTTACCATCACGTGAACTGATGTTTAGAAATACTTTGAATGAATGAAGAATTGCATATAAATGTGTTGTGGCACACGAAGGGAGGTAATGTCGCAAAATTTTGATGATTTTATCATCTTCAGCATTGTTTTTGATGAGTGAAAAGACGAGCTGAAAGAGATGGAAACCTCGGATATCTTCTTTATTAAGTTTAATATAAGCGGCAACGGTGTTGGTTTTGGTGGTTTGTAAATCTTTTTGCAGAGTGTTAATTTGAGCGGATATGTGATTGTTTTCTAACAGCTTATTGAGGCGTGTTTCTAATTCTTTCATATCTGGGGTGGGAGATGGTTTTTTTTTGCTTTTAAGGCTAACATCAAATAGCAGTAAAAATGGTATCATTAAAAGTACAAGGGGAATAAGGTGCAACAGTATGGTAAGTAAAAAATGTGACACAGTCGTCATTCCTTTCTTATTTCTTCTGTTTTGGCAGAGTGAGGCGATATGATGAAGATATAGTCTTTGGGCAAGTTTTTACAAGCTAGACAGGAGGCTAGTTAAGTTTAGTTTTTAGGTAATTTTCAAGCTCGTTGTCGTTGATTTTTGTTGCATAAGAGAGGGCTTGTCTGAGATAATTTTCTGCTTCAGCAGTATAGCCCTGCTGACGGGCGATTTCTGCTAGGTTGTTGTAGTCTATCGCGGCGCCTTTTAGGCGATTTTTGCTGTGTTCAAGGTCAACAGCTTGTTTGAACAGATTTTTAGCTGTGTTAAGGTTGTTTTCTTTGAGGTTAATTATGCCCAGCAGCGTATAGGCGTTTGCAGGGTAAAATGATGTGGCGGGGGGGAGTTTTTTACGGATGATGTGGGTGAGGATTTTTTTGCTTTGTGTATAGTTTTGTTGGGCAAAAAAGATTTCTGCTTTTATATATAGATTTTCTAAGAAACCCGCAGGGTTTACCTGAAAGTCTGATACACTTAAGGCGGTGTCTACATATTTTAGGGCATTTTTATAATCTCGGTTTTGGTATCTGATGCGGGAGAGCATTTCGGCAGCATAAGCTGTGCATTCTTTGGTTTGAGCTTTTTTAAGGGCGATGAGGAAACTTCTTTCTGCTTTTCCTCGTTTTTGGATCATATAAAAAGCTAAGCCCAACCAGTTGTTGATATCTGCATACGAACGGGTGAGTTTGTGTTGTTTGGCTATGGCTACGGCGCCAGAAAGATATTGGATGGCAAAATTATATTGTTCGCGTCCAAAAGAGATTAACCCAAAATATGCCATACATTCGGCTTTTTTGGCGTTTATTTTTAATTTGCGAAAGCGTTTATCAGCCTCTTTTAACATTGTTTCTGCTATATCAAAAATACCTGTGATACGGTATATCTGTGAAAGCAGGAGATAACATTCAGCCTCTTCATACATAAACCCCAGTTTTTGATATATCTTTAAGGCTTTTGAACATAGTTTTGAAGCTTTATCCATATCTGTTTCATAGAGTTCGTTTAATGCGCTAAAGTAGTAATATTGTGCGCGTTCGTGTTTTTTTGTGAACGATGGTAGGTTGAGGTTTTGCATTATGTGTCTGAATTGTATCAGTTTATCTGAGCTTAAATAAATGTGCGCCTTTAACAGAGTTAGTGTAAAGCTTTTGGGATGTTGGATGAGTGCTTTTTTTATTTCTAGCAGAAGGGATAGCCTATTGGGAATGAGCGCTGCGTCAATGATAAGTTTATCGACTATTGAATATGGTGTATTAAAAAAATCGTGTTGGCACCCTTGTTTTATTGCGTACGAAGAATAATAAAATGGGAGGTCTTTATTTTGGTAAGAAGAAAGCCAGTTTTTAGCTTTGCTTTGGCAGTATTTAAGAAAGCGAAAACGTACCATATAGATAGCGGCGATTATTACACCGATAATGATTTCTGCAAAAAACAGTGCTTTGATACCAAAATCTTTCAAAATCTTTACTCTATGTTAGTTTTTTAAACCTATAATGCGACCACGATATGTTCTAACCATATTATATAGGGGATATTTTTTAAATGGCTATTACAAAATTAACTTCTGAGCAGCTTTATCGCAAGTGTGATCCGGCAAAGTTTGATTTTACAACAACGGCGGATTTGGAAGAACGTCTTTCAGCCCTTGGGCAAGACAGAGCCATCAGTGCGGTGGAACTTGGGATTAACATTAAATCTCGAGGATATAACCTTTTTTGCTTAGGTCCTGAGGGAACTGGTAAGACTAGTTTGGTTAAGAGAATCCTTGAAAAAGAGGGTAAAGAACGTAAAACACCTGATGATTGGGCGTATGTTTATAATTTTGATGAGCCGCATAAGCCGATTGCGCTAAATTTTGCTGCAGGTGAGGCAGCCGGGTTTGCCAAGGCGATGGAAGAGTTTGCCGATTTTGCCGAACACGAATTGCCGGAAGTTGTTAAAAACGAACTTTATGAAGAGCAGCTTCGTGTTATTCGTGAAAAATATCAAGAAAAACGCAACGACTATATTAAAGTTTTGCAGAAAAAAGCCAAGGGTAAAAAAGTATCTCTGTTACATATGCCGATGGGGGTTGTGGTGGCGCCGATGAAAAATGGCGAGATTATTAGTCCGGATGTTTTTGATACGCTTTCTGATGAAGAAAAAGATGAGATTATGGCAGATTTAAATGCTATGCAAGAAGAGATTGCCCTTCATCAAGATAATGCACCGCAGTGGGAAGAAAAACAATCTGAAGAGATTAAAAAATTACAAGAAAGACTTGTGAAAGAGGCCATTAAAACTCCGCTTGATGAGATTAAACAAAACTATAAAGGCAACCGCAGAGTGGCAGATTATCTGAAGACGGTGCGGGAGCATATTTTAGATAATATTACGACATATGTGCCAAATTATAATCAAGATAGCAAGCCGCAATCAGAAGATGATCCGATGAGTGGTCTATTAAGCCAACTTAAAGGGCAACAAGAAGAAGATCGCTACAGCAAATTCAAAGTGAATGTTGTGGTTAAAAATGTACCGGACAGCGGTGCGCCGATTGTGCTTTTAGACCATCCGACACAAGGAAATCTGGTTGGGAAAGTTGAACGTATCCAGCAATTTGGTGCGCTAATTACCGATTTTAGCTTAATAAAAGGCGGAGCGCTTCATCGGGCAAACGGCGGCTTTTTGTTAATTGACGCACGCAAGCTTCTTTTACAACCGTATTCTTGGGATTCACTTAAACGGGCGTTGGCTTCAAAAGAAATTAAAATCGAGGCGCCGAGCGAAGATACAAGTTTTGCTACAATCTCGCTTGACCCGCAGCCTATTCCTTTAGATGTTAAAGTGGTGATGACTGGTGATGCGGAGCTTTATGAGCTATTAAGTGAGCGAGATCCTGATTTTAAAGACTATTTCAAAGTTGAGGCAGATTTTGGCGGGGTAATTGACCGTACGGAAGAAAACGAGGTTGAATATGCAAAGCTTATCGGTTCGCTTTCAAAAAAGAAAAATTTGCGTTCTTTAAACAAGCAAGCTGTGGCTAAGATTATCGAATATTCTTCTCGTATGGCGGATGATACGGAAAAATTGACAGCGCACGTTGCTTCTATTGGTGATTTATTAAAAGAGGCGGATTATTGGGCGCGTAAATCTAAAGCCAGCCAGATTGGCAAAAACCACATTGAGCAGGCGATTAAGTCGCAGGTATATCGTGCGGACCGTATTAACCGTGCGATGCTTGAACAGATTGATAAAGGTACAATCTTGATGGATGTTAAAGGCGAGCGTGTTGGGCAGATTAACGGTTTGGTGGTGTATAACTTTACCCGCAATTCGTTTGGTAAGCCGGCTCGTATTACCACACAGGTTCGTCTTGGGCGTGGTGAATTCATCAATATTGAGCGTGAAGTGGAGATGAGTGGTCCAATTCACTCCAAGGGTGTGTTGATTTTGCAAGCGCTAATTTCTAATCGTTTTGCTAAACATTCGCCGCTATCTCTTTCTGCTTCCATTGTTTTTGAGCAATCATACGGTGGAGTGGATGGGGACTCAGCGTCTTCAACCGAATATTACTGTATGCTTTCAGCTATCTCCGGACTACCGATTAAGCAATCCATCGCTGTAACCGGTTCAATCAACCAGTTTGGTGAAATTCAGCCGATTGGCGGAGTGAATGAGAAAATCGAGGGCTTTTTCGAGGTTTGTAAATATAATGGTTTAACCGGCACACAAGGTGTGATTATCCCTCGTACGAATGTTGTTAACCTTATGCTCCGTGAAGATGTTGTAGAAGCCGTAGAAAACGGGCAGTTCCATATCTACGCTATTGATACTGTTGATGATGGTATTGAGCTTTTAACCGGTGTTCCTGCTGGTAAAGCTGATATGCGTGGTCGTTTCCCGAAAGGAACAGTTAATTGTCTGGTTCAGCAAAGTCTTGATGAATACTATAAGGACTACGTCCGCTGCGCCCGCGAGACTCACGGCGCTTTATAAAAGTGTGTAATTTTGTGAACTAGCTCGCAGATGGAAGCCTGTCGTTGGTCGGGTCACGTACGTTTATGTACGCTCCCCTCCCTAGCAGGACATCAGCGGCTATTTCGCAAAATTCCGCACTTTTCTTAGGACCACGAACGGAGTGAGAGTTTGAGGCGAGTGGAAGCCCCTTCTTAAATCCTCACGTACTTCTATGTACGCTCCGGTTTAGGAGGGGACTTTTGCATTTAGCACCGCAATTTATCCCACTTTTATTAGAACCACGAACGGAGAATGAGTTTGTGGTAGATGTGGCTCGCTTTTTTCATCGTCATTGCGAGGGCTTTAGCCCGTGGCAATCCAGCGGGGGAGAGTATGTAAAGGCTTGCGGCTTTTTGTTTGTGGATTGGTGGCAACGCACAGGCATAACTTTGAGCTGCGGTGTGGAACAGGAGATCCCTTGACTCGGGCAGCAGAGCAGACTGCCCGAGAGGGATGACAGAAGAAAGAGAGTATGGTTTTGTTTCTTTTAATATGTCATCGCTCTGAGCGTAGTGAAGTCAAGCGATCTCGTGAGAGTTTAAATACATCATTGCGAGGAGTGCGGTGGCGCACAGCCAACGTGCGACGTGGCAATCCAGTGCCAGCGGCACCTGCGTAACTTTTGGTTTATATTCGCTCGCAATGACGGAGAAATTTTTAACTTTACTTTTACGATTTCTGTTTTATAGTGATGTGGTCGGCAGAGATGTCGATAGGGCTGTCAGAGGCTCTCAACAGATAATTTTCCTTGATTTAAGTCAGGGAGCTCTTGGTTATATATTGAAGACCAAGAGAGTCATACTGTTGTGATTTCTGAACTCCCTGGCGCTGGATTTTTCAGTGCCATTTGTTTTAACTTTAACAAATTGGAGTATGAAATTATGTTTAAAACATTAGAAGAAGAAAAAGCATATATTATGAATGGCGATAGGCTGTGTAATGATGTGAAACGGCAAATCGGGGCGTTATTGATGAACGAACGAGTGAATAAGCGGGTTGCTCTTTCTGAGGTGAGTGATAAAATCGGAGTACCAGCATATAGAATTGAAATGGTAGAGATGGCACGACGAAAGTTTTATTGGAATGCTGTAGCGGAGCTTTTAAGGTATTACAATAAGCGGATTGAGGTGCGACTTGTCGATGTGCCTTCTGAGCCACAATAATGGAAAAGCGCCCTTTATAGGGCGCTTGGTTTATTCTCCTAATTTTTCTTTCAGCTCATAGAGTTTGGCTAAGGCCTCACGGGGGGAGAGGTTGTCAATGTCGATTTCTTTTAGCTCTTCTTCGACAGCGCTCTTTGGTTGTTCTTTAGGTTCTTCTTTGACACTTTCTTGTAACACACTGAATAAAGGTAAATCATCTTCAACAGCGGTTAAGATTTTATTTTGCTTTTCTTCTTCTAACAAACCTAAAACCTGTTCGGCTCGTTTGATGGTGAGTTCTGGTAACCCTGCCAGTTTGGCAACGTGAATACCATAAGAACGGTCGGCAGCACCCTCTATGACTTCGTGCATAAATACAACTTCACCACTAAACTCTTTGATTTTCATACAATGCAAGCTTAAGCCTTCTAAGCGGTTATGAAGTTTAGTTAGTTCGTGGTAGTGGGTGGCAAAAACGGTGCGGCATTTGTTTACCTCTGCTAACTGTTCCACAACTGCCCAAGCGATAGACAGGCCGTCAAAGGTGGCGGTGCCTCTACCGATTTCATCTAAGATAACAAATGAACGTTCGCCAGCTCGGTTTAAGATGGCGGCAGTTTCGACCATCTCCACCATAAAGGTTGAACGACCACGTGCCAAATCATCACTGGCGCCGACACGGGAGAAAATTTTATCAATCACCCCGATTTTAGCGCTTTTTGCTGGTACAAATGATCCCATCTGTGCCATAATCGCAATTAAGGCGTTTTGGCGTAAGAACGTGGATTTACCTGCCATATTGGGACCAGTTAAGAGCCAAATGCGATCATTTTCCGCATTTAAAACACAGTTATTGCCGACAAATTTACCAGCCCCCTCTTTACGCATTACAGTTTCAACGACGGGGTGTCTGCCTTCAATAATGTTGAAATCTAGACTGTCGTCTACTTGCGGACGGACATAACCTTCCTCTTGTGCAAGTTCTGCCAAAGCGGCGGAGACATCTAATGCAGCAATACGCTCAGCAGAGCGTTGAATGGCATCAGCCTGTGCTAATGCGTGTTCGGTTAGTTCGTTAAATATTTGCATTTCCATCTCAAGTGCGCGTTCAAGTGCGGTATTGACTTCGTTTTCCAAGTCAACCAATTCTTCAGTAGTAAAACGAACGGCGTTTAAAACAGATTGTCGGTGAATGAATTTTTTATTTTCTAATAGTTTATCAGCAAATTTACTCGGTACTTCTATGAAATAGCCAATGACGGAGTTATTTTTAATTTTTATACCTGTGACACCGGTTTCAATGCTATAGTTTTTTTGCAATTCTTGACATTTTTTTTCGCTTTCTTCGTGGATATCACGTAAATAATCAAGTGGAGGATAAGCGCCTTTGCGGATGAAACCACCGGAACGTGCTAAAACCGGTAGATCTTCACGTTTTGTCTCTAAAACATTGGTGATATTTTCTGCTAAAAGAGAGTGATCAAAAAAACCGGCAGCTAATTCGTGTAATACTTTAGGAGGAAGTGCATATACACTGTCTGGCTGATGTGTAGCAAAGAGGGTGATGGCGGTTTGAATGCGCGGGATGAGTTGAAGGGTTTGGGCTAGGTCAAATAAATCTCTCGGTCCACCGCGTCCTAAGCTTAAGCGTTGAATAGCGCGTTCCATATCCAAACAGCGGCTCATTGCATCACGAATTTCATATCTAACGTTTGGATTATCAATAAAAAAGGAAACACAATCTAGTCGGTCATTGATTTCTTTGATGTTCATTGTGGGAGCGGCTAGGCGTTCTGCTAATAATCTGCCCCCGATGCCAGTGACGGTTTTATCCATTATCTTTAATAGGCTGACACCGCCAGATCCTGTTGGTGTTAGTAATTCTAGGCTGCGACGGGTGGCTGAGTCTATCTCCATAAGATCTTTGCCTAAGATACGTGTAGGCATTTCTAGGCGGGGAAAACGTCCTTTTTGTGTGTTTTCGATATAGCCAAGTAATACACCAGCAACAGTGAGCTCTACCTTAGAGAAATCTCCAAAAGCGTCAATAGCTTTAATGTTATATGCCTTTAAGAGTGTGTTGGTGGCGCTGTTGAGGTTGTAAAACGCGTGTGGTCGAACGGAAAGCTGATCACGATATTCGCCAAATAATTCAAAATATTCTGGATATTCTAGCAGACGGTCATCAATTAGTAACTCTACAGGATTTAAACGGGCAAGAGCGTTAGAAAGTACAATGTGTGCTGGTACCTTGCCGATATCAATATGTTGCATAAAAAAGGAACCAGTAGAGATATCTATCCACGCCAAGCCAATCTCTGAGGAACGAACATAACAGGCGGCGATATAGTTGTTACGTTTGGCATCAAGTAAGGTTTCTTCAGTTAGTGTACCGGCAGTGACTAGGCGTACCACTTCACGGCGTACAACAGCTTTGTAGCCACGTTTTTTGGCTTCTTTCGGGTCTTCCATTTGTTCACATATTGCGACTTTGTAGCCCATTTTTATTAGACGAGCCATATAGATTTCATAAGCGTGAAAAGGAACGCCGCACATTGGTATTTCTTTATCTTTGGTTTTGCTGCGACTTGTTAAAGTTAACCCTAGAGCTCCTGAAGCGGTGACAGCATCTTCAAAAAATAGCTCGTAAAAATCTCCCATTCGATAAAACAACAAATAGTCTGGATGTTCTTTTTTTATTTCTAAATATTGTCCCATTGCCGGTGTTAATGTTTTATCTTTCATATCATCAATGCTTGCCATTGTGGGAGATAAGGTTTGGGCAGTTGCGTCGTTCATTATGTTCCTCAAAATTAACTAATTCTAAACTTCGTTTTACTATACTCTTTTATATTTGTTAGTCCACGATAATTTTAGAGATATACTAATGATAAATCAAGATAAAGAGTTTTTGGGCATTGATAAAGATTCAGGATTTTCTTTACGTGTGTTAATTCTTTCGGTGCCAGCGGGACTGATTTTTATGATTTTAGCGTTGTTTGATGTGTTGTCTCCTTTGTTGGCGGCAGGATGTTATATTTGTATTTTGTTTTTTAATACGGTATTTTTGATGCCGATATCGGTTGAGATTCAACAGGTTAAAAAATATATTCAAAGTCTTTCTTCTGGGGCATCTGAGGAAGATTTGCTTAAGAATATGACGGAGAAGGAAACCAGAGATTTGACTGAAGCGATTAACTCAATGCATAAGTTTTGGATTGATAAAGCGGAAATGCTTGAGAATCGTACGCTTTCTGATGCTGCGGTTTTGGATACGTTGCCTGATCCATTGGTTATGATAAACCAAAGTGGAATTGTTATTGGGGCAAATTTGGCTGCACGTTTGCTTTTTGCTGCAGATTTGAACAATAAAGCTTTTGAAAAGTTTGTGAGTGATGCGAAGTTTAATGCGGCGCTTAAGCAGATTTTGGAGCAAAAAGTACGGCGGGCAGAGTTGAACGTTTGTTTAATTGAGCTTAAAAATAAACCGAAGTTTTATGTACGGTTGTCGACTTTGCCGTGGTTTGCAAAAGGAGAAGTAGTGGCGGTAAGTTCGTTTTATGACCTTAATAAAGCACTGAAGTTTGAGCAAATGCAGCAAGATTTTGTGGCAAATGCAAGCCACGAGTTAAGAACTCCGCTTTCAATTATTTCTGGTTTTGTGGAAACGTTACAAACTACAGCTAAAGACGATGAAAAAGCGCGTGATAAGTTTTTGAAAGTGATGGGAGAACAAGCGGCGTATATGTCTGCTTTGATTGAAAATTTACTTTCTCTTTCTAAGGTCGAATTGACGGTGAATACATTGCCTGAAGAGAAAGTTAATATCAATACAATTATTCGCGAGATTAAAAATGCGCTAGAACTTAAAATTAGAGAGCGGGGATTGATTTTTAAAACGCAGTTTGCACGCTTGCCTCAGGTGACGGCGGATATTAGTCAATTAACACAGGTGCTACAGAATTTACTGGACAATGCGGTTAAATATGCATTGCCAGAAACGACGGTTTCGGTGGTAACAACTAAGGTAGAAAGTGTTCCGCCGCATCAATATTATGACGTGGCAGAAGGAGAGGCGGTTGAAATTAGCATTGCGAATGTGGGAGTGACGATTGCGCCGATGGATTTGGAACGGTTGACTGAGCGTTTTTATCGTTTGCAGCAGCATAAAAATCAAAATATTAAGGGAACAGGGTTGGGATTGGCTATTGCGGCGCAGATTATTAAACGTCATCGAGGGAATATGGTGATTAGTTCTGAAGATGGTGTAACAACATTTAAAGTTTATCTGCCCTTGGTGCTTAAGGCATAAAAAAAGCCCCTGTTTTGGGGGCTGATTTAATTTAAGATTGTGTTGTTTTTTTTAGTTTTTTCTTTATCAAAAACTCGTTTAAACAGAAAAAGGGTATTTGCGATAAAATCGCGGTGACCCAAAACAAGAGACTGGTTAACAAAAAGATATTTGGATATGTCTGCGAGGTTTTGAGAACCTGTTGATTTAGCGGTCGGCTGCTAAAAAAAATACAGGTGCTGTTGAGATTATCTAATGTGTAGCGATAAGCAGAAACGTTCATTCCGATGGTCACCGGCTTATGCGTGGTGATATCTTCTAATGTGGCATAAGGGATAATATCTTTATTGTTTAGAGTAATATGTTTTTCGGTTATTGCAGTGATTGTGCCATTTTGCAATAGGTGTAACTCTGAAGCTGTGTGGCAGATAACAAGAGAACAGATCCAGCCAACGATTATGGCGACAACGAAGGGAGTTTCTGAAGTTCGAAACCGTACTACTCCATCTAACATACCGGCACCAAGTATGCCGATGATGCAGAAAATTAACCCAAACCATAGCCAATTGGCGGCAATGTTATGCCAATAGAATTGGAATAAAGCATTATCGATGTTATCTGCATCTGTGAGGTTATATTGGCTTACCAGTAAATTACCTCCATCGCGATAAATGTAAACGGTGTCACCGATAGTAATGGGAGAAGAGTAGGCAAATCCCCAAGTTGAGAGATTGTCATACAGCGGGGTTTTAACATACCAATTGTGGGATGAATCCGTTGTTAATGAGTGAACAGTAAGACTATATTTAGTGGAATCTACGGTGGTGATGATACCGTAATCCATTGTTTCATAATCTGTTCCAGTTAGTTTGTTGCACGAGGTAGAAAGCACCAGCAGCAAAGCAAATAAGCATAATTGTTTAATTTTTTCCATAATGATTGATTTTAGTTATAATAATTTTTTTATTGAGTTGTACTATAGAGCTAAATCTTTTAAATTGCAATAAAAAAATCCCTTTCGCTTTGGGGCGAAAGGGATTTCCTCCTCCTTAATTAGTTTGAAGAAGATGAGCTTTTGGAGCCAGATTTTCTGCCAGCTTTGCGTTCTGAAGAGCCAGAAGAATTTGATGAAGATGAAGAAGAGCGTCCACGGCTTGAACCGGAAGAAGATTTACGACCACGGCTAGAGCTTGAGCTCTTTAATTCATCGATTTGGCTTTGCAAGTCATCAATACAATCAGACATTTTATTTCTCCTCTAATTTGTTTAAGAAACACGGATGATATAAGGGTTTTATTTACGGTTGCCAACGTTTTATAGCCGCTTTTATATGTATGATGAGGTAGGGTTTAACTTTTTGCTAGTGTAGAGGCGGAGGATTTACAAATATCTACGAGGGTGGGCCTTATATGTACCGAGGAAGTGAATGTTTTCAGAATAGAATTTTAATTCTTCAAATGCTAGTTTGAAGGCTGGTGATTCTGGATGTGCTTCAATTTCGACATAAAACTGAGCAGAAATGAAGTTGCCGCCGATGACATAACTTTCAATTTTGGTAATGTTAACGCCATTAGTGGCGAAGCCGCCAAGCGCTTTATACAATGCGGCAGGAATGTTTTTTACTTTAAATACCAGTGATGTGACAAATTTGGAGCCGTCATCTTTGGGCATAGTTTTGTTTTTGCTCATAACGAGAAAGCGGGTGGTATTGTTGCCGTCATTTTCAATATTTGAAACGAGGATTTTTAAGCCGTAAATTTCTGCGGCAAGTTTAGAGGCAATAGCGGCGCGTGTTATATCCTGCATTTCAATAATGCGTTCGCAAGACTTGGCGGTATCTATGCGGGATAATGCCTTAATTTGATGTTTTTTTAAAAATTCGGAACATTGTGCTAAGGCTTGCGGGTGAGATGCGGCTGCTTCTATATCTTCAAGTTTGGCATTTGGCAGCCCTAATAGCTGGTGTTCGACGCGCAAGAAATGTTCACCGATGATGGTTAAATCAGTTTTGGGGAGAAGAAAATGTACATCAGATACACGTCCAGCATTAGAATTTTCAACTGGAATAACTGCAAAATCAGCCTCACCTTTGTCTACAAGTTCCATTGCTTGTTCAAAAGTGTCGGAAGCGATGTATTCGGAAGCTGGAAATAGCTCTTGGCAGGCGATGTGTGAGTATGCGCCTAATGCGCCTTGAAATGTGATTTTTTGCATTTTCTTTCCTTTTTATCTTTTTGAAACGGCAATAGTATAGCGCGAAATGTGTGCTTGTCAAGCGGGGTGTGTGTTTATCTGGTATCTTTGCTGCGACGTGCTTTAAGCAAACTGGTTTCACGCGTGATGAAATTATAACGATTATTTTTTGCCTGTTTGAACAGGGGAGACAAATTCTTTTCTTGACTAATGTTATGAAGTTCTACAAATTCTGTTTCGTTTTTTTTGGCGTGTGCAGCAAGCCAGTTTAATGTTGTGCGAAAAGTACGGCTTAATAAGTCTCCTTGTTTGGTGCGGTCATCATCGTCTCTGTCTGAATAAGGAGCAAAAGTGTGTTCAATTCCCTCATAATCTGGGTCTTGTTGAATGTCTATAGGATACATATTATTAACGGCAAAAACGGTTTCATTGCCCGAGGGGCAAAACATACTAAATTGCATAGTGAAGGGCTTGTTGCTGCTTTGGCGTTCGGTTTCATTGCCACTGATACCGTCTAAATAGCGTTGATGTTCGTGTTTGCGACGTAAAATGTGTTGTATTTGTGGGGTGCGAACACTCATTGCTACCTCATCATCTAAGGAAACAAATTTAAATGTTGTGGTTTTGGTAATACCATAAGGTGTGACAGGTGCAACAGCAATGTTATGGATTTGCTTGAAAAGGTAATCTCTTGTTTTTTCAGGATAACCTAATTGTTTCATATCTGCATCCATTAACCGTTCAAGTTGAAAAGAAATGGTGGACCCTTGGCAGTGATCTGCAAATACAAGCATATTTAAATTTTGTGCGGCTTGTTGAATGGGGGCTTGCTTCCCATTATCATCACGCAAACGTGGCGCAATGGTTTTGGCGTAAAGCTCACGGATATATTGCGGGATGTAGGTTTTGTCTTCTTCCTTAACGCAACGAATGAATTTTCCGTTTTTGTCTTCTTGTCCATATTGTGAGAGAAGTGCTTCGCGGTCTATACGAAAAATTCGTTCGCCAAAGTTATATTCTACTGAAAAAATGGGAAGAGATTTATCCATTAGTGTTTCTTCAATCATTTTGGCAAAACCATTAGCTTTTTTAGAATTATCGGCATTTGAACCAGGTAGAGCGATGATGCAAGCAATATCTTTGGGGATAATGTTGATATATTCCCAGCCAAGAGGATGCTCTTTTGACTTTTTAACTCGTTTGCCAAGTTTGATATGTGAATTATCTTTTGTAACCATAACTTGCTCCTTAACTGATAGAATAGCAGAATCTGGCGTTATTTGCAAGTAAAAAGATGTTTTTGGAAAAACAAAAAAAGCTCCCGAAGGAGCTTCATCAAATCTGGTACACTCGAGGCGATTCGAACGCCTGACCCACAGCTTAGAAGGCTGTTGCTCTATCCTGCTGAGCTACGAGTGCATCTATGAGAATCTTTAATAAAATAATTATTTTTTTTTGTAAAGAGTTTTTTTTATTTTTTTATTGTGTCTTGCGGGGAAGGGGGGAATATTGACAACTTTTATATTTTTTGCTATACTTTATGTATGGTTATTTTATGGAAGATTGCAATATGACTGAACAGATGGTACAAGAACAAGACCTTAAAGAGCAATTGCGTATAGCAATAATGATGGGCAACGTTGATGAGGTAAAAGCACTTATTGCCGATATGAGTGTGGAGGAGTTGAACACGCCGCGAAGCAAGGGTAAAAAAGAAACTATGCTGATGGTGGCTGTTTATTCGGGAAATCTTGAAATGGTAGATTTATTGCTTGCAAAAGGAGCTGATGTGAATGTATCGGGGGGAAGAGGTGATACAGTGTTTGATATGCTGCCGATGCAGGGGGATAAACGTCTTGTTATGGCGAAAAAATTGATTGATGCTGGTGCGGAACAGGTTCCTGAGGAATTTGCGGGACGGACGGATCTGATGTGGGCAATTAGCTTAAAAGATAAAGATGAAGTCCAGCGATTGATTGCAACAGGGGTTGATTTAGATGCTAAAGATGCTTCCGATCGTTTTGTGTGGGAGTATGCTCTGGTGTGCGAAGATAAGGAGATTTTGCAGACTTTGGTTGCATCTGGAATGGATGTCAATAATACATTTAATGCCGCTGGAAAAAATTTTTTAATGCAAGCATTGTATTTAGGTAATAATGAAACGGCGAAATTTTTGCTTGAAAATGGTGCAAATGTCAATGTGGAGACTCAAACGGGGGTATGTGCTGGATATACGCCGCTATTTTTTGCGCAGAATCCGGAAATAATTCAGCTGATGGTGGAAATGGGCGCTGATGTTAACCATTGCGCAAAAGATGGTAGGGTGCCGATGATGGGTAAAAATGCGGCGGAGATGGAAGTTTTTATCAATGCTGGTGCTGATGTACGCATAACAGATAGCAGGGTGGGGATGAATTATATGTCAAATGCGGCGTTGCGCAATAATATTGAAGTGGTAAAACTGCTACAGCGGGCGGGGCTTGATATCAATGCGAAAGATGAAAATGGTTGGTCTCCTCTGATGTATGCAGTTGCATCGAAAGAGCAAGTGGGTGCAATACGGCAGACGCCTCCGTATATTATTAAACCGTGTCAACCTTCGGTAGAGGTTATTCAACAGATGATTGATAATGGGGCGGAGGTAACGTCTGAAGTTTTAGCGATAGCTGAAGAAAATGACGATATTCGGAAAGTTTTGGAAAAAGCGCAGGAAGACGGTCGGCAGGGTTTAAAAGATGAAATGAAAAAACAGACGGTAGTCTCGGGTTATTTTCAGGAGAAAAAAGTTAGAGAAGCAGAGATTTTGATGGCTACTTCGGCAGCGGCTTCAAATACCAGCGACAGAGCAAGTGGTCAAACAATAGATATTCAGTTTATGAAAAAACAAAACGAACGGCAGGTTTAAAAACTGGTTGGATTTTTTTGCATACAGTCTTTATTATTTTTCTTTATTGGTTTTTAAATGGGGAAGTGTGTGGTTTATCTATTGTTTTGTTTCATATTTAGTAAGGTATTTGCGGGTATGGTATGGGAAACTTCTTGCGTTTGCAATGGAGTAGATGGGGTTAGCATAGTGGTTTGTTGGGCTAATTCTGCTTTATAATCTTGATGTTGTTGTTGCAGGGTGGCTTCTAAATTTTGATTTATTTGTTGCTCTTGATAGGCGGTTAAGTCCACGGTTCCCTTTTCTCCGCTTATAATACGATGTCCATTTTCATCTGTTTTTTCGGTTAGATTATCCGCATAAACAATGGCTTGATTGTTTTCGTTGTTTGTGTTTAATATGATTTGTTTTAAATTTTCATCAACAGAACCGTTTCTAGTTACAATGTTTTCGATATTTTCAGTGAGATAGCTTTGTTTTTCTTCAGTGCTGGAGAGACCTTTTTGAGTGGTTAAGTAATTATCAATTTTTTGTATGTCGCCATAAGTTACGTCTTGTATGTTGCTTATTTTTTTTGTACTTAGCAATTCTTGAGCGTTTTCAGTGGTTAGTGTATTTAACAAATCTCCGCAGTTAGATAAATCAACATTTGTATTGTTACCAATATATACTCGATTGGAAATCATTTGTTGGCTGACTTTGTCAAATGCTTTGTCATCGTGTTGTATATACTCAAAAATATTTGATACATTGGCATCTTGTTGGGCTGATTTAACGTGTTGCTTGTTATATGCCGTTATGCGTTTTGAATGCCAATAGTCTGAGGCATTTTCGACGACTTTGCGGACGTGGTCAGGATTTTGCGCATCAAATCCTTTACCCTCCGTTTCAACCTCTATTTGAGTAACAGTTTCTTTTAAATTTGGATACACCTCTAGTAATGATTCAACTGGTCGTTCTTTATCATTTAAAACGACGGTTTCAATTCCTTGTTGTTTGAGCAATGTGTATTGATTTGCCATATAAAGGTTTTCGACGGCGTAGGCTTTTGTTTCTGTCAGGCGGTCAGCTTTGGCAATATCTACTGGGTGGGTTATGGTATTTTGTCCATTATATACCCAATCTTCTAGATGTGAATGTTCGTGGAGCCTGATAGCTTCTTCAACAACGTAGTTTCCTGTTACATATTCATAACGCTTTTTATCCCCTTTGTCTAATAAATTATTTAATTCTTCTTGGGTATGTTCTTGGGGGATATAAAGGGTGATGTTTTCGCTATCTTTATCAAAAGCTGCATTGGCATATTTTGCCATCATTGCATCCTTAAAATTATTCATATCCGCTTTGCGAAAGTCTTCTTTTTTATAGATAGCTTTGGGGTGTTTAAGATTTGGTCTTTTTTGTGGCGTATTTGCTTCTTGCGGTTTTCGTATATGAGTAGCCGCCTGGTATGATATATTTCCTACTTGGCTTTTTGAAAACATATTCTCACAAATTTCGGGATTTTCCATATCTAAAGGTTGGGAAAGTTGATTATTATATGTTTCTGCTGTTTGTGCCGTTTGTAAAGCAGTAATTTCATCATTTAGGGTTGTGGTGTGTTCATTACTATCTTGCTTCATATTATCTCGTAACCACTCATCACTGCCGAAAGTAGGGAGGTTTTCAGCTTCGTCAATATTTATGATGTTTGCTTGGCTTGGTATGGTGGAAATGGTTTGTTCAATCGGTGTAGGGGGAAAATTCGCTGATTGCTCAGCAGTTTGAGCATTAGCAAGAGTTGGCGTTAGTGTAGAGGCAACTATTGCAGTTTCTATAGTTTTGACCTTGAGCTTATCGGTAACTCTTTTTTTAGCTTCTTCAGCAGTCTGTTTTTTCTCATCTTCAGTCATAATTATTTCCTCTAAATATAATAATTATATCCTAAATGTTGAGTGATGTCAATTATTATTGTTTTCCGATTCGGAAACCGAGCTTTAAAACACATTTAAATTAAAAAATGTTTAAAATAATGGTTGACTTCATAAAAAAAACAAGGTATGGTTTGCCCAACTTATCGGGGGGTAGTGTAGCTATCCTCTTGGTTTGTTTTGCCTTTAAAGATGGCAAATCAAAGGTTTATATTGAATTAAAAAGAATGTATCTTTGAGAATCTGTTTTTATAAGGCAAGTCGTTTTAATAATTTAACTTTTAAGGAAATTTGTGATGCCTACAATTAATCAGTT